>NZ_CABVQC010000005.1 GCF_902499175.1 Burkholderia aenigmatica
CGGACTGGTTGGATTCTCGTGTGTGATACACACAACTCAAAATTACTGCTTCTTCCAAGATTGGTTGTGCTGCGAAGCCAGCACAACAACCCTCTTTGCCTGATGACCATAGCGAGTCGGTCCCACCCCTTCCCATCCCGAACAGGACCGTGAAACGACTCTACGCCGATGATAGTGCGGATTCCCGTGTGAAAGTAGGTAATCGTCAGGCTCCCTAAGCCAGAAACCCCCGCCCGAAAGGCGGGGGTTTTTGCATTGGCGCGACGGAAATGCATGCGTGCGGGGAAGGGCATTGCACATCACCGCGCCCAAGCGCAGCCAATCGCAGCCAATCGCAGCGTCCGATTTCCAAAAAGCCGATATCCTTCGCGATTCTTGGGTCAATCGATCCTATCTCCGCTCAAAGCTGCAATTCCTTCATCCCCGTGTATCGGTTGGCGCCGTCGTGCAGCGTCGATAGCGAACGCCGGATTGGCCACGCAAGTCTCCCCCACGGAAGACACACGGAACCACCGAAACTCTCCTCGCATCCACCAATCCCATTTCGGCCGGATAACTCAGAATCCGCACGAAATGAACGCTTTATTCGGCGTGTCCACGTAAAATTTGCAAATCCCCATCTCTGCATTCAAAACGATGAACGCCGCCATTCAGGTAGTCCGGGCCGTATGCCCGCATGATTGTCCGGACACGTGCGCAATGCGTGTGACTGTCGAAAACGGCAAGGCGATCAAGGTCACGGGCGATCCCGACCATCCGCCGACGCAAGGCGTGTTGTGCACGAAAGTCAGCCGATACGCCGATCGCGTTCATCACCCCGACCGCCTCACCGTCCCGCTCAAGCGAATCGGCGCGAAAGGGGAAGGGCGTTTCGTGCCGATCAGCTGGGACGAGGCATTCGACGAGATCGGCCGTCGTCTCGGTGAAATCGCGACGCGCGCACCGGAAGCGATCCTGCCGTACAGCTATGCGGGGACGATGGGGCTCGTGCAGGGGGAGGGCATCGCCCAGCGGTTCTTTCACAAGCTCGGCGCATCGCGGCTCGAGCGCACGATCTGCGCGGCGGCTGGCGCAGCGGGGTTGCGTTACACCTATGGTGGCAGTCTCGGTATGCACCTTGAGCACTTCGAGGAAAGCGAGCTGATTCTGATTTGGGGCGCGAACCCGATCGCGTCGAGCCTGCACTTCTGGACGCGTGCGCAGGAAGCGAAGCGCCGAGGCGCTCGTCTGGTCGCCATCGATCCGTATCGTTCGCTGACGGCGGAAAAGTGCCATCAGCATATCGCGTTGAAACCAGGCACCGATGGCGCGTTCGCGCTCGGCATGATGCACGTGCTGATTACCGAAGATCTGCTCGATCGCGACTACATTGCCAGCCATACACTCGGCTTCGATGCGCTCAAGGAGCGGGCGATGTCCTATCCGCCGGAACGCGTTGCGCAGATCTGCGGTATCGATGCGTCCGAGCTGGTCGACCTTGCGCGTCGCTACGGCGCTACCCGCAAGGCATCGATCCGCCTCAACTATGGCATGCAGCGCGTCCGCGGCGGTGGTAACGCCGTACGCGCGATCGCCAGTCTGCCGGCGCTGACGGGGGCCTGGCGGGATCGGGCCGGCGGGCTGTTGCTCTCGTCGTCGGAATCTGCACCGGTCAACCAGGCAGCGCTACTGCGCCCGGACTTGATGCCGGG
The DNA here is from genome assembly GCF_902499175.1 of Burkholderia aenigmatica. GTDB lineage: Bacteria > Pseudomonadota > Gammaproteobacteria > Burkholderiales > Burkholderiaceae > Burkholderia > Burkholderia aenigmatica. The sequence continues at coordinate 1,692 of NZ_CABVQC010000005.1, forward strand.
CTGGCCGCACACGCTGCCGCGTATCGTCAACATGAACGCGATTGGCGATGCGCTGTTGCATCCGGGCGATGCAAGCTTCGGGCCGAAAGTTGAAGCGGTGATCGTGTACAACTCGAATCCGGTGGCGGTCGCGCCGGACTCTTCGAAGGTTGCCGCAGGGTTCGCGCGCGACGATCTGTTCACGGTCGTTCTCGAGCATTTCAAGACAGATACCGTCGATTTCGCCGACATTGTGTTGCCGGCGACCACGCAGCTCGAGCATCTGGACATCCACAAATCGTACGGCCACACCTACGTGATGGCGAACCTGCCGTCGATTCCCCCGGTGGGAGACGCGCGGCCGAATACGGAGATCTTCCGCGGCATCGCGCGCAGCATGGGGCTCGACGAGCCCGCGCTTTATCACAGTGACGACGAGGTCGCGCGCGCGGCGCTCCGCTGGGACGATCCGGTGCTCGACAGCGACTGGGACACGCTGAAGCGTGATGGCTGGCTGAAGCTCAAGCTGCCGGAGGCGCCGTTCGCGGAGGGCGGTTTCCGTACGCCATCCGGCAAGTGCGAGTTCCACAGCCCGCGGCTCGAGCAGATGGGTGTGGATCCCGTGCCCGACTACCTGCCGCCTTTCGAATCGGCCGAGGCTGCGCCCGAGCTTGCCGCGCGCTATCCGCTCGCGATGATTTCGCCGCCGGCCCGCCACTTCCTGAACAGCACGTTCGTGAACGTCGACAGCCTGCGTCACACCGAAGGCGAGCCGCATCTCGACATCCACCCGTCGGATGCCGAAGTGCGCGGCATCACCGAAGGCGACGTCGTACGGATCTTCAACGACCGTGGATCGATGCAGGCGCTCGCGAGAATTACCGATCGCGCACGTGCCGGGCTCGTCGTCGGGCTGTCGATCTGGTGGAAGAAGCTGTCACCGGACGGCAGGAACGCAAACGAGGTGACGAGCCAGGCGTTGACCGATCTTGGTAATTCGGCGACGTTTTACGATTGCCTTGTGGAAGTTGAGCGCATTTGATCGAATATCCCCGTATGATCAGACGATTTTCCACAGAAGTTCGAAGTGGACATCTAACCCTGTTGTCTCGGGACGAGCGAGCCGTTACGATGCGTTTTAGCACGACCATTCGAAAATCTGTGAGGAGACGCGCGGTATGGACAAAATTTGGCTGAAATCGTACCCACCCGGCGTTCCAGCCGAAATTGACGCGTCTCCTTATCCCTCTGTCCCAGACCTGCTCGACGAAAGCTTCCGGCAGTATCGCGACCGCACAGCGTTCGTCTGCATGGGCAAGGGCATCACGTACGGCGAACTCGACAAGCTGTCGCGCCAGTTCGGCGCGTGGCTGCAATCGCGCGGGCTCGCGCGCGGTGCGCGCGTCGCGATCATGATGCCCAACGTGCTGCAGTATCCCGTGGCGATCGCCGCGGTCCTGCGCGCGGGCTACACCGTCGTCAACGTCAATCCGCTCTATACGCCGCGCGAGCTCGAACATCAGCTGAAGGACAGCGGTGCGGAGGCGATCGTCATCCTCGAGAATTTCGCGTCGACGCTACAGGCCGTCATCGCGAAAACGGGCGTCAAGCACGTTGTCGTCGCATCGATGGGTGATCTGCTGGGCATCAAGGGCTGGCTCGTCAACTACGTCGTGCGCAACGTGAAGAAGATGGTGCCTGCCTGGCAGCTGCCGTCGTTCACGCGCTTCAAGGCCGCGCTGTCGGAAGGCGCGCGGCAGGCATTCAAGGCGCAGAAGATCGGCCCCGACGACGTTGCGTTCCTGCAATACACGGGCGGTACGACCGGCGTGGCGAAGGGTGCGACGCTGCTGCACCGGAACATCGTGTCGAACGTGCTGCAGGCGGGCGCCTGGCACCATCCGGCTCATGAGAAGTACCCGGAGGTGAAACAGTTCGTGACGGTTGTCGCGCTGCCGCTGTATCACGTGTTCGCGCTGACCGTCTGCGGCTTCCTGACGATGCGTACCGGCGGCATGGGTATCCTGATCCCGAACCCGCGCGACATCGCCGGCATGATCAAGGAGCTGAAGGGCTACCAGATCTCGACGATCCCGGCGGTCAACACGCTGTACAACGCGCTGCTGAACCACCCGGAATTCAATCAGCTCGACCTGTCGAAGCTCGTGATCGCCAACGGCGGCGGCATGGCGATCCAGGAAGGCGTCGCGAAGCGCTGGTATGAAAAGACCCATACGGCGATCATCGAAGGCTACGGGCTGTCCGAAACGTCGCCGGTGGCGACCTGCAACCCCGTGACGGCGACCGAATACAGCGGGACGATCGGCCTGCCGCTGCCGTCGACCGAAGTGGCGATTCGCGACGACGCCGGCAACGACGTCGCGCTCGGCGAACCCGGCGAGATCTGCATCCGCGGGCCGCAGGTGATGGCCGGCTACTGGAACCGGCCGGACGAGACCGCGAAGGTCATGTTCGCGGACGGCTTCTTCAAGACGGGCGACGTCGGCGTGATGGATGCGCGAGGTTACGTGAAGATCGTCGACCGGAAGAAGGACATGATTCTGGTATCGGGCTTCAACGTGTATCCGAACGAAGTCGAGGACGTGGTGGCGTCGCATCCGGGCGTGTTCGAGGTGGCGGCTGTCGGTGTGCCCGACGAGCATTCCGGCGAAGCCGTGAAGCTGTTCATCGTGAAGAAGGACCCGGCGCTCACCGACAAGGACATCCTCGCCTACTGCAAGGAGCGGCTCACCGGCTACAAGCGGCCGAAGCTGGTCGAGTTCCGGACGGAACTGCCGAAAACGAACGTCGGCAAGATCCTGCGACGCGAACTGCGCGACGGACGCGCGTAACGGCGCAGTCGATCGAATGGAAAAGCCCGGCTTCTGCCGGGCTTTTTTGTTTGCGGCGCGGCCCCGAAGACGCTGTTTCGGAACGAGGCGGCTTCCGGAATGGGCCGGTGGTGGCAGCCGGCATGTCGCGCGGCAGACGGCGCAGCGCCCGCGTCACGAGCGCGTGGTGGCCGGTGCAGCCGCGCTTTCGCTGCGCGGCTGCACCGGAAAAGAAAAAGGCGCCCGAAGGCGCCTTCAATATGCTGCGGCTTGCTGGGCAAGCTGATTAGAACTTGTGACGGATACCGACGCGCGCTGCGACCTGGTTGCTGCTGCTCGAGCCTGCGAGACCGTTGATCGCTGCCGTTGCCTTCAGGACGTTGCCGTTCGCGTCGAGTACGCTGCCCGATGCGTGCTGATACACGCCGATCACGTAGACATCGGTACGCTTCGACAGGAAGTAGTCGACGCCCAGCGAACCCTGGTGGTACTTGGCTGCCGAGTTGCCGTCGATCTTGCTGCCTTGCGTGTAGTCGTACGCTGCGCCGAGAATCAGCGCCGGGGTCAGCTGATACTTGAAGTTGATTTCGCCGTTGTTGAACGTCGCGGTCTGGTTCACGAACGGGCCTGCCGAGAAGCCCTTGAACTTCGTGTTCGAGTACGTCGCGCCGATCGTCGCTGCGCCGAACGTGTAGGCGCCGCCCGCACCGATGACCTGGTACGTGTTCGCGTTGTTCGCGTATGCGCCGTAGATCGGCGACGATACCGACGAAGACGCGGAACCGTTGTTGAACATGCCGCCGAACTGGTTCGGCGTACGTGCGTTCAAGTAACCGACGCCCAACACCAGCGGGCCGTTGTTGTAGCCTGCGCCGAGCGACCAGACCTGGTTCTTCGCGAACTGGCCGGCTTGACCGCCGAAGCTGTACATGCCGCCGAACGAGAAGCCGCCGTAGGTCGCGCTCGTGAACTTGACCGCGTTGTTCACACGGTACGCGTTGTTGAAGTTGTCCAGGTCGCCCGGGTGAGCAGCGATGTAGCCGCCCCACTGGTCGCCTGCCTCGAGCGGGCCGACGAAGTCGACGACGGAGTCGTATTGACGACCCAGCGTGACCGTACCGTACTGGCTCGACAGGCCGACATAAGCCTGACGACCGAACATCAGGCCGCCCTGACCGAGCTTGCCGCTGTTCACGTCGAAACCGTTTTCGAGGGTGAAGATCGCCTTCAGGCCGCCACCGAGGTCTTCGGTGCCGCGCATGCCGAAGCGGCTGCCTTGCATCACGCCGCTTGCCATGCTGTACAGGTGCTTGCCGCCTGCGTTGTTGTTGAAGAGCAGGCCTTCATCGATGATGCCGTAAAGCGTCACGCTGCTTTGCGCATGGGCAGCGCCAGCGAACGCGCCCAGCGCGACGAGCGCGAGAAGCGACTTTTTCATTAACGGATCTCCAAAATTCACTGAATTATTCTGGCGGGGCAGATAGTTATGTTCTGTTGACGGGCCCCATCAACTTCGCAAGAAGTCGGACGTAATGTAGCAAAACCGTTTTTTGCCACAAAGCGAAATGCCGCAGCTCAAGGCCGCCATGTTTCCTTTATGCAACAATGGTTAAAATCACGGGTTAACCGCAATTTCCGCTGAATAATCAAGTCGGTTACGCAGCGGACTCGTGCCCTTGCCGCTCGCGGCAGCACCTGCAGCCAGGAGAACAGGATGGTGTTTGATGAACTGATCAGCGAATTCGATCGCGGCCTGCGATCGCTGACCGGCATTAGCCGGATGAGCCGCCCGGTGCCCGCACCGGCCGAGGCGCCGGCCGTCGAACTGACGCCTGCGGAGCGCACGCATGCCGCCGGGCTGATGCGCGTGAACCACGTCGGCGAGGTCTGCGCGCAGGCGCTCTACCAGGCGCAGAAACTCACCGCGCGCACGGCGTCGGCGAAGGCGATGTTCGAAGAGGCCGCGCGGGAGGAGGAGGATCACCTCGCATGGACCGCGCACCGCCTGAAAGAGCTCGACTCGCGTCCGAGCCTGCTGAACCCGCTCTGGTATGCGGGTTCGCTCGCGATCGGCGTGGCGGCCGGCGCGCTTGGCGACAAGGTCAGCCTCGGCTTCATGGCCGAGACCGAGCGCCAGGTCGAGAGCCATCTCGAAGGTCATATGTCCGAGCTGCCGGCGGCCGATACTGCGTCGCGCGCGATCGTCGACCAGATGCGTATCGACGAAGTGAAACACGGCAAGGCGGCGGCCGACGCCGGCGGAATCGAGTTGCCGCTGCCCGCGCGGATGCTGATGCGCGCGGCGTCGAAAGTCATGACGAGCACTGCGTACTATCTGTGAGATTCGCACCGGGGCGACGTGGGACGCCGCCCCGGTTTCCCGCCCCTGATACCGCCCGTTTATTCCTCGTTTTCCCGCCCCCGAAAGCCCCGTCCGCACACCCCTCTGGCCCGTCTTTCTCACGTATCACCTTCACAAGTTGCACTAGCTCGTTCATTTATAACGGTTTTTGGTATGAGGGGTCGCATGAGCATGTGCGCGTAAGTCCTTGTTCTAACTAACAAAATTCGTCAAAAAAGCGGGCCGCTCCCTTGACCGTGCCACACCCTTCCTCTAAAGTGGGAGACAGTGTGAGAAAGTGTATTTTTGTGTGATTTAGCGGGCTATTCCGGCTAAATTCTCAGCATGGAGCGGGTGCTTCGGTGCCCTGAACGGGAGAGCGGAAAGTGTTCCAAGGGGCGTCGGCGCTGACGCTCGATGCGAAAGGGCGGATGTCGGTGCCGGCTCGCTATCGCGAAGCGCTGCAAGGACAGGCAGAAGGACGGGTGACTGTGACCAAGCACCCGGACGGCTGCCTGTTGCTGTTTCCGCGCCCCGAATGGGAAGTATTCCGCGCCAAGATCGCCGCGCTGCCGATGGACGCGCACTGGTGGCGGCGCATTTTTCTCGGCAATGCGATGGATGTCGATCTCGACAGCGCCGGCCGGATTCTCGTATCGCCCGAGCTGCGCATGGCAGCCGGACTGGAAAAGGAAGTCATGTTGTTGGGAATGGGTAGTCACTTCGAGCTGTGGGATTCGCAGACCTACAACGCGAAGGAGCAGGCAGCGATGGCGCAGGGCATGCCCGACGCGCTGAAGAATTTCACGTTCTGATTGCGGTGACGGAGACGCCCGCGATGGGAAACGAATTGCAGCATCGGACAGTGTTGTTGGACGAAGCGGTCGAATCGCTCGTGACGCGACCGGACGGCATCTATGTCGACGGTACGTTCGGACGCGGCGGCCATAGCCGCGCGGTGCTCGCGCGGCTGGCGGCGGCCGGGCGGCTGATCGCGTTCGACAAGGATCCGAGGGCGATCGAGACGGCGCAGGGCATCGAGGATGCGCGCTTCTCGATCGTGCATGACAGCTTTGCATCGATGCGCGACGCGCTTGCGGCGCGCGGCGTCGAGAAGGTGTCGGGTGTGTTGCTTGACCTGGGCGTGTCCTCGCCGCAGGTGGACGATCCGGCGCGTGGCTTCAGCTTCCGCGCCGATGGTCCGCTGGACATGCGGATGGATCCGACGCGCGGCGAGTCGGCGGCGGAATGGCTCGCACGGGCTTCGGTGCAGGAATTGACGGAGGTGATACGGGATTATGGGGAAGAACGGTTTGCTTTTCAGATTGCAAAGGCGCTTGTTGCTCGCCGGGCAGAGTCCGACCGTCTTGGGCCTCTCGACACCACGGGCGAGCTTGCCCAAATCGTGGGTCACGTCGTCAAAACCCGTGAGAAGGGCAAGGATCCGGCAACCCGCACCTTTCAGGCTATACGGATTCACGTCAATCAAGAGCTTGCGGACCTGCAAGTCGTACTAGACGCGGCACTGTCGTTGCTGGAGCAAGGGGGGCGGCTGGTGGTCATCAGCTTTCATTCACTCGAGGACCGGATCGTCAAGCGATTCATGCAGGCGCACGCGAGTGCGCCTGCGGTCGATCGTCGCCTGCCGATCCGCGCCGTCGATCTCCCGAGCCCGCCGCTCAAGATCATCAGCCGCCAGTTTCCGAGTGAAGCGGAAGTCGCTGCGAATCCGCGCGCCCGTTCGGCCGTGATGCGCATCGCGGAGCGCGTCACGCCATGAGCCGCTTCAATATCTTCCTGCTGATCATCGTGATGGGGTGCGCGCTGTCGGTCGTCAATTCGACGAACCAGCAGCGCCAGATCTTCATCCAGCTGCAGCGTGCGCAGTCGCAGGAGCGTCAGCTCCAGCAGGACTACGCGCAGCTTCAGTATCAGCAGAGCGCGCTGTCGAAGACCTCACGCATCGAGCAGCTTGCGAACGACTCGCTGAAGATGCAGCCGATCACGACCGGCCGCACGCAATACCTGACGCTGCCGCCGGGCGCTGCGAAGGCGATCGATGCGCCGATCCCGGCTTCCGGGGACACGGCCGGCAAGGGCAAGGGAGGCGCGCGATGAAGCCGTCCCAGAAGCGCCAGAACGTGAAGTTCTCGTCGAGCCCCGTGCTGGGCGTGCATCTCCCGATGTGGCGCTCGAAGTTCGTCGTGTTCCTGCTGTTCATGGCGTTCGTCGCGCTGGCCGCGCGCGCGTTCTGGATCCAGGGCCCCGGCAACGCGTTCTATCGGAAGCAGGGCGAAAGCCGCTACCAGCGCACGATCGATCTGCCGGCGACGCGCGGCAAGATCCTCGACCGTAACGGGCTCGTACTCGCGACGAGCCTGCCCGTGCGCGCGATCTGGGCGATTCCCGACGCGGTGCCGGACGATCTCGACGCCGACAAGGTCAACCAGCTCGGCAAGCTCCTCGGCATGACGTCGAAGGAACTGCGCGTGAAGCTGTCGGAAGACAAGGGTTTCGTCTACGTCAAGCGTCAGGTGCCGATCGACGTCGCCGACAAGGTCGCCGCGCTCGATATCCCCGGTATCTATCAGCGCAACGAATACAAGCGCTTCTATCCGGAAGGCGAGATCACCGCTCACCTGATCGGCTTCACGAACGTCGAGGACGAAGGGCAAGAGGGCGTCGAGCTGGGCGACCAGAAGATGCTGTCCGGCACGTCGGGCGTGCGTCGCGTGATCAAGGACCGGATGGGGCACATCGTCGAGGACGTCGCTGAGCAGATCCCGCCGCACAACGGCACCGACGTCGACCTGTCGATCGACAGCAAGATCCAGTACATCGCGTACGCGAACCTGAAGGCCGCCGTCGAGAAGTTCAAGGCGAAGGCCGGCGCGGCGATGGTCGTCGACGTGCGCACCGGCGAGGTGCTCGCGCTCGTCAACTACCCGACGTACAACCCGAACGACCGCTCGCGCATGACGGGCGAGCAGTTGCGCAACCGGATCATGACCGACGTGTTCGAGCCGGGCTCGATCATGAAGCCGTTTACGGTGTCGCTCGCGCTCGACCTGCACCGCGTGACGCCGAACACGCTCGTCGAGACGGGCAACGGGCACTTCGTGCTCGACGGCGCGCCGATCACCGACGACGCGGGTTTCGGCACGCTGACGGTCGGCGGTGTGATCCAGAAGTCGAGCAACATCGGCGCGACGAAGATCGCGATGACGATGCGGCCCGAGGAAATGTGGAATATGTATACGAGCATCGGCCTCGGCCAAGCGCCGAAGGTCGGGTTCCCGGGTGCGGTGGCCGGCCGCCTGCGTCCGTGGAAGAGCTGGCGTCGCATCGAACAGGCGACGATGTCGTACGGCTACGGCCTGTCGGTGTCGCTGTTCCAGCTCGCGCGCGCCTACACGGCGATCGCGCATGACGGCGAGCTGATGCCCGTGACCATTTTCAAGACCGACCCCAACCAGCCGGTCGTGGGTACGCAGGTGTTCAACCCGACCACCGCGCGCGAAGTGCGTGCGATGCTCGAGACGGTGGTGGCGCCGGGCGGCACGTCGCCGGATGCGGCCGTGCCGGGCTATCGCGTCGGCGGCAAGAGCGGTACCGCGTACAAGCACGAAGGTCACGGCTACACGCGCAAGTACCGCGCGTCGTTCGTCGGGATGGCGCCGATGCCGAATCCGCGCATCGTCGTCGCGGTATCGGTCGACGAGCCGACCGCCGGCAGCCACTTCGGCGGCCAAGTGTCCGGCCCCGTATTCTCGGCGATCGCCGGCGACACGATGCGTGCGCTGAATGTGCCGCCGAACATGCCGATCAAGCAGCTCGTCGTGTCTGACGATTCGCCGGCAGCACCTTCCGCAACGGGGCCGCAAAAGCTGGCCGCGGGGAGCGGTGCGAAGCATATGATCGTGTCCAGCACGACGCGTAATTCACCAGGAGTTGTTCGATGAGCGCCGCTCGCAGTTCCCATCCGGCGCATCAGCAGATCGCAGCCGCGCTTGCGTGGCTGCGTCAGCATGTGGCCCCCGCCGCGCAACTGCATGCCGACACGCGCAGCCTCAAGGCTGGCGACGTGTTTGTCGCGTATGCAGTCGACGGGGCCGACAATCGTGCCTTCATCGTCGAAGCCGTCGCGCGCGGTGCGGCTGCCGTGCTGTATCAGCCGGAAGGGCTGGACGCGGCGCCGGCGGTGCCCGTCGCACTGGCCGTGCCGGCGCTCGACCAGCTCGCCGGCGAGATCGCCAGCGGTTGGTACGGCGATCCGAGCGACAGCCTGCTCGCGGTGGGTGTGACCGGCACGAACGGCAAGACCTCGTGCACGCAATGGATCGCCACCGCGCTGACGGCGCTGCACCAGCCGTGCGCGGTGATCGGCACGCTCGGCACCGGGATGCCCGGCCAGCTCGTGCCGACGGGTTTCACGACCCCCGACGCGCCGCAACTGCAGCGCAGCCTCGCGCAGTTGCGCGACGCGGGCGCGAAGGCCGTGGCGATGGAAGTGTCGTCGCACGCGCTGCACCAGGGGCGCGTGAACGGTACAGCCTTCGACATCGCGGTGTTTACGAACCTCACGCAGGATCACCTCGACTATCACGGCACGTTCGATGCGTACGAGGCCGCGAAGGCGAAGCTGTTCGCATGGCGCGGCCTGCGCGCGGCGGTCGTCAACCGCGACGACGCAGCCGGCCAGCGCCTGCTCGAGAAACTGGCCGGCCGCGTACGCACGATCGCGTACGGGAGCGGCGATGCACCGGCGCCCGACGCCGATCGCGAACTGGTCGCGATCGACGTGCGCGCCACCGCGACCGGCACGGCGTTCCGCCTGCATTCGTCGTGGGGCGATGCCGACGTCGAGGTCGGCACGCTCGGCACGTTCAACGTCAGCAACCTGCTCGCCGTGCTCGGTTCGTTGCTCGCGGCCGACGTGCCGTTCGACGCGGCGCTCGCCGAGATCGCGCGGCTCGAGTCCGTCAACGGCCGGATGCAGCGGCTCGGCGGCCGGCTGCAGAACGACGAACCGCTCGTCGTGATCGACTACGCCCATACGCCCGACGCGCTCGAAAAGACGCTCGACGCGCTGCGCCCGATTGCTACGGCGCGCGGCGGCCGGCTCGTCTGCATGTTCGGTTGCGGCGGCGATCGCGATGCGACGAAGCGCCCGCTGATGGGCGCGATCGCGGAGCGGCTCGCCGATGAGGCCGTCGTCACGAGCGACAACCCGCGCAGCGAGGATCCGCAGCGCATCATTGACCAGGTCGTCGCGGGCATGACCGCCCCCGATCACGCCCGCCGTATCGAGGATCGCGCGAGCGCGATCCTGCAGGCCGTGCGCGGCGCGGCACGCGAGGATGTCGTCGTGCTGGCCGGCAAGGGCCACGAGGCCACGCAGGAAATCATGGGCAAGAAACGCACGTTCTCCGACCAGGATCACGCGCGGCTTGCGCTGGCAGCGCGCGCGACGCACGGCAAGGGAGGCGCCGAATGACGATGCTCAGTCTCGGCGAAGCCGTTCGCCTGATTCCCGGTGCAACCGTCCACGGCGACGCGAGTGTCACGTTCGATCGCGTGTCGACGGACAGCCGCACGGCCGGCCCCGGCGACCTGTTCGTCGCGCTGAAAGGCGAGCGCTTCGACGCGCACGACTTCCTCGGCGATGTCGCTGCGCGCGGTGCGGCAGCGGCGCTCGTCGCGCACGTGCCGGCGGGCGTCACGATGCCGGCGATCGAGGGCGGCGAAACGCGTGCCGCGCTCGGCGCACTCGCACACGGCTGGCGCAAACGATTCGCGCTGCCGCTCGTTGCGGTGACGGGCAGCAACGGCAAGACGACCGTCAAGGAAATGATCGCGTCGATCTTCGCGGCGGCGGTCGGCGCCGACGCGCGGCTCGCGACGGCCGGCAACCTGAACAACGACGTCGGCTTGCCGCTGACGCTGCTGCGCCTGTCGGCCGCGCATCGTCTCGCGGTGATCGAGATTGGAATGAACCACCCGGGCGAGACCGAAGTCCTGGCGCGCCTCACGGCGCCGACGGTCGCGCTCGTCAACAACGCGCAGCGCGAGCACCAGGAGTTCATGGCGACGGTCGAAGCCGTTGCGCTCGAGCACGCGGCCGTGATTCACGCGCTGCCGCCGGACGGCGTTGCGGTGTTCCCGGCCGACGACGCGTATGCGGGCATCTGGCGCGTGGCGGCGACCGGCAACCGGATCCTCGATTTCGCGCTGCACGATGCCGAGCGGCAGAACGACGCACAGGTCACGGGCCGTCTGCACGGCGGCGAACTCGCGATCGACACGCCCGCGGGCGCCGTCACGGTGCGGCTGCGCGCGCTCGGCGAGCACAACGCGCGCAACGCGCTGGCTGCCACGGCCGCGGCGCTGGGCGCCGGCGTTGCGCTGTCGGCGATCAAGCAGGGTCTCGAATCGTTCGAGCCGGTCAAGGGCCGGCTGCAGGTGAAACAGGCGATCGCAGGCAGCCTCGCGGGTGCAACGGTCGTTGACGATACGTACAACGCGAATCCCGATTCGATGCGTGCCGCGATCGATGTGCTCGCCGCGCAACCGGCGCCGCGCGTGCTGGTGATCGGTGACATGGGCGAGGTCGGCGACGAAGGGCCGGCCTTCCATCGCGAGGTCGGTGCCTACGCGCGCGAGCGCGGGATCGGTGCGCTGTTCGCGCTCGGCGATGCGTCGCGCGATGCCTGCACGGCGTACGGCGACACGGCCCGCCATTTCGGCGACGTCGGCGCGCTGGTCGGCGCACTGCTCGCGGCGGGCTACGGCGCGCAGGCGACGCTGCTCGTGAAGGGCTCGCGGTACATGAAGATGGAGCGCGTGGTCGACGCGCTGACGAACCAACCCGCAGCGGGCACGTCGCCCGCTGCACACTGAGTAGAAGGAAGGAAGCATGCTGCTGGCGCTGGCGCAATGGCTGCAAGGAGACGCAAGCTTTTTGCGCTTGTTCACGTACCTCACGTTCCGTGCGGTGATGGCCACCATCACCGCGCTCGGGATCGGGCTCGTGTGCGGACCGTGGGTGATCCGCAAGCTGACGCAAATGAAGGTCGGCCAGGCCGTGCGCAAGGACGGCCCGCAGACGCACCTCGTCAAGTCCGGCACGCCGACGATGGGCGGCGTGCTGATCCTGATCGGCATCGCGGTCGCGACGCTGCTGTGGGGCGACCTGACGAACCGTTTCATCTGGATCGTGATGCTCGTCACGTTCGGTTTCGGCGTGATCGGCTGGGTCGACGATTACCGCAAGGTCGTCCACAAGGACCCGCGCGGGATGTCGTCGCGCGAGAAGTATTTCTGGCAGTCGGTGATCGGGCTGTTCGCGGCCGTCTACCTCGCGTTCAGCGTGTCCGAGGCGAACAACGTGCGCGTGTTCGACCTGTTCATGGCATGGGTGCGGAGCGGCCTGTCGATGGGGCTGCCGGCGCGTGCCGACCTGATGCTGCCGTTCCTGAAGTCGATCAGCTATCCGCTCGGCGTCTGGGGCTTCATCGTACTGACCTATTTCGTGATCGTCGGCGCGAGTAACGCGGTGAACCTGACCGACGGCCTCGACGGTCTCGTGATCATGCCGGTCGTGCTGGTCGGCGCGTCGCTGGGTGTGTTCGCGTACGTGATGGGCAGCGCGGTCTATTCAAAATACCTGCTGTTCCCGCACATTCCGGGCGCGGGCGAATTGCTGATCTTCTGTTCCGCGATGGGTGGGGCAGGGCTCGCGTTCCTCTGGTACAACACGCACCCCGCGCAGGTGTTCATGGGCGATGTCGGTGCGCTGGCGCTCGGCGGCGCGCTCGGCACGGTCGCGGTGATCGTGCGCCAGGAAATCGTGCTGTTCATCATGGGCGGCATCTTCGTTGCGGAAACGTTGTCGGTGATGCTGCAGGTGTCGTGGTTCAAGTACACGAAAAAGCGCTACGGCGAAGGACGGCGTCTGCTGAAGATGGCGCCGCTGCATCACCATTTCGAATTGTCCGGCTGGAAGGAAACGCAGGTGGTCGTGCGTTTCTGGATCATCACGCTGATGCTGTGCCTGTTCGGTCTGACCACCCTCAAGCTGCGGTAAAGGAAAGGTAACAAGGATGTCTGGCGAGATGTTTGGAGATCGGCAACGGCCGATGGTGCTCGTACTGGGGCTCGGGGAATCGGGTCTCGCGATCGCGCGATGGTGCGCGAGGCACGGGTGCCGGCTGCGTATTGCCGATACCCGCGAGGCGCCGCCGAACCTTGCCGCGCTGCAGGCCGAAGGCATCGATGCGGAATTCGTCGGCGGGGCGTTCACGCCCGCGCTGCTCGACGGCGGCGTCGAGCTCGTCGGGCTGAGCCCGGGGCTGTCGCCGCTCGAACCGGCACTCGCGGCGCTGGTCGCGGCCGCGAACGAGCAGGGCGTCGCGGTGTGGGGCGAGCTGGAATTCTTCGCGCAGGCGCTGCGCGCGCTCGGCACGAGCGGTTACCAGCCGAAGGTGCTCGCGATCACGGGCACCAATGGCAAGACCACGACGACGAGCCTCACGGGCCTGCTGTGCCAGCGCTCGGGCAAGAAGGTCGCTGTCGCGGGCAACATCAGCCCCGCGATGCTCGACCGGCTCGCCGGTGCGATCGACGAAACCGCGCTGCCCGACGTGTGGGTGCTCGAACTGTCGAGCTTCCAGCTCGAGACCGCGCGCACGTTCGCGCCCGATGCGGCCGCGATCCTCAACATCACGCAGGACCACCTCGACTGGCACGGCAGCTTCGACGCATACGCGCAGGCAAAGGGCCGGATCTTCGGCGCGACGACGACGCGCGTGCTGAACCGCGACGATGCGGCCGTGATGAAGTTCGCGCCGGCAGCCGGTGCGGCGGATGCCCCGCGCACGGTCACGTTCGGCCTGAACGAACCGGTGCAGGACGGCGACTACGGGCTGTCGCGCGACAACGGCATCGCGTGGCTGGTCGAAGCCGTCGATCGCGACGCGCCGGATGAAGTCGCGACGACGAGCCGCCGGCGCAAGCGCGACGCACATACACCCGACATCGCGCAGAAGCGCCTGATGCCGGCCGACGCGCTGCGCATCCGTGGGCTGCACAATGCGGCGAACGCGCTGGCCGCGTTCGCGCTCGCACGCGCGATCGACCTGCCGGCCGCGCCGCTGCTGCACGCGCTGCGCGAATACCGCGGCGAGGCGCATCGCGTCGAAGTGATCGCGACGATCGACGACGTGGACTACGTCGACGACAGCAAGGGCACCAACGTCGGCGCGACGGTTGCTGCGCTCGACGGGCTCGCGCAGAAGATCGTGCTGATCGCGGGCGGCGACGGCAAGGGTCAGGACTTCGCGCCGCTGGTCGCGCCGGTCGCGCGCTGGTGCCGTGCGGTGATGCTGATCGGCCGTGACGCACCGGCGATTCGCGACACGCTCGCCGAAACGGGCGTGCCGCTCGCCGACCACGCGACGCTCGAAGGCGCGGTGCATGCGGCGGCCGACCTCGCCGAACCGGGCGATGCAGTGCTGCTGTCGCCCGCCTGCGCGAGCCTCGACATGTTCAGGAACTACGCCCATCGCGCGGATGTATTCCGCGCGGCGGTCGACGAAATCGCCATCGACAAAGGAGCGACGCCATGAGCTGGTCCGATCGCCTCGTCTCCCGTTTCAACGATCGCCGCGACACCGGCGGCAATGCCGCGGGCGGCCGCGTCGCGTCGGCCACGCGTGCCGCGACGGGCGGCCTCGCGAGCGTCGTCAACGGCGTGCGCCCGAGCCGTTCGCGGATGCTCGACTTCGACTATTCGCTGCTGTGGGTCGCGATCGCGCTGCTCGGGCTCGGCGTCGTGATGGTGTACTCGGCGTCGATCGCGATGCCCGATTCGCCGAAATACGCGTCGTATCACGATTACGCGTTCCTGATGCGTCACTGCATCTCGCTCGTCGTCGCGTTCATCGCGGCGGTGATCGCATTCCGCGTGCCGGTGTCGACGTGGGATAAATACGCGCCGCATCTCTTCCTGATCGCGCTCGTCGGCCTCGTGATCGTGCTGATTCCGCACATCGGCAAGGGCGTGAACGGTGCGCGCCGCTGGATTCCGCTCGGCATCACGAACATGCAGCCGTCGGAAATCATGAAGCTCGCGGTGACGATCTACGCGGCGAACTACACGGTGCGCAAGCAGGAATACATGCAGAGCTTCGCCAAGGGCTTCCTGCCGATGGCGTTCGCGGTCGGCCTGGTCGGTGCGCTGCTGCTGCTCGAGCCGGACATGGGCGCGTTCATGGTGGTCGCGGCGATCGCGATGGGCGTGCTGTTCCTCGGCGGCGTGAACGGCAAGCTGTTCGGCGGCCTCGTCGCGACGGCGGTCGGCACCTTCACGATGCTGGTGTGGCTGTCGCCGTGGCGTCGCGAGCGGATCTTCGCGTACCTCGATCCGTGGGACGAGCGCTACGCGCAGGGCAAGGCGTACCAGCTCACGCACTCGCTGATCGCGTTCGGCCGCGGCGAGTGGTTCGGCGTCGGTCTTGGCGGCAGCGTCGAGAAGCTGAACTACCTGCCGGAAGCACATACCGACTTCATCCTTGCGGTGATCGGCGAGGAGCTCGGTTTCGTCGGCGTGCTGGTCGTGATCCTGCTGTTCTACTGGATCGTGCGCCGCTCGTTCGAGATCGGCCGCCAGGCGCTCGCGCTCGATCGCACGTTCGCGGGCCTGACCGCGAAGGGCATCGGCATCTGGTTCGGCGCGCAGACCTTCATCAACATGGGCGTGAACCTCGGGCTGCTGCCGACCAAGGGCCTGACGCTGCCGCTCGTGAGCTACGGCGGCTCGGGCATCTTGCTGAACTGCGTCGCGCTCGCGGTGCTGCTGCGGGTCGACTACGAAAACCGGGTGCTGATGCGCGGAGGGAAGGTATGACCGCGTCGCAACGCACGCTGATGGTGATGGCAGGCGGCACCGGGGGCCACGTGTTCCCGGGGCTCGCGGTCGCGCACCGGATGGAAGCGGCGGGCTGGCGCGTCGTGTGGCTCGGCAATCCGGCCGGGATGGAAGCGACGCTCGTGCCGAAGCACGGCATTCCGATGGAATACGTGCGCTTCGGCGGGCTGCGCGGCAAGGGCCTGAAGACCAAGCTGACGCTGCCGTTCAACCTGCTGCGCGCATGCGGTCAGAGCCTTGCCGCGCTGCGCCGCGTGCGGCCCGACGTCGTACTCGGGATGGGCGGCTACATCACGTTCCCGGCGGGCGTGATGACTGCGCTGTCGGGGCGCCCGCTCGTGCTGCATGAACAGAACTCGATCGCGGGTCTGACGAACAAGGTGCTCGCGAAAATCGCGAAACGCGTACTCGTCGCGTTCCCCGGTGCGTTGCCGCACGCGGAATGGACGGGCAACCCGATTCGCGCGGAACTTGCGCGCACGGAAGCGCCCAAAGCACGCTATGCGGCGCGCAGCGGCCCGCTGAACGTGCTGGTCGTCGGCGGCAGCCTCGGTGCGGCCGCGTTGAACGAAGTCGTGCCGCGCGCGCTGGCGATGCTGACGCCGGGCGAACGCCCGCGCATCGTGCATCAGGCTGGCGCGAAGCACATCGAAGCATTGAAGACGAATTACGAAGCGGCCGGTTTCGCGGCCGGCGAAGACGTGCGGCTCGTGCCGTTCATCGACGACATGGCGGCCGCGTATGCGGCGGCGGATCTCGTGATCTGCCGGTCGGGAGCGATGACGGTGTCGGAGATCGCGGCGGTGGGCGTGGCGGCGCTGTTCGTGCCGTTCCCGTACGCGGTCGACGATCACCAGACGACCAACGCAGCGTTCCTCGCCGATGCGGGCGGGGCGGTATTGGTGCAACAACGCGACCTGTCGGCGGAACTGCTCGCCGACTGGCTGCGCGGCCAGTCGCGGGCATCGCTCGCGGACATGGCGGAACGTTCGCGCTCGCTGGCGAAGCCCGAGGCCACCGACGAAGTCGCGCGCGTGTGCGCGAAGGCGGCTGGCGCGAACCTGGAACAACTGCAATGAAACACATCGTCAAACACATTCATTTCGTCGGCATCGGCGGCGCGGGCATGAGCGGCATCGCCGAAGTGCTCGTTAACCTCGGCTACGAGGTCAGCGGCTCGGACCTGTCGCGCAACGCGGTGACCGATCGTCTCCAGGCGCTCGGCGCACGGATCGCGATCGGCCATGACGCGGTGAACATCGAGGGCGCGAACGCGGTCGTCGTGTCGACGGCCGTGCGTTCGGACAACCCGGAAGTGCTGGCCGCGCGCGCGAAGCGCGTGCCGATCGTTCAGCGCGCGGTGATGCTGGCCGAGCTGATGCGCCTGAAGCAGGGCATCGCGATCGCCGGCACGCACGGCAAGACCACGACGACGAGCCTCGTCGCGAGCGTGCTCGCGGCGGGCGGGCTCGATCCGACCTTCGTGATCGGCGGCCGGCTGATCAGCGCCGGCGCGAACGCGCGGCTCGGCACGGGCGATTTCATCGTCGCCGAGGCCGACGAGTCGGACGCGTCGTTTCTGAACCTGTATCCGGTGATCGAAGTCATCACGAACATCGACGCCGACCACATGGACACCTACGGCCACGATTTCGCGCGGCTCAAGCAGGCGTTCATCGAATTCACGCAGCGCCTGCCGTTCTACGGCAGCGCGGTCGTGTGCGTCGACGATCCGAACGTGCGGCAGATCATCCCGTTCATCTCGAAGCCGGTCGTGCGCTACGGCCTGTCGCCGGACGCGCAGGTGCGCGCGGAAGACATCGACGCGCGCGACGGCCGCATGCATTTCACGGTGATTCGCGAAGGGCGCGCGCCGCTCGCGATCGTGCTGAACCTGCCGGGCCTGCACAACGTGCAGAACGCGCTCGCGGCGATCGCGATCGCGACCGATCTCGGCGTGACGGACGATGCGATCCAGCAGGCGCTCGCGGAATTCAACGGCGTCGGCCGGCGCTTCCAGCGCTACGGCGAGGTGCCGACGGCGGACGGCGGCCAATACACGCTGATCGACGACTACGGCCATCACCCGGTCGAGATGGCCGCGACGATCGCGGCCGCGCGTGGCGCGTTCCCGGGCCGCCGCCTCGTGCTGGCGTTCCAGCCGCACCGCTACACGCGTACGCGCGATTGCTTCGACGATTTCGTCAACGTGCTGTCGACGGTCGACGCGCTGGTGCTGACGGAAGTCTACGCGGCCGGCGAGGCGGCGATCTCGACCGCCAACGGCGAAGCGCTGTCGCGTGCGTTGCGCGCGGTAGGAAAGGTTGACCCGGTATTCGTCGCGACGGTTGACGACGTGCCGGACGCATTGGCGAAGGTCGCGCAGAACGGCGACGTGGTGATCACGATGGGTGCGGGTTCGATCGGCGGCGTGCCGGCGAAGGTCGCGCAGCACACTCAACAGAAGGCATGACATGAGCGGGATTGATCCGAAACGTTTCGGCAAGGTGGCGGTGTTGTTCGGCGGCGAGTCCTCGGAGCGCGAGGTGTCGCTCACGTCGGGCAAGCTCGTGCTGCAGGGCCTGCGCGACGCGGGCATCGACGCGCACCCGTTCGACCCGGCCGAGCGCCCGCTGGCGGCGCTGAAGGATGAAGGGTTCGTGCGCGCGTTCAACGCGCTGCATGGCGGCTACGGCGAGAACGGCCAGATCCAGGGCGCGCTCGATTTCTACGGCATTCGTTACACGGGCAGCGGCGTGCTCGGGTCGGCGCTCGGCCTCGACAAGTTCCGCACGAAGCTCGTGTGGCAGCAGACGGGCGTGCCGACGCCGCCGTTCGAGACGGTGCTGCGCGGCGACGACCTCGCGGCGCGCGCGACGGACATCGTCGCGAAGCTCGGCCTGCCGCTGTTCGTGAAGCCGGCGAGCGAGGGCTCGAGCGTGGCGGTGCTGAAAGTGAAGACGGCCGACGCGCTGCCGGCTGCGCTCGCGGAAGCCGCGAAGCATGACCCGATCGTGATCGTCGAGAAGAGCATCGAGGGCGGCGGCGAATACACCGCCTGCATCGCTGGCGATCTCGACCTGCCGGTGATCAAGATCGTGCCGGCCGGCGAGTTCTACGACTATCACGCGAAGTACGTCGCCGACGACACGCAATACCTGATTCCGTGCGGGCTGCCCGCCGACAAGGAAGCGGAGCTCAAGCGCATCGCGCGCCGTGCGTTCGACGTGCTCGGCTGCACCGACTGGGGCCGCGCGGATTTCATGCTCGACGCCGACGGCAACGCGTACTTCCTGGAAGTGAACACCGCGCCGGGCATGACTGACCACTCGCTGCCGCCGAAGGCCGCGCGCGCGGTCGGCATCAGCTATTCGGAGCTGGTCGTGAAGGTGCTGTCGCTCACGCTCAACGACTGACGCAGGAACGGAACGACGTATGTGGAACAACGTTCGCCAACTCAACCTTGCCGCCAGCGCGCTGTACGCGCTGTTGCTGCTCGTGTTGGCGGCGGCCGGTTGCTACTGGCTGATCCAGCGCCCGACGTTCGCGCTGCGGGAAATCCGGATCGACGGCGACACCGAGCACATCAATTCACCGACGGTGCGCGCGGGCGTGGTCGGCCGGCTGAAGGGCAATTTCTTCACGGTCGATCTCGATGCGGCACGCGGCGCGTTCGAGCAGATGCCCTGGGTGCGCCACGCGAGCGTGCGCCGGGTGTGGCCGAATGCGCTGGCTGTCACGCTCGAGGAGTACAAACCGCTCGGGACCTGGGGCAGCGACCAGCTCGTGAGTGTCGACGGCGAACTGTTCACCGCGAACCAGGGCGAGCTGGAGCAGGAACTGCCGGCATTCGACGGCCCGGAGGGCAGTGCGAAGGAAGTCGTCACGCGGTATCGCGACTTCGGGAAATGGTTTGCGCCGCTGAAGGCGGCGCCGGAAGAAGTGACGCTGTCGGCGCGGTACGCGTGGACGGTGAAGCTGTCGAACGGCATGCAGGTCGAGCTGGGCAAGGAACGCAACAGCGAGTCGCTGCATGACCGGAGCCAGCGCCTGGTTGCCGCATGGCCGGCTGTCACGGAGCGCTGGGGCAACGACATCGAGTACGCGGACCTGCGTTATCCGAACGGATTCGCGATTCGTGCGGCAGGCATGCGGTTCCTGACCGATACCGACAAGCGCAAGAAGTAACGAGAGATCACACGCAAGAGCACTTTATGAGCAAAGACTACAAGGATCTGCTGGTTTCCCTCGACATCGGCACGTCGAAGGTGGTGGCCATCGTCGCCGAGCTGAAGGGCGAAGGCCACTACGAGGTGATCGGTCTCGGCCAGAGCGAGTCGAAGGGTCTGAAGAAAGGTGTGGTGGTCAACATCGAGGCCACCGTGCAGTCGATCCAGCGCGCGCTCGAGGAAGCCGAGCTGATGGCCGACTGCAAGATCACCAACGTGTTCACGGGGATCGCGGGCAGCCACATCCGCAGCTTCAACTCGAGCGGGATGGTCGCGATCAAGGACAAGGAGGTCACGCAGACCGACGTTGCGCGCGTGATCGAGACCGCGAAGGCGATCAACATCCCGACCGACCAGCAGGTGCTGCACATCCTCACGCAGGAATTCATCATCGACGGCCAGGAAGACGTGCGCGAGCCGATCGGCATGAGCGGCATCCGGCTGGAAGTGAAGGTGCACATCGTGACGGGCGCGGTGAGTGCCGCGCAGAACATCGTCAAGTGCGTGCGCCGTTGCGGGCTCGAAGTGAACGACCTGATCCTGCAGCCGCTCGCGTCGTCGCTGGCCGTGCTGACGGAAGACGAGAAGGATCTCGGCGTAGTGCTGGTCGACATCGGCGGCGGCACGACGGACATCGCGATCTTCGCCGAAGGCGCGATCCGTCACACCGCGGTGATTCCGATCGCCGGCGACCAGATCACGAGCGACATCGCGATGGCGCTGCGCACGCCGACGCCGGATGCGGAAGACATCAAGGTCGGCTACGGCATTGCCAAGCAGGCGCTCGCCGATCCGGACGAAATGGTGGAAGTGCCGGGCCTCGGCGAACGCGGCCCGCGCACGCTGTCGCGCCAGGCGCTCGCAGCCGTGATCGAGCCGCGTGTCGAGGAACTGTTCTCGCTCGTGCAGCAGGTCGTGCGCGAATCGGGTTACGAAGAACTGCTGAGCTCCGGCGTGGTCATTACGGGCGGGGCGTCGATGATGCCCGGCATGGTCGAGCTCGGCGAAGACATTTTCCTGAAACCGGTGCGCATCGGCGCGCCGGAATATGCAGGCGGCCTCTCCGACGTCGTGCGCAATCCGCGCTACTCGACGGCGATGGGGCTGCTCGTCGAAGGCAGTGCTCAGCGCATGCGCGGCCGCAAGGTCGCCGTGCAGTCCGGCAACGCGGGGCAGGTGTTCTCGCGGATGAAGGAATGGTTCCTGAGCAACTTCTGACGAACCGAATCGAAATTCGCGCCGGTGCCGGCGGCTGGCGCGCGACAGGGGGTTGCCCGATCTCCTGCCGAATAACGGCCGAGTAGCAGTATTTCTCTTGACGGAGGCAACAATGGAATTCGAAATGCTGGAAACCGAAACCAACGGCACCATCATCAAGGTGGTCGGCGTTGGCGGCGCTGGCGGCAATGCCGTCCAGCACATGATCAACCGCGGCGTGCAGGGCGTCGACTTCATCGTGATGAACACGGATGCGCAGGCGCTGTCGCGTTCGCGTGCATCGTCGGTGATCCAGCTCGGCAACACGGGTCTGGGCGCTGGCGCGAAGCCGGAAATGGGCCGTGCGGCAGCGGAAGAAGCGCGTGAGCGCATCGCCGACGCACTGCGCGGCGCGCACATGGTGTTCATCACGGCCGGCATGGGTGGTGGCACGGGCACGGGCGCGGCACCGGTGGTTGCGCAGATCGCGAAGGAGATGGGCATCCTGACGGTGGGTGTCGTCAGCAAGCCGTTCGAGTTCGAAGGCGGCAAGCGCATGCGCGTCGCTGAAGCCGGTTCGCAGCAACTGGAGGATCACGTCGACTCGCTGATCGTCGTTCTGAACGACAAGCTGTTCGACGTGATGGGCGACGATGCCGAGATGGACAAGTGCTTCCAGTGCGCGGACGACGTGTTGAACAACGCGGTTGCAGGCATTGCTGAAATCATCAATGTCGATGGCCTCGTGAACGTCGACTTCGAAGACGTGAAGACGGTGATGGGCGAGCAGGGCAAGGCGATGATGGGCACGGCGACGGTCGCCGGCGTCGATCGCGCACGCCTCGCGGCGGAACAGGCCGTGGCGAGCCCGCTGCTCGAAGGCGTCGATCTGTCGGGCGCGCGCGGCGTGCTGGTCAACATCACGTCGAGCCGTTCGCTGCGCCTGTCGGAAACGCGCGAAGTGATGAACACGATCAAGAGCTACGCGGCGGAAGATGCGACGGTGATCTTCGGTGCGGTGTACGACGACGCGATGGGCGATGCACTGCGCGTGACGGTCGTGGCAACGGGTCTGGGCCGTGCGGCGAAGAAGCAGCAATCGGCACCGATGACGCTGCTGCGCACGGGTACGGACAACCAGCCGGTCAGCGCGGTTTCGCACGGCTACGCTCCGACGCATCACGTCAGCACGGCCGACTACGGCGCGCTCGATACGCCGGCGGTGTGGCGCAATTCGCGCGAAACCGCGGCATCGCACGTGCAGGCGCTGCAGGAGAAGGGTGTCGACACGTACGACATCCCGGCTTTCCTGCGCAAGCAGGCTGACTGACGCAAACACAGGCGAAGCCGCGGCGAAACTGCCGCGGTATCGCCGGCGTGACGGATGCTACGGACCACGACAGGCCGCGTCGATTGCGACGCCGGGCCGGGAAAGGTGCCCTCTCCGCGCAAGCGGGGCGGGATGGGCCGTGCTGTCCGCAACACGCTGAAAAACCGTATCGCTATGAGGGACCAGCCATGATTCAAGTGGGCGACGCGCTGCCCGACGCGCAATTGTTCGAGTACATCGACGACGCGCGCGAAGGGTGCACGCTGGGGCCGAACGCCTACAGCGTGCGCGACCAGGTTGCGGGAAAGCGGGTGGTGATCTTCGGATTGCCGGGCGCTTTCACGCCGACCTGCTCGGCGCAGCATGTGCCGGGCTACGTCGAACACGCCGAGCAACTGCGCGCGGCGGGTATCGACGAGATCTGGTGCGTGTCCGTCAACGACGCATTCGTGATGGGCGCATGGGGACGTGATCTGCACACCGCGGGCAAGGTGCGCATGATGGCGGACGGCAGCGCGGCTTTCACTCATGCGCTGGGGCTGACGCAGGATTTGTCCGCGCGTGGCATGGGAATTCGTTCCCTGCGCTACGCGATGGTGATTGACGGCGGTGTGGTCAAGACGCTGGCCGTCGAGGCGCCGGGCAAATTCGAAGTGAGCGATGCGGCGAGTGTTCTCGCGACGTTGACGTCCTGATCGTGCGGTGCGCCGTTGCCTGCCGGCAACGCTGCTCACCGGCCTCAGGGCAGTTGTAACACGGGCTGATGACCGGAAACGCCTCCGTTCCGGGCATCGGCCCGTCCCGTATCGGCGCGGGTAAACAGCCGAAACAGATTGATACGCAGTTTCAAACTACGCTGAATAGGGAATTACGCTATAATCTCCCCTATCGAATATAACTCCTGATTGATATCTTCAATCACGACGAAGAACATCATGCTGAAGCAGCGCACCATCAAATCCATCGTGAAGACCGTGGGTATCGGTGTCCACTCGGGCCGCAAGATCGAGCTGACGCTCCGTCCCGCCGCGCCGGGCACGGGCATCGTGTTCTCCCGCGTCGACCTTCCCACGCCCGTCGACATTCCCGCCGCGGCGACGTCGATCGGCGATACGCGGCTCGCGTCGGTGCTGCAGAAGGATGGCGTGCGCGTGTCGACGGTCGAGCACCTGATGTCGGCGTGTGCCGGTCTCGGCATCGACAACCTCTATGTCGACGTGACGGCCGAGGAAATCCCGATCATGGACGGCAGCGCGGCGACCTTCGTGTTCCTGATCCAGTCCGCCGGGATCGAGGAGCAGAACGCGCCGAAGCGCTTCATCAAAGTGAAGAAGACGGTCGAAATCCGCGACGGCGACAAGTTCGCGCGTCTCGATCCGTACTTCGGTTTCAAGCTGAAATTCTCGATCGACTTCCGTCACCCGGCCGTCGACAAGACCGGCCAGGAACTCGAGGTCGATTTCGCGAATACGTCGTACGTGCGCGAGATCGCGCGTGCACGCACGTTCGGCTTCGCGCATGAGGCCGAGATGCTGCGCGAGATGGGTCTCGCCCGTGGCGGCAGCATGGAAAACGCGATCGTGCTCGACGAGTACCGCATCCTGAACAACGACGGGCTGCGCTACGACGACGAGTTCGTGAAGCACAAGATGCTCGACGCGATCGGCGACCTGTACGTGATCGGCCATCCGCTGCTGGCGTCGTACACGGCGTACAAGTCGGGCCACGGGCTGAACAACGCGCTGCTGCGCGAACTGCTCGCGAACGAAGATGCGTACGAGATCGTCACGTTCGACGATCCGCAAGCCGCGCCGAAGGGCTTCGCGTTCGACATGCAGACGGCCTTCGCCTGACCTGCGTTCGGCGCAAGCAATAAAAAAGCAGCCTTCGGGCTGCTTTTTTTATTGGCCGGGCGCTGGCGCTGCCGGCGGCGCCAGCGTAACGCCGTCAGCGCGGCTTTGCGCCATGCCGGGCCGCCATCCGCGCGAGCGCGTCCTGCAGCGGTGACGGTTCGAGATGATCTGCCAGGTCGCGCAACGCGGCCGCGCCGACCGACGTCATCCGCGCCTGCTTCACGTGCGGCGGCTCCGGCGCATCCTTCGGGCGTATGCGCACGCGCAGCGTCGAGACCGGCCAGCCGCGCTTTTGCAGATCGCCGAGCAGCCGCGGCTCGACCTGCCGCAGCCGCGCGGCCAGCGCGTTGTGCGCCGCAAAGAGGGTCAGGGTCCCGTCCTTCACGAAGCCGGGCTCGATGTGGTTTGCCAGGTAGTCGGGCAGGAGTGCGGCGAGATCGCGCTGCAGCGACGCGATCTGCTCGACGCCGGCGCGCAGCGCCGCGAACGCGTCGGTGCGGCCGAGCACTTCCGACACGGGTTGCGGGCGATACGGGGCGAGCGGGCCGAAACGCTTGGAAAATCGGTTCATCGAGACATTCTTCGGGCGCGCACGCGCGCGGACGTTGACGCCGATTGTACCCGCGCGGGCCCGTGCACGGGCGGCTTTCGCCCCGTTGGCCCGGCCGTCGGCGCGCAGTGCCCGTCCGCCCGAGACACGGGCGCACGCTTCCCCGCGTGCTAAAATTCCTCGTTTGAGTCCACTAATTCGCTAAGCCGCCGAGGCTCGGGCGTCGGGGCGCGCAATACGCGCCGGGCGCCGGTGCTGCGACGCAGGATCCGATCCGATGACAACCGGTTTTCTCCAGAAAATTTTTGGCAGCCGCAACCAGCGGCTCGTCAAGCAATACCAAAAGACCGTCACGACGATCAATGCGCTCGAAACGCAGATCGAGAAGCTGACGGACGACCAGTTGCGCGGCAAGACGGACGAATTCCGCCAGCGAGTCGCGGCCGGCGAGTCGCTCGACAAGCTGCTGCCCGAGGCGTTCGCGGTTTGTCGCGAGGCCAGCCGCCGAGTGCTGAAGATGCGGCACTTCGACGTGCAGATGATCGGCGGCATGGTGCTCCACTACGGCAAGATCGCGGAAATGCGCACCGGCGAGGGCAAGACGCTCGTCGCGACGCTGCCCGTGTACCTGAACGCACTGGCTGGCCGCGGCGTGCACGTCGTGACCGTCAACGATTACCTCGCGCAGCGCGACGCTGAATGGATGGCGCGCCTCTACAACTTCCTCGGTCTGTCGGTCGGCATCAACCTGTCCGGCATGGAGCACGACCAGAAGCAGCAGGCCTACGCGGCGGACATCACGTACGGCACGAACAACGAGTTCGGCTTCGACTACCTGCGCGACAACATGGTCTACGAGACCGACGCGCGCGTGCAGCGAGCACTGAACTTCGCGGTCGTCGACGAAGTGGACTCGATCCTGATCGACGAGGCGCGCACGCCGCTGATCATTTCGGGTCAGGCCGAGGATCACACCGAACTGTACGTGCGGATGAACGCACTGCCGCCGCTGCTCGAGCGCCAGATCGGTGAAGAGAAGGCCGACGGCACCGGCGTCGAGAAGCCGGGCGACTACACGCTCGACGAGAAGGCCCGCCAGGTGTTCCTGACGGAATCGGGCCACGAGAAGGCCGAGCGCCTGCTCGCCGAATGGGGCCTGATCGGCGAGGGCGAGAGCCTGTACGCGCCGCAGAACATCACGCTGATGCACCACGTGTACGCGGCGCTGCGCGCACACACGCTGTTCCACAAGGATCAGCACTACGTCGTGCAGAACGGTGAAGTGGTCATCGTCGACGAATTCACCGGCCGCCTGATGGCCGGCCGCCGCTGGTCCGACGGCCTGCACCAGGCCGTCGAGGCGAAGGAACACGTGAAGATCCAGAGCGAGAACCAGACGCTCGCATCGATCACGTTCCAGAACTACTTCCGGATGTACGCGAAGCTGGCCGGCATGACCGGTACCGCCGACACCGAAGCGTACGAATTCAACGAGATCTATGGTCTCGAGACGGTCGTGATCCCGACCAACCGCCCGCCGAAGCGGATCGACAAGCAGGACCAGATCTACAAGACGGCCAAGGAGCGCTATGACGCGGTGATCCGCGACATCCGCGAATGCTATGAGCGCGGTCAGCCGGTGCTGGTCGGCACGACGTCGATCGAGAACTCCGAGCTGCTGTCGCACCTGCTGAAGCAGGCCGGGCTGCCGCACGAGGTGCTGAACGCGAAGCAGCACGAGCGCGAAGCCGCGATCGTCGCGGAAGCCGGCCGTCCGAAGCGCGTCACGATCGCAACCAACATGGCCGGTCGCGGTACCGACATCGTGCTCGGCGGCAATGCCGAGAAGCAGGCTGCGTTCATCGAGGCCGACGAAGCCATCCCGGCCGACGAGAAGGCGCGCCGCATCCAGCAGCTGCACGACGAGTGGGAAACGCTGCACGAGCAGGTGAAGGCCGCGGGCGGCCTGCACATCATTGGCACCGAGCGTCACGAATCGCGCCGGATCGACAACCAGCTGCGCGGCCGTGCGGGCCGTCAGGGCGATCCGGGATCGTCGCGCTTCTACCTGTCGCTCGACGATCCGCTGCTGCGCATCTTCGCGGGCGACCGCGTGCGTTCGATCATGGACCGCCTGAAGATGCCGGAAGGCGAGGCGATCGAGGCCGGCATCGTCACGCGCTCGATCGAGTCCGCGCAGCGCAAGGTCGAAGCGCGCAACTTCGACATCCGCAAGCAGCTGCTCGAATACGACGACGTGTCGAACGACCAGCGCAAGGTGATCTACCAGCAGCGTAACGAGCTGCTCGAAGCGCACGACATCACCGAGACGATCACCGCGATGCGTCATGGCGTGGTGACCGAAGTCGTCCGCCAGTTCGTGCCGGAAGGCAGCATCGAAGAGCAGTGGGACGTGCCCGAGCTCGAGGAAGCGCTGCGCAACGACTGGCAGCTCGACCTCGCGATCCAGGAAATGGTGAACGAGTCGTCGTCGATCACCGCCGAGGAGATCCTCGACGCCGTGATGACGGCCGCCGACGAGCAGTACGAGGCGAAGGTCGCGATGGTCGGCCGCGAATCGTTCAGCGCGTTCGAGCGCTCGGTGATGCTGCAGACGGTCGACCGCCTGTGGCGCGAGCACCTCGCGGCGCTCGACCACCTGCGCCAGGGTATCCACCTGCGCGGCTACGCGCAGAAGAATCCGAAGCAGGAATACAAGCGTGAAGCGTTCGAGCTGTTCGCCGCGATGCTCGAAGCGATCAAGCAGGAAGTCACGCGCGTCGTGATGAACGTGCAGATCCAGTCGCCGGAGCAACTCGAGCAAGCCGCCGAGCAGATCGAGGAGCGCAGCGGTCATCTCGAGAACGTCGAGTACCAGCACGCCGATTACGCGGAAGCCGGTGCGCCGGTGGCGAACGTCACCGCTGCCGCGGCGGCCACGGCGACGGCCGAGATGGTCGGCAGCGCGATGACGCACAGCGGCCCCGGCGGCGAAATGCCGAAGGTCGGCCGCAACGATCCGTGCCCGTGCGGCAGCGGCAAGAAGTACAAGCAATGTCACGGGAAGCTGTCATGATCGACGGCGGCGCGCATCACGCGTGCCGCTTCGTTCGCAGCTTCGAGTGAGTGATGTGAGTTGCGGCGGCCCGCGCGTGCGGCCGCCGGTTCTTCCAATCGATGCCGGCGCATGCCGGCATTTTCCATCCGGCAGGTGTGCCCCATGGCTGTCAATTTTCCGTCGATCGATCCCGCCCAACTGCATCCCGTCGCCGGCGTCACGCTCGGCTGGGCGGAAGCGAACATCCGCAAGCCGAATCGCAAGGACGTGCTGGTCATCTCCGTCGACGAAGGTGCGACGGTCGCGGGCGTGTTCACCGAAAACCGTTTCTGCGCCGCGCCGGTCATCGTCTGCCGCGAGCACCTGGCAAAGGTGCGCGCGGGCGGCGCGGGCATTCGCGCGCTCGTCGTGAATACGGGGAATGCGAACGCGGGCACCGGCGAGCCGGGCCTCGTGAACGCGCGCGAAACCTGCATGGAACTCGCGCGCCTCGCGGGCATCGAGCCGGCGCAGGTGCTGCCGTTCTCGACCGGCGTGATCCTCGAGCCGCTGCCGATCGACCGCCTGAAGGCTGGGCTGCCGGCCGCGCTCGCGAACCGCAAGGAAGCGAACTGGTTCGACGCCGCGCACGCGATCATGACGACCGACACGCTGCCGAAGGCCACGTCGCGCCAGGTGACGATCGACGGCCACACGGTCACGCTGACGGGCATCAGCAAGGGTGCGGGCATGATCAAGCCGAACATGGCAACGATGCTCGGCTTCCTCGCGTTCGACGCGAACGTCGCGCAGCCGGTGCTCGACACGCTCGTGAAGGAAGTGGCCGACCGCTCGTTCAACTGCATCACGATCGACGGCGATACGTCGACGAACGACTCGTTCATCCTGATCGCGTCGGGCAAGAGCACGCTGCCGGCGATCACGTCGACCGATTCGCCGGCCTATGCGGCGCTGCGCGATGCGGTGACGGAAGTCGCGCAGGTGCTGTCGCAACTGATCGTGCGCGATGGCGAAGGCGCGACGAAATTCATGACGGTGCAGGTCGAAGGCGGCAAGAATGTCGCGGAATGCCGCCAGATCGCTTACGCGATCGGCCATTCGCCGCTCGTGAAGACGGCCTTCTACGCATCCGACCCCAACCTCGGCCGGATTCTCGCGGCGATCGGCTATGCGGGCGTCGCGGATCTCGACGTCGACAAGATCGACCTCTATCTCGACGACGTGCTCGTCGCGAAGGCGGGTGGCCGCAACCCGGCCTACCAGGAAGAGGACGGCCAGCGCGTGATGAAGCAAAGCGAAATCACGATCCGCGTGCTGCTCGGCCGCGGCGACGCGCAGGCCACCATCTGGACGTGCGACCTGTCGCACGACTACGTGAGCATCAACGCGGATTACCGTTCCTGATCGGGAGCGGTCGAACGACATGGACAAACTTGAACAGTTTCTGACGCGCGCCGAAGCGTTGCTCGGTCGTCTCGAGGGGATGCTGCCGCCTGCACCGGCGGCGGTCGATTGGAATGCCGCACACGCGTTCCGCTGGCGCAAGCGCCAGGGGCGCGGCTATCTGCAGCCGGTGCCGGCCGTGTCGTCGATCACGCTCGACGATCTCCACAACATCGATCGCCAGAAAGGGCTGATCGAACAGAACACGCGGCAGTTCGTGCAGCAGAAGCCGGCGAACAACGTGCTGCTGACCGGCGCGCGCGGTACCGGCAAGTCGTCGCTGATCAAGGCGTGCCTGAACGCGTATGCGAAGGACGACCTGCGCCTGATCGAAGTCGACAAGGACGACCTGCATGATCTCGGCGACATCGTCGACTTGATCTCGCAGCGTCCCGAGCGCTTCATCGTGTTCTGCGACGACCTGTCGTTCGAGGAAGGCGAGTCGGGTTACAAGGCGCTGAAGGTCGCGCTAGACGGCTCGATCACCGCGCAGTCGGACAACGTGCTGATCTACGCGACGTCGAACCGCCGGCATCTGCTGCCCGAGTACATGAGCGACAACGAGACGTACAAGCATCTCCCGGATGGCGAGATTCACCCCGGCGAAGTCGTCGAGGAGAAGATCTCGCTGTCGGAGCGCTTCGGCCTGTGGGTCAGCTTCTATCCGTTCAAGCAGGACGACTATCTCGACATCGTCGGGCACTGGCTGCGCCATTTCGGCTGCCCGGATACGGAGATCGAGTCCGCACGCGGCGACGCGCTCGTGTGGGCGCTCGAGCGCGGCTCGCGATCGGGGCGCGTCGCGTGGCAGTTTGCGCGTGACTGGTCGGGCCGCAAGGAGCAAGCATGAGCGCGGATCTCGCACAAGGCGCGGTGCGCGCACCCGATGGCCGCAATGTGACGGAAGTCGCGGTCGGCGTGATGGTGCAGCCGGACGGCAGCTACCTGCTCGCGCAGCGGCTGCAAGGCAAGCCGTATGAAGGTTACTGGGAGTTTCCGGGCGGCAAGCTGGAGGCCGGCGAAAGCGTCGAGGACGCGCTTGCGCGCGAACTGCACGAGGAGCTTGGCATCGAAGTCACGGCCAGCCATCGCTGGCACACGCTCGAGCACGATTATCCGCATGCCTACGTGCGGCTTTATTTCTGCAAGGTGACGGGCTGGACGGGCGAGCCGCACAGCAAGGAAGGGCAGGCGTTCGTATGGCAGCAACTGCCGGTCGAGGTCGCGCCGTTGCTGCCGGCTGCGCTGCCGGTGCTCGAACTGCTCGAGAAGGAAGCGGCGTCGAACTGACGCCATGATGGCCTGCCGGAAAGGCGGGCCATATCACTAGCGGGCGGTGCCGCGCACCGCTCAGCTGTCGCGGCGGCCGTCCGTGCCGTCTTCTTCCGACGAGGGGCCCTCGTCGGAGGAGCCACCGATCCGGTACTTTTCCGCGGCCCATGCGCCGAGGTCGAGCTGCTTGCAGCGGGCCGAGCAGAACGGGCGGAACTGATTTTCGGGTGTCCAGCGCACTTCGGCGCCGCACGACGGGCATTTCACAACAGTAGTCATACGAAAGCGATCCGGCACGCGGCCGTTACAGATTGCATAGTGTCAGATGGAACGGCACGTCGATGTCCACCGCGCGCGGCCGCACATCGCCGTCCTGCATGGTGAACCGTACCCACAGCATGTATTTGTTGGCGCTCGCTTCGGGAATGACGCGTAGCTCCGGCGCTACACGCACCTGCATCAACTGGTAGGTGCGGCCGGACAGCATCTGCTGGTAGCTGCCCTGCATCGCCATGACCTTCGACGCCTGGCCCGATTCGCGCGCGAGCCGCAGCACGATCGTCACGGCGTCGCGCAGCGGCAGCATCGGCAGGATCCACTTCGCGATGTCCTGGCGCCGCTGCTCGGCGGGCCATTGCTGCCACGCATAGTACGACGGCAGGTCGAACTTGCACGTGCCGCCGGGAATCACTGCGCGGCTGCGGATGCTGGCGAGCCACTCGTTGTCGACGAGATGCTGCCCAGTCTTGCCTTGCATCTGCGCGAGATTCGCGAGCGTCTGCTCGATTTCGCCGAGCACGGCTTCGAGCGCGTTCTGCTCGATGCCCGGATTGCCGCGAAAGGGGGCGAGCGTCTGGCGCTGACGTTCGAGCTCCTTCATCAGATCCGATTTCAGATCCGCGCGGCCCGTTACCTCGGCGATTTCGAACAGCGTCGTCAGCGCGACGTGGTGTTCACGCGGGTCCTCCTGAGCCAAAAAGAACGCGAAGCGCTCGAAGAGATCTTCGAGGCGCAACAGCGTGCGAATTCGCTCGTTGAACGGATACTCGTAAAGAATCAAGCGCGCTCGCCTCTAGGGTAGGAATTGAAACAATGCAGGACATTCTAATGCTCACTCTCTACCCTAGCAACGCGCCAATTTCGTACACCATCACGATTGCGCACGATGCTCAGCGCGCGGCGGCTGCCAACCCGAGATAACGTTGGTGCAGTGCATCGACCTGCGCGGCGAGCGCGTCGGGCGTCGTCGCATCGTTGACGATCACGTCGTCGGCCGCCGCGAGACGAGCCTCACGCGTTGCCTGTTTCGCAATGATCGCTTCGACCTGCTCGCGCGTGAAGCCGTTGCGCTGCATCACGCGTGCGATCTGCGTTTCGACCGGGCAATCGACGACGAGTACGCGATCGCTGCGCGTCTTCCAGTTGCCTGACTCGACGAGCAGCGGCACGACGAACATCACGTACGGGCCCTGCGCGTCGCGCGCTTCGCGATCGGTCTCCGCGCGGATCAGCGGGTGAGTGATCGCTTCGAGGCGCCGGCGCGCGGCGTCGTCGCCGAAGATCAGTGCGCGCATTTTCGCGCGGTCGAGTGCGCCGTCGGCGGCAACGAAGCCGTGGCCGAAAGCCTGTTCGATCGCGGGCATCGCGAGGCCGCCCGGCGCGGTGATGCGATGGGCGATCAGATCGGTATCGACCAGCGACGCGCCGCGGGCGCCGAACAAATCGGCGACGGTCGTCTTGCCGCTGCCGATGCCGCCGGTGAGTCCAATTGCGAACATGTCAGCCTCCGAGCGCCGAATAGAAAGGGGTGCCGAAAAACAGCGTCGCGACGCCGCCTGCCGCGAGGAACGGGCCGAACGGAATCGGCTCCTCGAAGCGCATGCGGCCGCGCCAGGTCGCAACGAGCCCGACGATCGCGCCCGTCACCGCGGCGAACAGCACGACCTGCGGCAGCGCGGCCCAGCCCATCCATGCGCCGAGCGCAGCGAGCAGCTTCAGGTCGCCGAACCCGATTCCCTCGATGCCGCGCAGCCATTTGAACAGCCAGTAGATCGACCACAGGAACAGGTAGCCGGCCATGGCTCCGATCACGGCCGAGCGCAGCGACGTGAACGTGCCGCCGAGGTTCAGCACGAGCCCGGCCCAGAGGAGCGGCAGCGTCATCGAGTCGGGCAGGTAGCCGGTCCGGATATCGATTGCGCTCATGGCGAGCAGCGCGGCACACAGCGCGAACGCGGCAAGCGCGGCGACGGTCGGGCCGAATGCGGCGAGGGAGCCGGCGGCGAGCAGTGCGCACGCGAGCTCGACGAGCGGATAACGGATGCCGATCGCGTGGCCGCAGCGACGGCAGCGCCCGCGCAGCATCAGGTAGCTGACGAGCGGGATGTTTTCCCATGCGCGCAGTACATGGCCGCAATGCGGGCACGCGCTGCGCGGGCGCCACAGATTGTAGTGCGGCGGGTAGCCGTCGTCGGGCGGGGCGCTCGCGTTGCCGGTCGCTTCATCGATCTCGGCTTGCCATGCGCGCTGCATCATCACGGGCAGCCGGTGCACGACCACGTTCAGGAAGCTGCCGATGCAGAGGCCGATGACGGCCGCGAACGCATACTGCAACGCAGGCGGCAGCATCGCCAGCGCGAGCAGCGTACTCTCGGGCGAATCGGTAACGGCGTACAGGGGCGCTGGCGTCATGAGGCTCAAGGTTCGGACAAAAGGGCGACAGAATCGGTTGCGATGCTACACCACGTTGCCGAGCTGGAGGATGGGCAGGTACATCGCGATCACGAGGCCGCCGACGAGTGCGCCCAGCACGATCACGATCAGCGGTTCGCCGAGCGCGGCAAGTGCATCGAGACGCGCGTCGAGCTGGCGTTCGCATAGCGCGGCGATGTCGGCGAGCATCGTGTCGAGCGCGCCGGTTTCCTCGGCGACGGCGATCGGCTGCACGACGTCATCCGGAAAGCAGCCGGCCGACTGCATTGCATCCGCGAGACGCGCGCCGCGCAGCACGCGAGCCGCGATATGCGCGGTGGCGCGCTCGAACACCGGATGGCCGGCCGCGCGCTCGAGCGTGGCAAAGGCGTCGGCGAGCGGTACGCCGGCGCCGAGCAGCGTCGCAAGCGAGCGGCACCAGCGTGCGGCTGCGTACCGGCTGAGCGCACTACCCGCGAGCGGCGCGTGCAGCAGGTGCCGCGCGACCGCGTGGCGCAGCGGTGCCGACCGCCGCAGCGCGTAATGCGCGGCCAGCCCGGCTGCTGCCGTACCGGCAACGAGCACACCGCCCCACGCAGACAGCGCGGAGGACAGCGCGAGCAGCGCACGGGTCGGCGCCGGGAGTGCGGCGCCAAAACCGTCGAAGAGCTGCCGGAACGTCGGCACGACCCATACCATCAACGCGGCCGAGATCGCGACTGCGAACAGGATGACGGCCATCGGATAGGCGAGCGCGGCCCGCAGCTTGCGCCACTGCGCGTCGGCGCGCTCGCGGTGTTCGGCGACCCGTGTCAGCACGACGCCGAGCGAGCCGGACGCTTCGCCGACCTCGATCAACTGGCGATACAGCATGCCGAACTGCGATGGATAGCGTGCGAGCGCATCGGCGAAGCGCCGGCCGGCGAGGATCTCGCGGGCGAGACCCGCGGCGATGCGCGGCAGTCCGTCGCGCGGCCGCGTACGCGCGAGCATCTCGAGCGACGGCGCGAGCGGCAATCCGGCCTGTAGCAAGCTCGCGAGCTGGCGCGTGAAGCGTGTGACGTCCCGCGCGCCGGCCGTTGGCGGCCGGGCCGGCCCGCGGACGTCGAGCGACAGCACGGCGATGCCGTCGCGTGCGAGTGCGGCGCGCGCCGCGTCGATGTCGAACGCGATGACGATCCCGCTGCGTGGCGAGCCATCGCGACGGCGGCCGCGCCACGCGAAGCGGGTTTCGCGCGGCGGTGTGCGCATGCTCATGCCGCAGGTGTCGCGGCGAGGGCTTCGGCGATGCTCGTCGTGCCGTCGTGGACGCGCGCGAGCGCCGCATCGCGCAGACTGCGCACGCCTTCGGCTGCCGCGCATTGCGCGAGTTCGCCGACGCTCGCCCGTGCGACGATGCGCTCCGCCAGCCTGGGCGACACCGGCATCGTCTGATGCAGGCCGACACGGCCGCGATAGCCGATTCCATGACAGGTCGAACAGCCTCGCGCGACGAACGGCCGCCATCCGGCTGCGAGGGCGGCGGGGTCGCAGCCGGCCTCCCGCAGGACGGGTACCGGTGCGTCCGAGTGCACGCGGCAGGCGGCGCACAGCCGCCGGACGAGGCGCTGCGCGGTGACGAGGTGCAGCGCGGCCGCGAGGTTGTATGGTGCGACGCCGATGTCGAGCAGCCGCGCGACGGCGGCCGGCGCGTCGTTCGTGTGCAGCGTCGACAGCACCAGATGGCCGGTCTGCGCGGCCTTGATCGCGACGTCGGCCGTCTCCGCATCGCGAATCTCGCCGACCATGATGATGTCCGGATCCTGCCGCAGCAGCGCGCGCAGTGCAGTCGCGAACGTGAGCCCCGCCTTTTCGGCGACACCGACCTGGCTGATGCCGTCGAGCTGGATCTCGGCGGGATCCTCGACCGTGCAGACGTTGTGCGCGTCGCGGTCGAGCAACTGCAGCGCGCAGTAGAGCGACAGCGTCTTGCCGCTGCCGGTCGGGCCCGTGACGAGCACGAGGCCATGCGGCTCACGTATCGCGGCCTCCATCGCGGCCGCCTGCTGCGCGTCGAAGCCGAGGCGGGCGAGCGTGAGGTCGGGCGGCAGCGTTTCGAGGCGCCGCAGCACAAGCTTTTCACCGAACAACGTGGGCAGCGAACTGACCCGGAAGTCGCCGCGCGTACCGCCGTCGATCGCGATGCGCAGCCTGCCGTCCTGCGGGAGCCGCCGCTCGGCGATGTCCATGCGCGCGAGCACCTTGATCCGCGTGACGAGCGCGTCACGCAGATGAAGCGGCGGCCGCGCATGTTCGTGCAGCACGCCGTCGATGCGCAGGCGGATGCGCCAGCCGGCTTCGAACGGCTCGACGTGGATGTCGGATGCGTCGCGCACGCGTGCCGCGTGAAGCGTATCCGTCAGCAGCCGCACGGCCGGCGCATCGTCGAGCTGGGCCGCGTCGAGTGCGCGCAGTGCGGTGGCGGGCGACGCATCGGAGTGGGTGGGCGGCGGCTTGCGCAGCGGCGCCCCGGGAGGAGGGAAATGCATGTGAGCCGGCGCGCTGGCCGCCTGTTAACTGTGACCAGCAGATGGTCGCGCGTCTCGGGCGGCGCCGGCAGTCGGCCGTTCGGCTAGCGCGCGTTAGTACGTGCGGTGCGCGAGCTGCGCGGTTTGAAGAGCTTGACCGTGCGCACGGCCTGGTCATCGCTGCGCATCACCTCGAGCATCACGTCTCCAATTTTCAGGCACACGTCGTCTTCCGGAATTTCTTCGAGGATTTCGAGAACGAGTCCGTTCAGCGTCTTCGGCCCGTCGGTCGGCAGCTTCAGGTGCAGCCAGCGGTTCAGTTCGCGCAGCGGCATGCTCGCCGAGACGATGCATTCGCCGTTCTCGTCCCAGCCGCCCTTGCGTTCGCTGCGCGGCATCGACGTCGTGAATTCGCCGATCAGCTCCTCGATGATGTCTTCGGGCGTGACGAGCCCTTCGAGCTCGCCATACTCGTTGACGACGAGCGCGGTCCGCTGCCGCGTTTCCTGGAAAAACTGGAGCTGCTGAACCACCGGCGTGCCCGACGGCACGTAGTACGGCTCGGCGAGCAGCGTGCGCAGCGTCTCGCGGTCGAACTCCTGGTTGTGCAGCGCAGTCAGCGTCTTGCGGACGTGCAGCACGCCGAGCACCCTGTCGATGTCGCCTTCGTAGACGACGAGCCGGTTGTGGTAGCAGGTTTCGAGCTGGTGCAGGACGTCGTCGAGCGGTGCGTAGAAGTTGAGCGACTCGATCTGGCGGCGCGGCACCATCACGTCGTCGACCGTGATGTTCTCGAGGTCGAACAGGTTGAGCAGGATGCTGCGGTGCTTGGTCGGCATGAAACTGCTCGACTCGAGCACGATCGCGCGCAGCTCGTCGGCCGACATGCGCTGGTCGCGCCCCTTCTTCGTGTTGATGCGCAGCACCCACAGCACGCCGTTCGCGAGCGCGTTGACGAACCAGACGACCGGCTTGAACACGCGCATCAGCGGCGCGATCACGAGGCTCGCGGGCAGTGCGATGCGTTCGGGGAACGTCGCGCCGACGATCTTCGGCGCGATTTCCGCAAACACGATGATCAGGAACGCGACGATGCCGGTCGCGATCGACAGTGCGAGGTTGTTGCGGCCGAACGTATGCAGCGCGAGCGACGTCGTCAGGACCGGGATGATCGTGTTGAACAGGTTGTTGCCGATCAGGATCACGCTGAGCAGCAGGTCAGTGCGCGTGAGCAGCCCCTGCGTGGTCTTCGCGCCGAGCGCGCCCTGGGTGGCGAGATGCTTCAGCCGATGGCGGTTGAGCGCCATCATCGCGGTCTCGGAAATCGAAAAGAAGCTGGAACAGAGGAGAAGCAGGAAGACGGCGCCGATTTGCGCCCATAAGGGAATTTGGTCCACGCGTTGGAAGGGCAGTGAAGGACAGGAATGGAGGGAATATAGCAGAGGCCGGCGACCGTGATGTGTCTGACGGGGCCGCGCGCTCGGCAACTCTAGTCAATTCTCGGCAATTTGTAAAAATCTTCGATAACCTTTCACATCTATCAAGCGGTGGGCGCAAGCTTTGCGTTTCATGAAGCGGGCGTACAGTCGTGCGGCGCCTGCTGACAATTGACGAGACGCGCGTATGCCTATGACGGAGCAGGTCGTCTGGAGCGGGGCGAGTCGGACTTCGATACCCTGGCTTATCGACGGGACGAGCGCGGTCAGGTGACATCGGCTGTCGGCCTGCATCAGCCGGCCGAGCATTATCAATACAACGCGGTGATGAATCTCGCGGCCCACGGCAGGCAATCGCCAATCGATACACATCGATATTCGCGAGGCGGTTTGCCGGAGCAGGCAGGTCATCCGCGGTACAAGTGCGATGCCGAACATCAAGATACTGCAATGAATCCGACGGAATTCGACGTTTTGACCGCCATCCGAGGTGGGTGGCTCGCGAGTGTATTGCGTGGCGAGGCGTGTGTGTTCCGCACACCGCCCGAGATCAACGACGACATGCGTCCGACCGATCATGCGGAATTGCTGGAACGCACGTTGTATCCGCTCAGCCGAACGGAAGGTGTCGATTTCGTCCAGCGTGAACTCGAGAACGCTTTGCAAGCCGCATGCAATGACCCGGTGGGTGTCTTCTGTGCGATTCAGTGTTTTTACATGGCGCAGATGGACGAGCAGAGCGGCAGCTCGCCATTCCATCTGAATTGCGACCGGTTGCCGAAGCTTTTGGCATCGGCGTTCCTCAAGGAATCGGCAGGACTGCATGCGCTTGCGTTGCGGCCGAACGATCATCTATATGATCGCTCGTATCGTGTGACGCTATCCCGGATGCGCATGCTGGCAAAGGATTGCAGCATCGATTGGGGAGTTGCCTTGCCGCAACTCTGAAATTCCGGATTATCCGGCTGGCGATCGCGTCTTTCACTCTCCGCGAAGATCGGCAAGGACAGGTGCGCGAAGCCTTTGATGCGTGCCGGGAATGGTCTGGCGGGTCCGAGTAACAGGTTTCGGCTCCGGAGGTGGAGCGGAAAGTCCAACGAGGCCCGATCAATCCGGCCTTACGAAGTCCGGAGCTTGAACTGAGAGATTGCGTGAGCGCAGGATTCCGTATTTCGCGAGGCTGGATGTTTTCGCTTTGGCGTCAATCCGCCCGCGCCGGCGGTTTTGGGGATAGTCTGTTTCGTGCCAAGCACCGGCGCCATCCGGCGTTTGGCGATGTATGGAAAAGCGGGCAAAAAAAAATGCCCCGTCATTCGACAGGGCATTCTTTGTACAGCGTTGACTACAACATCAAGCTGAAAAGGATCGGTGTTTCGATGATCCTTGAAAATCTGGTCGGGGTGAGAGGATTCGAACCTCCGGCCTCTACGTCCCGAACGTAGCGCTCTACCAGGCTAAGCTACACCCCGATTTACTCTTCCGATTTCACGGTTTTCTTTAAAACCGCTGCGTCGTCAAGCAAGAACATAACTATAACGACGTTTCTTCAAAAAGGGAAGCCCCTGGAGAAGAAATTTTTCGAGACAGGTGATTTTCCCGTGTCGAACGTACGTCGCAGCCGGGGCAGCGACGTACGACATGCACTTACGACTGCCGCGACGTCGAGTACGAGCACAACGTGAGCAGGCTTTCCTTGTAGATCGAATCGGGGAACGCGGCGATCGCCGCCGCTGCCGCCTGCGCTTCCTGGCGTGCGCATTCGAGCGTGTGATCCAGTGCGCCCGAGCGCGTGATCGCTTCGAAGATCGTGTCGAAGCGATCGGTGCCGCCCTGTTCGATCGCCTCGCGTGCCAGCGCCGACTGCTCAGGCGTGCCGCGTTCGATCAGATAGATGAGCGGCAGCGTCGGCTTGCCTTCGCGGAGGTCGTCGCCGGCATTCTTGCCCATTGCCTCGACGGTGCCCGCGTAGTCGAGCCAGTCGTCCATGATCTGGAATGCGGTACCGATCCGGCGGCCGTATTCGGCGGCGGCGGCCTCGGTCGGCGCATCGGCGCCCGCGAGCACCGCGCCCAGGCGGGCCGACGCCTCGAACAGCTTGGCCGTCTTGTAGCGGATCACCTGCATGTAGCGCGTTTCGTCGACGTCCGCGTCGTGCATATTGAGGAGCTGCAGCACCTCGCCTTCCGAGATGATCGTCGTGGCTTCGGACAGGATCTCCATCACGCGCATCTTGCCGACGCCGACCATCATCTCGAACGAGCGTGAATAGAGGTAGTCGCCTACCAGCACGCTCGCGGCGTTGCCGAACAGCGCATTGGCGGTCTGGCGGCCGCGGCGCAGCTCGGATTCGTCGACGACGTCGTCATGCAGCAGCGTGGCCGTGTGGATGAATTCGACGACGGCGGCCAGCACGTGCCGCTGGTGCGACGTCTCGCCGAGCGCACCGGCGACGAGCAGCAGCAACGCCGGACGCAGCCGCTTGCCGCCCGCGCCGATGATGTACTCGGCGATCTGGTTGATCAGCAACACGTCGGACGCGAGGCTTTGCCGGATAACGCGATTCACCTGCTCCATGTCACTGGTGATCGGAGCGAGCAGGTGGGCGGCGCTGAGGGTGGGGGAGGCGGTGGACGACGACATGATGATGGAATTGGGTGATGCGGCGGATTATAAGGCGAATCCGAGATATCCCGGTCTGTGACACGTGCCGCAGCCGCGAATTTGGCCATTCGGCCGAGGCCGGCACACGGCAATCGTCGATGGGTTTTGACTTCGGCGCTAAGCCCATGTATAATCACGTGTTTTCCGCGCGTGGTGTGCGGAAAATTTGGATCCAGAGTGAGGTTCTCAATGTACGCGGTCATAAAAACCGGCGGCAAGCAGTACAAGGTTGCCGTTGGCGAAAAACTCAAAGTAGAACAGATACCGGCTGACATTGACGCTGAAATCACGCTCGACCAGGTTCTCGCAGTGGGCGAAGGCGAATCGATTAAGTTCGGTACGCCGCTGGTCAGTGGGGCTTCCGTCAAGGCCACCGTTGTGTCGCACGGTCGTCATGCCAAGGTCACCATCTTCAAGATGCGTCGCCGGAAGCACTACCAAAAGCACGGCGGCCACCGCCAGAACTACACTGAGCTGCGCATCGACGCGATCAACGCGTAAGCGCCTCGGTAAAGGAGCAATCAGATGGCACACAAAAAGGCAGGCGGCTCTTCCCGGAACGGCCGCGACTCCGAGTCGAAACGTCTCGGCGTGAAAGTGTACGGCGGCCAGGCAATCAATGCCGGCGGCATCATCGTGCGTCAGCGCGGTACGCGCATGCACGCAGGCGAGAACGTCGGCATGGGCAAGGATCACACCCTGTTCGCGCTGGTCGACGGTCACGTCAAGTTCGCGACGAAGGGCGCGGATAAGAAGCATCTGGTCATCGTTGTCCCGGCGGCTGCCTAAGTTCAGGCACCCAAGGGCTTCGTAGCCGAAAGGCCCCGCAGTCTTCGCGGGGCCTTTTTTTATTTGGCCGCCGGGCGCGTGTGCGTTCGGGCGGCCATCGCGCAACCGGCGTACGATCGGCCGAACGGCAGATTGTTCAAGCGTGCCGGTGCGCGGCACAATAGCGGAAATACTGGGCGGAGTGACGAATGAAGTTCATTGACGAAGCACGAATCGAAGTCATCGCCGGAGACGGAGGCGATGGCAGCGCGTCGATGCGCCGCGAGAAATTCGTCCCGTTCGGCGGGCCGGACGGCGGCGACGGCGGCCGGGGCGGTAGCGTGTACGCGATCGCCGACCGCAACATCAACACGCTGATCGACTACCGTTACGCGAAGAAGCATCTGGCGCGCAACGGCGAAAACGGGCGCGGCTCGGATTGCTACGGCAAGGGTGGCGACGACGTCACGCTGCGCATGCCGGTCGGCACGATGATCAGCGACATGGATACCGGCGAGCTGATCGCCGACCTGACCGAGCACGACCAGCAGGTGATGCTGGCGCAGGGCGGGTCCGGCGGGCTCGGCAACCTGCATTTCAAGTCGAGCACGAACCGCGCGCCGCGCCAGAAGACGGACGGCAAGCCCGGCGAGCGTCGCATGCTGAAGCTCGAGCTCAAGGTGCTCGCCGATGTCGGTCTGCTCGGCATGCCGAACGCGGGCAAGTCGACGTTCATCTCGTCGGTGTCGAACGCAAGGCCGAAGATTGCCGACTACCCGTTCACGACGCTTGCGCCGAATCTTGGCGTGGTGCGTGTCGGCCCGAGCAAGAGCTTCGTGATCGCCGACATCCCGGGGCTGATCGAGGGTGCCGCCGAAGGCGCGGGCCTCGGCCATCAGTTCCTGCGCCACCTGCAGCGCACCGGCGTGCTGCTGCATCTCGTCGATCTCGCGCCGTTCGACGAAAGCGTCGATCCGGTTGCGGAAGCGACGGCGATCGTCGGCGAGCTGCGCAAGTACGACGAAGCGCTCTACGAGAAGCCGCGCTGGCTCGTGCTGAACAAGCTC
This sequence comes from Burkholderia aenigmatica, assembly GCF_902499175.1. Classification (GTDB taxonomy): domain Bacteria; phylum Pseudomonadota; class Gammaproteobacteria; order Burkholderiales; family Burkholderiaceae; genus Burkholderia; species Burkholderia aenigmatica. Next base: position 43,832 of record NZ_CABVQC010000005.1, read on the forward strand.
GACATGGTGCCGGAAGACGAGCGCAAGGCGCGCGTCGCGGATTTCCTCGAGCGCTTCGAGTGGGACGGCCCCGTGTTCGAGATCTCGGCACTGACGGGCCAGGGCTGTGAAGCGCTGTGCTACGCGATCTTCGACTACCTCTCCGAACATTCGGACGCGCATCGCGCGGCGGAGGCGGAAGATCTCGCGGCGGACGTGCGCTTCCGCGACGCGCCGCCTGCCAAAGGCGATGTGACGCCGGGCGACGACGCCTGAGTTGTTCCGGAACGCGCCGGGCGTGCCGCCCGGCGTCGGCGTTCAATCGCGTCCGGCCGGGCAGGCATCAGATACAGGAGACAGTGCAGGATGCGTTCGATCATCGCGGATTCGAAGCGATTGGTGGTGAAGGTGGGTTCCAGCCTAGTGACCAACGACGGCAAGGGGCTCGATCATGCAGCAATCGGCCGCTGGGCGGCGCAGATCGCCGCGCTGCGTGCGCAAGGCAAGGAAGTCGTGCTCGTCAGTTCGGGCGCGATTGCCGAAGGGATGCAGCGGCTCGGCTGGAGCAAGCGGCCGCGGGAAATCGACGAGTTGCAGGCCGCCGCCGCAGTCGGCCAGATGGGGCTCGCGCAGGTCTATGAGAGCCGCTTCACCGAGCACGACATCCGCACCGCGCAGATCCTGCTCACGCATGCCGACCTGGCAGACCGCGAGCGTTACCTGAATGCGCGTTCGACGCTGCTGACACTGTTGCGGCTTGGCGTCGTGCCGATCATCAACGAGAACGACACGGTCGTCACCGACGAAATCAAGTTCGGCGACAACGACACGCTCGGCGCGCTCGTTGCAAACCTGATCGAAGGCGATGCACTGATCATCCTGACCGACCAGACGGGGCTGTTCACGGCCGATCCGCGCAAGGATCCGAGCGCGACGCTCGTTGCGGAAGCCAGCGCAGGCGCGCCGGAACTCGAGGCGATGGCGGGCGGTGCAGGCTCGAGCCTTGGCCGCGGCGGGATGCTGACGAAGATCCTCGCGGCGAAACGTGCGGCGCACAGCGGCGCGAATACCGTGATCGCGAGCGGCCGGGAGACTGACGTGCTCGTGCGTCTGGCGGCCGGCGAGGCGATCGGCACGCAACTGATCGCACGTACCGCGCGGATGGCGGCGCGCAAGCAGTGGATGGCCGACCATCTTCAGGTGCGCGGCCACGTCGTGATCGACGCAGGCGCGGTCGAGAAGCTGACGGCCGGCGGCAAGAGCCTGCTGCCGATTGGCGTGGTCGGCGTGCAGGGCGCGTTCGCGCGCGGTGAAGTCATCGCGTGTGTCGATCCTGCCGGGCGCGAAGTGGCGCGTGGGCTTACGAACTACAGCAGTGCGGAGACGAAGCTGATTCACCGCAAGCCGAGCGGCGAGATCGAATCCGTGCTCGGCTACATGCTGGAGCCCGAGTTGATCCATCGCGACAACCTGGTGCTGGTGTGACCATTCGCGTCTTCGGTTCCGGCCTTCAAATGTAAAAGCCCGCGTGATGCGGGCTTTTTTCATGCGGCGTACAGGCGGCACGGCGGGCGCCGCGCGCCGTCAGCGCAACTGGCTCATCGCGGTGCGGTGAAACCGGATGTTCTCCAGGATCTGCTGGGTCGTGCCCTGCGGCATCTTGTTCGAGCAGAAGTAGTCCTGATAGAGCGCCGAGTGATAGGCATTCAGCTCGCCGTTCTCGATGCGCCGCCAGTCGTTCTCGACCGTGCGATCCCAGCCGTCGTGTTCCGAATTCAGGCCGGCATACTGGCGCCACTCGTAAGTGTCGCAGCGGATACCTTCGTAGTTCACGTTGCGCGCACCGGCCGGGCTCGTGATGACGACTGCGAAGCGCACGACGCCATCGGTGCCGACCGCGAGCGACTTCGCATCGACGAAGAACTTGAGCGGCGTGTTCTGCGATACGTTGAACGGCAGCAGGTCACCCGCCTGCGGCAGCGGCGGCAGCGAATCGACCGCGTTTTCCTTCCAGGTTCCCTGGCGGTCCAGCAGATACACGAACTCGCTGTCGTCCTTGTTGGTCGGCGTCTTCGAATTCGCGCAACCTGCCAGCGTGGCCACCGCGGCAATCGATGCGAGCGCGAGAGCAATCGCTTTCAATATGCATTCCTCGTAAAAAAAGGGCGCGACACCAAGGTCGCGCCCGGTCATGCAGTTCGATTCGTCATTTACCGACGATCACGTGGGGCGGCATCTCGTCGAGCGTGCTCGCTTCCACTTCGATCTCCGAACAGACTACCGATGTGTCGACAATCGTCAGCGTCTGCTGGGCCTGCACGCCAATGACGCGCGGATAGCGCGACAGACGCGGCCCGCGCGGCTTCTCGGCTCGCTGCGCCGGGCGGCGCAGGAAGCGCGACAGTTCCGTCAGCGCCAACTGATAGACATCCCGCTTGAACTCGATCACCGCATCGAGCGGCACCCAGTACTCGTTCCAGCGCCACGCATCGAACTCCGGGTGGTCGGTCGCGCGCAAGCAAATGTCGCAATCGCGTCCAACCATCCGCAGCAGGAACCAGATCTGCTTCTGGCCGCGGTAATGACCGCGTACTTCGCGTTTAATGAACTTGTCAGGCACCTCATAACGCAACCAGTCGCGGGTGCGGCCGATTATCTTGACGTGTTCCGGATGCAGGCCCGTTTCCTCGTGCAGTTCCCGGTACATCGCCTGCATGGGGGTCTCGCCGTACTTGATCCCACCTTGAGGAAACTGCCAGGAATGCTCGCGGAGCCGCTTGCCCCAAAACACCTCGTTGCGCGCGTTCAAGAGGATGATGCCGACGTTCGGGCGAAAGCCTTCACGATCCAGCATACAACCACCTTCGAATCCTTTAAAATTGCTTTGATTATAAACAGATAACGGGCGCTGCGCACCGTGACGGAGCGAATCCGCGCGGGGCGTGCCGATTGAATTGTCCCTGATTAGTCTGCTACGTCGTCTGCGCCATCGTCGTTCATCGTTGTTCGCCGCGCGCAGCTTTTTCACCTTGAAACTTTTTCGGGCGCCCCGCCTGGGGGCGCCGTTTTTGGAACCGTCCGCATGAAAGCTTCCCGTTTCTTTATCGGCACCCTGAAAGAAGCACCCGCCGACGCAGAGATCGTCAGCCACAAGCTGATGGTGCGCGCCGGCATGATCCGTCGTGTCGCCGGCGGCATCTATAACTACCTGCCGGTCGGCCTGCGTTCGATTCGCAAGGTCGAGGCGATCGTGCGCGAGGAAATGAACCGGGCGGGCGCCATCGAGCTGCTGATGCCGGCCGTGCAACCAGCCGAACTGTGGCAGGAATCGGGCCGCTGGGAACAGTACGGCCCCGAGCTGCTGCGCTTCAAGGACCGCAAGGACAATGACTTCGTGATCGGGCCGACGCACGAGGAAGTCATCACCGACATCGCGCGCAACCAGATCAAGAGCTACCGGCAGATGCCGGTGAACTTCTACCAGATCCAGACGAAGTTCCGCGACGAGATCCGCCCGCGCTTCGGCGTGATGCGCGGCCGCGAATTCATCATGAAGGACGCGTACTCGTTCGACAAGGATGCGGCCGGCCTGAACGAGTCGTATCGCAAGATGTACGACGCGTACGTGCGCATTTTCACGCGCCTCGGCCTGGAATTCCGCGCGGTCGCGGCCGACAGCGGCTCGATCGGCGGCAACTTCTCGCACGAATTCCACGTGATCGCCGACACCGGTGAAGACGCGATCGCCTACTGCCCGACGTCCGAATTCGCGGCGAACATCGAGGCGGCCGAAGCACTGCCGCTGATCGCCGAGCGCGCGGCGCCGGCCGAAGCGATGGAGAAGGTCGCGACGCCCGGCAAGGCGAAGTGCGAAGCCGTCGCCGAACTGCTGGCCATCCCGCTCGAGCGCACGATCAAGTCGATCGTGCTCGCGACCGACAACGAAGGCGCCGAGCCGACCATCTGGCTTGTGATGCTGCGCGGCGATCACGATCTGAACGAGATCAAGGTGTCGAAGCTGCCGGGCCTGAAGAACCACCGCTTCGCGACCGAACAGGAAATCGTCGAGTGGTTCGGCACGCCGCCGGGTTATCTCGGCCCGGTCGGCACGAAGAAGCCGGTGAAGGTGATTGCCGATCGCACGGTCGCGAACATGAGCGACTTCGTCGTCGGCGCGAACGAGGTCGACTATCACATCGCGGGTGTGAACTGGGGCCGCGACCTGCCGGAGCCGGACGTTGCCGACGTGCGCAACGTGAAGAAGGGCGATCCGTCGCCGGACGGCAAGGGCGTGATCGACATCTGCCGCGGCATCGAGGTCGGCCACGTGTTCCAGCTCGGCACCAAGTATTCGGAAGCGATGGGTGCGACGTTCCTCGACGAATCGGGCAAGCCGCAGCCGATGCTGATGGGCTGCTACGGCGTCGGCGTCACGCGTATTCTCGGCGCGGCGATCGAGCAGAACTTCGACGACAAGGGCATCATCTGGCCGGAATCGATCGCGCCGTTCGAAGTCGTGCTGTGCCCGATGGGCTATGACCGCAGCGACATGGTGCGCGAGACCGCCGACAAGCTGTACGCGGAACTCGTCGCAGCCGGCATCGACGTGATCCTCGACGACCGCGGCGAGCGCCCGGGCGTGATGTTCGCCGACTGGGAGCTGATCGGCGTGCCGCATCGCCTCGTAATCGGCGAGCGCGGGCTGAAGGAAGGCAAGATCGAGTATCAGGGCCGCCGCGACGCCGAAGCGACGCTGCTGCCGGCGGAATCGGCCGCGGCCACGGTCGTGGAGAAGATCCGCGCCGCGCTCGCGCGCTAAGCGCACCGACCGGGGAACGCGGTGGAATACACCTTCATGTCGGCCACCGTGCTCCTGGTGCTGATCACCGATCCGCTCGGTAACATCCCGCTGTTCATTTCGGCGATGCGGGATGTGCCGCGCGAGCGGCGCGTGAAGCTGATCCTGCGTGAAGTGGGGATCGCGTTCGTGATCCTGCTGTTCTTCATGCTGGTCGGCGATCGCTTCCTGCGGATGATGAGTCTCACCGACCTGTCGCTGCGGCTCGGCGGCGGGATCGTGCTGTTCCTGATCGCGCTGCGGATGATCTTCCCGCATCCGGACGGTGCGCTCGGCAGCGATCCGCGCGCGGGCGGCGAGCCGTTCATCGTCCCGCTCGCGATTCCGGCGCTCGCCGGGCCGTCCGCGCTCGCGACGGTGATGCTGCTGACGTCGCAGGGGCCCGGCAAGATGCTCGAGTGGGTCGGCGCGCTGACGGTCACGATGATCGTCTGCGCGGTGACGCTGGTGCTGGCCGAGCGGATCCAGCAATGGATCGGCGAGCGCACCGTCGCGGCGTTCGAGCGGCTGATGGGGCTCGTGCTCGTCGCGATTTCGGTCGAGATGATGCTGGGCGGTATCCGCGCGTTCGTGCACCAGTTGTAGGGCGGGGCGGCGCGTACCCAAGACGCCCCAAAAAAAGCGGCGCTCCGGGAAGCCGGAGCGCCGCTTTCTATTGATAGCGTGCGGAGCGGGGCGCTCAGACGTTCGTGGTCAGCGCACGGATCGTCGGCAGGTTGCGCCAGTAGCCCTTTGCATCCATCCCGCAGCCGAACACGTAACGGTCCGGCACCGCGAAACCGCAGAAGTCGGGGTGCAGCGGCTTGGCCTTCGCGAGCGTCTTCTCGCACAGCACGGCCGACATGAAGCGCTTGGCGCCCATGTCGAGGATACGGTCGCGGATCGCGGCCATCGTCTCGCCTTCGTCGAGGATGTCGTCGAGCACGAGCACGATCCGGTCCTTCACCGATTCGCGCGGCGCGACGCGCCAGTGCATTTCCGGGCTGCCCTGCGTCGTATTGCGGTAGCGGGTCAGGTGGATGTAGTCGAATTCGAGCGGGAAATCGAGATGCGGCAGCAGCATCCCGGTAAACACCGCGGCGCCACCCATCACCGAGAGAACGAGCGGGAACGCATCGCCGATCTCGGCGCGGATCGCGTCGGCCATCCGGGAGATCGACGCATTGACGGCGTCCACCGAGACGATCTCTTCGGAGTGGTTGAAAATGTGGAGGGCTTCTTCGCGGTTCATGTGTTCTGGCGGGCAGTCGGTATACAAATAAGAATGAAGCAGAACGGCTGGCGCGCGCTACAGCAAAAACCCGCGCGCCGGCCGCCGGGCGGAATCAGCGCATGCCGGGCATCATGCCCTTCAGGCCGCGCATCATCTTCTGCATGTTGCCGCCCTTCAGCTTCTTCATCATCGTACGCATCTGGTCGTACTGGTTCAGCATCCGGTTGACTTCCTGCACCGGCACGCCCGCGCCGGCTGCAATGCGGCGCTTGCGCGTCGCCTTGATGATCTCGGGTTTCGCGCGCTCGGCGGGCGTCATCGAGCTGATGATGCCTTCCATCCGGCGGATCGACTTCTCGGCCTGGCCCATGTCGGCGCCGGCCGCCGCCTGCTGGAACTGCGCAGGCAGCTTGTCCATCAGCGACGACAGGCCGCCCATGTTCTTCATCTGCGAGATCTGCGCGCGGAAATCGTTCAGGTCGAAGTCGCCGCCTTTCTTGACCTTGTCGGCGAGCTTCTGTGCGGCCTGCACGTCGACGCCGCGTTGCGCCTCCTCGACGAGCGCGAGGATGTCGCCCATGCCGAGGATCCGGTTCGCCATCCGGTCGGGGTGGAACACCTCGAGGCCGTCGAGCTTTTCGGCGACACCGACGAACTTGATCGGCTTGCCCGTGACGTGACGCACCGACAGCGCGGCGCCGCCGCGCGAATCGCCGTCGAGCTTGGTCAGCACGACGCCGGTGAGCGGCAGCGTGTCGTTGAACGCCTTCGCGGTGTTGACCGCGTCCTGGCCGAGCATCGCGTCGACGACGAACAGCGTTTCGGCCGGCTTCAGCGTGCCGTGCAGCGCGGCGATTTCCTGCATCATCGCCTCGTCGATGCCGAGGCGGCCGGCCGTATCGACGATCAGCACGTCATGGTAGTGGCGCTTCGCCCAGTCGACGGCCGCGACTGCGATGTCGACGGGTTTCTGGTCCGGCGTGGACGGGAAGAAGTCGGCACCGACCTGTTCGCTCACCGTTTTCAGCTGCATGATTGCGGCCGGGCGATACACGTCGCACGATACGGTCAGCACCTTCTTCTTGTACTTCTCGCGCAGCAGCTTCGCGAGCTTGCCGGCGGTCGTGGTCTTGCCCGCGCCCTGCAGGCCGGCCATCAGGATCACCGCGGGCGGCGTGACCGCGAGGTTCAGCTCGGCGGCCTTGCCTTCGTAGTCGCCGCCGATCACGGCGGTCAGTTCCTTCTGGACCACGCCGACCAGCGCCTGACCCGGCGACAGGCTGCTGATCACTTCTTCGCCGAGCGCCTTTTCCTTGACCTTGGCGATGAATTCGCGGACGACCGGCAGCGAGACGTCGGCCTCCAGCAATGCGAGACGCACCTCGCGGAGCATCTCCTGCGTGTTCGCCTCGGTAAGCCGGGCCTCGCCGCGCAGCGTCTTGACGACGCGCGCCATCCGTTGAGTGAGATTGTCGAGCATGGGGAGCGATGGACAGTGGGGCCCGAAGGCGCGGCGGAACCGAACAAAGGGAGCCGTCGCGGGAAGGGGGCCTAGTGTAAACTTCGAACATGGATATTGTACTGTATGCCCTCACTGCATTCCTGTACGGCGGCCTTGCCGTCGCAGGCTGGCGCACGCACCGCCAAGGCGCGACGCCGCTCGTCGCGAGCGTGCCGGCCGTGCCGGTTCCCGCGTCCGCCGCGTCCGGGATGAGCGGGGCCGGCCGCGCGCTGCTGTTCGCCGCGCTGGTCGCGCATGGCGTACTGCTCCACATGACGATCTTTCCGAACGACTCGATGGTGTTCGGCTTCGCGTTCGCGCTGTCCGCGATGTTCTGGCTCGGCGCCGGCATCTACTGGATCGAGAGCTTCTTCTTCCCGCTCGACAGCCTGCGCCTGCTGGTGCTGCCGCTCGCGTGCGTCGCGTCGTTGCTGCCGCTCGTGTTCGGTGGCGTGCGGGTGCTTCCTTATGCCGCAGCGCCGCTGTTCAAGCTGCATTTCCTGATCGCGAACATCGCATACGGCCTGTTCGCGATCGCGGCGCTGCACGCGATCCTGATGCTGATGGTCGAGCGGCGCCTGCAGTCGCTGAGGAGCGGCGGGCGCGACGGCTCGACGGGCTGGATCGCGAGCTGGCTCGAGACGCTGCCGCCGCTGCTGACGCTCGAGAAGCTGCTGTTCCGCCTGATCGGCGCCGGCTTCGTGCTGCTCACGCTGACGCTTGCGTCGGGCATCCTGTTCAGCGAGCAGGTCGACGCGCGCGCGCTGCGGCTCGACCACAAGACCGTGTTCGCGATCCTGTCGTGGCTGATGTTCGGCGGCCTGCTGGTCGCCCGCAAGACGTCGGGCTGGCGTGGCCGTGGCGCCGCGCGCTGGGTGCTCGTGTCGTTCGCCGCGCTGCTGCTCGCGTATGTCGGCAGCCGGTTCGTTTTCGAGGTGCTGCTGCACCGTTCCGTGGTTTGACCGCAGGTTTCCGATGCGACAGATTCTTCTCCTGATTCTTCTCTTCTTCGCGGGTTCGTGGATCACGCGCAAGCTGCGCCAGGCCCAGGAACAAGCGCAGGCACGCACCGGCCGTGGCGCCGGCTACGACGGTACGCCCGGCGCCGGCGGCGCGGGTTCGGCGCGCCCGAACGGCGACGCGCGGTCGCTGCCCGAGCCGATGGTGCGCTGCGCCGAATGTGGCGTGCATGCGCCGAAGGGCGACGCCGTCACCGCGGGCGGCGAATACTTCTGCAGCGCCGAGCACGCGCAGCGCCACGCTGCGCGTACGAGCGGTCACGACGCACGATGAGCGACGCGCCGCTGCTGTCGGTCGACGCGAACGGCTGGGTGCGCGAAGCGCGCCATGCACCGTCGCCGAACTTCGAGGTGCGGCCCGCGGGCGCGGTGCCGACGCTCGTGGTCGTCCACAACATCAGCCTGCCGCCCGGCGAATTCGGCGGCGATGCGATCGAGGCGCTGTTCCTCAATCGCCTCGACTGCGATGCGCACCCCTATTACCAGCGCCACCTGCTCGACGTGCGCGTGTCTGCACACTTCCTGATCCGCCGCAGCGGCGAGCTCGTGCAGTTCGTGTCGTGCGACGAGCGCGCGTGGCACGCGGGCTCGTCCGAGTTCTTCGGCCGGCCGCGCTGCAACGACTTCTCGATCGGCATCGAGCTCGAAGGCGCGGACGACGTGCCGTTCGACGACGCGCAGTACGCGATGCTCGCCGCGCTCTCCCGCGCGCTCGCCGCACGCTATCCGGTCGATGCATTCGCGGGACACTCGGACGTCGCGCCGGGCCGCAAGACCGACCCGGGCCCGCATTTCGATTGGCAACGCTTCGCGAGCGATGCCGGTTTTTCCGCCGAATACTTTCCTTTCCGTCAGCACTGATCGCGGGGTTTTTTGAGCGGAGAAAGTTTTTTCTCCGACCAATGCCTTGTCGTGTCTGCGCGTGAGCGATGTCAAGACCTCCATCGCAAATTATCCGTTTGGACGTCCTCCGAATGTCCACTATACTTGGTGCCAGTTGAGCAGTTCTGCACTAGATCTAGTGTGTGTCGCAGGGGAAACCCGAGCGGCACCGGCCGGCGGGCAACGCCGGCGGACAGGGTTCTCAGGGCGGCGCGTCAGGCCGGGCGGTCCGGGCGTCGCGATCAGCGCAGCGAACTTCGACGGGGCAGGGTACACATGACGAAGCACACGACCGGATCGGTTGTCGCGCATCGACCGAACCGGCTTCCCCGACGCATCGCTCGCCTCTTACCGCTCGCGCACCGCGTTGCGCAGCGTTCGTTTTAATCCGCGGTTCTCTCCGCACCATCCAACACCAGGAGCTTTGCACATGCAAACCACCGACAACGCGACGTCCCAGTACGAGAGCGCCTCGAGCCGTCCGCTCGGCGGGACCGAACAGGGCGCGAAGGCGCTCGCGCCGCAGGCCACGTTCGCCGACTACAAGGTGATCCGCCGCAACGGCAGCGTCGTGTCGTTCGAACCTTCGAAGATCGCGATCGCGGTGACCAAGGCTTTCCTGGCCGTCAATGGCGGGCAGGGTGCGGCATCGGCGCGCGTGCGCGAGCAGGTCGAGCAACTGACGCACAACGTCGTGCGCGCGCTCGTGCGCAGCCGCCCGAACGGCGGTACGTTCCATATCGAAGACATCCAGGACCAGGTCGAACTCGCGCTGATGCGCGGCGGCGAGCACAACGTCGCGCGTGCGTACGTGCTGTATCGCGAGAAGCGTCACCTTGAGCGCCAGAACGCGGGCGAGGAAGCAGCGGCAGCAGTCGGCGAGGCGAGCACCGGCATCAACGTCGTCGACAACGGCGTCACGCGTCCGCTCGACCTGAACGCGCTGCGCGCACTGATCGTGTCGGCCTGCGACGGCCTTGGCACCGCGGTTAACCCTGACCCGATCGTCGCCGAAACGGTGAAGAACCTGTACGACGGCGTGCCGATGAGCCAGGTCTACGACTCGGCGATCCTGGCTGCGCGCACGATGATCGAAAAGGATCCGGCATACAGCCAGGTCACGTCCCGCATCCTGCTGCACACGATCCGTCGCGAGATCCTCGGCGAGGAAGTGGTCCAGGCCGAGATGTCGACCCGTTACGCGGAATACTTCCCGCAGTTCCTGAAGCGCGGCGTCGACGCCGGCCTGCTCGACGACAAGCTGCTGCAGTTCGACCTGACGCGCCTCGGCGCAGCGCTCGACGCGAACCGCGACCTGCAGTTCGGCTACCTCGGCCTGCAGACGCTGTACGACCGCTACTTCCTGCACGTCGACGGCAGCCGCATCGAAATGCCGCAGGCATTCTTCATGCGCGTCGCGATGGGCCTGTCGCTGAACGAGATCGACCGCGAAACGCGCGCGATCGAGTTCTACAACGTGCTGTCCAGCTTCGACTTCATGAGCTCGACGCCGACGCTGTTCAACTCGGGCACGCACCGCTCGCAGCTGTCGTCGTGCTACCTGACGACGGTCGCGGACGATCTCGACGGCATCTATGAAGCGCTGAAGGAAAACGCGCTGCTGTCGAAGTTCGCCGGCGGCCTGGGCAACGACTGGACGCGCGTGCGTGCACTCGGCTCGCATATCAAGGGCACGAACGGCAAGTCGCAAGGCGTGGTCCCGTTCCTGAAGGTCGTCAACGACACGGCCGTCGCGGTCAACCAGGGCGGCAAGCGCAAGGGCGCGGTCTGCGCGTACCTCGAATCGTGGCACCTCGACATCGAGGAGTTCCTCGAGCTGCGCAAGAACACGGGCGACGACCGCCGCCGTACGCACGACATGAACACGGCGAACTGGATTCCCGACCTGTTCATGAAGCGCGTGATGGAAGGCACCGACTGGACGCTGTTCTCGCCGTCGACCTGCCCGGACCTGCACGACAAGTTCGGCGCGGAATTCGAGGCGGCTTACACGGCTTACGAAGACAAGGTCGCGCGCGGCGAGATCAAGCTGTTCAAGAAGATCCCGGCGCAGCAACTCTGGCGCAAGATGCTCGGCATGCTGTTCGAGACGGGCCACCCGTGGATCACGTTCAAGGATCCGTGCAACGTGCGCTCGCCGCAGCAGCACGTCGGCGTCGTCCACTCGTCGAACCTGTGCACGGAAATCACGCTGAACACGAGCGACACCGAAATCGCGGTGTGCAACCTCGGCTCGGTGAACCTGGTCGCCCACCTGGTGAAGCAGGCCGACGGCAGCTACGCGCTCGACCACGAGAAGCTGAAGCGCACGATCAGCGTCGCGATGCGCATGCTCGACAACGTGATCGACATCAACTACTACGCGGTGCCGAAGGCGCGTAACTCGAACCTGAAGCACCGTCCGGTCGGCATGGGCATCATGGGCTTCCAGGACTGCCTGCACCTGCTGCGCACGCCGTACGCGTCGGAAGCGGCCGTCGAGTTCGCCGATCGTTCGATGGAAGCGGTCTGCTACTACGCGTACTACGCGTCGACCGAGCTGGCCGAAGAGCGCGGCCGCTACTCGAGCTACCGCGGCTCGCTGTGGGATCGCGGCATCCTCCCGCAGGACACGCTGAAGCTGCTGACGGAAGCACGTGGCGGCTACGTCGAAGTCGACACGTCCGAATCGCTCGACTGGACGTCGCTGCGTTCGCGGATCGCCTCGCACGGCATGCGCAACTCGAACTGCGTCGCGATCGCGCCGACGGCGACGATCTCGAACATCATCGGCGTGTCGGCGTGTATCGAGCCGACCTTCCAGAACCTGTACGTGAAGTCGAACCTGTCGGGCGAATTCACGGTGGTGAACGAGTACCTGGTGCGCGACCTGAAGGAACGCGGCCTGTGGGACGAAGTGATGGTCGCCGACCTGAAGTACTTCGACGGCATGCTGTCGCGCATCGACCGCATCCCGGCCGACCTGCGCGCGATCTACGCGACCGCGTTCGAAGTCGACCCGACGTGGCTGGTCGAAGCGGCGTCGCGTCGCCAGAAGTGGATCGACCAGGCGCAGTCGCTGAACATCTACATGGGCGGCGCGTCGGGCAAGAAGCTCGACGAGGTCTACAAGCTCGCATGGCTGCGCGGCCTGAAGACGACCTACTACCTCCGCACGATGGCGGCGACGCACGTCGAGAAGTCGACGGTCGCACACGGCGCGCTGAACGCAGTGCCGACGAGCGGCGGTTCGAGCAGCGGCGGCGCGCAAGGCGCGGCCGGCGGCTTCGGTGCGGCAGGCGGCGCAGCATCGTCGTCGGGCGCAGTCGACGCGGCACCGGCACTCGCGCCGGTCGAGGCAGATGGTCCGGTGTGCACGATGCGTCCGGGCGATCCCGGCTTCGACGAATGCGAAGCGTGCCAGTAACGCAGTGCGCCTGACCTGAGAAGACGGTCAGCGCGGCGCACACGGCAACCGATCGAGGTTGAAGTGTGCGCCGCTCTCAACTAAAAAAATGATAAGGAATCTGTAACGCGGCACCTGCGTTGCAGGCAGTGACAAGCGATCGAAACATCCCCGACGACGTCGCGTTTCGATCAGCGTTCGATGCGTCGAGCGCACCTCGCGAACCATGCTTGACTCACGTCGCGCGCTGCATGAACGACGATGCGTTGCTCAAAGTGTTGTATCGAGGTCGCAGCGCGAATCGAAAAAAGGATTTTTCGTGAGCGAACCCTTTTATCGCTCAGGAAAAGATGGTACAAACCGTTCTAAATTGATGGTGAGAATTTATGCTCAACTGGGATGAAGAGAAGACTGCCGTAACTCCCGCGAGCGGAGCGCAGCAAAACGCGATGCGCCCCTCCGCAGGAACGGCTGTCGGACTGCAGGCTGCAACGCCTGCCGCCCATCAGGTCCGCGACATTTTCGAAGGCGATCTTGCGGTGCCGCCGCAAGCATCGGCTGTTCCCGCCGGCGGTTCGGAAGCGCGGGTCAATGTCGCCGACAAGCGCATCATCAACGGCCAGACTGACGTCAATCAGCTGGTGCCGTTCAAGTACAAGTGGGCGTGGGAAAAGTATCTGGCCGGTTGCGCGAACCACTGGATGCCGCAGGAAATCAACATGTCCCGCGACATCGCTCTGTGGAAGGACCCGAACGGTCTGACCGAGGACGAGCGCCGCATCGTGAAGCGCAACCTCGGCTTCTTCGTGACGGCCGATTCGCTCGCGGCGAACAACATCGTGCTCGGCACGTACCGCCACATCACGGCGCCCGAGTGCCGGCAGTTCCTGCTGCGCCAGGCGTTCGAAGAGGCGATCCACACGCACGCGTACCAATACATTGTCGAATCGCTCGGTCTCGATGAAGGCGAGATCTTCAACGCGTACCACGAGGTCACGTCGATCCGCGCGAAGGACGAATTCCTGATCCCGTTCATCCACACGCTGACGGATCCGGCCTTCAAGACCGGCACGCTCGAAGCGGATCAGAAGCTGCTGAAGTCGCTGATCGTGTTCGCCTGCATCATGGAAGGCCTGTTCTTCTATGTCGGGTTCACGCAGATCCTCGCACTCGGCCGCCAGAACAAGATGACGGGTGCTGCAGAGCAATATCAGTACATCCTGCGCGACGAGTCGATGCACTGCAACTTCGGTATCGACCTGATCAACCAGATCAAGCTCGAGAATCCGCATCTCTGGACCGCCGAATTCCGCGCCGAGATCCGCGAGCTGTTCAAACAGGCTGTCGAACTCGAATACCGCTACGCCGAGGACACGATGCCGCGCGGCGTGCTGGGTTTGAACGCGTCGATGTTCAAGAGCTATCTGCGCTTCATCAGCAACCGCCGTTGCCAGCAGATCGGCCTCGACCCGCTGTACCCGAACGAGGAAAACCCGTTCCCGTGGATGAGCGAGATGATCGACCTGAAGAAGGAACGCAACTTCTTCGAGACGCGTGTGATCGAGTATCAGACGGGCGGCGCGCTGTCCTGGGAATAACCCGCAGCAGCGAACCCGTCACATGATGTGAGCAGCCGGCGGCCTCTCGGCCCCGGCCCAAGGTTTAGGAGCAAGAACGCCTGATGCAAAGCATGCCCGGTGCCTTAACGGCCCAACGATACGACAGGCACTTTGCGAACCCTTCAGTGGGATGGGCAAACTTCCCTCCGGAAAAAGCGGACAGCCGTGTGGCGGTCCGCTTGATCAAGCGATTAGGGGTAGCGGCGCGAGGCGCGCCGGCTACCGACTTGATTTGGCGCGCGAGGCCGGGTGGTCACGCGCGCCATACCGTATTCATTAGCGTAAGCGCGTGGTATCCGCGTACGCCGATGAATAGCCCGCTTCGAAGCGCACGTCCTGAACAGCGTCCGCGGGAAGCGGGTTTTGACGAAGGGTGTAGTTTGAACTGACTCTCATCTGAACCTGAAGGAGAACAACATGGCTACCGCCAAGAAGAAACCGGCTGCTAAGAAGGTTGCTGCCAAGAAGACCGTTGCGAAGAAGGCTGCTGCTCCGGCGAAGAAGGCCGCTGCAGTGAAGAAGGTTGCTGCGAAGAAGGTCGCGGTGAAGAAGGTTGCCGCGAAGAAGGCAGCACCGGCCAAGAAGGCCGCAGTGAAGAAGGTTGCTGCGAAGAAGGCAGCGCCGGCGAAGAAGGCCGCAGTGAAGAAGGTTGCTGCGAAGAAAGTCGCAGTGAAGAAGGTTGCTGCGAAGAAGGCAGCACCGGCGAAGAAGGCCGCAGTGAAGAAGGTTGCTGCGAAGAAAGTCGCAGTGAAGAAGGTCGCTGCGAAGAAGGCCGCACCGGCGAAGAAGGCTGCTGCGAAGAAGGCCGCGCCGGCGAAGAAGGCTGCTGCCAAGAAGGCTGCGCCTGCTGCGAAGAAGGCTGCCGCGAAGAAGGCTGCGCCTGCTGCGAAGAAGGCTGCCCCTGCGAAGAAGGCCGCTGCTCCGGCGAAGAAGGCTGCTGCTCCGGCGAAGACGGCTGCTGCTGCTCCGGCTCCGGCCAAGAAGGCTGCTGCTCCGAAGAAGGCTGCTGCGCCGAAGAAGGCCGTCGTGAAGAAGGCTGCACCGGCAACGACCGCGTCGACCGCATCGGTTGCGCCGGCATCGGGCGTGAAGACCGCGCTCAACCCGGCAGCGGCATGGCCGTTCCCGACCGGCAGCCGTCCGTAATCGAGGCTGACCCGGACACTCACGTGGTGTCCGTGGGTTGAGTAGCGCTACTCAATCAGTCCCGCCATCTGGCTCAGGTGGCGGGATTTTTTTCGTCCGTCTTTGCCGATGTGCCGAGGGCCGTACGCCGGGGGCCCGTATGCCGGGTGCCCGTATGCCGGCCCACGGCGAGTACGGACGAAAAAAAACGCATGTGCAGCTTCGCACATGCGTTCGACCGCGGCTTGCGCCGCGTGCTGAGGTACCCGGTTAGTGCGTGACGCGCGTGACGCCGCCGCTCGACAGCAGTCGCACGCGCTCGCCGGCGCGGAACGCTTCGCCGCTTGCCGCTTGCGTGATCGAGCGCAGATCGCCGTTGTCGAGGCGCACGGTGATTTCGACACCGTTCGCCGTGCTGAGGTTTTCGCCGACCGCGTTGCCTGCGACCGCGCCGACGAGGCCGCCGGCGATCGCGGTCAGGATCGATCCCTTGCCGCCGCCGATCGCGCTGCCTGCGACTGCACCGAGCGCGCCGCCGCCGAGCGTGCCGATTGCGCTGCCGCCGCCGTCGGACTGGATGCGCACCGCACGGACGCTTTCCACCGTGCCCATGCGGACCGTCTGTTCGCGCTGCGCCTGGCCGACGCTATAGACATCCGCCGAGCCCGGTGCGGTGAAGCAGCCGGTGAGCGTCAGCGAGGCCGTCAGCATGGCCGCGAGCGTGAGGGTCTTTTTCGTCAACATCTTTGCTCTCCCACAATATTCATTTGAGACTGTAACCGAATGCAGCCTCGAAGCGCGCGTCGATCTCGGCGCGCGTCAGTACGTAAGTCTGGGGCCCCTGGTGGGCGATCTTGATCGAGCCCATCAGGCTCGCGAGGCGGCCCGTGGTTGCCCAGTCGAGGCCATGTTCGATGCCGTACAGCAAGCCACCCCGGAAGGCATCGCCACAGCCGGTCGGATCGGCGATCCGCTCGGCCGGCACAACAGGAATCTGCTCCGTGCCCTGCTTGTGGCGGATGGTCGCGCCGTGCTCGCCACGCGTAATGACGAGGGCGTCGACCCGGCTGGCGATTTCATCTTCGGACCATCCCGTCTTGTCGCTCACCAGCTTGGCCTCGTAGTCGTTGACCGCTACATAGGTCGCAAGTTCAATGTTGCGGCGCAGCGTCGCACCGTCGAACAGCGGCAGGCCCTGGCCCGGATCGAACACGAACGGCACACCGGCCTTGGCGAGCTCTTCCACGTGCTGCACCATCCCGTCGAAGCCGTCCGGGCCGACGATCGCGAGCTTGATGCCCGGCGCATCGCCTGCGTGGTTCAGGTGCGACTGCATCATCGCGCCCGGGTGGAACGCCGTGATCTGGTTGTTGTCGAGATCGGTCGTGATCATCGCCTGCGCCGTATACGTGTCGGGCAGCACGCGAACGTGGTCGCGGCGCAGGCCGAGCTGGTCGAGCCGGTCGAGATACGGCTGAGCGTCGAGCGCGCCTATCGTCCCCATGATGCGCGCATCGCCGCCGAGCAGGTGCAGCGCGTACGCGATGTTGCCCGCGCAGCCACCGAATTCGCGGCGCATCGTCGGCACGAGGAAGCTCAGGTTGATGAGGTGCACCTGGTCGGGCAGGATGTGCTCGCGGAACCGCCCTTCGAAAGTCATGATGGAATCGTAGGCGATCGAGCCGCAAATCAACGTAGCCAAGGTGTGCGTTCCTGTAGAAATGAGGGACCCTGCGCGACAGCGCCGCGCGAAAGGCGCGGCGCGGCAGGGAAAAGCGAAAGAAAGCTTACTTCAGTGCGGCGAGCGCAGCATCGTAGTTCGGCTCGTCCTTGATTTCGCCGACGAGTTCCGCGTGGATCACCTTGTCCTGCGCGTCGAGCACGACGACTGCACGTGCGGTCAGGCCGTTCAGCGGGCCGCTCGTCACGTCGACGCCGTACGCGTTCGCGAACGCGCGGCCGGTGCGGAACGTCGAAGCCGTCACGACGTTCTCGAGGCCTTCGGTCGTGCAGAAGCGCGTGGCGGCGAACGGCAGGTCGGCGGACACGACGACGACCACCGTGTTGTCGAGCGACGATGCGGCTTCGTTGAACTTGCGGGTCGACGTCGCGCAGGTCGGCGTGTCGAGGCTCGGGACGATGTTCAGCACCTTGCGCTTGCCGGCGAAGCTGGCGAGCGACACGTCGGCGAGATCCTTGCCGACCAGCTTGAAATCGGCGCCTTGTGCGCCGACGGCCGGGAACGTGCCGGCGAGATCGATCGGGTTGCCACCCAGCGTAACTTTGCTCATGTTCGTGCTCCGAAATAGCGCGCCGCTCGGGCGCGCGGGTTGAGACGGGCGCGCATGTGCGCGCCGCGGCGCGTCACGGATAGAAGATCTGGACGCGGAAATTCGAGGCGGGCGTGCCGTTCGTTTCGAGGCGGACGACCATCGTCTGCGTCGTGCCGGGCGGCAACCCGGCGTCGATCGGCGTACCCGGGCGCACGTAGTCGCGCGGCGCGAGCACGCGGCGCACGGTGACGTGGTTGGTATCGTCGAGCAGCGTCAGCTCGAGCGACGGGTACGCGAGTGCGACGCGGTAGCGGTTCGTCAGCGGCACTTTCAGCTCGAGCTCACGCGGGCCGTCGAGCTGGCGCAGGTCGGTGGCGTCGAGCCGCAGGCCGTCGATCGCGCGCGGCGGTGCGACCGTGCAGCCGAGCGGCGCGCAGGCCTGCCGGAACCAGCCCTGCGTGACGGGCCAGTAGATCATCAGCGTTTCGCGCTGCCACCACGCGAGTTGCGCAACGAGCAGCACGGTCAGCGCAGCGGCGACGAGGCCGCCGAAAAAACCGCCGAGCATGCTGCGCCGCTGCGGTGCGCGCGTCTCGCGCGTGACGGCGAAGTGCGGACGATCGTCGTCGGTCAGCGCAGCGGGGAACGGTGCGGCTGGTGCGTTGGCGGCCGTGGCGGGTGTCTCGTCGTGCCGTGTGGTGCTGGTGTCGGGCTCGGATCCAGTTGTGGCGACGGCCGGCGCCGGTGTGAACGCAAAACGCGGTTCGCGCGGCGCGTGTTCGTCGTCCGGCACGGCGAAGTGCGCGGTACCGACGGGCTCTGCTGTATCGCGAGCGGTATCTGCGTCCGCCGGACGGTGGGCGACGAAGCGGGGCTCACGCGGGTCGCGTTCGACGGGCGCGGCGGATGGTTCGGTATCCTGCGGCGTTTGCGTTTGCGTTTGCGTCTGCGCCGGCAGCGATTCGGCCGCTTGCGCGACGGCAGTGGAGGTGTCCAGTTCAGCCGGGGAGGGCGCGAACGGTGCGGGCGTACCCGACAGGTGAACGACGCCGGCTTCGATGGACGGAAGTGCGAGCGGGATCAGCGGCTCGGTGCGCACGGTCTGCACGCTGTGCTGCAGCGACGGGTCGACGCCGGCATCGAGCCACGGCGCCCACATGTCCCAGCCTTCCGGCTTGTAATCGGTGTCGGAAGGCGACCCGGCCGGCGCATCGGCCGCGAACAGCCGGGCAGGCGGGGCCGGATGGTGCGCGTCGCCGTCATCCGGCGCGGCAGCCGGTTCAGTCAGGACCGGCCCGGTCTGCTGCGCATGCTCGGGAACGAGCGACTCGGATGCGTTGAAGACTTCGTGGCAATGCCCGCAGCGCACGAGCCCTTGATGCAGCGAGAGCTGTTCCTGCTGCAGCCGGAAGACGGTTTCGCAATGAGGGCAGCGCGTCGCAAGAAGCATGTCGAGCCGGGCGGCCTGCTGGCCAGAGTGAAGGACAGCGCTATTCTAATGGCTTTCGCGCCGGGTTCCGGCGAGGCATACCCAACCTTCGTGTTCACGCCAGACCGAGATGTCGGCGTAGCGTGCATAGACGGCCGCGACTTCGTCCGCCTGGCGCGCGAGCACGCCCGACAGCGCGATGCGCCCGCCCGGCTTGACCTTCGATGCGAGCATCGACGCCATCAGCTTCAACGGATTCGACAGGATGTTCGCGACGACGATGTCGAATTCGCCGTCCGGGCATGCATCGGGCAGCCCGTACGTGACGTCCGCACGGTTGCGTTCGCTGTTCTGCCGCGCCGATTCGACCGCCTGCGGATCGATGTCGATGCCGATCACGGGGTTCGCCCCGCATTTCTTCGCGAGGATCGCGAGAATGCCCGAGCCGCAGCCGTAGTCGAGCACCGACTGGCCGGGCTTCACCGACTGTTCGAGCCACTCCATGCACAGGCGCGTGGTCGGGTGGCTGCCGGTGCCGAACGCGAGGCCGGGGTCGAGCTCGAGGACGAGCGCATCGGGATCGGGGGCATCGTGCCACGACGGCACGACCCAGATCCGCTCGCCGATCGGGATCGGCTCGAACTGCGATTGCGTGAGCCGCACCCAGTCCTGTTCCTCGACTTCGCGGACGATGAACGTCGGCGTCTCGGCGACGCCGATCTCGTTTGCGGCCGCCGCGAGCAGCACGGCCGGCTCATGGTCGGCCGACAGCAGCGCGACCACGCGCGAGTGCTGCCACGCGGTGCGATCGGGTACGAGGCCCGGCTCGCCGAAGAGCGGCTGTTCGTCGGGCGTGTCGGCGTCGGCGTCTTCGACGGACACCGACAGCGCGCCGAGTTCGAGCAGCGCGTCGGACAGCGCCTCCGCATGCTCACGGGCCAGTTCGACGACGAGTTCGCGGTAGCTCATGCTTACGCTTCTTCCGGTGCGACCTGCTGCTTCTGGGCGAGCCGGTTTTCGAGGTAGTGGATGCTGGTGCCGCCTTCGACGAACTTCGAATCGATCATCAGCTCGCGGTGCAGCGGGATGTTGGTCTGGATGCCTTCGACCACCATTTCGGACAGCGCGATGCGCATCCGGCTGATCGCCTGCTCGCGCGTCGCGCCGTAGGTGATCAGCTTGCCGATCATCGAATCATAGTTCGGCGGCACGAAATAGCCATTGTAGGCGTGCGAATCGACGCGCACGCCAGGACCACCCGGCGTATGCCACGACGTGATCCGGCCCGGCGACGGCGTGAACTTGAACGGATCTTCTGCGTTGATCCGGCATTCGATCGCATGTCCGCGGAACTGGATGTCGCGCTGGCGCAGCGTGAGCTTCTCGCCGGCCGCGATGCGGATCTGTTCCTGCACGATGTCGACGCCCGTGATCAGCTCCGATACCGGGTGCTCGACCTGCACGCGCGTGTTCATCTCGATGAAGTAGAACTCGCCGTTTTCGTACAGGAATTCGAACGTACCCGCGCCGAGATAGCCCATCTTCTTGCACGCGTCCGCGCAGCGGTCGCCGATGCGGTCGATCAGGCGGCGCGGAATGCCGGGTGCCGGCGCTTCCTCGATCACCTTCTGGTGGCGGCGCTGCATCGAGCAATCGCGCTCGCCGAGCCAGATCGCGTTCTTGTACGCGTCCGACAGCACCTGGATTTCGATGTGGCGCGGGTTCTCGAGGAACTTCTCCATGTACACCTGCGGGTTGCCGAACGCACGGCCGGCTTCCTCGCGGGTCATGTTGACCGCGTTGACGAGCGCGGCTTCGGTGTGCACGACGCGCATCCCGCGCCCGCCACCGCCGCCTGCCGCCTTGATGATGACGGGATAACCGATCGCGCGCGCAATCTTGACGATCTCCTTCGGATCGTCCGGCAACGCGCCTTCCGAGCCCGGCACGCACGGCACGCCGGTCTTGATCATCGTCTGCTTCGCGGTGACCTTGTCACCCATCATGCGGATCGTTTCCGGGCGCGGGCCGATGAACGTGAAGCCCGATTGCTCGACGCGTTCCGCGAAATCGGCGTTCTCCGACAGGAAGCCGTAGCCGGGGTGGATCGCCTCGGCGTCGGTGACTTCCGCGGCGCTGATCAGCGCCGGCATGTTCAGGTAGCTCAGGTTCGACGGGGCCGGGCCGATACAGACGGCTTCGTCCGCGAGGCGCACGTACTTGGCTTCCTTGTCGGCTTCCGAGTAGACGACCACCGTCTTGACGCCGAGCTCGCGGCACGCACGCTGGATGCGCAGCGCGATTTCACCGCGGTTGGCAATGAGGATTTTTTCAAACATAGCGAGTATTCGTCTCTTCGAGGGGCGCGCGAACGGCGCCTGGCGAGCATCGGCGGCGCGCGGCCCGCAGGCCGCGCGGCGGACTTAGCCGATCACGAAAAGCGGCTGGCCGTATTCGACGGCCTGGCCGTTCTCGACGAGGATTTCCTTGATCACGCCGGCCTTGTCCGACTCGATCTCGTTGAGCAGCTTCATCGCTTCGATGATGCAGATCGTCTGGCCTTCCTTGACCGTGTCGCCCACCTGGACGAACGGGTCCGAGCCCGGCGACGGCGCGCGATAGAACGTGCCGACCATCGGCGACGTCACGACGTGGCCCTGCGGGACCGCCGGTGCGGCAGCGCCGCCTGCGACCGGCGCGGCAGCGCCTTCGGTCGGCAGCGCGACCGGAGCGGGCGCGCTGACTTGCGGGGCATACCCAGCCGTCGGCTGCACGTAGACCGGCGGCGCGTTCTTGACGATGCGCACCTTGCCTTCGCCTTCCGTGACTTCCAGCTCGGAGATGCCGGATTCGGAAACGAGGTCGATCAGAGTTTTCAGCTTACGAAGATCCATCGGGAATTCCCCTTTCAATACGTGAAAGCGCCGGTTAGGAGCCGGCGCTGAATCTAGATCGCGAAATCAGCCGCGCGACGTGCCTTGCAGCTTGTCCAGCGCGTACTCGAGCGCGTACAGATAACCTTTCCAGCCGAGCCCGCAGATCACGCCTTCGGCCTGGTCGGAAAAGTAGGAGTGGTGCCTGAACGCTTCGCGGCGGTGCACGTTCGACAGGTGAATCTCGACGAACGGGATGCCAACGCCGGCGATCGCGTCCCGGATCGCGACGCTCGTGTGCGTATACGCGGCCGGATTGATCAGGATGAAATCGGTCTGTTCCTCCCGCGCGGCCTGGATGCGGTCGACCAGCGCACCTTCATGGTTGCTCTGGAACGACGACAGCTCGGCGCCGGCTTCCCGGGCGCGCGCGGCAAGCGCCTGATCGATCTGTGCGAGCGTGACGCGGCCGTACACCTCCGGTTCCCGGGTGCCGAGAAGGTTCAGGTTGGGGCCGTGCAGCACCAGCAATCGTGTCATGGTCGCTTCTATTTCTGCGGAATTGCGCGAACTTTAGCGCTATTTAGAGAAATTTGTCTAGTTTTGCCGAACGGCCGAGCGCGCCGGACCTGCAAGAATTACCGGCACGCATGCAAAGTATCGGCGAATTCACGCGAAATTGCGGCGATCCACGGGCAAATCGCCGCCAACGTGCGGGCCGCCGTTCGGGCAGGTTACAGCGCGTCGAGCGTCTTTTTCAACTCGGCCGGTTGGATTTGTCCCAATTTTGTCTCGCGAATTTTGCCGGTTTCGTCGATGACGATCGTAAACGGCAACGCGCCGGCGGTATTTCCGAAATTACGGGCCAGATCGGCGCCCGCATATCCGCTGACGAAGACCGGATAGTCGACCTTCACCTTCTGCAGAAAGTTCTTCACGTTCTGTTCGGAATCGACGCCGATCCCGATGAAACGGATGCCCTTCTGTTTGTACTGATGCGACAGCGCGACGAGCTCCGGCATCTCCTCGACGCACGGGCCGCACCACGACGCCCAGAAATTGATGACGACCTTCTGCCCCTTGAAGGCGGACAGCGTGGCCGGCTTGCCGTCGGTGCCCGTCAGTGACGCCGCCCACAACTGTTCGACCGGGCTGCCGTGCGCGGCGGGCGCGGCGACGGCGACGCCGTCATCGGCGGTGCCGCGGAACCAATGGCCGGCGGTGAGCCCGCCGGCAACGGCGGCGGCCGCGACGACCGCGAGCGCCAACATGCGTTTCATCATCATCGTTGAATCATTCCGGTTCGGAAGGGGCCTTGCCTGCTTCGACGAGCGCGCGCAGCGCGGCGGCATCCGCCCGGGCGACCCGGCCGCGCGCGTCGGCCTTGACCGCGCCGCGCAGGTCGTCGCTCGCATAGAGCGCGAGGTGGACGCCGATTGCATCGACGTCGCGTCGCGGGCGCCACAGGAAACTGAGCGTCTCGACATCGGCGCGGCCCGCGAAGTGCCGCGTCTCGGATACGTCGTACTGGACGTTCTGGTTCAGCAGGTAGATCGCGACGTCCTTCGGGTTGTCGGTGAATGCCTGCAAATGAATATCCGAATGCGCGTTCGCGGTGCCGTTCAGCACGGCACCCGTCACATAAGGATGGAACTCGGCGAGCCGGCGCATCCAGTCGAGCGCGACTTCGCGCAGGCGGCGCAGTTCGTCCGGCTGCGTGTCGCTCTGGAACAGGGCGAGGTACTCGCGCAGTTCTTCCTCGATCTGGTCGTTATCCGGCAGCCATTCGCCGGCAACGCGCGTGTCGCCCAGCAACTGGCGCGCGGCCTTGCGTTTCGCGCCGGCATAGTCCAGGCCGTCCTCCGCGATCAGGCGGGCGGCGGATTGGGCGATTTCCTCGCGGACGCGCCGCGGGTCGAGAAGGGTTTTGCGAGACATGATCCGGCAATCATACTCGATCGCCGCAGGGCCCGAGCGCGGGTGCGGCGGCCTGCCGCCCGGCGTGCCGGCGCCGTTCGCGCGCAGCGTTCGGGCCGCCGGGCACGGCAGGCCGTCAGTTACAATAGTGTTCTTTGTGTCGCGGCAAAGGCCGTTGGCCGGGCGCCGGCCGCACGGCCCGTCCGGTGCGCCGCACACACATCCTTTCCGAATCGACGGCGCCCGGCGGCGCGAAAGCATTCATCTATGCACATCCACATTCTTGGCATCTGCGGCACCTTCATGGGCGGTCTCGCCGTACTCGCGCGCGAGGCGGGCCACACGGTGACGGGTTGCGACGCGGGCGTCTATCCGCCGATGAGCACGCAGCTCGAGGCGCAGGGCATCACGCTGATCGAGGGCTACGGCGCCGAGCAGATCGACCTGAAACCGGACCTGTTCGTGATCGGCAACGTCGTCACGCGCGGCAATCCGCTGATGGAGGCGATCCTCGATCGCGGCCTGCCGTACGTGTCGGGCCCGCAGTGGCTCGGCGAGCACGTGCTTGCCGGCAAGTGGGTGCTCGCGGTCGCGGGCACGCACGGCAAAACGACCACGTCGTCGATGCTCGCGTGGCTGCTGGAAGACTCGGGCCTGAATCCGGGTTTCCTGATCGGCGGCGTGCCGCTGAACTTCGGCGTGTCGGCGCGGCTCACCGATTCGAGCTTCTTCGTGATCGAGGCCGACGAATACGATACGGCGTTCTTCGACAAGCGCTCGAAGTTCGTCCATTACCGGCCGCGCACCGCGGTGCTGAACAACCTTGAATTCGATCACGCCGACATCTTCCCGGATCTCGCCGCGATCGAGACGCAATTCCATCATCTCGTGCGTACCGTGCCCGGTGTCGGCCGGATCGTCACGAATGGCCGCTCGGACGCGCTCGAGCGCGTGCTGGCGCGCGGCTGCTGGAGCGAGGTCGAGCGCTTTGGCGTCGACGGCGGCTGGCAGGCGCTGCCGGCCGAGGACGGCGTGCCGGTCGACGAGCGCTTCGCGGTGTATTCGCACGCGGAACGCGTCGGCGAAGTCGCGTGGCAGGTGCAGGGCGATCACAACCGGATGAACGCGCTCGCGGCGATCGCTGCGGCGCGCCATGTCGGCGTGCCGCCCGCGCAGGCCGCCGCCTCCCTCGCATCGTTCCGCAACGTGAAGCGCCGCATGGAAGTGCGCGGCAGCGTCGACGGCGTGACCGTCTACGACGACTTCGCGCACCATCCGACCGCGATCGATACCACGATCGCCGGCCTTCGTGCGCGCATCGGCCGCCAGAATGCCCGCATCCTCGCCGTGCTCGAGCCGCGCTCGAACACGATGAAGCTCGGCGTGATGAAGTCGCAACTGCCGGCGAGTCTGGCAGACGCCGATCTCGTGTTCGGCTACGGCGCGCCGACCGGGCGCGACGCGCTCGGCTGGAACCTGGCCGAGGCGCTGGCGCCGCTCGGCGACAAGGCGCACGCGTTCGACGATCTGCACCTGCTGGTGAAGTCCGTCGTCGCAGCCGCCCGCCCGGGCGACCACGTGCTCGTGATGAGCAACGGCGGCTTCGGCGGCGTGCACCAGAAGCTGCTCGATGCGCTCGGGAGCCGCACGTGATCCTGTATCTGCATGGCTTCCGGTCGTCGCCGGAATCGCAGAAGTCGCGCCAGCTCGCCGCGCGCATGGCCGAGCTCGGCCGCACCGACGAGTGGCGGTGCCCGTCGCTGTCGGTGTCGCCGCTCGAAGCGATCGCGGTCGCGGAAGCCGAGGTGGCCGGCGCGCGCGACGTGACCGTCGTTGGCAGCTCGCTCGGCGGCTATTACGCCACCTGGCTGGCCGAAAAGCACGGCTGGAAGGCCGTGCTGCTGAATCCGGCCATCGTGCCGCAGCGCGATCTCGAGCAGCATCTGGGCGAACAGCCGCTGTACCACGGCGGCGGCACGATCGTCGTCGAGCGTCGTCATCTGCATGAACTCGATGCGTTGCGTGTGCCGGCGATCACGCGTGCCGAACGCTACTATCTGTTCGCGGCGACCGGTGACGAAGTGCTCGATTACCGCGAGATGCTCGCGCATTACCCGGGCGCGAATACGCGCGTGATCGAAGGCAGCGATCACGGGATCAGCGAATTTGCCGACTATGTCGACGACGTTCTCGCTTTTTGCGACGGAAAGACGTCTTAAACCGGCCATGTGCCGATCGAATTCCCATCATCATGCGGCGCCGCCGACGCGGCGCCCGGCAGTCTGAACGAGAGTACTGAGTGAACGTTTTCTTCGAGGAATCGGGCAGTTTCAAGGCGGGCAGCGTGCTGTCGCGCCAGGGCGACGCGTTTCAGGTCGAGTTGCCCGGCGGGCGGCGGGCGAAGGTGCGCGCGAAAGACGTGCTGATCGAATTCGACAAGCCGGCCGCAAGCGAACTGATGCAGGAGGCCGACACGGCCGCGCAGCAGATCGACCTGGATTTCCTGTGGGAATGCGCGCCGGCCGACGAGTTCGCGTATACGGCGCTGGCCGCCGAATACTTCGGCGCGACGTACGGCCCGGTGGAGCGTGCGGCGCTGGTGCTGCGACTGCACGGCTCGCCCGTCTACTTCCGCCGCAAGGGGCGCGGCCAGTACCAGCGCGCGCCGGAAGAGCAGCTCAAGATGGCGCTCGCGTCGCTCGAGCGCAAGCGCCAGCAGGCGCTCGTCCAGGTGCAGTATGAAGAGGAACTGAAAGCCGGCAAGCTGCCGGACGCGTTCGTGGGCAAGGTGCTCGGGCTGCTGACGCGGCCGGACAAGAACGCGATCGAATACAAGGCGATGGAAGCGGCAGCCGGTGCGCGCGGCGTGTCGCCGGCGCGGCTGATGCTCGACTGCGGCGGCATCGCGTCGCCGCGTGCGCTGCACGAGGCGCGCTTCCTCGCGGAGTTCTTCCCGCACGGCACGGGCTTCCCGGCCGTCACGGTCGGCGCGCTGCCGGACGACCTGCCGCGCGCGGACGTGCAGGCGTTCTCGATCGACGACATCACGACGACCGAAATCGACGACGCGTTCTCGGTCGAGCACCTGTCCGACGGTCGTGTGCGGATCGGCGTGCACATCGCGGCGCCGGCGCTCGGCATCGTGCGCGGCGACGCGGTCGATGCGATCGCGCGCACGCGCCTGTCGACCGTCTATATGCCGGGCGACAAGATCACGATGCTGCCGGACGACGTCGTCGACGTGTTCACGCTGAAAGAGGGCGATTACCGCCCGGCGCTGTCGCTGTACATCATCGTCAACCGCGAAACCCAGGAGATCGTCGCGAACGAGACGCGCGCCGAGCTCGTGTTCGTGAAGAGCAACCTGCGGCACAACCACCTCGACGAGCTCGTCAACGAAGAGACGCTCGCGGCAGGCACCGGCGACTATCCGCACAAGGACGACATCGCCGTGCTGTGGCCGCTCGCGCAGGCGCTGTTCGAGAAGCGCCAGGTCGCGCGCGCGGGCTACGGTCTGAAGCGCGAAGTGCAGCGCAACACCGACTACAACTTCTACGTCGAAGGCGAGCATGTGTCGATCACGCCGCGCCGTCGCGGGTCGCCGCTCGACCTGATCGTGTCGGAGCTCGCGATTCTCGCGAACTCGACCTGGGGCGCGTTCCTGCACGACCACACGGTGCCGGGGATCTACCGCTCGCAGCGCGGCTTCGGCGCGCCGGGCCCGAAGCGCACGCGGATGCAGACGACGGCCGCGCCGCACGAAGGCCTCGGGGTGGCGCAGTACGCGTGGAGCACGTCGCCGCTGCGCCGCTACGTCGACCTCGTGAACCAGTGGCAACTGCTCGCGTGCGTTCAGCATGGCGTCACCGCGAAGCTCGCCGCGCCGTTCAAGCCGAAGGACGCCGACCTGTACGCAGTCGTGCAGGGCTTCGACGACACCTATACGGCCTACGCCGACTACCAGCGGCGGATGGAGTATTTCTGGTGCCTGCGCTGGCTCGCGCAGGAGCAGAAGAAGCACGTCGTCGCGAGCGTCGTGAAGGGCGATCTCGTGCGCCTCGAGGAAATTCCGCTGCTGCTGCACGTGCCGGGGCTCGGCGTGCATGCGCGCGGCACGCGCGTGCTGCTCGACGTGATGTCGCTCGACGAGCTGACGATCGAGGCATCGGTGCGGCTGCTGAACGTGCTTGACGCGCCGACCGTGACGAGTGGCGACGCGGCCGAGGAAGAGGATGACGCCGAAGGCGGCGACGACACGCTGATCGACGCCGAAGACGCGACGGCCGAAACCGAGGCGGAAGCGCTGGCGGAAGCGGACGGCGCGGCGGCCGGTGAAGGCGGCGAAGCCGCGGGCGGCAACGCCGGCGAAGAGGGGCGCGCATCATGACGGCAGCTGTGTCGACGAGCGGCGCCGACCGCTATGTCGTATTCGGCAACCCGGTGGCGCACAGCAAGTCGCCGTTCATCCACACGCAGTTCGCCGCGCAGACGGGTGAGCCGGTCGAATACGCGCACCGGCTTGCGCCCGTCGACGGTTTCGAGGCGGCTGTGCGGGCATTCGTCGCCGAAGGCGGGCGCGGCGCGAACGTGACGGTGCCGTTCAAGCTCGAAGCGCATGCACTCGCCGACACGCTGTCGCCGCGTGCGGCAGCGGCGGGCGCGGTGAATACGCTGCGCATCGACGCCGACGGCCGCATCCACGGTGACAACACCGACGGCGTCGGCCTCGTGCGCGACATCGAAGCGAATCTCGGCGTGTCGCTGGCAGGCGCACGCATCCTGCTGCTCGGCGCGGGCGGCGCGGCACGCGGTGTCGTGCTGCCGCTGCTCGACCGTGCGCCGCTGTCGATCACGATCGTGAACCGTACCGCGAGCAAGGCCGAGGCGCTCGTCGGCCAGTTCATGCAGGCCGCGCACGATGCGGGCTGCACGCTCGCGGGCGGCGGCCCCGACGTGGTGCGTGCGGAGCCGTACGACGTGGTGATCAACGCGACGGCCGGCAGCCTCGATGCCGCCCTGCCGGCGTGCGACGCGGCCGCATTCGGCGCGGGCACGCTCGCGTACGACATGATGTACGGCGCGCAGCCGACGGTGTTCATGCAGCATGCTGCATCGCTCGGCGCACGCACGGCCGACGGGCTCGGGATGCTCGTCGAGCAGGCGGCCGAATCGTTCTTCATCTGGCGCGGTGTGCGGCCGGACGGCGCACCGGTGCTGGCCGCGCTGCGCCAGGCGCTCGCGGCGAGCTGAACGGAGCGCGGCACGTGGTAGCGGTGAGCGACACGCAGCACACGCGGACGGTGAGCCCGGCCCGCTGGATCGTCTATGCGGGATCGGTGTTTGCGGGTGCATGGCTTGCGACGCAACTGTTCTATCTCGCGCAGATCGCGTTGTGGTCGTTCGTGAACCCGGGCTCGACCGCGTTCATGCGTACCGACGCGTGGTGGCTGTCGCGCGACAAGCCACCGGCGCAGATCCAGCACCAGTGGGTGCCGTACGACCAGATCTCGCGCAACCTGAAGCGTGCACTGATCGCGTCGGAAGACTCGACCTTCGCGACCAACAACGGCTACGACGTCGACGCGATCCTGCAGGCGTGGGAGAAGAACAAGGCGCGCGGCCGGATCGTCGCGGGCGGCTCGACGATCACGCAGCAGCTCGCGCGCAACCTGTTCCTGTCGCGCGAGAAGAGCTACATCCGCAAGGGGCAGGAGCTCATCATCACGTGGATGCTCGAAACGGTGCTCGACAAGGAGCGGATCTTCGAGATCTACCTGAATTCCGTCGAGTGGGGCCGCGGCGTGTACGGCGCCGAGGCGGCCGCACGCTATTACTACCGAATTCCCGCGAGCCGGCTCGGCGCGTGGCAGTCGGCGCGCCTCGCGGTGATGCTGCCGAAGCCGCGCTGGTTCGACGCACACCGCGGCTCGGCGTATCAGGCGCAGCGTGCGGCAGTCATTGCCCGCCGGATGGGCGCGGCCGCGCTGCCGCAATCGGAGTGAACGGCGCGCTCGCGCCATCGCATTGACCGTTTCGCCGTCCGTGCGCCGCGCGTGGGTCGTTGGTGCGCCGCAGCGCAATCGTGTCGCGCGCATTTCGGGTCACATCCTTTAGACGAATTCGTCTATTTCGTTTTGCTGAGCAATCTCGGACGCCATGCGATTTTGTTGGTCGATATGGCACGAAATTCAGGAATTTTTAGTCTTCCAGGCTAAACGCGAAAGCCCGTGAAAGGTGTGTGAAATGCAACGTTTCGCTAACCGAAGTAATCCTGAAAGGTGTGCGCCGCACCGGTCGTCCGCCAAATATTTCAAAATTTTTCAAAGCTGACGGGCTCGCGTATATTGGCCAGCGCCTCGGCTTATCGGCCGCATTCGAGGCGGGGGGCGGCTTATCCGGCTGCTCGACACAAAAAACATCCGAGAGAAGGAACGCAACGATGCCAGCGAGCAAAGCGAAGCTGTTGTTGGGAGTGGTGTTTTCTTCGCTGATTCTGACGGCCTGCAACGACGACGTGACCTCGTCCGCTGCTGCCAGCGCCGACAATTCAGCCGATCCCGCCAGTCAGGTGGACAGGGCGTACAACGATCCGAACAGTTATTCGTCGAGCGCGAACGCGTCGCTCGACGCCTCCGCCGCGGTTGAAAAGGCCGCCGTCACGCATCACCAGATCACACTCAACGGCAAGACGATTCGCTACACGGCTACGGCCGGCCACCTCGTCGCGCGCAATCCGCAGACCGGCGCGCCCGAAGCATCGTTCTTCTACGTCGCCTATACGGCCGACAACCAGCCCGCGGCGAAGCGGCCCGTCACGTTCCTGTACAACGGCGGCCCCGGCTCGGCATCGGTGTGGCTGCATCTCGGCTCGTTCGGCCCGCGCCGGATCCAGACGGGCGACCCGAACGCGAACACGTCGACGTTCCCGTTCGTCGACAACCAGGAAAGCCTGCTCGACACGACCGACCTCGTGTTCGTCGATGCGATCGGCACCGGCTTCTCCGAAGCGGTCGCGCCGAACACGAACCAGACGTTCTGGGGCGTCGACCAGGACGGCGGCGCGTTCCGCGATTTCGTGACGCGCTACATCGCCGTGAACCAGCGCAACGATTCGCCGAAATACCTGTTCGGCGAGTCGTACGGCACGCCGCGAACCGACGTGCTCGCGAACCTGCTCGAGACGGCCGGCGTGAAGCTCGACGGCATCGTGCTGCAGTCGTCGATCCTGAACTACAACGTGAACTGCGACATGGCGAGCGACTACATCGGCAACTCGAACAACGGGTCGAGCCCGGTGAGTTGCGCGGGCTTCGTGCCGTCGTATGGCACCGTCGGCGCGTACTACCAGCTCGACAACCCGAACCCGTCGAGCCTGCCGTCGTATGCGGACCAGATGCGCCTGCTGACGGCCGGCAGCTATGCGCCTGCCGTGAACGCGTACCTGGCGAGCCATACGCCGCCGCCGCCGACCCTCGTCACGACGATGGTGAATTCGACCGGCGTGAAGCAGTCGCAGTGGAATGCGGACTTCAACGTGATCCCGACCTTCTTCGACAACAGCTTCCAGCTGTCGCTGATCCCGGGCACGCTGATCGGCCGCTACGACGCGCGCGTGAACGTGCCGGTGTCGAGCCCGCTCGCGTCCGGCGGCGACCCGTCGAGCACGTACATCACGCAGCCGTTCACCGACACGATCGGCAAGTACCTGCCGAACGAGCTGAAGTACACCGCGCAGTCGGCGTATTCGTTGAGCAGCAACGCGATCAACACGTGGGACTGGACGCACGACGGCCTCGCGATGCCTGACACGATCCCCGATCTCGCCGCGGCGCTGTCGCTGAATCCGCAGCTGAAGGTGCTGTCGCTGAACGGGTACCACGACATCGCGACGCCGTTCTACCAGACCGAGCTCGACCTCGCGCGGCTCGGGACGCAACCGAACCTGACGATCAAGGACTATCAGGGCGGACACATGGTCTATCTCGACGACACGTCGCGTCCGCAGGAGAAAGCCGACCTCGTGACCTTCTACAACGCGGCCGCGCACTGATGCGATGCGCAGGGCAGGCGACGTGCGTCCGCAGCGGCGCCGCGCCTGCCGTCGACGACCTCATTCCAGACTGGAGCCTGATATGAAGAATCGTTTCATCGTCGTTGCCGTGGCGCTCGCCTGTGTCGGCGCCGCAGCATCCATATCCGCGTTCGCGCAGGCGAGCGACGCCGCCGCACCGGTGCGTGCGCGCCAGGCGCAGCTCGGCGATCCGTACGTGCCGCCGGCCGCGCGCAGGCCGACCGCCGGCACGCAGACGACGGGCGCCGCGCTGCATGCGCAGGTGGTGCGCAAGCTCGCGCGGCAGTTCAGCGCGGCCGACACGCAGAACACGGGTTCGATCACCGAGTCGCAGGCACGCGCGGCCGGCCTCGGCTATGTCGCGAACCACTTCCGCCAGATCGACTCGGGCGGCAACGGCCGCGTGTCGTTCGCGGACGTCCAGCGCTACATGCAGGCACGCAGCACGAGCCAGCAGTAAGCGCGGCGCGCGGTGAGCAAACGGGGGCGGAACCTGCGGCACGGCGGGTTCCGCCCCCGTGCACATGGCGCCTCCGTTACGTCGTGTACATGGCGGATTCGCGCCGAATTCTCATTATCTGGGCAACGCATTCAAATATTGGAGACGAGTGCGTGCGCTCCTACAATCCGAAGCACATCGACAGCTTCGGACCCACGCATCGCGCGGCGCCCGTCGCACACGGAGACACCTTCCATGAAGTTCGCCGGGCGCTTTACTCGGTGCATCGACCGCCGCCTCGCCGCGATGCCGGACGCCGTTCCGGCATCGTACGAACGGCTTCACCGGTTCCGTTGAAGAAGCCCGCTCCCCATGACCAAGATGCCCGACTCACTTGCCCTCGACGCCCGGCGCGCGCCGCCGGACGATGCGTCGCTGACCGACAGCATCGGCGCGACCAGCACGCCGCTCGATCTTGCTGCCCAGCAGGCCGGTACGCAGACGCTGCTGCGCGGTCTTGCGATTCTCGAGGCGATTGCGAACGGCGCGCGCGACATGCGCGCGATCGGCGCCGCGCTCGGCACGACGCGCAGCACTACGCACCGCCTCGTCAGCAGCCTCGTGCAGGCGCGCTACCTGCGCCAGGTGCAGGGCGGCTACCTGCTCGGCCCGAAGCTGATCGAGCTCGGCACGATCGCGCTCGAGCAGATGCCGCTCACCGCGGTCGCGCGCCCGCACCTCGAAGCGCTCGCGGAAGCGACGCTCGACACGATCCATCTCGGCGTGCGCGACGGCGACGACGTGCTGTACATCGACAAGATTCCCGGCACGCGCGGCCTCGAGATGCGCTCGCGCGTCGGCCACCGGATGCCGCTCGCGTCGACCGGCATCGGCAAGGCGATGATGCTCGACACCGATCCCGACACGTGGCGCTCGCTGTTCGAAGCCGCCCGGCGTGCACTCGCGGGCGTCAATTTCAAGCCGGACAACCGGCCCGAGACGAGCGCGTTCCTGCAGCGCATGGCGCATTACGCAGCCGGCGGCTACACGTTCGATCTCGAGGAGAACGAGGCGTCGATCCGCTGCGTGGCCGCGCCGATCCGCGATGCATCGGGCGCGATCGTCGCGGCCGTGTCGGTGGCGAGCACGATTCCGTACATGCCGCACGACCGGATGGACGAACTGATTCCGCTCGTGCAGCGCGAAGCGCGAGCCATTTCCGCGGAACTGGGCTGGAGCCCGCCGCAGGGTACCCGCAGGATCAAACGATGACGACTTCGACCCGGCCCGTTCCGGATGCCAGCTCCGCCACCCCGTCGCTGATCGCGCTCGACTGGGGTACGACGTCGCTGCGCGCTTACCTGTACGACGCGCACGGCGCGCTCATCGACACGCGCAGCCGTGCGGCGGGCGTGATGCATGTGCCCGGCGGCGGCGCGCGCGCGTTCGACGCGGTGTTCGAGGAAGCGTGCGGCGACTGGCTCGATCGCACCCCCGGCCTGCCGGTGCTCGCCGCCGGGATGGTCGGCAGCGCACAGGGCTGGCGCGAGGCGCCGTACGTCGCCGTGCCGGCCGGCGCCGACGCGCTCGTCGCGGGCCTCATCACGGTGACGGCGGCGCGCGGCACGACGATCTCGATCGTGCCGGGCGTCATCGCCACGGGCGACTTGCCCGACGTGATGCGCGGCGAAGAAACGCAGATATTCGGTGCACTCGCGGGCGATCCCATGCTTGGCACCGATCGTTCAGGGGTACTGATCGGCTTGCCGGGAACGCATGCGAAATGGGCGTGGGTGAGGGACGGGCTGATCGAGCGCTTCCAGACTTTCATGACGGGCGAGCTGTTCGCGGTGCTGCGCGACCACACGATCCTCGGCCGCACGATGCGCGCCGGTGCGTCGCCCGATCGCGCCGCATTCGTGCGCGGCGTCTCGGTCGCGCGCGGTGCGCGGCACACCGGGCTGCTCGCGACGATCTTCAGTACGCGCACGCTCGGCCTGACCGACCGGCTCGCGCCCGATGCGCAAGGCGACTACCTGTCCGGCCTGCTGATCGGCCATGAGCTCAACGCGCTCGACGCAATGCTCGCGGAGCGCGGCATCGCGCTCGCGGACCAGCCGCTGCTGCTGATCGGCGACGACGGTCTGTGTGCGCGCTACGTCGATGCGCTCCAGGAATTCGGCCACCCGCACGCACGCGTCGTCGCGCATGCGACCGAGCGTGGCCTGTGGCGGATCGCATCGCGCGCCGGGCTCGTGCGCGCGGATGGCGAGCCCGTCTGCGCTGACCAATGAACCGTTTGCAGAGGAACCTTCGATGCCGTCCGACCTGACCTTGCCCGCGCCGTACGCGCCCCACACCGCGCTGATGCGCGCGTTCGACGCGTGCCCGCTGATCGCGATCATGCGCGGGATCACGCCCGCCGAAGCGGCCGACCACGGCCATGCGCTCTACGAAGCCGGCTTCCGGATCGTCGAGGTGCCGCTCAACTCGCCGGATCCGTTCGACAGCATCGCGGCGCTGCGCCGTGCGTTGCCCGACGACGCGATCGTCGGCGCGGGTACCGTGCTGCGCGCCGAGTATGTCGACCGCGTGCAGGACGCGGGCGGCGCGCTGATCGTGATGCCGCACAGCGACGCGGCCGTGATCCGCCGCGCACGCGAGCGCGGCCTGGCGAGCGCCCCGGGCGTCGCGACGCCGACCGAAGCGTTCGCGGCGCTTACGAATGGCGCCGACGTGCTGAAGATGTTCCCGGCCGAGCAACTCGGCGTGCCGGTCGTGAAGGCATGGCGCGCGGTGATCGACCGCGCGGTGCCGCTGATTCCGGTCGGCGGCATCTCGCCCGACAACATGGAGCCGTTCCTCAGTGCCGGCGCGAACGGTTTCGGGCTCGGCTCGGCCTTGTACCGCCCCGGCCAGTCGGCCGACGCGACCGCGGCAAACGCGCGCGCGTTCCAGGCCGGGTTGCGCGTCGCGCGCGGCGGAGCCGCATGATGAACCGCCTCGCGGGCAAGGTCGCGATGGTGACGGGCGCGGGCCGGGGCATCGGCGCCGCGATCGCCCGCGCGTTCGTTCGCGAGGGCGCGGCCGTCGCGCTCGTCGATCTCGACTTCCCGCAGGCGCAGCGCACGGCGGCCGGGATTGCGCACGACATTGCCGGCGCGCGCGTGCTGCCGCTGCTGGCGGACGTCGCGCGGCAGGATGCGGTACGCGATGCGCTGGCGCAGACCGAGGCGGCGTTCGGCCCGCTCGACGTGCTGGTGAACAACGCGGGCATCAACGTGTTCGCCGATCCGCTGACGATGACCGACGACGACTGGCGCCGCTGCTTCGCGGTCGACCTCGACGGCGTGTGGCACGGCTGCCGCGCGGCGCTGGAGGGGATGGTCGAACGCGGTCGCGGCAGCATCGTGAACATCGCGTCGACGCACGCGTTCAGGATCATCCCGGGCTGCTTTCCGTACCCGGTCGCGAAGCACGGCGTGCTGGGCCTCACGCGTGCGCTCGGCATCGAATACGCGGCGCGCAACGTGCGCGTGAATGCGATCGCACCGGGCTACATCGAGACGCAGCTCACGCGCGACTGGTGGGGCGCGCAGCCCGATCCGGCCGCTGCGCGCGCAGAAACGCTCGCGCTGCAGCCGATGAAGCGGATCGGCCGGCCGGAGGAGGTCGCGATGACGGCCGTGTTCCTGGCGTCCGACGAGGCGCCGTTCATCAATGCCGCGTGCATCACCGTCGATGGCGGGCGCGCGGCGCTGTATCACGACTGACGCAACGATTCGAAAGACCGCACGTGCGACGGCCGCGCGCACGCTGCGTCGAAACCAACAAGCGGCTGCATCCTGTTCGATGAAGACAAGGAGACACTGGAGATGAAACGCAGAACGTTCGTAACGCTGGCTGCCGCGGCCGCCGTGGTGATCGGGAGCCCCGTCGTGCACGCGGCCGATCCGGTCAAGATCGGTTTCCTCGTGAAGCAGCCGGAAGAGCCGTGGTTCCAGGACGAGTGGAAGTTCGCCGAAATGGCGGCGAAGGACAAGGGCTTCACGCTCGTGAAGATCGGTGCGCCGTCCGGCGAAAAGGTGATGAGCGCGATCGACAACCTGTCCGCGCAGAAGGCGCAGGGCTTCATCATCTGCACGCCGGACGTGAAGCTCGGGCCGGGCATCGTCGCGAAGGCGAAGTCGCACAACCTGAAGATGATGACGGTCGACGACCGCCTCGTCGACGGCGCGGGCAAGCCGATCGAGTCGGTCCCGCACATGGGGATCTCCGCGTACAACATCGGCAAGCAGGTCGGCGACGGCATCGCGGCCGAGATCAAGAAACGCGGCTGGGACATGAAGGACGTCGGCGCGATCGACATCACCTACGAGCAGTTGCCGACCGCGCACGACCGCACGAGCGGCGCGACCGACGCGCTGGTGGCCGCCGGCTTCCCGAAGGCGAACGTGATCGCGGCGCCGCAGGCGAAGACCGACACGGAAAACGCGTTCAACGCGGCAAACATCGCACTCACGAAGAACCCGCAGTTCAAGCACTGGGTTGCGTACGGCCTGAACGACGAGGCCGTGCTCGGCGCGGTGCGCGCGGCCGAAGGGCGCGGCTTCAAGGCGGACAACATGATCGGTATCGGCATCGGCGGTTCCGATTCGGCGCTGAACGAGTTCAAGAAGCCGCAGCCGACGGGCTTTTACGGCACCGTGATCATCAGCCCGAAGCGCCACGGCGAGGAAACCTCGGACCTGATGTACACGTGGATCACGCAGGGCAAGGCGCCACCTGCGCTGACGCTGACGACGGGCATGCTCGCGACGCGCGACAACGTGTCGAAGGTGCGCGAGGAGATGGGGCTCGCGTCGAAGTAAGCGGCCCGCCGGCTGCCGCGGCGATGCGGCGGCCGGCGGTCGATCGATCCGGAAGTGGGGAGACGACGTGTCAGCGGCACTGCGTTTTGACAATATCGGCAAGGTCTTTCCCGGCGTGCGCGCACTCGACGGCATCTCGTTCGACGTGCATGCGGGCGAGGTGCATGGCCTGATGGGCGAGAACGGCGCGGGCAAGTCGACGCTGCTGAAGATTCTCGGCGGCGAATACCAGCCCGATGCGGGCAGCGTGCTGGTCGACGGCCAGCCCGTGCAGTTCGCGAATGCGGCCGCGTCGATCGCGGCCGGCATCGCGGTGATCCACCAGGAGCTGCAGTACGTGCCCGACCTGACGGTCGCGGAAAACCTGCTGCTCGGCCGTCTGCCGAATGCGTTCGGCTGGGTGCGCAAGCGCGAGGCGAAGCGCTACGTGCGCGAGCGGCTCGCCGCGATGGGCGTCGACCTCGATCCCGACGCGAAACTCGGGCGGCTGTCGATCGCGCAGCGGCAGATGGTCGAGATCTGCAAGGCGCTGATGCGCAATGCGCGCGTGATTGCGCTCGACGAGCCGACGAGTTCGCTGTCGCATCGCGAGACCGAGGTGCTGTTCAAGCTCGTCGACGACCTGCGCGCGCAGGGCCGCGCGCTGATCTACATCTCGCACCGGATGGACGAGATCTACCGGCTGTGCGATGCGTGCACGATCTTCCGCGACGGGCGCAAGATCGCGTCGCACGAATCGCTGGCCGACGTGCCGCGCGAACGGCTCGTCGCCGAGATGGTCGGGCGCGAGATTTCGGATATCTATCATTACGCGCCGCGCACGCTCGGTGACGTGCGGTTCTCCGCCGAAGGTGTCGACGGCCATGCACTGCGCGAACCCGCCAGCTTCTCGGTGCGCGCAGGCGAGATCGTCGGCTTCTTCGGGCTCGTCGGAGCGGGCCGCAGCGAGCTGATGCGGCTCGTGTACGGCGCGGATCACCGGCGCGCGGGCGTGCTGACGCTCGACGGTGCGCGCATCGACGTGAAGCGCACCGGCGACGCGATTCGCCACGGCATCGTGTTGTGCCCCGAGGACCGCAAGGAAGAGGGGATCATCGCGATCGCGTCGGTCGCGGAGAACATCAACATCAGCTGCCGCCGCCATTCGCTGCGTGCGGGGCTCTTCATCAACCGCAAGGCCGAAAGCGAAACGGCCGACCGCTTCATTCAACGGCTGAAGATCAAGACGCCGAACCGGCGGCAGAAGATCCGCTTCCTGTCGGGCGGCAACCAGCAGAAGGCGATCCTGTCGCGCTGGCTCGCGGAGCCCGACCTGAAGGTCGTGATTCTCGACGAACCGACACGCGGCATCGACGTCGGCGCGAAGCACGAGATCTACGACGTGATCTACCGGCTCGCGGAACGAGGCTGCGCGATCGTGATGGTGTCGTCGGAGTTGCCGGAAGTGCTCGGCGTGTCCGACCGCATCGTCGTGATGCGCGAAGGCCGGATCGCGGGCGAGCTGCCGCGCGACCAGGCGAACGAGCACGCGGTGCTGAGCCTGGCGCTGCCGCAGACGAGCGCCGTCGAGGCGGCCTGACACGGAACACGACAATCGAATCGGACACGCGCGGCGCGGGCCGTGCGATGCAGGAGCAGGAGACACCATCATGCAAGTCAACGAAAACCTTGGCAGCGCCGCCGTGAAGCCGTCGGCCGACGCGCTGGTGCCGCAGCAGAGCGACCGCCGGAAGTGGTGGCAGCATCTGACCGAATACAGCCTGATCGCGATCTTCGCGGTGATGTTCATCACGATGTCGCTGACCGTCGATCACTTCTTCTCGATCGACAACATGCTCGGCCTCGCGCTGTCGATCTCGCAGATCGGCATGGTCGCGTGCACGATGATGTTCTGTCTCGCATCGCGCGACTTCGACCTGTCGATCGGCTCGACCGTTGCGTTCTCGGGCGTGCTGTGCGCGATGGTGCTGAACGCGACCGACAACACGTTCGTCGCGATCATTGCGGCGGTCGCGGCCGGCGCCGCGATCGGCTTCGTGAATGGCGCGGTGATCGCGTACCTGCGCATCAATGCGCTGATCACGACGCTCGCGACAATGGAGATCGTGCGCGGGCTCGGCTTCATCGTGTCGAAGGGGCAGGCGGTCGGCGTGTCGTCGGATACCTTCATCGCGCTCGGCGGGCTGTCGCTGTTCGGCGTGTCGCTGCCGATCTGGGTCACGCTGCTGTGCTTCATCGCGTTCGGCGTGCTGCTGAACCAGACGGTGTACGGCCGCAACACGCTCGCGATCGGCGGCAACCCGGAAGCATCGCGGCTCGCGGGGATCAACGTCGAACGCACGCGCGTGTACATCTTCCTGATCCAGGGCGCGGTGACGGCGCTCGCCGGCGTGATCCTCGCGTCGCGCATCACGTCGGGCCAGCCGAATGCCGCGCAGGGCTTCGAGCTGAACGTGATTTCCGCGTGCGTGCTCGGCGGCGTGTCGCTGATGGGCGGCCGCGCGACGATCTCGGGCGTCGTGATCGGCGTGCTGATCATGGGCACCGTCGAGAACGTGATGAACCTGCTGAACATCGACGCGTTCTACCAGTACCTCGTGCGCGGCGCGATCCTGCTCGCGGCCGTGCTGCTCGACCAGCTGAAGAACCGCGGCGTCCGCGACTGACCGCTTTCACGGAGACGATTCGCATGACACTCGACACTTCCGCGCAGAACCCGAACCACGCGCGCCATGCGCGCTATCCGAGCCTCGAGGATCGCGCGGTGCTGATCACGGGCGGCGCGACCGGCATCGGTGCGTCGTTCGTCGAACACTTCGCCGAGCAGGGCGCGCGCGTCGCGTTCGTCGATCTCGACGCGGCGGCCGGTGCCGCGTTGGCGGAACGCCTCGCGCACGTGCCGAACGTGCGTCACGCGCCGCTGTTCATCCAGTGCGACCTGACCGACATCGACGCGCTGCGCCATGCGATCGACGCGATCCGCGCGCGCATCGGCGCGATCGCGGTGCTCGTGAACAACGCGGCGAACGACGCGCGCCATGCGATCGGCGACGTGACGCCCGAGTCGTTCGACGCGGGCATCGCGGTGAACCTGCGTCACCAGTTCTTCGCCGCGCAGGCGGTGATCGACGACATGAAGCAGCAGGGGGGCGGCGCGATCGTCAATCTCGGCTCGATCAGCTGGATGCTGAAGAACGGCGGCTATCCCGTGTACACGATGGCGAAGGCCGCCGTGCAGGGGCTCACGCGCGGGCTCGCGCGCGACCTCGGCCCGTTCGGCATCCGCGTGAACTCGCTGGTGCCCGGCTGGGTGATGACCGACAAGCAGCGCCGGTTGTGGCTCGACGACGCAGGCCGCGCGGCGATCAAGGCCGGCCAGTGCCTCGATGCCGAGCTGTTGCCCGCCGATCTCGCGCGGATGGCGCTGTTCCTCGCGGCCGACGACAGCCGGATGATCACCGCGCAGGACGTGATCGTCGACGGCGGCTGGGCCTGACCGTTCGCACGACCCGCATCGATTCTTCGACGAAGGAAAGGAGTTCATCATGACCGCCACGTCCTCGCGCGCATCGTCGTCCACCAGCCAGTCGCGCCGTGCGCGCCTCGCCGCCGCCGCGCAGCCGGTCAGCCCCGGCCCGCAGACGGCTGCCTTCGCGCAGGGCGTCGGCGCCGCGCATGCGGCGGCCGTCACGCTGTCGAACGCGTCGCTGCGGCTCGACGTGCTGCCGCATCTGGGCGGCGGCATCGCGCGCTTCGACTGGCGCGGCGACAACGGCGCGCTGATGCCGGTGTTTCGCCGCTGCGAGCAGCCGGAGGCGGCGACCGATCCGAACGAGCTCGCGTGCTATCCGCTGCTGCCGTACTCGAACCGGATCGGCGGCGCGCGGTTCGAATGCGACGGACGCAGCGTCGCGGTGCCGCGCAACCGACGCGACGAGCCGCTGCCGATCCACGGCGACGGCTGGCTCGCGCCGTGGCAGGTGGACGATGCGACCGGCACGTTGCTGCAGCTGTCGCTCGATCGCACCGCCGGCGCGCCCTATGCGTTCCGCGCGATCCAGTCGTTCGAGCTCGACGATGCGACGCTGTCGATCGCGCTGACGATCGAGAATGCGGGGCGCGCGCGGCTGCCGTTCGGGCTCGGCGTGCATCCGTTCCTGGTACGCGATGCCGTGACCGAGCTGGCCGCGGCGGCCGGCGGGCTGTGGCTGTCGGGCGCCGATTTCCTGCCGGTGCGGCACGTGAGCGTGCCGCCGGCCTGGCAGTTCGGCGTCGCGTATCCGCTGCCGGCCGCGCTCGTCAATCATGCGTTCACCGGCTGGGGCGGCCACGCGACGGTGAGCTGGCCGCGCCGCGGACTGTCGCTGACAGTGGCGGCCGACGCCGACGCGTACGTGCTCTATACGCCGCCCGGCGAGGATTTCTTCTGCTTCGAGCCGGTCGATCATCCGATCAATGCGGTGAACCTGCCGGGCGGCGCGGCCGCGCACGGGATGACGCTGCTCGCGCCGGGCGAGCGGCTCACGCGGCGTTTTTCGTTCACCGTCGAGCGTGCCGATGCGCGTAGCGACGCCGCTTCGCGCGAAGGGCGCCGGCGACGCGGGTAAAATACGCGGTCTACCAACGGTTTGCCGCGAGTATCCGCCATGTCTTCCCCGCTTACTTTCATCGAATCGCTGCGCGCCGCGTGGCAGCGCACCCATTCGCTGCTGTGCGTCGGCCTCGATCCCGAGCCGTCGCGCTTTCCCGTGCAGTTCGACGGCCAGCCCGACGCGATCTTCGAATTCTGCCGGCAGATCGTCGACGCGACCGCGCAATACGCGAGCGCGTTCAAGCCGCAGATCGCCTACTTCGCCGCGCATCGCGCGGAAGACCAGCTCGAGCGCCTGATCGCGCACATTCACCTCCAGCACCCGGGCCTGCCCGTGATCCTCGACGCGAAGCGCGGCGACATCGGCAGCACGGCCGAGCAGTACGCGCGCGAAGCGTTCGAGCGCTATCGCGCGGACGCCGTCACGGTGAACCCGTACATGGGTTACGACTCGGTCGAGCCGTACTTCGAGCACGAAGGCAAGGGCGTGATCGTGCTGTGCCGCACGTCGAACCCGGGCGGTTCTGACCTGCAGTTCCTCGACACGAACGGCCGGCCGCTGTACCAGGTCGTCGCCGATCTCGCGGCGAACAAGTGGAACGCGAAGAACGGCCAGCTCGGCCTCGTGGTCGGCGCGACGTTCCCGAAGGAAATCGAGATCGTGCGCGGGATCGTCGGCGACATGCCGCTCCTGATTCCCGGCATCGGCGCGCAGGGCGGCGACGTGCAGGCGACCGTCAACGCGGGCCGCACGGCCGACGGCACCGGCATGATGATCAACTCGTCGCGCGCGATCCTGTACGCGAGCAACGGCGAGGATTTCGCCGAAGCGGCGGCGCTCGCCGCGCAGAAGACCCGCGACACGATCAACGCGCATCGTTGATGTCGCACCGGCCGCCTTCCCGGGCGGCCGGTTCCGGCCGGCCCGCGCGCGCGGGCCCGGGCCGTTTCCCTCGCTGTTCCCGCCTTTCCGCCCGCCCCGCACTGGCGCACGCGGACAACTTCCCGTCGCTTCCGTACCGCATGCCCGCAATTTAGTCGCGCGATGCTCCCGCTTGTCATCGATCCGTAACCAAAATGTCAAGAAAGGAGCGACGCCATGCCCAAGCTGTCCCGACGTCTTCTGAGCGCGCTTGCCGCATCGCTGTGCATGAGCTTCGCCCATGCGGCGGATCTCTCGCACTGGCCGGCCGACAGCGCGAAGGCGCTGAACGAGATGATCGCCGCGCATGCGCACCGCGGCGACTACGCGGTGTTCGACGCCGACAACACGACCTACCGCTACGACCTCGAGGAGTCGCTGCTGCCGTACCTCGAGCACCGCGGCGTGCTGACGCGCGACACGCTCGACCCGTCGCTGAAGCTGATCCCGTTCAAGGATTCCGCCGACTACCAGGAATCGCTGACGAGCTATTACTACCGGCTGTGCGAGATCGACGACCTGGTCTGCTACCCGTGGATCGCGCAGGCGTTCGCCGGGCAGTCGCTGGCCGACCTGAAGCGCCACGTCGACGCGATGCTCGCCGACGGCAAGCCGATCCCGATCCGCTACTGGCAGGGCGACAAGGTAGTCGACGGCACGGTGAACCCGCCGCGCTTCTTCCGCGGGATGCAGGAGCTGTACAACGCGCTGCGCGAGAACGGCATCGAGGTCTACGTGATGAC
Source organism: Burkholderia aenigmatica (assembly GCF_902499175.1). GTDB lineage: Bacteria > Pseudomonadota > Gammaproteobacteria > Burkholderiales > Burkholderiaceae > Burkholderia > Burkholderia aenigmatica. Next base: position 87,563 of record NZ_CABVQC010000005.1, read on the forward strand.
GGCCGCGCACGAGGAGCTCGCGCGGCTCGTGCTGTCCGACCCGAAGTACGGCTACAACGTGAAGCCGCAGAACGTGATCGGCGTGACGACGCTGCTGCGCAACCCGGCGACCGGCGCGCTGACCACATCGCGGCTGCAGATCAAGGCCGGCAAGTACGACGAGGCCGCGAACCGCAGCCTGGTGATCACGCCGTTCCTGATGAACCCGATGACCTGGTACGAAGGCAAGCTCGGCTCGATCGTCGGCTGGATCGACCAGTGGAAGAAGCCGGTGCTCGTCGCGGGCGACACGCCGACGTCCGACGGCTACATGCTGCTGAACGCGACCGACATCGCGCGCGGCGGCGTGCGCGTGTGGGTGAACAAGAAGGACAAGCAGATGGCGCAGATCCGCGCGTGGTCGGATGAATCGGCCGCGCAGCAGAAGTCGCTCGGCCTGCCGGTGACGGCGGACAAGAACTGGATCGTCGTGAAGCCCGACGCGATCCAGTAAGCAGCAAGCGACGACGAGGGCGCCGCGGGCGCCCGTCGATCGATCAGCCCTCGCGCTCGTCGAGCAGCTTCAGCAGCCCGCGCAGCGCATGCGCGGCCGCCTGCGTGCGGATCTGTTCGCGGTCGCCCTTGAACACGAGCGTCTCGACGTCGGTATGCAGCCGGTTGCTCCAGCCGAACGACACGGTGCCGACCGGCTTCTTCTCGCTGCCGCCGGCCGGGCCCGCGATGCCGGTGACGGACAGCGCGACCTGCGCGCGGCTGTTGCGCAGCGCGCCTTCGGCCATCGCGCGCGCGACGGGCTCGCTGACGGCGCCGTGCTTGTCGATCAGGTCGGGCGGCACGCCGATCATCTCGATCTTGGCCTGGTTCGAGTACGTGACGAAGCCGCGCTCGAACCACTGGCTGCTGCCGGAGATGTCGGTGATCGCCGCGGCGATCATGCCGCCGGTGCAGGATTCGGCGGTGGCGAGCGTCAGGTGCTCGTCACGCAGCTTGTTGCCTGCGCGGATCGCAAGCTGGTGGACGACGGAATCGGTTGGCATGCGCGTCGGGAAACGGGAGTCGGGAAATCGGTCAGCCGACGACGGAGCGCCACAGGGCGATCACGAGCAGCGTCATGAACGCGGCAACCAGGTCGTCGACCATGATGCCGATCCCGCCTTTCAGGCGGCGGTCGAAATAGCGGATCGGCGGCGGCTTGAGCATGTCGAAGAAGCGGAACGCGACGAACGCCCACAGCTGGCCGACGAAGGTCGCGGGCGTGACGAACAGCATCACGAGCCAGATCGCGACGATCTCGTCCCAGACGACGGCGCCCGGATCGGACGACCCCATCTTCTTCGCGGTGAAACCGGTGAGCCACGTGCCGGCCACGAAGCCGACCGCGATCAGCGCCCACCATTCGGGCACCGTCAGGTAGCGGTTGAGCACGACGAACGTGAGCCAGCCGAACAGCGAGCCGAACGTGCCGGGCATGAGCGGCGCAAGCCCGCTGCCGAAGCCGAGCGACACGATATGCGCCGGATGCGACAGCATGAAGCGCGCGGTCGGGCGCGGCGCGGCGCCGGGCTCGGTCGCCTGCGGTGCGGGCGTCGGGTCAGTCTGCATGGAAGTGGTCGAAACCGTGCAACGTGAGAGCCAGGGGCGCGCCGGCGGCGTCGCGCCACGCGATCGCGGGCCGCTCCGACGGCGCGGACAAGCCGCGTATTGTACCGATTCGCGTGACCGCCACGCCGGCCTTCGCGCCGGCCGCCTCGACCGCTGCGCGGGCCGCGGCGGGCGCGGTAAAGCACAGCTCGTAGTCGTCGCCGCCGGCGAGCGTGCAGCGTCGCTGTACGTCGGGCGGCAGCGTCGCGAGCGCGGCCGAGCGCGGCACCGCGTCGGCGTCGATCTCGGCAAGCACGTTCGAGCGCGTCAGGATGTGCTGCAGGTCGCCGGCGAGGCCGTCCGAGATGTCGAGCGCCGCGTGCGCGACGCCCGCGAGCGCGAGGCCGAGCGCGATGCGCGGTTCCGGGCGCTCGAGCGCCTGCCGGAATGTGGCCGCTTCGTTCGCGCCGGCCGTCCATTCGCCGCGGGCGACGCCGAGCCCCGCGCGCGCATCGCCGAGCGCGCCGGACACCCAGACGTCGTCGCCGTCGCGCGCGGCGTCGCGACGCAGCGCCGCGTCGGGCGCGACTTCGCCGAATACGGTCACGCACAGGTTCAGCGGGCCGCTCGTCGTGTCGCCGCCGATCAGCTCGCAGCCGTACCGTTCGGCGAGCGCGAACAGCCCGTTGCTGAACGCTTCCAGCCACGCCGCGTCGGCACGCGGCAGCGCGCACGCGAGCGTGAAGGCACGCGGTTCGGCGCCCATGGCGGCGAGGTCGGACAGGTTGACCGCGAGCGTCTTGTGGCCGAGCGCGTCGGGCGCGACGTCGGGGAAGAAGTGGCGGCCCTCCACCAGCATGTCCGTCGAAATGGCCAGCAATTTCCCGGATCGGGGCGTGATCAATGCGCAATCGTCGCCGATGCCGAGCGTCGACGCACGTGCGCCCTGCGCGGCGCGGCGCGTGAAGAAGCGTTCGATCAGCGAAAACTCGGAGAGGGCGGCTGGCACGGCGGGCGGATCCGAAACGATTGAAGGAACGGCATTGTACGAGGCGAACGGCGGCGTTCCTGCACCGTTCAGACCATTTTTGTCGCGGCTGTTGCACCTGAATCGCCGGTTTGGCGGCCGATGATTGGCGCTACAATGCCGTCGAAGAGTCATTCTAATCCGCCCGCCAAGAGACACATGTCTACCCAAGCCTCCTCCAAAGCCAAGCTCCGCGAAGCCGCGCTCGACTATCACGAATTCCCGACCCCCGGGAAAATCGCGATCGCCCCGACCAAGCAAATGATCAACCAGCGCGACCTCGCGCTCGCGTACTCGCCGGGTGTGGCGTACGCGTGCGAGGAGATCGTCGAGAATCCGCTGAACGCGGCACGCTTCACCGCGCGCAGCAACCTGGTCGGCGTCGTCACGAACGGCACGGCGGTGCTCGGTCTCGGCAACATCGGGCCGCTCGCGTCGAAGCCGGTGATGGAAGGCAAGGCCGTGCTGTTCAAGAAGTTCGCGGGCATCGACGTGTTCGACATCGAGCTGAACGAGTCGGACCCGCACAAGCTCGTCGACGTGATCGCCGCGCTGGAGCCGACCTTCGGCGGGATCAACCTGGAAGACATCAAGGCGCCTGACTGCTTCATCGTCGAGCGCGAAGCGCGCAAGCGGATGAAGATCCCGGTGTTCCACGACGACCAGCACGGCACCGCGATCGTCGTGGCCGCGGCCGTCACGAACGGGCTGAAGGTCGTCAACAAGGACATCAAGAAGGTCAAGCTCGTCGCGTCCGGCGCAGGGGCGGCCGCGCTCGCGTGTCTCGACCTGCTGGTCGACATCGGCCTGCCGCTCGAGAACATCACGGTGACCGACCTGGCCGGCGTGGTCTACAAGGGCCGCACCGAGCTGATGGATCCGGACAAGGAGCGTTTCGCCCGTGAAACCGAAGCGCGGACGCTGGCCGAAGTGATCGACGGCGCGGACATCTTCCTCGGCCTGTCGGCCGCCGGCGTGCTGAAGCAGGAGATGGTGAAGGGTATGGCGGAGCGCCCGCTGATCCTCGCGCTCGCGAACCCGACGCCGGAAATCCTGCCGGAACTCGCGCTCGAAGTGCGTCCGGACGCGGTGCTGGCCACGGGCCGCACCGATTACCCGAACCAGGTCAACAATGTCCTGTGCTTCCCGTTCATCTTCCGCGGCGCGCTCGACGTCGGCGCGACGACGATCACGCGTGAAATGGAGATCGCGGCCGTCAACGCGATCGCCGAGCTCGCGCAGCACGAGCAGAGCGACATCGTCGCGACCGCGTACGGTATCCAGGACCTGTCGTTTGGGCCCGAATACCTGATTCCGAAGCCGTTCGATCCGCGCCTGATCGTGAAGATCGCACCGGCCGTCGCGCAGGCCGCGATGGACGGCGGCGTCGCGACGCGCGCGATCGAGGACATGGAGGCGTATCGCGTCCATCTGCAGCAGTTCGTGTATCACAGCGGCACGACGATGAAGCCGATCTTCCAGATCGCGCGCGCCGCGCCGGAAGAGAAGAAGCGCGTTGTGTTCGCGGAAGGCGAAGAAGAGCGCGTGTTGCGCGCCGTTCAGATCATCGTCGACGAAAAACTCGCGAAGCCGATCCTGATCGGCCGCCCGTCGGTGATCGAGCACCGTATCCAGCGCTACGGCCTGCGCCTGACGCCGGGCACGGATTTCACGGTCGTCAACACCGAGCACGACGAGCGCTACCGCGACTTCTGGCAGACGTACTACAAGATGATGGCGCGCAAGGGCATCAGCGAGCAGCTCGCGCGCGTCGAGATGCGCCGCCGCACGACGCTGATCGGCTCGATGCTGGTGAAGAAGGGCGAAGCGGACGGGATGATCTGCGGCACGATCAGCACCACGCACCGTCACCTGCACTTCATCGACCAGGTGATCGGCAAGCGCCCGGGCTGCAGCGTGTACGCGGCGATGAACGGCCTCGTGCTGCCGGGCCGCCAGATTTTCCTGGTCGACACGCACGTGAACGTCGATCCGACCCCGGAAGAGCTGGCCGAGATCACGATCATGGCTGCGGAAGAAGTGCGCCGCTTCGGCATCGAGCCGAAGGTCGCGCTGCTGTCGCACTCGAATTTCGGCACGAGCAACGCACCTTCGGCGAAGAAGATGCGCGATACGCTCGCGATCCTGCAGGAACGTGCACCGGAGCTGAAGGTCGACGGCGAGATGCACGGCGACGTCGCGCTCGACGCGGCGCTGCGCAAGGAAATCCTGCCGGAGTCGACGCTGGAAGGCGAAGCGAACCTGCTGATCCTGCCGAACATCGACGCCGCGAACATCGCGTACAACCTGCTGAAGACGGCCGCGGGCAACAACATCGCGATCGGGCCGATCCTGCTGGGCGCTGCGCAGCCGGTGCACGTGCTGACCGAATCGGCGACCGTTCGCCGCATCGTCAACATGGCGGCGCTGCTGGTCGCCGACGTGAACGCCACGCGCTGAGCCAAAACGAGCGCGCCAGGCCGGTCGAACCGGCGTGGCGCGTCGGGCGAAATTGTAAACAAAAGCAAAAAAGAGGCGTGCCCGCAATGGGCACGCCGCGGGTAGGGCGCAAACGCGCTTCCCTCAAGCAACATCAGCACCTCTCTCCACTCAACGTAGCAGGCACGGCAAGGAGGCAGAGTCTCGCCACGCCAGAGATGCCGGTCGCATTTTATCTCAAGTAAGGTAAATGTAGTGTAATTTCGGTAAAAAATGCGCAATTCTGGATATCACGACGCTTTCGATTCCCAAACGGACATTGATTCGCGCGGCCAATAACGCTACGCTAACGCCTTTGTTGGTCGTCAACTACTTGATTTAACAGCGGGAACCCTGGTTCATGGCACGCAAGTGGCTCCGCAACGGCGCGCTCGCGTCCGTCTTCGCGATGTTCGCGATGGGTATCGTCGGCACGCCGACGGGCAGTCTGGTTTCCGCCGCTTACGCACGGCAGGCCGTACCGGCCGATGTGGTGGCGAGCGGGCTCGATACGATTCCGACCGCCAGTCTTCCGCGCGAGGCCGTGACCACGCTGGGCCTGATCGGAGCCGGCGGCCCCTATCCGTACGAGAAAGACGGCGTCGTGTTTGGCAACCGCGAGCGGATCCTGCCAAAAGCGAAGCGCGGCTACTACCATGAGTACACGGTACCGACGCCGCGTGCCCGCAATCGCGGCGCGCGCCGGATCGTCTGTGGCGGGCCATTGCGCCGGATCGACAACTGTTATTACACGGGCGACCACTACAACAGTTTTAAACGTATTGTTGAATGACTTCGGGACGAATGGCATGAGCGACTCCATCTACGCGCACGAAACGGCGGCGGCGGAACTGTTCGCAGCCGGCGACGGCAATCTGTTTCAGCGCGTGATCCAACTGCACGCGGCGGCGCAGGCTGGCGGCACGCCGGAGCAACAGGAAGCCGAGCCCGGGCTTTCATCGAACGAGGAGCCTATGAGCCTTTTCACGACCGTGCGACCCAATCTCGTGCAGTCGATCCGCGCGTTCCGCGTGCAGGATCTCGCCGACGAAGCCGGCCGGCTCGGCCAGCATTTCCTGTATGCGTATTGCGGCGCCGCGCAGTCGAAGCAGGAAGTGATGGAAACGATCGCGACGTCGTTCCTGTTCCCGAAGCATTTCGGGAAGAACTACGACGCGCTGTACGACTCCCTGACCGACCTCGTCGCGAAGGCCGGCACGCAGCCCGGTTTCGTGATCGTCCTCGAGGGGCTGCCGATCGCACAGAAGTTCGACAAGGAAGGGCGCGAGACGCTGCTCGACGTGTTCCGCGAGGCGGCCGAATTCTGGGCCGAGCGCAAGGTCGCGTTCCGCGTGTTCTACTCGTTCGCGTAAGCGCGCGTCGGCCAGCGGCCGATCCGGCGAAACCCTGTCAAAAAAAGCCCGCTTCGAGCGGGCTTTTTTGCGTCCGCGCGTGTCGCGCGCACAGCATCTGGCCCGACAAAAACCTTTCATCGCACACCTTTTTCCGCGACAATCGGTCAGCCCGGCCGCGGCCACCGCGCCGGGCGCACAACACCAATCATTCGAGAGAGGGCCGTTTTCCCATGATCGCTACCCGATTCGCGGCGCGCGCGCGTGTGCGCCGCCCGCTTGTGCACGCGCTGGCCGCGTGCGCCCTGTCGCTCGGCATCCCGCTGGCCGCGCAGGCCGCGTCGCTCACCCCCGAACAGACCCTCGACATTTATCTGGGCGCGATCGTCAACAACGACGCGGCCAAGGTCGAGCAATTCAACGCCACGGTAAGCGCGACCGCCGATCCGAAGGATGCCAAGAACATGCTGCTGCCGGCCGACATGTACAGCGAGATGCGCGAACAGATGCTTGGGCAGGTGATGGCGTCGATGTCGGATGCCGGGCGCGAGGCGCTGGCGCCGTCGCTCGACTCGATGCTGGTCGCGTACACGGGCGCGTTGCGGCGCTCGCAGTGCAAGGCCACCGGTGCGAAGCGCACGCCGCGTGCAGGCGGGAAGGGGCAGGAACTCGCCACGGTCAGTTTCGAATGCAAGGTGGCCGACGTCACGCCACCGAGCGACGCGGTCATGACGGCCGGCAAGGACGCGAAGACCGATCAGCAGCGCTTCGCGGCGGCCAGGACGGGGTTCATCGGCGTGGCGCGCGCGTTCAACGACGCACGGGTCACCCGGCGCATCACGGGGCAGGTGGAGATGGTCGGTTCGGACCGCAAGGGCTGGACGACCGACAGCCCCGAGAGCCTGCTGAAGCCCGTCGTCGACGCGCTGTCCGGCCCCGTTGTCGCGGCGGTCGCTGCCAGCCAGCAATGAGGCCGCCACGCCGGCACGAGCGATACGAACCCTTCATGACCCGACCGATGAACCTTTCCCTTCATGCGCGCCGCGGCGCGCGTCTTCCGTTGTTCCGTGCCACCCGCGCGGCCGTGCTGTCCATGCTCGTCGTGGCCGGTGCCGCGCACGCGGCGGTGCTGACGCCCGAGCAGACCACCGACCTGTATCTCGGTGCCTTCGTCAATGGCGACGTCGCGAAGGCGGCGCAGTTCAACGATGCGATGCGCACGCGCTTCGACGGCAAGGACGCGCTCGACGTGGCGGCCGTCTCGAAGCTCGGCGACACGATGCACGAGCGCCTGGTCACCGGCTTGCTGGCGAGAATGCCGCCCAAGTCCCGTTCCGCATTGCGCGGGCCGGTCAGCGCGTCGATCACGTCGTATCAGCAGGGGCTGGCCCGTTCCGAATGCAAGGCCACCGGTTCGACGCAGAAGCCCAACGAATACGTCGAGGGTCAGTCGATCGCGACGGTCGATTTTTCGTGCCGCGTCGTGGACGTCGAGCCCGGCGTGAACGCGCTGAAAGAGAAGCTCGGCAATCCGCGCCTGAAAACCAACAAGGCCCTGACGACCTTCATCACGGCGTATTTCACGGGCATCGCGAAAGTCTATGACGATGCGCCGATGAGCCGCACGGTGACAGGGCAGCTCGACCTCTACGGCACGAACGAAACGGGCTGGCTCACGGGTTCCCCGGGTGACGTGCTGTCGCCGCTGGTCGACGCGTTGCTCGATCCGATCAGCAAATCGGGCGGCGAAGCCGATCAGTGAGCGATGGCATCCCGGCGGTCGGCGCGGGTCGCCGGCGCACCGGGCCTGCAAACGGGAGCGATTGATGAGGATCTTCACGCGAGGGCTGCGGGTTGCCGCAGCCGTTGTTTTGATCGGCGGCGCGGTCGTTGCGGACGCCGGCGCGGCCGAACCGGCTCCGATGACGGCTTCGCCGGCGGCGCATGTCGCCGTCGAGCGGCTGCTTGCCGATCTGCGCACGCGCTCGACGCCCGGCCAGTATGCAGCGGTGGCCGGCGCGATTCACGCGTCGCCGGCACTGGCGACGCAACTGGACGAACTGGTCGAGGCCGGTCTGTTGACGCGCATCGCGGTCGACAGCGGCGACGCCGCGCTCGGCAGGACGACCGGCGCGTTGCGCAACGGGAGCGTGTGGATCCTGACGCCGGCGTTCGTCGCGAACCAGGCGCCGCGGCGCCTGTTCGACGTGGTGCAGGACGACGACATCCTGCCGGACAACATGGTGTTCGCGCTCGGCTACATGGCATGGCGGGCGAAGCACGATGCCGACGTGAGCCGTGCATCCGAGGCGCTGAAGGCATCGGACGACGGCGCGGATGCGAAGAAGCAGCGCTGGATCGACCTGAACACGCGGATCGACGCCGGCGGCTTCATCCAGGGCTGGAACGACACGGTGGATGCCGCCACGTTTCAGCATGACGGCCGGCCGATCACCATCGTGCAGACGGCCCAGATGATGATGAACCTGCGCTATCGCGGCCCGCTGATCAAGGCGATCCGGGCGACGCCGCCGGCCCCGAGGCTGCGGTTCTTCGCGCCGGCGCTCGCGCTCGACGCGGACAACCTCGACGCGCTGGCGTCGGCGCTCCAGGCTTCTCCCGTCATCGACATCGAGCCGTTGAGCGCGGCGCGGTGAGGGTCGGCGCGGTGCGTCGACGGCATGCCGCGGCGCGTGCCCGGCCGCGCCTTGCCATCACCACCCGCCCCAGCGCGCGGCGAGCGCGGCGAGCACGGCCGCGCCGGCCGTCTCGGTGCGCAGCACGCGCGGCCCAAGCGACAGCGCGGTGAACCCGCGTGCGCGCGCTGCGTTTTCCTCGTCGGGCGACAGCCCGCCTTCCGGCCCGATCAGCAGCGTGACGGTTGCGGCCGGCGGCGCGTCGGGCAAAGACGCGAACGGGAGGCTCGCGCGCGGCGACAGCAGCAGCCGCAGCTCGCCGTCGGCCGGTGCGGCCGGCAGCGTATCGAGCCACGCGTGGAAGCCGACGACCTGAGCGACGTCGGGCACGCGGTTGCGCCCGCATTGCTCGCACGACGCGCGCACGACGCCGCGCCAGTGCGCGACGCGCTTGTCCGCGCGCTCGCCGGTGAGCTTCACGACGCCGCGCGCGGTCGACAGCGGCACGACCGCCGTTACGCCGAGCTCGACGGCCTTCTCGATCACCCAGTCCATCTTGTCGCCGCCGGCGATGCCTTGCGCGAGCGTCACGCGATAGGGCGGCTCGGCTTCGGCCGGGTCGAACGTGTCGATCTGCGCGAGCGCGCTGCGCTTGTCGATCTCGACGAGCCGCGCGCGGTACTGGCCGCCGGTGCCGTCGAACAGCGCGAGCATGTCGCCGGGCTGCAGGCGCAGCACCTGCGCGTGGCGCGCGACATCGGCCGGCAACGCGAGCGTGGCGTCGGCGCGCAGTGCCGCGTCGACGAAAAAGCGCGGCACGGCCGCGGTGGTGGTGGCTTCGTTCATGCGTGTAGCAGTGTGGGTCATGCGTCGAGACGGCGCCCGAGCGCCCATCGGTAGCCGTCGAGATCCTCGATCTGCGCGAACCGGTCGCCCCAGAACTGATCCTGCGGCGCACTCAGCGATTTCGCGCCCGCGTCGAGCGCGCGCTGCCAGGTGGCGTCGACGTCGTCGACATACAGATAGAACGATTGCGGCGCGATGGCGTTCGCGCTCTTCGGCGTGAGCGCGGTCGAGCCGAACGCGCCCTCGGGCGCGAACATCACGATCAGCTGGCCGCGGTAGGCCATCTCGACGTGCATGATCGCGCCGTCCTCGTCGTGCACGTCGCGCAACTCGAAGCCGAATGCGGCCTGGAAGAAATCGATGGCCGCGCGCGCGTTGCGTACGGCCAGGTAGGGCGTCAACCAAGGCACGTTGGCCGGACGTGGATCGGTCATGAAAATCTCCTGTGGGGGCGCTTCGGCACGTGCTCTGATTCCATGCGTCGACGTTCGTTCAGGGGGCGGCGCGGCGTCCGGGGCGTTCCGCCCTGGTGCGATGCATCACGAATCCTGCGAAGGTGCGATGGAAAACGGCAGCGAGGCGGTCGCCCGGACGTTCAGCGGCGAACGCCCAGTGTATCGCGCAGCGCGCACGGCAGGGCAAACAGGGACGCATGCAGCCGCGCGTCGTAGTAGCGCAAGCCCTGGACGCGACGGGCGGCGAGCCGTTCGTCGATGTCGTGGGCGAACAGCGCGGCCGCGTCGAGCGTGTCGCTCGCGATCGCCATCAGCCACTGCGAGCCGTACAGCGGCACGTGCGCGGACAACGGATCGACGACCGCGAAGCACGCGCGCAGGTCGTCGAGCAGCGCGGCGATGCGCGCCGCGTGGAACACCGGCGAGCCGAGGTGCATCGAGATCGCGCCGCACGGCGTCAGGATCCGCTTCAGCCGTGCGTAGAATGCGCGCGTATAGAGGCCGGCCGCCGGCGAATCGGGCGGGGTGAGGTCGAACACGACGAGATCGAAATGCTCGACGGTCGACTCGACGAAATGCGCGGCGTCGCCGATCACGACCTCGACGCGCGGATCGTCGAGCGCGCCCTGGTGCACGTCGTCGAGATAGCGGCGCGCCATCCCGACCACCTCGTCGTCGAGTTCCGCGATCACGATCCGCTCGATGCACGCATGCTTGAGCAACTGGCGCGCCGCGCCGCCGTCGCCGCCGCCGAGCACGAGCGCCCGGCGCGGCGACGGGTGCGCGAGCGCGGCCGGGTGCGTCATGCACTCGTGATAGACGTACTCGTCGCCGACCGACGTCATCGGCCGGCCGTCCAGCGTAAACAGGCGGCCGAGCTGCGGGGTTTCCCAGACTTCGATCTGCTGGTGCGGGGACGCGACGCGCGCGAGCCGCCGGGCGTTCGGGAAGCCGTAGGCGGCGTCGGGCGTAGGGTGGAAGAGAAGTGTCGTGCTCACGGGCGGGCGGCTCAGGGCTGGCAGTTCCGACGTCTGAATTATAGGAGGCGGGCAGTTTGACGGAAAACCGTGCCGGAACACTGTGCATAGACAAGGGAAATGTCAGCCCATCTGTTAAAATGACGAGCTTTGCAGCCCCGTCCGTAGGCTCCGTCCGCTTCGCGTCCGTCAGGCGCCGCACCGCGCGCCGGGAACGATTGACGCTCGAGCTTCCGGATGCCGCCGTGCCCCCGTTTCCTCGACTCGTTCTCCGGACTCGACATGACGACTTCGTCTCCCGCCTCCACCACCCTGATGGCCAACGCGATCCGTGCGCTCGCGATGGACGCCGTCCAGCAAGCGAACTCCGGCCACCCCGGCATGCCGATGGGCATGGCCGAAATCGGCGTCGCGCTCTGGTCGCGCCATCTGAAGCACAACCCGACGAACCCGCACTGGGCGGACCGCGACCGCTTCGTGCTGTCGAACGGCCATGGCTCGATGCTGCTGTACTCGCTGCTGCACCTGACCGGCTACGACCTGCCGATGGAAGAGCTGAAGAACTTCCGCCAGCTGCACTCGAAGACGCCGGGCCACCCGGAATACGGCATCACGCCGGGCGTCGAGACGACCACCGGCCCGCTCGGCCAGGGTCTCGCGAACGCGGTCGGCATGGCGCTCGGCGAAGCGCTGATGGCCGACGAGTTCAACCGTGACGGCGCGAAGATCGTCGATCACCACACGTACGTGTTCCTCGGCGACGGCTGCCTGATGGAAGGCATCTCGCACGAAGCCTGCTCGCTCGCCGGCACGCTGAAGCTGAACAAGCTGATCGCGCTGTACGACGACAACGGCATTTCGATCGACGGCGACGTCGTGAACTGGTTCCACGACGATACCCCGAAGCGTTTCGAAGCCTACGGCTGGAACGTGATCCCGAACGTGAACGGCCATGACGTCGACGCGGTCGACGCGGCCATCGCGAAGGCGAAGCTGTCGGACAAGCCGACGCTGATCTGCTGCAAGACGGTGATCGGCCAGGGCGCGGCGACCAAGGCCGGCGGCCACGACGTGCATGGCGCGGCGCTCGGCGCGGAAGAAATCGCGAAGACGCGCGAAGCACTCGGCTGGACGTGGGCACCGTTCGTGATTCCGCAGGAAGTCTATGCGGCATGGGATGCGAAGGAAGCCGGCAAGCGCGCGGAAACCGAATGGGATGCGACGTTCGCTGCCTATCGCGCCAAGTTCCCGGCAGAAGCCGCTGAATTCGAGCGCCGGATGGCCAACCAGCTGCCGGCCGACTGGGCGCAGAAGGCTGCGGCGATCATCGCCGGCGCGAACGAGCGCGGCGAGACGGTGGCGACCCGCAAGGCGTCGCAGCAGGCGATCGAAGGCCTGGCTGCCGCGCTGCCCGAGCTCCTCGGCGGCTCGGCCGACCTGACCGGCTCGAACCTGACCAACTGGAAGGCGTCGAAGGCCGTCCGTGCGAATCCGGAAGGCCCGGGCGTCCAGCTGGGCAACCACATCAACTACGGCGTGCGCGAATTCGGCATGAGCGCCGCGATCAACGGCCTCGCGCTGCACGGCGGCCACAAGCCGTTCGGCGGCACGTTCCTGACGTTCTCCGACTACAGCCGCAACGCGCTGCGCGTGGCTGCGCTGATGAAGGTGCCGTCGATCTTCGTGTTCACGCACGATTCGATCGGCCTCGGCGAAGACGGCCCGACGCACCAGTCGATCGAGCACGTGTCGAGCCTGCGCCTGATCCCGAACCACGACGTGTGGCGTCCGGCCGACACGGTCGAGACGGCCGTCGCGTGGACCCACGCGATCGCAGCCGACCGTCCGTCGAGCCTGATCTTCAGCCGCCAGAATCTCGCCTTCAACCCGCGTACCGATGCGCAGATCGCGAACATCGAGAAGGGCGGCTACGTGCTGAAGGACTGGGACGAAGAGATCGTCGCGCGCAAGATCATCCTGATCGCGACGGGCTCGGAAGTCGAACTCGCGATGAAGGCCGTCGCACCGCTCGCGCAGCAGGGCATCGCGGCCCGCGTCGTGTCGATTCCGTCGACCAACGTGTTCGACCGCCAGGACGCCGAATACCGCGAACGCGTGCTGCCGCACGGCGTGCGCCGCGTCGCGATCGAAGCCGGCGTGACCGCCTTCTGGCACAAGTACGTCGGCCTGGAAGGCGGCGTCGTCGGGATCGACACGTTCGGTGAATCGGCGCCGGCCGGCGTGCTGTTCAAGCACTTCGGCTTCACCGTCGAGCACGTCGTCGAGACGGCCAAGGCCGTGCTGGCCTAAAGACATACGCGACGCGCGCCACCCCTCGCGCGCGTCGCACCGTGAAGCTGCACGAAACGAATTTTTTCAGCCATCAGGAGATAGACCATGACGATTCGCGTCGCAATCAACGGCTACGGCCGTATCGGCCGCAACACGCTGCGCGCGTTCTACGAGAACGGCAAGAAGCACGACATCGAGATCGTCGCGATCAATGATCTGGGCGATGCGAAGACCAACGCGCACCTGACCCAGTACGACACCGCGCACGGCAAGTTCCCCGGTGAAGTGTCGGTCGACGGCGATTACCTCGTCGTGAACGGCGACAAGATCCGCGTGCTGGCGAACCGCAACCCGGCCGAACTGCCGTGGGGCGAGCTGGGCGTCGACGTCGTGATGGAATGCACGGGCTTCTTCACGACGAAGGAAAAGGCGAGCGCGCACCTGAAGGGCGGCGCGAAGAAGGTGATCATCTCGGCGCCGGGCGGCAAGGACGTCGACGCCACGATCGTCTACGGCGTGAACCACAACGTGCTGAAGGCCGAGCACACCGTCATCTCGAACGCATCGTGCACGACGAACTGCCTCGCGCCGCTCGTCAAGCCGCTGAACGACAAGATCGGCCTCGAAACCGGCCTGATGACGACGATCCACGCGTACACGAACGACCAGGTGCTGACGGACGTCTACCACGAAGACCTGCGCCGCGCGCGTTCGGCCACGCATAGCCAGATCCCGACGAAGACGGGCGCTGCTTCGGCCGTCGGCCTCGTGCTGCCGGAACTGAACGGCAAGCTCGACGGTTACGCGATCCGCGTCCCGACGATCAACGTGTCGGTCGTCGACCTGTCGTTCATCGCGAAGCGCGACACGACGGTCGAGGAAGTCAACGCGATCATGAAGGAAGCATCGGAAGGCGCGCTGAAGGGCATCCTCGGCTACAACGACGCACCGCTGGTGTCGATCGACTTCAACCACAACCCGGCTTCGTCGACGTTCGACGCAACGCTGACCAAGGTGTCGGGCCGCCTCGTCAAGGTGTCGAGCTGGTACGACAACGAGTGGGGTTTCTCGAACCGCATGCTGGATACGGCTGTCGCATTCGCGAACGCGAAGTAATCCCGCACGTTGCGCGGCCGCCGCAAGGCGGCCTGCGTAGCGAACGAGCCCGGCCCGGTTTTCCGGCCGGGCTTTTTTATTGCCTGTCGTTATTGCCCGCCGTTATTGCTTGAAGCGGCCGTCACCTGCTCGAGCGCGGCGACGAACGCGCGCTTCAGCGGGCTGTCGAGATCGGTCCATGCGAGGCCGATGCCGGTGCGGTGCCCGGCCAGGTCAAGCGGCCGCGAGAGCACGTTCGGCGGCAGCGCGCTGGCGGCTTCCGCCGGAATCAGCCCGATTCCCATCCCCGCCGCGACGAGCGCGAGCATCGTCGTGAATTCCCCGAACTCCTGCGCGATCTCGAGCGTCGTGCCCGCGCGGCTCAGCGCGAGCAGCATGTCGTCGTGAAAGCCCGGCGCGTAGCGGCGCGCGAGCACGAACGCGGGCTGGCCGCGCAGCGCGGCCGGCGAGATTGCATCGTGCGCGGCGAGCGGATGGTCGAGCGGGAGCGCGACGACGAAGCCTTCCTCGAGCACCACACGCGTGTCGATGCCCGCATACGCGGCCGGCAGCCGGATCATCCCGAAATCGATCCGCCGGTCGCGCAGCGCGGCGATCTGGTCGGGTGTCGGCAGGTCCTTCAGTTCGAGCGCGATCAGCGGATAGCGCTCGCGCATCGTGCGCAGCACGGCCGGCAGCAGTACGGGCAGCACCGACGACACGAACGCGATCCGCAGCGTGCCGATCTCGCCGCGGCTCGACAGCCGCGCCATCTGTTCCGCACGCGCGGCCTGCTGCAGCGTGGCGCGCGCCTCGGGCAGGAACACGCGCCCCGTATCGCTCAGTTCGACCTTGTGCCGGTCGCGCTCGAACAGGCGCGCGCCGAGTTCTTCCTC
Organism: Burkholderia aenigmatica; assembly: GCF_902499175.1. Classification (GTDB taxonomy): domain Bacteria; phylum Pseudomonadota; class Gammaproteobacteria; order Burkholderiales; family Burkholderiaceae; genus Burkholderia; species Burkholderia aenigmatica. The sequence goes on from NZ_CABVQC010000005.1 coordinate 103,198, forward strand.
GAGCGCCTTGATCTGCATGCTCAGCGCGGGCTGCACGATGAACAGGCGCTGCGCGGCGCGCCCGAAATGCAGCTCTTCCGCGAGCGTGACGAAGGCGCGCAATTGCTTGAGTTCCATGGGCGGCGGGTAGGAGAGGGCGGTAATCAAGTTTCATGATAACCGGATCAAAAAAGACCATTGGCGCGGCGCCCGGCCGGCGGCCGAAGATACCGTCAACGCGAGACCGGCCGCGATGGGCCGCCGGCTCGACTGGCACGAGGAGACACGCATGACCAACGCGCTTGACCGGTTCCGCCTCGACGGCCGCCGCGCACTGATCACGGGTTCCGGTCGCGGGATCGGGCTGACGCTCGCCCGTGGGCTGGCCGAAGCAGGGGCGGCGATCGTCATCAACGATCGCAATGAGGAGAAGGCCGCGACGCTCGTCCGGCACCTGCGCGAAGAAGGCTTCACGGCCGACTACGCGGTGTTCGACGTCGCCGAGCACGCGCAGGTACGCGCGGCGATCGACGATTTCGAGGCGCGCATCGGCGCGATCGACATCCTCGTGAACAACGCGGGCATCCAGCGCCGCGCGCCGCTCGACGCATTCGAACCCGACGACTGGCATGCGCTGATGCGCGTGAACCTCGACGGCGTGTTCAACGTTGCGCAGGCCGTCGCGCGGCACATGATCGCGCGCGGCCGCGGGAAGATCATCAACATCTGCTCGGTGCAGAGCGAGCTCGCGCGGCCGACGATCGCGCCGTATGCGGCGACCAAGGGCGCGGTGCGGATGCTGACGAAGGGGATGTGCGCCGACTGGGCGCGCCACGGCATTCAGGCGAACGGCCTTGCACCCGGCTATTTCGAAACCGAACTGAATCGCGCGCTGGTCGACGACGCGGCGTTCTCGGACTGGCTGTGCAAGCGCACGCCGGCCGGCCGCTGGGGGCGCGTCGACGAGCTGTGCGGCGCGGCGATCTTCCTCGCGTCGGCGGCATCCGATTTCGTGAACGGCCAGACGCTGTTCGTCGACGGCGGGCTGACCAGCGCCGTTTGAGCGACGGTGCTTGCGCCGTGTGCGCAGTACCGTTGCGCCGGCTCGCGCCGGCATCCGAATTCCCAGAAGAGCCCGCCATACGAGCGGGCCGATGTCCCGGCGCGATGGCGCCGGGTTCCGGAACGGAAGGCAGGAGACAGGAGACAACGATGGATCGCATTTCCCCGCCGCCCGCGCGGCACGATGCAGGGTCCGGCACGCCGGGCGACACCGTCGAGCGCCGCGGCGTCGACACGAAGCAGCTCAACCGCGCGGCATGGACCTGCTCGCTCGGCAGCGCGCTCGAATACTACGATTTCGCGTTGTACACGCTCGCGTCGGCACTGGTGTTCGGGCCGCTGTTCTTTCCCGCGCAGACCGCCGAGATGCGGCTGATCGCGAGCTTCGGCACCTACTTCGTCGGCTTCGCGGTGCGCCCGCTCGGCGGCGTCGTGTTCGGCGTGCTCGGCGACCGGATCGGCCGCAAGTTCGTACTGACCGCGACGGTGCTGCTGATGGGCATCGCGAGCACGCTGATCGGCGTGCTGCCGACCTTCGCGACGGCCGGCTACTGGGCGCCCGCGCTGCTGATCCTGCTGCGCATCCTGCAGGGCCTCGGTGCCGGTGCGGAACAGGCCGGCGCTGCCGTCCTGATGACCGAATATGCGCCGCCGGGCAAGCGCGGCTTCTATGCGTCGCTGCCGTTCCTCGGCATCCAGCTCGGCACGGTGCTCGCGGCGGCGGTCTATTTCCTGCTGCTCGCGAACATCGATCGCGTCACCGACGGCTGGGGCTGGCGCGTGCCGTTCCTGTTCAGCGCGGTGATCGTCGCGGTCGGGATCTACATGCGTGTGCGGCTGCACGAGTCGCCGACCTTCGTGCGGCTCGAGAAGCGCGCGCAGGTCCTGGCGAATCCGCTGAAGAGCGCCGTGCAGCATTCGAAGCGCTCGCTGCTGATCGGTATCGGTCTGCGGATGGCCGAGAACGGCGGCTCGTCGATTTACCAGGCACTCGCCGTCAGCTATCTCGCCGGCGTGATCGGGATGAAGGGGCCGATCGGCGCGCTGGCGCTGGTGTGCGCGGCGACCGTCGGCGCGTGCACGGTGCCGCTGGCCGGCCGGCTCAGCGACCGCTTCGGCCGTGTGCGCGTGTATCGCACGTTCGCGTGGCTGCAACTCGCGCTCGCGTTCCCGGTGTGGTGGATCTTCAGCCAGGGGAACGTGGTCGCGAGCGTGATCGCGATCTCGGTCGCGCAGGGCTTCGCGAACTGGGGGATGCTCGGCGCGCAGGCCGCGCTGCTGCCCGAACTGTTCGGCGCGCGCCATCGCTACATGGGCGTGTCGTTCTCGCGTGAAGTGTCGGCCGTGCTCGCAGGCGGGATCGCGCCGCTCGTCGGCGCGACGATCATCGCGACCGTGATCGCGCTGCACGGCGGCGACCACACGGCCGGCGTGCGTGCCTGGGTGCCGATCGCCGCCTATCTGGTGCTGCTGACGCTGATCACGCTGTTCACGACATCGCGGATGCCGGAAACGCTGAACCGCGATCTCGACGATCCGCTCGACGCGGCACAGACGGCGCCGGCACCGGACGCCGATGCGCTCGCGCGGCACGCATGAACGCGCCGGGCGGCTGACGCGGCCCGGCACGCTTTCGCATTCAACTTACCTCGACAGGAGCAAGCGCAGATGGCGCACGAATCGACCCAGCGGCCCGAACTGCTGATGACGGGCCCTTACCAGCCGTGGGACGACGCATGGTTGGCCGGCTATAACGTTCACCGGCTGTGGGAAGCCACCGACCGCGCGGCGTTCCTCGCCGAACACGGCGCCGGCGTGCGCGCGATCGCGACGCGCGGCGATCTCGGCGCGAATGCCGAGCTGATCGCGGCGCTGCCGAAGCTCGAGATCATCTCCTGCTATGGCGTCGGCACCGATGCGATCGATCTCGCCGCCGCGCGCGCACGTGGCATCCGCGTGACGAACACGCCCGACGTGCTGACCGGCGACGTGGCCGACCTCGGCGTCGGGCTCGCGCTCGCGATGATGCGCCGCATCGGCGCCGGCGACGCGTACGTGCGTTCCGGCGCATGGCGCGACGGCGACATGCCGCTCGTCACGCGGCTTTACGGCAAGCGCGTCGGCGTGGTCGGCTTCGGCCGGATCGGCTCGACGCTCGCGCGCCGGCTGTCGGGCTTCGATGTCGAACTCGGCTACTTCGACGTCGCGCCGCGCGAGGACAGCCCGCACCGTTTCTTCGGCGACCTTGCGGAGCTGGCCGGCTGGTGCGACCTGCTGATCGTCACGCTCGCGGGCGGGCCGACGACGCGCCACCTTGTCGACGCCGCCGTGCTCGACGCACTCGGGCCGCAAGGCTATCTGGTGAACGTGTCGCGCGGCACGACCGTCGACGAACCGGCGCTGCTCGACGCGCTCGAGCGCGGCGCGATCGCCGGTGCCGCGCTCGACGTGTTCTGGAACGAGCCGCACATCGACCCGCGTTTCCTCGCGTTGCCGAACGTGCTGCTGCAGCCGCACCATGCGAGCGGTACGATCGAGACGCGCCAGTCGATGGGCTGGCTCGTGCGCGACAACCTCGCCGCGCACTTCGCCGGCGCGCCGCTGGTCACGCCGGTCGCCTGAGGAGGCTGTCATGCGTATGCGTTGCATGTGCGTCGTGATCCACGGGCCGAACGACCTGCGGGTGGAAGAGCAGGATCCGGGCGAGATCGGCCCGGGCCAGGTGCGCGTCGATGTCGCGATGGGCGGCATCTGCGGCTCCGATCTTCATTACTTCCGGCACGGCGGCTTCGGTGCAATCCGGCTGCAGCAGCCGATGGTGCTCGGCCACGAGGTGGCCGGCACGGTCGCGGAAGTCGCGCCGGACGTCACGTCGGTGAAGGTCGGCGATCGCGTCGCGGTCAATCCGAGCCGGCCGTGCGGCGCGTGCCGCTACTGCCTCGAGGGGCTGCCGAACCAGTGTCTCGACATGCGCTTCTACGGCAGCGCGATGCGGATGCCGCACGTGCAGGGCGCGTTCCGCAACGCGCTCGTGTGCGATGCCGTGCAGTGCGTGAAGGTCGCCGATCACGTGCCGCTGTCGCTCGCGGCGCTTGCCGAACCGTTCGCGGTCGGGCTGCATGCGGTGTCGCGCGCGGGCCCGCTAATCGGCAAGCGCGTGCTCGTGTCGGGCTGCGGGCCGATCGGCGTGCTGGCGGTCGCGGCGGCGCGCGTGCATGGCGCGGCGGAGATCGTCGCGACCGACGTCGTCGAGGCGCCGCTCGAAGTGGCGAGCGCGCTCGGCGCCGACCGCACGATCAATGCGGCGGTCGATACCGGATGGGTCGAGCGTTACGGCGCCGACAAGGGCACGTTCGACGTGATGATCGAGTGTTCGGGCAATGCGCGCGCGCTGCGCGACGGGCTGGACGTGATGCGTCCGCGCGGGGTCGTCGTGCAGCTCGGGCTCGGCGGCGATGTCAGCCTGCCGCAGAACGTCGTGGTCGCGAAGGAGTTGTCGATCTGCGGATCGTTCCGCTTCCACGCGGAATTCGCGCTCGCGGTGCAGTTGATCAACGCGGGGCGCGTCGACTTGCGGCCGGCCGTCACGCGCGTGTTCCCGATGCGCGACGCGAACCTCGCATTCGAACTGGCCGGCGACCGGCAGCGCGCGATGAAGGTGCTGATCGATTTCGCGGACGAGGCCGCTTAGCGGTCACGCGCTGGCGCGCGTCGGACGGTATCGACCACCCTCGTAAAGAAGGCACGTCCGCGCTTCGCGCGGCGTGCCTTTTTTCGTCGTGCTGCGCAAACGCGCTACCGCATCACTGCGTGACCTGCCGCACGCCGACGCGCTGCGACGCGAGCCACAAGGCGATCAGCACGCCCGCGAGCGCCGCTCCCGCGACGCACACGCCGCGCCAGCCGTCGATGCCGTACGCGACGCTCGCCGCGAACGACCCGAACGCACCGCCGATGAAGTAGCTCGTCAGGTAGATCGTCGTCACGCGGCTGCGCGCGTTGCCGGCCAGCGCATAGATCACGCTCTGATTCGAGATGTGGATGCCTTGCACGCCGACGTCGAGCAGCAGGATGCCCGCGATCAGCGCCGCGAGCGAGTGCGCGCCGGTGGCGATCAGCGCGAACGACGCGAGCACGGCCGCCGCGAACAGCCCCGTCGCCGCATTGCCGTGGCCGCGATCGACCAGCCGGCCGGCCGACGTCGCCGCGAGCGCGCCCACCGCGCCGACGATCCCGAACAGGCCGATCTGCCCTTCGGAATAGCTGTACGGCGGCTGGCTCAGCAGGAACGTGAGGCCCGTCCACAGCAGGCTGAAGCACGCGAACACGAGCGCGCCGTAGGTGGAGCGCAGCGCGATCAGCGGTTGCGCGCGCACCAGCGCGACGAGCGACTTCATCAGCGCCGCATAGTCGAGGCGCGCGTCGCGGCGATCCTTCGGCAGCTTCACGGCGAGCACGGCGGCTAGCACCGCCACCATCACCGCGGCGATGCCGTACACCGCGCGCCAGCCGAACCCGTCGGCGATCGCGCCGGCCGCGACGCGTGCGAGCAGGATGCCGAGCAGCAGCCCGCTCATCACGGTGCCGACCGCGCGGCCGCGCGAGCGCGCGTCGGCGAGCGATGCGGCGAACGGCACGAGCAGCTGTGTCGAACAGGTGACGAAGCCGACTGCGACGTTCGCGACGACGAACATCGTGAAGTTGGTGCTGAACGTGACCGCGACCAGCGCGACGACGTTGAGCATCAGCAGCCGCACGATCAGCGTATGACGGTTGACCGCGTCGCCGAGCGGGACGATCAGCAGCAGGCTCGCCGCATAGCCGAGCTGCGTCAGCGTGACGAGATAGCCGAGCTCGGTCGGCGCACGCCCGAAGCTGCGTGCGATCGCGGCGAGCAGCGGCTGCGCGTAGTAGATGTTGCCGATGACGATGCCGCACGCGCAGGCGAACAGCAGCGTCATGCCGCGGGTGAGAGGAGGATGGGTGTCGTGATGCGGTTCCATGGTCGCGAAAAACAGCGGCGCCGTCCGGCGGCACGGGGCCGTCGGCTGCGCGGGGTGACGGAAATCGGGGCCGGCGTCAACGGATCGGCGGTGAACCGATGCGCGCCGGGCGGATCGCGGCCGGGCCCGGATCGGGCGGGCGGCGGATCGTCGTGCGGCGGGCGGAGGCAGGGCGGGCCCGGGCGGGCCGATCCGGTGCGGCGCCAGACGCGATGCACGGGAACGGATGTGCGTATGATGCGGGAATCGAACCATAGCGTCCAAGACTGGATCGTTATGCGCTTCATTGGTAAAACCAATACGTCGGCCGCCATGCTCCTCCGCCACATCCGCTATTTCCTGGCCGTCGCCGAGCAGCGCAGTTTCACGCGCGCGGCCGACGCGCTGCACGTCTCGCAACCGACGCTGTCGCAGCAGATCCGCCAGCTCGAGGAAACGCTCGGCGTGCAGTTGTTCGACCGCTCGGGCCGCACGGTGCAGCTCACCGAGTTCGGCGAGGTCTATGCGCGCCACGCGCGCGCCGCGCTGCACGAGCTCGAGACGGGGCAGCGCGCGCTGCACGACGTCGCCGATCTCGGCAGCGGGTCGTTGCGGCTCGCGATGATGCCGACCTTCGCGGCCTACCTGAGCGGCTCGCTGATCGACGCGTTCCATGCCGACTATCCGAACGTCGCACTGACGATCGACGCGATGCCGCAGGAGCGCATCGAGGCGCTGCTCGCCGACGACCGGCTCGACGCGGGCTTCGCGTTCATGCCGCCACGTGCGCCGGACATCGATGCGCTGCCGCTGTGGGACGAGCCGCTCGCGCTCGTGACGGGCCGCACGCATCGTCTCGCGCGGCGCCGTCGCGCACTGACGCCGGCCGAGCTCGGCGGCGAGCCGCTGGTGCTGCTGAGCCGCGCGTTCGCGACGCGCGAAAGCATCGACCGGTATTTCATCGAGCATGGCGCGCGGCCGAAGATCGCGATCGAGACGAATACGGTCAGCGCGGTGCTGGAGCTCGTGCGGTGCGGCCGGCTCGCGACGGTGCTGCCCGACGCAGTCGCGCGCGAGAGCGCCGACCTGTGCGCGCTCGAGATCGATCCGCCGCTGCCCGCGCGCACGGCTGCGCTGCTCACGCGCAAGGGCGCGTACCGCAGCGTCGCGGCGCGCGCGTTCATCGAGCGTGCGCTCGCGTATCGCGATCCGTCGGGAGGGTGACCGGTACGGCCGGGCGGCGCGCGCGACGGGCGCCCGCCCGGGCCGTCATGTACGCGGTGTCGGGAAGAAGATGCCCGCGCGCTGCGCGGCGTTCGCGATGTGCGTTTCGATCGCGGTGCCGGCGGCAGCCGCGTCGCGCGCGATCAGCGCGTCGACGATCGCACGGTGCTCGTGCCACGTCGACAGCAGCAGTTCGCGCCGGTAGAACGGCATGCGCTGGCTTTCCTTCATGATGTCCGCGCTGCTGCGCAGCACCGATTCGATCGCCGCGTTGCCGGCCAGGTGGATGATCCGCATGTGGAAGTCGAAGTCGAGCTGCGACGCTTCGTCGAGCGCGTTTTCGGTGAGCGCGACGTGCAGGTCGGCGAGGTTGTCCTCGAACCACGCGATGTCGCCATCGCTGACGACGTGCGCGGCCATCCGCGCGGCGAACCCTTCGAGCGCATAGCGCATCTGGTACGTGTCGGGTGGCGACGACTGCTCCGCGAACCGCCATGCGTGCGCGGCCGTGGCCTGCGCGCTTTCGACGTACACGCCCTTGCCGGCGCGGATGCGCAGCATCCCGAGCGCCTCGAGCGTCGACAGCGCCTCGCGCAGCGACGCGCGGCTGATCTCCAGCTCTTCGGAGAGCTGGCGCTGGGCCGGCAGCAGGCTGCCGACCGGATACACGCCTGCCTCGATCCGGTCGCGGATCGTCGCGATGGCGGCGTCGGTCACGGTGTGCGGAACGTTTTTCATGATGTGAACTTTGGCCGGTCTGACCGGCATTGTAATCCGCACGCAGGCGGTGCATGGCCGGCCTACGGGAAAGCCACGATCTGCCCCTGTCAGGTGCATCGAAACCGGGCGGGAGGGGGCGGGAAATCCCTATTTTGTCCGTCCTTGACGCCACTATATCGGCTTCCTACTATCCACCATAACATCACTGGTCTTACCAGTATGAACAGACGAAACTGCAACCGTTGGATCGGGAGAGCGCCGTGTCGAAATTCCTCAATTCGCTGTTTGGCCGGGTAGTCGTCGCACTTGTTCTAGGGATCGCGCTCGGCGCGTTCTTCCCGCATTTCGCCGAGTCGTTGCGACCGCTCGGCGACGGCTTCCTGAAGCTCATCAAGATGGTGATCGGGCCGATCGTGTTCTGCGTCGTGGTCAGCGGGATGGCCAACGCGGGCGACCTGAAAAAGGTCGGCCGGGTCGGCCTGAAGGCCGTCGTCTACTTCGAGATCATGACGACGCTCGCGCTCGGCATCGGCCTCATCCTCGCGTGGCTCACGCGTCCGGGCGTCGGGATGAACATCGACCTGCGCTCGCTCGACGCGTCGTCGCTCGCGTCGTACGCGAAGAACGCCGAAAGCCTGAAGGACACGGCCGGCTACCTGATGAAGATCATCCCCGAGACCGCGATCGACGCGTTCGCGAAGGGCGACATCCTGCAGATCCTGGTGTTCGCGGTGCTGTTCGGCTCCGCGCTGTCGCTGCTCGGCGACAAGGCGCAGCGCGTCAACTCGCTGATCGAGGAACTGTCGCACGTGTTCTTCCGCATCATCGGCTTCATCATCAAGCTCGCGCCGCTCGGCGTGCTTGGCGCGATCGCGTTCACGACCGGCAAGTACGGCGTCGCGTCGCTCAAGCAGCTCGGCTATCTCGTCGCGGTGTTCTACCTGAGCTGCTTCGTGTTCGTCACGGTCGTGCTCGGCACGGTGATGCGGCTCGCGGGCTTCTCGGTGTTCAAGCTGATCCGCTACCTGCGCGAAGAGCTGTCTATCGTGCTCGGCACGGCGTCGTCGGACGCGGTGCTGCCGCAGGTGATGCGCAAGCTCGAATACATGGGCGTGAAGGATTCGACGGTCGGCCTCGTGATTCCCACCGGCTACTCGTTCAACCTCGACGGCTTCTCGATCTACCTGACGCTCGCCGTGCTGTTCATCGCGCAGGCCACCAACACGCCGCTGTCGACGCATGACCTGATCGTCGTGCTGCTCGTGTCGCTCGTCACGTCGAAGGGCGCGCACGGGATCCCGGGCTCGGCGATCGTGATCCTCGCGGCAACGCTGTCGGCGATCCCCGCGATTCCGGTGCTCGGCCTCGTGCTGATCCTGCCGGTCGACTGGTTCGTCGGCATCGCCCGCGCGGTGACCAACCTGATCGGCAACTGCGTCGCGACGGTGGTCGTCGCGGTGTGGGAGAACGACATCGATCGGGCCCGCGCGAAGCGCGTGCTGAACCGCGAGCTGCGCTACGTGCCGGCCGAAGAGGAAGATCGCGCGGCGCCGGTCGCCGGCGATCAGGCTCACGCGCTCTGAGCGCAACCCCGCGCGCGGCGGCTTCCCCAGGTCGTCCCGCGCAACCGGAATTCAGGTGGCCGGCGCCTCGATGCGCCGGCACTTCATCGCACCCCAGGAGACGACATGGCAGCCCCCATCCTCGATCCGAACGCGCCGGCCTTTACGCGGCGTTACATGAACCTCGCCGACCCGCGCCTCGGGGCGCAGGCGCTCTTTGCCAGCGACGAATTCTTCGCGCCGAAGGAGCGCATGCTGAATCCCGAGCCGGCCGTGTTCATTCCCGGCAAGTATGACGACCACGGCAAGTGGATGGACGGCTGGGAGACGCGCCGCAAGCGCACGACCGGCCACGACTTCTGCGTGGTGCGGCTCGCGCGGCCGGGCGTGATCCACGGCGTCGACCTCGATACGAGCCACTTCACCGGCAACTTCCCGCCGGCCGCGTCGATCGACGCGTGCGTGGCCGAAGGCGACACGCCGCCCGATGACGCCGAATGGCGCCCGATCGTCCCGGCGACGACGCTGCAGGGCAATTCGCATCACTACGTGAGCGTCGACGATGCGCGGCCCTATACGCACCTGCGCGTGAACCTGTATCCGGACGGCGGGCTCGCGCGGCTGCGCGTCTACGGCCAGCCGCAGCGCGACTGGCGCCAGGTGCCGGCCGGCGAGCTCGTCGATCTCGCGGCGATCGAGAACGGCGGCTACCTGGTGGCCGCGAACAACCAGCACTTCGGCCCGGCCTCGCAGATGCTGATGCCGGGGCGCGGCGTGAACATGGGCGACGGCTGGGAAACGCGGCGCCGCCGCGAGCCGGGCAACGACTGGGCGATCGTCGCGCTTGCGCGGCCGGGCATCATCCGGCGCGTCGAGGTCGATACCGCGTTCTTCAAGGGCAACTTCCCCGACCGCTGCTCGCTGCAGGCCGCGCATGTCACGGGCGGCACCGACGACTCGCTCGTCACGCAGGCGATGTTCTGGGCCGAACTGCTCGGCGAGCAGAAGCTGCGGATGGATCACGTCCACACGTTCGACCCGCTCGCGGCGCTCGGCCCCGTCACGCATGTGCGTTTCAACATCTTCCCGGACGGCGGCGTGTCGCGCCTGCGTCTGTGGGGCGAGCCGGTTTGAAGGAGGGCAACGGCATGAGCGGATCCCACCTGCTGCGCGTCGAGCGCCTGACCCGCGAAGCGTTCGCGCCGTTCGGCGACGTGATCGCGCTCGAAGGCGCACGGCATTTCCCGATCAACGGCGGCACGACCGAGCGCTTCCACGATCTCGCGACGATCGACGTGTGCGCGGACGGCGGCCGCCCGCTCGTCAGCGTGTTCCGCGCGCAGCCGCGGACGCTGCCGGTCGCCATCACGCTGATGGAGCGCCATCCGCACGGCAGCCAGGCATTCATCCCGCTCGCGGCCGTGTCGCGCTACGCGATCGTCGTCGCGCCGGCCGGCGATTTCCGGCCCGACGCGATGCGCGCGTTCCTCGCGGAAGGCTGGCAGGGCGTGAACTATGCGAAGGGTGTCTGGCACCATCCGCTGCTTGCGCTCGACGCGGTCAGCGATTTCGTGATCGTCGATCGCGGCGGCCCGCAGCCGAACTGCGACGAGATCCCGCTCGAGCGCGCGTGGGCGCTCGAGTTCGAGCCGGCCTGCGCGGCCTGACGCAAGCACAGCGTCAGGCGCGGGCACGTCGAAGGGATTTCGAAAGCCTGGGCCGCACGGCTCGCACGGCGGTACGCCGACGCCATCCCGATCCGGGTGCTATCCCGAAAAGAACACGGCCCGGGCGGCGAGATGCCGGCCGGGCCGTGCTGCGTGCGAGGGTCGCGCGACTCAGTGCTTGCGATGCGGGCAGTTCTCGGTGGTGCAGGAACCGTACATCGCGAGCGAGTGCTCCTGGAGCTTGAAACCGCGCTCCTTGGCGATGGCCTGCTGGCGGCCTTCGATCTCGGCGTCGAAGAACTCCTCGACACGGCCGCAATCGAGGCACACGAGGTGATCGTGGTGCGAGCCTTCGTTCAGTTCGAACACGGCCTTGCCGGATTCGAAGTTGCTGCGCGTCAGCAGGCCGGCCTGCTCGAACTGCGTCAGCACGCGGTAGACGGTGGCGAGCCCGATGTCGAGCTGCTCGTTGAGCAGGTTCCGGTAGACGTCTTCTGCCGTCAGATGGCGCACGGGGCTCTGCTGGAAGATCTCGAGAATCTTGAGGCGCGGTAGGGTGGCCTTTAGCCCGATATTCTTGAGATCCGTCGGATTGGTCATGGCTAGGCATCCCTAGAGTACAATGCAGGGCTTCAATGTTACCGGCTTTTCGCCGTTCCAGAAACACGCGCGGCCTGCGATGCGGGCCTGCACGGTGAGGGAAATGATTCCAGAATCTCTTTCGCACTTTCAGAGGAGCCGCATGCGGAGTGTCATCATCGCTGCCGCCGCCGTTGCCGCGCTGGCTGGTTGTTCGTCGTACGACAGCGTGACGCAGCGCATCGCGCAGAGCATCACCCCCTACCGGATCACCGTCGTGCAAGGCAACTTCGTGTCGCAGGAGAAGGCCGCGCAGCTGCAGGTCGGCATGTCGCGCGAGCAGGTGCGCGCGCTGCTCGGCACCCCGCTGCTGGCCGACATGTTCCACGCCGACCGCTGGGATTACCTCTTCTACTTCAAGCGCGGCTCGACGGCAGTCGTCCAGCAGCGCGATCTGGTCGTGACGTTCTCGGGCGATCGCCTGGCGGGCTGGACGGGGGCGGACAACCTGCCTTCGGAACTCGACCTGCTGGCCGATATCGACGGCGACCGTGGCGGCAAGAAGGCGAAAGCGGCCGCAGCGGCGAAGAAGGCCGCCGAGGCCGCCGCCGCCGCGAGCGCCGCGCAAGCGGCGAGCGCGGCGGCGCCGGAGGCTGTCGCCAGCCCGGCCGCCGTGCCGGCGTCGGGCGCGGTGGTCGACCAGGATGCGAACGCGCAGGCCGCCCGCGCGGCGAACCGTGCGACCAACCAGGTGTCGGGTCAGGGTACGGCCGCGCGGCGGTTCACGCCGTCCACGCAGGCTGCCGGCGGTGCGCCGGTGCCGGGCGGCCAGCCGCCGGGCGCGGTTCCGGCGATCCAGCCGCAGTTCCAGTTCCATCGTCCGCCGCAGCCGAACGTGTCGAACGAGGCGTCGCCGCCGGTCGGCCCGCAAGGCTCCGACACGCTGCAGAACCAGCCGCTCACCGCGCCGGCGCAGTAAGTCCGCGTGTGAAAACAGGGCGGCATGCGCCGCCCGTCTTTAGACCTGTCGTGTAGAAAGCCATGAAGATTGCGATTGCCGGCGCATCGGGCCGAATGGGCCGGATGCTGATCGAAGCCGTTCTCAACGATTCCGACGCGCAGCTGGTCGGCGCGCTCGACCGTGCCGACTCGCTGTTCCTCGGCCAGGACGCCGGCGCGTTCCTTGGCAAGGACACCGGGGTCAAGCTGACCGCCGATCTCGACGCCGTGTTCGCGCAGGCCGACTACCTGATCGACTTCACGCGTCCGGAAGGCACGATGGCCCATATCGAGGCCGCGCTGCGCCACGACGTGAAGCTCGTGATCGGCACGACCGGCTTCACCGCCGAGCAGAAGGCCGAGTTGCAGGCCGCGGCGGGTAAGATCGGCATCGTGTTCGCGGCGAACATGAGCGTCGGCGTGAACGTCACGCTGAAGCTGCTCGAATTCGCGGCGAAGCATTTCTCGCACGGCTACGACATCGAGATCATCGAGGCGCATCACCGGCACAAGGTCGATGCGCCGTCCGGCACCGCGCTGATGATGGGCGAAGCCGTCGCCGGCGCGCTCGGCCGCTCGCTCGACGATTGCGCGGTGTACGGCCGTCACGGCGTGACGGGCGAACGCGACCCGTCGTCGATCGGCTTCGCCGCGGTGCGCGGCGGCGACATCGTCGGCGACCACACCGTGCTGTTCGCCGGGATCGGCGAGCGCATCGAGATCACGCACAAGTCGTCGAGCCGCGTGTCGTACGCGCAAGGCGCGCTGCGCGCGGTCCACTTCCTGTCGGCGCGCGGCGCCGGCCTGTTCGACATGCAGGACGTGCTCGGCCTGCGCTGACCCCACGGGGAAACTCCGATGGCGATACCCACCGGCGTTGTCCACTACCTCGAAAGCGGCGATGCGATCACGCACGCCGTCGCCTATGTGCTGCTGGCGATGTCCGTCGCCAGCTGGTGCTTCCTCCTCACGAAAGCCTGGCTGCTGGTCCGTGCGAAGCGGCAGGGGCCGCGCGCGCTCGCCGCGTTCTGGCGCGCGTCGTCGCTCGACGCGGGCATTGCCGCGCTCGCCGGCGCCGATCGCGAGCGCGTGTTCGTGCCGCTGGCCGAAGCCGCGCGCGATGCGGCCGACGACCACGATCCGGCCGCACTGGCCGCGCGCGTCGAGCGCAGCGAGCGCGTGCTGCGTGCGTTGCGGCACGCGATGCTGCGCTCGCAGCGGCGTCTCGAATTCGGCCAGGTGCTGCTCGCGTCGATCGGCAGCACCGCACCGTTCGTCGGGCTGCTCGGCACTGTGTGGGGCATCTACCACGCGCTCGGCAGCATCGCCGCCAGCGGGCAGGCGCAGATCGAGAACGTCGCGGGGCCGGTCGGCGAGGCGCTGATCATGACCGCGTTCGGGCTCGTCGTCGCGATTCCCGCGGTGCTGGCCTACAACATCCTCGGGCGGCTCGTGCGGCAGCTCGCCGAGGAGCTCGACGGCTTCGCGCGCGACCTGCACGTGTTCGTGTGCGCGCAGGAAGCCTGACGCGCCCATTCCGGGGGAGGAGCGACCATGGCATTCGGCGGACTCGAGCACCACAAGACGTCCGCGCCGATGGCGGAGATCAACATGACTCCGCTGATCGACGTGATGCTGGTGCTGCTCGTCATCTTCATCATCACGGCGCCGCTGATGACGCACGCGATCCGGCTCGACCTGCCGAAGGTGGCGGCCAGCGTCGCGCGCGATACGCCGCAATCCGTCACCTTGTCGATCGACGATGCGGGCAAGCTGTACTGGGACGACACGCCCGTGGCGCTCGACGCGCTGCCCGCGCGCTTTCGCGCCGCCGCCGCGGGTGGCGCGCCGCCCGAGTTGCGGCTGCGCGCGTCGCGCGCGACCCGCTACGACACGATCGCGCAGGTGATGGGCGCCGCGCAGGCCGCCGGCCTCACGCGGATCGGCTTCGTGACCGACGTGCCGCCGCAGGCGGGCGGTTCGGCGGCAGCGCCTGCCGTGCCGGCCAACCGCTGAGCGGATCCGGCGGGCCCATCCCTGCCGCGGGATCGGGCCGCACGCCGCAAGACCGGTCGAATGGGCCGGCGCGGGCGGTATAATCAACGTTTTTCCCGGTTGGCAGGCTTTTTTCAGGTAACCCGGAATTTTCCAGGCTACCCGGGCATGCCGCGGGTTACCCGGAAAATTCCCGGAAACCGTGAACAGGTCCGGCAACAGCGAACCTGCCAGTCCGCCGGGCCAGCACGACTTTCGATCCACATCCGCGCGCGAGCCGTCGCGCCGCTTAAAGCCTAGTCCGAACCACACCATGCACGAGAGATACGTACCCGCCGACGTCGAAGCCGCCGCCCAGGGCGACTGGCGCGCAGCCGATGCCTACAAGACGCAGGAAGATTCGCAGAAGCCGAAGTTCTACTGCGTGTCGATGCTGCCGTACCCGTCCGGCAAGCTGCACATGGGTCACGTGCGGAACTACACGATCAACGACGTGATGTACCGCTATCTGCGGATGAACGGCTACAACACGCTGATGCCGATGGGCTGGGACGCGTTCGGGATGCCGGCCGAGAACGCCGCGATGGCGAACGGCGTGCCGCCCGCGAAGTGGACTTACGACAACATCGACTACATGAAGGGCCAGATGCAGTCGATGGGTCTCGCGATCGACTGGTCGCGCGAAATCGCGACGTGCAAGCCCGACTACTACAAGTGGAACCAGTGGCTGTTCCTGAAGATGCTCGAGAAGGGCATCGCGTACAAGAAGACGGGCACCGTGAACTGGGACCCGGTCGACCAGACCGTGCTCGCGAACGAGCAGGTGATCGACGGCCGCGGCTGGCGCTCGGGCGCGCTCGTCGAGAAGCGCGAGATCCCGATGTACTACCTGCGCATCACGCAGTACGCGGATGAGCTGCTGAACGACCTCGACGGCCTCGGCTGGCCGGAGCGCGTGAAGATCATGCAGCAGAACTGGATCGGCAAGAGCTTCGGCGTGAACTTCGGCTTCCCGTACGAACTCGACGGCGAGAAGACGCTGCTGCGCGTGTTCACGACGCGCGCCGACACGATCATGGGCGTCACGTTCTGCGCGATCGCGGCCGAGCATCCGCTCGCCACGCGCCTCGCCCAGGACAAGCCCGAGCTGCTCGCGTTCATCGACGAATGCAAGCGCGGCGGTGTCGCCGAGGCCGACGTCGCGACGATGGAGAAGAAGGGCGTCGCGACGGGCTTCTCGGTCATGCATCCGCTGACCGGCGAGCCGGTCGAGGTGTGGATCGGCAACTACGTGCTGATGAGCTATGGCGAAGGCGCGGTGATGGGCGTGCCGGGCCACGACGAACGCGATTTCGCGTTCGCGAAGAAATACGACCTGCCGATCAAGCAGGTGATCTCGGCCGAAGGCCAGCAGTACTCGCTCGACGCATGGCAGGAGTGGTACGGCGACAAGGAAACCGCGGTCTGCGTGAACAGCGGCAAGTACGACGGCCTGCACTACGCGGAAGCCGTCGACGCGGTCGCGGCCGACCTGAACGCCGGCGGCTTCGGCGACAAGCAGGTCACGTGGCGCCTGCGCGACTGGGGCGTGTCGCGCCAGCGCTACTGGGGCACCCCGATCCCGATCATCCACTGCCCGTCGTGCGGCGACGTGCCGGTGCCGGAGCAGGATCTGCCCGTCGTGCTGCCGGAAGACCTCGTGCCGGACGGCTCGGGCAACCCGCTCGCGAAGTCGGAAGCGTTCCTGAACTGCGCGTGCCCGAAGTGCGGCGCGGCCGCGAAGCGCGAAACCGACACGATGGACACGTTCGTCGATTCGTCGTGGTACTTCTCGCGCTACACGGCGCCGGACGCCGAGACGATGGTCGACGCGCGCACCGACTACTGGATGCCGATGGATCAGTACATCGGCGGTATCGAGCACGCGATCCTGCACCTGCTGTATTCGCGCTTCTGGACCAAGGTGATGCGCGACCTCGGCCTCGTGAAGTTCGGCGAGCCGGCGAAGAACCTGCTCACGCAGGGGATGGTGCTGAACGAGACGTACTACCGCGAGGACGCATCGGGCAAGAAGACCTGGTACAACCCGCTCGACGTGACGGTCACGCACGACGACAAGGGGCGCCCGGTCGGCGCGACGCTGAACGCGGACGGCCAGCCGGTCGTGCTCGGCGGCATCGAGAAGATGTCGAAGTCGAAGAACAATGGCGTCGATCCGCAACTGTTGATCGACCAGTATGGCGCCGATACCGCGCGCCTGTTCACGATGTTCGCCGCGCCGCCCGAGCAGCAGCTCGAGTGGTCGGGTGCGGGTGTCGAGGGCGCGAGCCGCTTCCTGCGTCGCGTGTGGAGCTTCGGCGCAACGAACCGCGAAGCGCTCGCCGCGCGCGCGGGCTTCGATGCGGTCGCACTCGGCGAAGCCGACAAGGTGCTGCGCCGGGAGATCTACAGCGTGCTGAAGCAGGCCGATTTCGACTACCAGCGTCTGCAGTACAACACGGTCGTGTCGGCCGCGATGAAGATGCTGAACGCGATCGACGGCGCGAAGGGCGCGACGCCCGGCGTGCTGCGTGAAACGTACGGCGTGCTGCTGCGCGTGCTGTACCCGGTCGTGCCGCACGTCACGTTCGAGCTGTGGAAGGCGCTGGGCTATGCGGACGAATTCGGCCCGCTGCTCGACGCACCGTGGCCGAAGGTCGACGAGGCCGCGCTCGAGCAGGCCGAGATCGAACTCGTGCTGCAGGTGAACGGCAAGGTGCGCGGCGCGCTGAAGGTGGCGAAGGACGCGAGCCGCGAGGCGATCGAAGCCGCGGCGGTGGCCGACGACGCGTTCGCGAAGTTCAGCGACGGCAAGCCGGCGAAGAAGATCGTCGTCGTGCCGGGCCGCCTCGTGAACATCGTCGTCTGACGGCCGCTGGCCGTCGGACGTACCCAGAAGGAGCGAAGGTGATCCGCAGATCGTTTTTGATGCTCGCTGTCGGCAGCGCGGTTGCGCTGTCGGCATGCGGCTTCCAGTTGCGCGGCCAGCAGGACTACGCGTTCAAGCGCCTGCTGATCGCCGGCGCGCCGCCGCCCGTCGAGGCGCGCCTCGTGCGTCTCGTCGAGGCCGGCAGCGACACGAAGATCGTCCAGTCGGCGGGCGACGCCGATGCCGTGCTGACCATGTGGGAATCGCGTAGCCTGAATACGCTGACGCTCAACAAGTACGGTTCGGCACAGGAATACGCGCTCTTTTATACGTTGCGCTACCAACTGACGAGCAAGGACGGCACGGTGCTGATTCCGATGAGTGCGATCGCGCTGAACCGCGCGATGACGTACAGCGATCAGTACACGAACGCGAAGGCGCAGGAATCGGAACTCCTGTACGGCGACATGCAGAACGACGCGGTCGACCAGCTGATGCGACGTCTCGCGATCGTCCACTCGCTGACGCCGGCGCCGGAAGATGTGGTGCCGGGCGTCGCGCCGCGGGCGCCGCTGCCGCCGCCGCCGCTCTGATCGACGGCGTACGTACCGATGCAACTGCGACTTGATGCGCTGGAGCCGCACCTCGCGAAGGGGTTGGCCGGGCTCTATACCGTCTACGGCGACGAGCCGCTGCTCGCGCAGGAAGCGTGCGACCGCATTCGTGCGGCCGCGCGCGCGGCCGGCTTCACCGAGCGTTCGGTGCATACGGTCGAGCGCGGTTTCGACTGGAGCGTGCTGCTCGGCGCTACCCAGGCGATGTCGCTGTTCGGCGAGCGCCAACTGATCGAGCTGCGCATTCCGTCGGGCAAGCCCGGCAAGGAAGGCGCCGATGCGCTGAAGACGCTCGCGGCCACGCCGAACCCCGACGCGCTGATGCTCGTCACGTTGCCGCGCCTCGACGCGGCCACGCAGAAATCCGCGTGGTTTACTGCGCTGCAGAACGGCGGCGTCGCGTTGAAGATCGATCCGGTCGACCGTGCGCAGCTGCCGAACTGGATCGGCCAGCGTCTTGCCATGCAGGGCCAGCGCGCCGCGCCCGGCGAGGACGGGCGGCGCGCGCTGCAGTTCATCGCCGAGCGCGTCGAAGGCAACCTGCTTGCCGCGCACCAGGAAATCCAGAAGCTCGGGCTGCTGTATCCGCAGGGCGCGCTGTCGTTCGAGCAGGTGCACGACGCGGTGCTGAACGTCGCGCGTTACGACGTCTTCAAGCTGAACGAAGCAATGCTCGCCGGCGACGCCGCGCGGCTCGCGCGAATGATCGACGGGCTGAAGGGCGAGGGCGAGGCGATCGTGCTCGTGATGTGGGCCGTCGTCGAGGAGTTGCGCACGCTGCTGCGGATCAAGCGCGGCACGACGGCCGGCAAGCCGCTCGCGACACTGCTGCGCGAGAACCGCGTGTGGGGGCCGCGTGAGCGGCTGATCGGCCCCGCGCTGAACCGCGTGTCGGAAGCCGTGCTCGAGAAGGCGCTCGCGTTTGCCGCGAAGCTCGACCGGCAGGTCAAGGGGCTCACGGCCGTCGCGCCGGGTCGCCGCACGCAGGACGAACCGCCGCCCGATCCGTGGGACGGGCTGTTCCAGCTCGCGATGACGGTGGCCGGTGCCCGCGGCGAGCGGCCGCCGACCGCGGGCCACGTGCGACGCTAAGTCCCGTTCGGGCCTTCAGCGCGCGCTGCGCAACCCGCTTACAATGTTTTGATCGCTGGCGCGGCTCTCCAGCCGCGTCCGCTCACGCTTCCCCACGAATTCATGCCGCCCAGCGCGGCGCGCTTCTCGAGTCACACGATGGATATCGATCAGTACATGACCGACCTGGGCCGTCGCGCCCGGCACGCTTCCCGCGCGATGGCGCGCGCCAGCACAGCCGCGAAGAACGCGGCGCTCGACGCCGTGGCGCGCGCGATCGAACGCGACGCGCAGGCGCTGAAGGATGCGAATGCGCGCGATGTCGAACGTGCCCGTGAAAAGGGGCTCGATGCGGCGTTCGTCGATCGCCTGACGCTGTCGGACAAGGCGCTGAAGACGATGGTCGAAGGCTTGCGCCAGGTGGCGTCGCTGGCCGATCCGATCGGCGAGATCAGCAACCTCAAGTATCGCCCGAGCGGCATCCAGGTCGGCCAGATGCGTGTGCCGCTCGGCGTGATCGGCATCATCTACGAATCGCGCCCGAACGTGACGATCGACGCGGCTGCCCTGTGCCTGAAGTCGGGCAACGCGACGATCCTGCGCGGCGGCTCCGAAGCGCTCGAATCGAACGCGGCGCTCGCGAAGCTGATCGGCGAAGGGCTCGAAGCAGCCGGCTTGCCGCAGGACGCAGTGCAGGTCGTCGCGACGGCCGATCGCGCGGCAGTCGGCAAGCTGATCACGATGACCGAATACGTCGACGTGATCGTGCCGCGCGGCGGCAAGAGCCTGATCGAGCGCCTGATCAACGAGGCCCGGGTGCCGATGATCAAGCATCTCGACGGCATCTGCCACGTGTACGTCGACGATCGCGCCGATCTCGCCAAGGCGCTGACCGTCTGCGACAACGCGAAGACGCACCGCTACGGCACCTGCAACACGATGGAGACGCTGCTCGTGTCGAGCGGCGTGGCGGCGAAGCTGCTGCCGCCGCTCGGCAAGCTGTATCGCGACAAGCAGGTCGAACTGCGCGTCGATGCGGCCGCGCGCACGGTGCTCGCCGATGCGGGCGTCGGCCCGCTCGTCGATGCGACCGAGGAAGACTGGCATACCGAGTATCTCGCGCCGGTGCTCGCGATCAAGGTCGTCGACGGCCTCGATGCCGCGATCGAGCACATCAACCATTACGGCTCGCACCACACGGATGCGATCGTCACCGAGGATCACGACCGCGCGATGCGGTTCCTGCGCGAGGTCGATTCGGCGAGCGTGATGGTCAACGCGTCGACCCGTTTCGCGGACGGCTTCGAATTCGGCCTCGGCGCGGAAATCGGCATCTCGAACGACAAGCTGCACGCACGCGGCCCCGTCGGCCTGGAAGGGCTGACGTCGCTGAAGTACGTCGTGCTCGGGCACGGCGAAGGCCGGCAGTAACCAGCGAGGCGCGCAACCGATGGCAATGCTCTGGGTCAAGACGTTCCATATCGTTCTGATCGCCGCGTGGTTCGCGGGGCTGTTCTACCTGCCGCGCATCTACGTGAACCTGGCCATGGAAACCGATCCGGCCGCGGTGCGGCGCCTGCTGCTGATGGCACGCAAGCTGTTCCGCTTCATGACGATGATCGCGGTGCCGGCGCTGGCCTGCGGGTTGTGGCTCTGGCTGTCGATCGGCATCGGGCAGGGGCAGGGCTGGATCCACGCGAAGGTGACGGTCGTGCTGCTGCTGATCGTCTACCACGCGTATTGCGGGCATCTGCTGAAGGTGTTCGAGCGCGGCGAGAACCGCCGCACCGACAAGTGGTATCGCGTGTTCAACGAGCTGCCGGTGCTCGGCATGCTCGCGGCGGTCGCGCTGGTCGTGATCAAGCCGTTCTGAGCGGCATGGCCGGCGAGGTTGCCGGCGCCGCCCGATGCGCAACGGCGCCCCACGGGGCGCCGTTGGTCGTTTACGCGCGGTATGCGTGGCGCGCGCTCAATCCTTCGCGCCGTCGTCGATCCGGCGGCGCGTGATCGCCTCCTTCGCACGGCCGACCCGTTCCATCAGCGCGGGGCCGCGCGACAGCGCGACGCCGACCGCGAGGATATCGCCGATCGCGAGATGCGACATCCGCGACGTCATCGGCGAGAACACGTCCGTTTCCTCCGCCACGTTCGACGCGAGACTCACCGTCGCGAGCTTCGCGAGCGGCGAATGGCTCTGCGTGATCGCGACGACTTTCGCGCCGCACGCGAGCGCGGAGCGCGCGGCGTCGACGATGTCGCGCGTGCGGCCGGTGTTCGAGATCGCGACGACGACGTCGTGCGGCCCGAGCAGCGCCGACGACATCGAGAACGTGTGCGGATCCGAGTACGCGACGCTCGGCACGCCGAGCCGGAAGAACTTGTGCTGGATGTCCTGCGCGGCGATGCCCGAGCCGCCGGCGCCGTAGAACTCGATCCGGGATGCGTTCGACAGCAGCGCGATCGCATCGGCGACGCTGCCCGCGGACAGGCTGTTGCGCACCTCGATCAGTGCGCCGATCGTGCGGTCGAACACCTTGCCGATGATGCCGGGCGCCGGTTCGTCGGGCTCGACGTCGCGATAGACCGACGACACGCCCGGCGCGACGCTCTGCGCGAGCCGGATCTTGAATTCGCGAAAGCCGCTGCAGCCGAGCGCCTGGCAGAAGCGCGCGATCGTCGGCTGGCTGACGCCCGCGCGCGTCGACAGCTCGGTCATCGCGAGGTCGAGCACCTCGCGCGGCGCGGCGAGGATGTAGTCGGCGAGCTTGCGCTCGGACGGGCGCAACTCGGCGCGGATCGCTTCAATGCGGGGCAGCATGGGACGGCAGGCAGAAATCGGGTTCGGATGAGCGAGTGTATCGCAATCGAATTGTAGAAAATCTACAAGAAAATACTAGCACCGGCCGGGTGATTTTGTTGAGGCGGGTTAGGGTTTTCACTAGGTGTCGCCTTGCTGGTAGCGGGAATAAGGGTTGCGGGGCGACTAATCTGCATTGCGTGCATGTAGTTTTTCTACTAGACTGATTTCGTTCTGTCGACGTGTTCGACCGTCCCCACGATTCCAACGCCGGTGTCGGCCGGCATACAGGAGCGCCCAGCATGACGTCGCTGCACCCCACCCTGGCGAAGGTCACCGAACGCGTGATCGCCCGCAGCCAATCGACCCGTTCCGCCTATCTGCAGCGCATCGACGGCGCGCAGGGCAAGTTCCCGGCGCGTGGCGCGCTGTCGTGCGCGAACCTCGCGCACGGCTTCGCAGGCCTCGAGGGTAACGACAAGTTCGCGATCAAGGCGATCCGCGAACCGAACATCGGCATCGTTTCCTCGTACAACGAGATGCTGTCCGCGCACGCGCCGTACAAGGATTTCCCCGACATCATCAAGGCGGCCGCCCGCGAGAACGGCGGTGTCGCGCAGTTCGCGGGCGGCGTGCCGGCGATGTGCGACGGCGTCACGCAGGGCAATCCGGGGATGGAGCTGTCGCTGTTCTCGCGCGAGGCGATCGCGATGGGCACGGCCATCGCGCTCACGCACAACATGTTCGACGCGGCGCTGTGCCTCGGCATCTGCGACAAGATCGTGCCGGGCCTGCTGATCGGCGCGCTGCAGTTCGGCCACCTGCCGACGATCTTCGTACCGGCCGGCCCGATGACGAGCGGCCTGTCGAACGACGACAAGGCGAAGATCCGCCAGCAGTTCGCGACCGGCCAGGTCGGCCGCGACGCGCTGCTCGAAGCCGAATCGGCCGCCTATCACGGCCACGGTACCTGCACGTTCTACGGCACCGCGAACAGCAACCAGATGCTGATGGAGCTGATGGGGCTGCACCTGCCGGGCTCGGCATTCGTCCACCCGCACACGCCGCTGCGCACCGCGCTCACGGCCGAGGCCGCGCGCCGCGTGCTCGACCTGACCGTCGAGCGCGGCCAGTACACGCCGATCGGCCATGTGATCGACGAGAAGGCGATCGTCAACGGGATCGTCGCACTGCTCGCGACCGGCGGCTCGACCAACCACACGCTTCACCTCGTCGCGATCGCGCGCGCGGCCGGCATCCTGATCGACTGGAACGATTTCGACGAACTGTCGGCCGTCGTGCCGCTGCTCGCGAAGATCTACCCGAACGGCAAGGCCGACGTGAACCATTTCCACGCGGCGGGCGGCATCGCGTTCCTGGTGCGCAACATGCTCGAAGGCGGGCTGCTGCACGAGGACGTGACGACGGTCGCCGGCCGTGGCCTGTCGCACTACACGAAGGAGCCGAAGCTGATCGACGGCAAGCTCACGTGGGTCGACGGCGCGGCCGAGAGCCACGACACGAAGGTGCTGCGCGGCATTCGCGAGCCGTTCCAGCCGGACGGTGGCCTGCGCCTGATGCAGGGCCGGCTCGGCCGCGGCGTGATCAAGATTTCGGCGGTCGCGCCCGAGCACCGCAAGGTGACCGCGCCCGCGATCGTGTTCGATTCGCAGGAAGCCGTGCAGGAAGCGTTCGATCGCGGCGAGCTGAAGCGCGATTTCGTCGCGGTGGTGCGCTTCCAGGGCGCGCGTGCGAACGGGATGCCCGAGCTGCACCGTTTGACGCCGCTGCTCGGCGTGCTGCAGGATCAGGGCTTCCACGTCGCGCTCGTCACCGACGGCCGCATGTCGGGCGCGTCGGGCAAGGTGCCGGCCGTGATCCACGTGTCGCCGGAAGCGCTGCTGGCTGGCCCGCTGGGCAAGGTGAAGACGGGCGACACGCTCGTGATCGACGCGGAAGCCGGCGTGCTCGACATCGAGATCGA
Source organism: Burkholderia aenigmatica (assembly GCF_902499175.1). Taxonomy (GTDB): domain Bacteria; phylum Pseudomonadota; class Gammaproteobacteria; order Burkholderiales; family Burkholderiaceae; genus Burkholderia; species Burkholderia aenigmatica. The sequence goes on from NZ_CABVQC010000005.1 coordinate 127,341, forward strand.
TGCGGCCGAGTGGCAGGCGCGCCCGGTTGCGCAGCCGCTGCACCAGGCCGAGAACGAGGTCGGATTCGGGCGTGAACTGTTCGGCGTGTTCCGCGCGGCTGCCGCGCCGGCAGAGCAGGGCGCATCGGTTTTCGGTACGCTGGTCGGCGAAACGGCCACCCACGTCGCCGCATGAATTTCAAGGAGCCACATCAATGAAGACGATTGCTGAAATCGTGAAGCTGGGCCCGGTCATCCCGGTGCTCGCATTCGACTCGGTCGAGCAGGGCGAACACGTGTCGCGCGCGTTGCACGCGGGCGGCGTGAAGGTGCTCGAGATCACGCTGCGCACGCCGGCCGGCCTGGAGGCGATCCAGCGCGCGAGCCAGCTCGCGGACGACATCGTCGTCGGCGTCGGCACGATCACGAAGCCCGAGCATTGCGCGCAGGCGAAGCGCGCGGGTGCGAAGTTCGGCGTGTCGCCGGGGCTGACCAAGGAACTGCACCTCGCATCGCTCGACGCGGGCCTGCCGCTGCTGCCGGGCGTGATGACGCCGAGCGACATCATCCAGGCGCTCGAATTCGGCTACGAGATCGTGAAGTTCTTCCCCGCGCAGCAAGCCGGCGGCGTGCCGATGCTGCAGGCGTTCCACGGTCCGTTCCCGGCGCTGAAGTTCTGCCCGACCGGCGGCATCACGGTCGACACCGCGCCGAATTTCCTGAAACTGCCGAACGTCGTGTGCGTTGGCGGTTCGTGGCTCACGCCGAAAGCCGCGCTCGCCGCGCAGGACTGGGCCGAAGTCACGCGCCTCGCGCAAGCCGCGAGCCAGCTCCCCCGTTAAGAATTGTACGAAATGACGGTTTAACCCTCGGACGACGAGCGCTTAGTGCTTGTTTTACCGAGGGTTTTTGCTGATGGAACCGGTTCTATCCGCGAGCCGCAAAGATCAGTAAAATTCAGCGTCCTGACGGGGTGGGTACCCCCCGTGTTTCGGAGACCTGCATAGCCGGGCATACTCGCAACAACTCGCCCGGTTCGAACAATTCTAGGAGGAGTGCCACATGGGGGCTGTCCAAGGCAGCATGCTGCTCGTATTCACGCTGATCGCGATCGCCGCGCTGATCCTGATGATCGCGCGCTTCAAGATCTACCCGTTCCTGGTGCTGATCATCGTTTCGCTCGGCCTCGGTCTCGTCGTCGGCATGCCGATGGACAAGATCGTCAAGTCGTTCGAGGCGGGCACCGGTGGCACGCTCGGCCACATTGCGATCGTCGTCGGCCTCGGCACGATGCTCGGCAAGATGATGGCCGAATCGGGCGGCGCCGAACGGATCGCGACCACGCTGATCGACTGGTTCGGTGAAAAGAACATCCACTGGGCGATGATGTTCGTCGCGATCATCGTCGGCCTGCCGGTGTTCTTCGAAGTCGGCTTCGTGCTGCTGATCCCGATCGCGTTCAACGTCGCGAAGCGCACCGGCAAGTCGCTGCTCGTCGTCGGCTTGCCGATGGTGGCCGGCCTGTCCGTCGTGCACGGCCTGATCCCGCCGCACCCGGCCGCGCTGCTCGCCGTCCAGCAATACGGCGCCGACATCGGCAAGACGATCGCGTTCGGCCTGATCGTCGGCGTGCCGACCGCGATCATCGCGGGCCCGCTGTTCGCGCTGACGATCTCGAAGTTCGTGAAGCTGCCGGAGAACAATCCGCTCGCCGCGCAGTTCGTCGATACGCACACGGACGGCCGCAAGCGCGAACTGCCGAGCTTCGGCATCACGCTGTTCACGATCCTGCTGCCCGTCGTGCTGATGCTCGTCGGCAGCTGGGCCGACCTGCTGTTCACGCCGAAGTCGCTGCCGAACAACCTGCTGCGCTTTGCCGGCAACTCGGACGTCGCGCTGCTGATCGCCGTGCTCGTGAGCTTCTTCACGTTCGGCAAGCTGCAGGGCTTCAACCGCGACCAGATCCAGAAGTTCTGCGGCGAGTGCCTGGCACCGATCGCCGGCATCACGCTGATCGTCGGCGCGGGCGGTGGCTTCGGCGGCGTCCTGCGCGACAGCGGGATCTCGCAGCAGATCGTCGAGACCGCGAAGCACGCGCACCTGTCGCCGCTGCTGCTCGGCTGGTTCGTCGCGGCGCTGATGCGTCTCGCGACGGGTTCGGCGACGGTTGCGATGACGACGGCCTGCGGCATCGTCGCGCCGATCGCGGCGGCGGCCGGCACGACGGTCAGCCCGGAATTGCTGGTGCTGGCCACGGGCTCGGGCTCGCTGATCTTCTCGCACGTGAACGACGGCGGTTTCTGGCTGATCAAGGAATACTTCGGGATGACGGTCGGTCAGACGTTCAAGACCTGGTCGTTGCTCGAAACGATCATCTCGGTGCTGGGCCTCGGCTTTACACTGCTGCTGAGCATGGTTCTGTAACAAGGGGTAGTCAATGATTCTGATCGCAATGGGCGTGTCGGGCGCGGGCAAGTCGCGAATCGGCGAAATGCTGGCGGAACGCCTGTCGTGCAGCTATACCGATGGCGACGCGTTTCACAGCGCGGCGAACAAGGAAAAGATGCACCACGGCATTCCGCTGACCGACGACGACCGCTGGCCGTGGCTGCGCACGATCCGCGAGGCCATCGAGGAAAAGCAGCGCGCCGGTGAGACGGCCGTGTTCACGTGTTCGTCGCTGAAGCGGTCGTACCGCGACGTGCTGCGCGGCACCGACACCGACGTGCGGTTCGTGTATCTGAAGGGTTCGTTCGAGGTGTTGCACGAGCGCCTGAAGAGCCGCACCGGCCATTTCTTCGATCCGGCGCTGCTGAAGAGCCAGCTCGATACGCTCGAGGAGCCGGGCCCGGACGAAGCGATCGAGGTCAGCATCGAGCTGACGCCCGAACAGATCATCGATCAGGTCATGCTGAAGATCGGCATCGCGCAGCAGCACTGAGCGCGGTTCGCGGCAATCGTCATGAAAAAGGCGCCCTTCGGGGCGCCTTTTTCGTGGGCGGCCCGCGGGCCGTAGGCGGGTCAGGCCGCGCGTGCCTGCTTCGCGATGCCGTCGAGCAGCACGTCCAGCATCGTGTCGTGCACGGCTGCCGGATCGAGCTGCGCATAGAGCGGGGCGGCCGCCTTGACGAGCGGATGCGCGGCGTCGGACAGCGCTTCCATCTCCGCGAGCTCGACGTCGTTCGCGGCGCGCGTGAGGCCGCCGGCTTCGGCGGCGGCCAGCCCGATCACGCTCGCATACCAGCCGACGCACACCGACGGCAGCGCTGCGCGCGGGATGCCGGCGTCGGCCAGCGCGCGATGCACGGCCTCGATGTGCGCGAGATCGGCCGGCCCGGTACTCATGTGCCGCTGCAGCAGCGCGAACGCGGCCGGGTAGCGCAGCGCGAGCGCGCGGTACTGGCGTGCGAGGTCGCGCAGCCGTTCGCGCCACGGCAGGGCGGTATCGACCGGCACGAGCGAGCGCGACAGCGCGTTCGCGATCGCACGGCTCAGGCCTTCCTTCGACTTGAAGTGATACAGCACGCTCATCGGATCGCAGCCGACCGACTGCGCGAGCTTGCGCACGCTGAATGCGGCTTCGCCGACGTCTTCGAGCAGTGCGAGCGCGGCCGCGACGATCGCGTCCTTGTCGAGGCCGCGCGGGCCCTGGGCGGGTTTGTCTTTCATCGATGCGGGCTGACGGGCCGACGTGGCACCGGCTGTAAACTTGACGAAAGCTTATTCTACACTGTAGAATTATTTCTGCGGTGTAGAAATTGGGTGTCCCGGCACCTTTCAATACGTGCTTTCGCACAGTCCGGGATCCAGGCGGCACGAGCGTGTCCGCCGTCAACACGGGCCATCGCGCCCCTTTATCTCGTTGACACCCATGTGGAACCGGCTGCCCCACCCGCGAAGCCAGAAGGCTCTTCGACAGGCGGCCCAAGACCATGCAAGTGCAATCATGACTTTCAACAATCAACCCCTGATCCAAGGCGAATCGCGTTTCGAACAAACGCAACTGAACATCGAAAAAGACAACTGGAACTGGTGCGACCCGGCCCGCTACGACGGCGAGCGCCCGGCGAACTGGTACGAAGCGTCGCTGTCGCGCCACGCGAACAGCGCGCCGCTCGCGCACGACGTGGTCTGCGACGTGCTCGTGATCGGCGCAGGCCTGCTCGGCGCATCGGCTGCGCTGCATCTCGCGGAAGCGGGTGTCGATACCATCCTCGTCGACAAGCACCACGTCGGCTCGGCCGCATCGGGCCGCAACGGCGGGCAGCTCACGCCCGGCCTCGCGCGCTGGGAAGCCGCCGACATGATCGATCACCTGTCGCACGACGACGCAAAGCGGCTGTGGCGCTTCGCATCGACCGAATCGATGGACCTGATCGATGCGATCGGCGCACGCTACGCGCTCGAGCTCGACCGCAAGCGTGGCCACGTGACGGCCGCGGTCCACCCGGGCCACATGAGCGCGCTGCTCGACGGCGCGGATGCGCGCCGCCATCTCGGCGACGCGGGCGTGACGCTGGTCGGCCGCCATCAGCTGCATGACGAATACGTGCGCTCGGGGCTCTACCACGGCGCGGCGATCGACGCGATCGGCGGACAGATCCATCCGCTCGCGCTGGTGCGCGGCCTCGTGCACGGCTTCCGGCTGAACGGCGGCGCGCTGTTCGAGGGCACCGAGGTGCTCGAACTCGTCGAAACGCCGGAGGGTGTCGTCGCGACGACGCCGGGCGGCACGATCACCGCACGCAAGGGCGTCGTGCTCGCGCTGCACAACACGACGTTCCGGCTGCTCGACGACGGCGCCGCGACGACCGTGCCGTTCTTTACCTACGTGAGCGTGACGGCGCCGCTCGACGTCGACGTCGCGACCTTGATGCCGGCCGGCATGCCCGTGTACGACACGCAGTTCCAGATCGACTACTACCGGCCGGTACGCGGCAACCGCCTGTTGTTCGGCGGGCAGGGCACCGGCACCTGCTGGGCGCAGCCGGACGTGAACGCGTATCTGCTGACGCGGCTGAACACGGTGTTCCCGCAGCACGACGGCCAGTTTGCGCTCGACTACTGCTGGAGCGGCGTCAGCGACTTCACGCTGAACGGCGCGACCGACAGCCGCAAGACCGACGGCCGCGTGCCGATGTACATGGTGCAGGGCTGGAGCGGCCACGGCGTCGCGCAGACGGTGCGGATCGGCAAGGCGATCTGCGACGATTTCGTCGGCCGCAACGACGACTTCTCGATGCTGACCGGCATCGACCATCGCGCGATCCCGCTCGGCCGCCAGCTGTCGCCGATCGCGATTCCGGCCGCGAAGGCGGCGATGAGCGTGATGAGCGCGCTCAATCCGGGCAAGATGATCTCATTCTGATCGGCCGAACAGCAAAAAGCCCGATGCGATTGCTCGCATCGGGCTTTTTTATCTGCGGAGACGGCAGTGCTTACGCGATCCGCTTCGCCAGTTCGACGGCCTTGCCGATGTACGACGCAGGCGTCATCGCGAGCAGAAGATCCTTCGCGTCCTGCGGGATCGCGAGCGTGCCGACGAATTCCTGCAGCGCTTCGCGCGTGATGCCCTTGCCGCGCGTCAGTTCCTTCAACTGCTCGTACGGGTTCTCGATGCCGTAGCGGCGCATCACCGTCTGCACCGGCTCGGCGAGCACTTCCCAGCAGTTGTCGAGGTCTTCGTTCAGGCGCTGCGGGTTCACTTCGAGCTTGTCGAGGCCGCGGATCAGCGAGTCGTACGCGAGCAGCGAGTAGCCGAGCGCGACGCCCATGTTGCGCAGCACCGTCGAGTCGGTCAGGTCGCGCTGCCAGCGCGACACCGGCAGCTTGTCGGCGAGGTGGCGCAGCGTCGCGTTCGCGAGGCCGAGGTTGCCTTCCGAGTTCTCGAAGTCGATCGGGTTGACCTTGTGCGGCATCGTCGACGAGCCGATTTCACCGGCCTTCGTCTTCTGCTTGAAGTAGCCGACCGAGATGTAGCCCCACACGTCGCGGTCGAGGTCGAGCAGGATCGTGTTCGCGCGCGCGACCGCGTCGAACAGCTCGGCCATGTAGTCGTGCGGCTCGATCTGGATCGTGTACGGATTGAACGTGAGCTTCAGGCGGTTCTCGATCACGTCGCGCGAGAACGCTTCCCAGTCGAATTCCGGATATGCGGAGAGATGCGCGTTGAAGTTGCCGACCGCGCCGTTCATCTTGCCGAGGATCTCGACCTTCTCGATGCGCGTGATCGCGCGGGCGAGGCGGGCCGCGACGTTCGCGAGTTCCTTGCCGAGCGTCGTCGGGCTGGCCGGCTGGCCGTGCGTGCGCGACAGCATCGGCTGTTCGGCGTGCGCGTGCGCGAGTGCGACGAGGCGCTGGTAGACCGTGCGCAGCGCCGGCAGGATCACGTGCTCACGCGCGCCGGCGAGCATCATGCCGTGCGACGTGTTGTTGATGTCTTCCGACGTGCACGCGAAGTGGATGAATTCGCTGGCCTTTTCGAGTTCTTCCTGGCCCTTCACCGATTCCTTCAGCCAGTATTCGACGGCCTTCACGTCGTGGTTCGTCACGCGCTCGATGTCCTTGATGCGGGCGGCGTCGTGCGCGGTGAAGCGCTCGGCGAGCTGCAGCAGGAACTGTTCGGACGCATCGGAGAAGCGCGGGACTTCCGCGAAGCCGGCGCGCGACAGCGCGATCAGCCAGTGCACCTCGACGGTGACGCGGTGGCGCATGAAGGCGGCTTCGGAGAGCCAGTCGCGCAGCGCTTCGGTCTTGCTGGCGTAGCGGCCGTCGATGGGCGAAAGCGCGGTGAGGGCGAAAAGCGTATCGGGACGAGTGTCGGACATGATCGGGCGGGCCTTGGGGCCGGGTCGAGCGAGGGGAAGGAGAATCCGGCATTTTACCATCGGCGCGGGACGATCCCGGCTGAGCGTGGCCCGCGGGCGCCGCCGCATGCGGACACAGTGCCGGCGCCCGTTGGCGGCGGGGCGCCGCGCCGTTCGCTGCACCGCCGGCCGGGGCCGCCCGCCGGTAGAATGCAGGCTTCTTCCCGACCGCCGCCCGCCGCGCCCGCCTGCATGGAACTGAAATGGCTCGAAGACTTCGTCTCGCTCGCGGAGACGCGCAGCTTTAGCCGGTCCGCCGAACTGCGGCACGTGTCGCAGCCGGCGTTTTCGCGGCGCATCCAGGCGCTCGAGGCATGGCTCGCGACCGAACTGATCGATCGTTCGGTCTATCCGACGCGGCTCACGCAGGCCGGGCAGATCTTCTACGAACAGGCGCTGACGATGCTGTCGCAGGCGCACGAGGCGCGCACGCTGCTGCGCGGCCACGTCGGCGCGCCGGTGCCGACGATCGAGTTCGCGGTGCCGCACACGCTGTCGCTCACGTATTTCCCGCGCTGGCTGCAGCGGATCGAGGCGAAGATGGGTCAGGTCCACACGCGGCTGCGCGCGCTGAACGTGCACGACGCGGTGCTGTCGCTCGTCGAGGGCGGCTGCGATCTCGTGATGGGCTACCACCACCCGAGCCATCCGGTCGCGCTCGACCCGGCGCGCTACGACATGCTGATCCTCGGCAGCGAGCCGATCAGCCCGTTCTCGGCGCCGGGCCGCGCGGGGCGGCCGCGCTATACGCTACCCGGCACGGCAGACGCGCGCGTGCCGTACCTGTCATATACGCCGAACGCGTATCTCGGCCGGATGACGGAGGTGATCGTCGCGAATGCGTCGACGCCGCTGTTCCTCGATCGCGTCTATGAAACCGACATGGCCGAAGGGCTGAAGGCGATGGCGCTCGCGGGCCACGGCATCGCGTTCCTGCCGCACAGCGCGGTCGAGGATGCGGTCGCCGGTGGCCGCCTGATCCGGCTCGACCGGTCGGTGCGTGGCGGCGCGTACCCGTTCACGCTGACGATGGAGATCCGCCTGTACTGCGACAAGCTCGCGCTGCAGGGCGACGATCCGCGGCAGAAGCTCGTGCGTGCGCTGTGGGACGTCGTGCGCGACGAACTGCGCGAAACCGCGGGTTAACCGTGGGCGGTTAACCGTCGGCCGGCTGTCGTCGAGCTTGCGGCGCCTGTCGGACGGCTGTCCGGCGGCCATCACGCATCCAGGAAACACGATTTTTCACGCACGCGATGCACGAGCGATCGCGTGCGTTCTTGCGCAAATCGACCGCAGATTTGCGAAAAATCGCGATCATGCAAGAAACGCATAATCGAATAAGCAAACGGCATTGGATAAAAAAAACGGGTTTTTCGACAATGTGCGCACTTCGTTGAACGTTGGAGCATCCATGTCTTCGCAACAGCAGTCCATCCCGTCCTACCTGCACGCCGACGATCTCGGCCCGTGGGGCAACTACCTTCAGCAGGTCGATCGCGTCGCGCCGTACCTCGGTTCGCTGTCGCGCTGGCTCGAAACGCTGAAGCGTCCGAAGCGCATCCTGATCGTCGACTGCCCCATCGAGCTCGACAACGGTACCGTCGCGCACTTCGAAGGCTATCGCGTGCAGCACAACGTGTCGCGCGGCCCGGGCAAGGGCGGTGTGCGTTACCACCAGGACGTGACGCTGTCGGAAGTGATGGCGCTGTCCGCATGGATGTCGGTGAAGAACGCGGCCGTGAACGTGCCGTACGGCGGCGCGAAGGGCGGTATCCGCGTCGACCCGCGCAAGCTGTCGCGTGGTGAGCTCGAGCGCGTGACGCGCCGCTACACCAGCGAAATCGGCATCATCATCGGACCGAACACCGACATTCCGGCACCGGACGTCAACACCAACGAACAGGTGATGGCGTGGATGATGGACACGTACTCGATGAACCAGGGCCAGACGTCGACCGGCGTCGTGACCGGCAAGCCGATCGCGCTCGGCGGTTCGCTCGGCCGCAAGGAAGCAACGGGCCGCGGCGTGTTCGTCGTCGGCTCCGAAGCGGCGAAGAAGAAGGGCCTGGAAATCGAAGGCGCGCGCATCGCGGTGCAGGGCTTCGGCAACGTCGGCGGCATCGCGGCGAAGCTGTTCCAGGAAGCGGGTTCGAAGGTGATCGCGGTGCAGGATCACACCGGCACGATCTACCAGCCGGCCGGCCTCGATTCGAACAAGCTGCTCGACCACGTCGCACGCACGGGCGGCGTCGCGGGCTTCGAAGGTTCGGAGCCGATGCCGAACGACGAGTTCTGGACGGTCGAAACCGACATCCTGATCCCGGCGGCACTGGAAAACCAGATCACCGAGAAGAATGCAGCGAAGATCCGCACGAAGATCATCGTCGAAGGCGCGAACGGCCCGACGACGACGGCGGCGGACGACATCCTGACCGCGAACGGTGTGCTCGTGATCCCGGACGTGATCGCGAACGCGGGCGGCGTGACCGTGTCGTACTTCGAATGGGTGCAGGATTTCTCGAGCTTCTTCTGGACGGAAGACGAGATCAACCACCGTCTCGAGCGCGTGATGCGCGAAGCGTTCTCCGGCGTGTGGGCAGTCGCGGAAGAGCACAAGGTGTCGGTGCGTACGGCGGCGTTCATCGTTGCGTGCAAGCGCATCCTGATGGCACGCGAAATGCGTGGCCTGTACCCCTGATCGGCGGTTGCCGATTTCAGATCGGTTGACTACGATCAATCCATGACGCAATCCATCCGGTTGCGTGCATGAACCCTCGCGGGCGGTGCCGAATCCGGTACCGCCCGCGCGCGCATTCGGCCGCCGGAAGAGGGCCGAAGCCGGGAGGAAGGCTTCGCGCAGCACGATTCGTAGTGCGGTAAACAACCAGTACTTTCAAAAATATTACTTTGATACACTGGCGCGGGTTTTAGCCAAGGAGATGACCAAAATGAAATACCAAAAGGCAGTCCTGATGTTCGCGGCGCTTTGCGCGTTCGCAGGTGGCGCGCATGCTCAGGAGACGGGCACGCTGAAGAAGATCAAGGACACGGGCGTGATCGCGCTGGGGCACCGCGAGTCGTCGATCCCGTTCTCCTACTATGACGAAAAGCAGCAGGTGGTCGGCTATTCGCGCGAATTCCAGATGAAGGTGGTCGACGCGGTGAAGAAGAAGCTGAACCTGCCGAACCTGCAGGTGAAGAACATCCCGGTCACGTCGCAGAACCGCATTCCGCTGGTGCAGAACGGCACGGTCGACATCGAGTGCGGCTCGACGACCAACAACGCCGAACGCCAGCAGCAGGCCGCGTTCTCCGACACGATCTTCGTGATCGGCACGCGCCTGATGACGAAGAACGATTCGGGCATCAAGGATTTCGCCGACCTGAAGGGCAAGACGGTCGTGACCACCGCCGGCACGACGTCCGAGCGCCTGCTGCGCAAGATGAACAACGAAAAGCAGATGGGCATGAACATCATCAGCGCGAAGGATCACGGCGATTCGTTCAATACGCTGGAATCGGGCCGCGCGGTCGCGTTCATGATGGATGACGCGCTGCTCGCGGGCGAGCGTGCGAAGGCGAAGAAGCCGGGCGACTGGGTGATCGTCGGCACGCCGCAATCGGAAGAAGCGTACGGCTGCATGATGCGCAAGGGCGATGCGGACTTCAAGAAGGTCGTCGACGACGCGATCTCGCAAGTCGAGAAGTCGGGCGAAGCCGCGAAGATCTACGCGAAGTGGTTCGAGAACCCGATCCCGCCGAAGGGGCTGAACCTGAACTTCCCGCTGTCCGATTCGATGAAGAAGCTGTACGCGAACCCGAACGACAAGGCGCTCGACTGACCGCACGGCCGTTGATGCAGAAATGACGCTAATGAGACGGAAGAGGCCCCGCTTCTTCCGTCTCTTTTTGCTGGAGTCTTGCCCATGTCTTACCACTGGAACTGGGGCATCTTCCTGAGCCCCGTGTCGACCGGCGAGCCGACGACTTATTTCGGATGGCTGATGTCCGGCTTCTGGGTGACGATCGAAGTGTCGCTCGTCGCCTGGGTCATCGCGCTGATCGTCGGTTCGCTGTTCGGCGTGCTGCGTACCGTGCCGAACAAGTGGCTGTCCGCGATCGGCACCCTGTACGTGTCGATCTTCCGGAACATTCCGCTGATCGTGCAGTTCTTCGTCTGGTATCTCGTGATACCCGAGCTGCTGCCCGCGTCGATCGGCACCTGGATCAAGCAGTTGCCGCCCACCACGCAGTTCTTTACCGCGTCGATCATCTGTCTCGGCCTGTTCACGGGCGCGCGCGTGTGCGAACAGGTGCGCGCCGGGATCAACGCGCTGCCGAAGGGCCAGCGCGCCGCCGGCCTCGCGATGGGCTTCACGCAATGGCAGACGTACCGCTACGTGCTGCTGCCCGTTGCGTACCGGATCATCGTGCCGCCGCTCACGTCGGAATTCCTGAACATCTTCAAGAACTCCGCCGTCGCGTCGACCATCGGCCTGCTCGACCTGTCCGCGCAGGCGCGCCAGCTCGTCGACTACACCGCGCAGACGTATGAATCGTTCATCGCGGTCACGCTCGCGTACGTGATCATCAACCTCGTCGTGATGGCGTTCATGCGCTGGATCGAAGGCCGCACGCGGCTGCCCGGCTATATCGGAGGCAAGTGATGCATCAGTTCGACTGGAGTAGTATTCCCGGCGCGCTGCCGACGCTGTGGACGGGGGCGATCGTCACGTTGCAGATCACGCTGATCGCGATCGTGGTCGGGATCGTCTGGGGCACGCTGCTGGCGCTGATGCGGCTGTCGGGCGTCAAGCCGCTCGCGTGGTTCGCGCAGGGCTACGTGACGGTGTTCCGCTCGATTCCGCTCGTGATGGTGCTGCTGTGGTTCTTCCTGATCGTGCCGCAGCTGCTGCAGGGCGTGCTCGGGTTGTCGCCGACGATCGACATCCGTCTCGCATCGGCGATGGTCGCGTTCTCGCTGTTCGAAGCCGCGTATTATTCCGAGATCATCCGCGCCGGCATCCAGGCGGTGCCGCGCGGCCAGGCGAACGCCGCATTCGCGCTCGGCATGAACTACGCGCAGGCGATGCGCCTCGTGATCCTGCCGCAGGCGTTCCGCGCGATGGTGCCGCTGCTGCTCACGCAGGCGATCGTCCTGTTCCAGGATACGTCGCTCGTGTACGTGATCAGCCTCGCGGACTTCTTCCGCACGGCGGCCAACATCGGCGATCGCGACGGCACGACCGTCGAGATGGTCCTGTTCGCCGGCGCATGCTATTTCGTGATTTGCTCGTTGGCGTCTGCTCTCGTCAAGGGTCTCCAGAAAAAGGTCACAAGATGATTTCCATCAAGAACGTTTCGAAGTGGTACGGCCAGTTTCAGGTCCTCACCGACTGCACGACCGAGGTCAAGAAAGGCGAAGTGGTCGTCGTGTGCGGCCCGTCCGGTTCGGGTAAATCCACGCTGATCAAGACCGTGAACGGCCTCGAGCCGTTCCAGCAGGGCGAGATCCTCGTGAACGGCCAGTCGGTTGGCGACAAGAAGACGAACCTGTCGAAGCTGCGCTCGAAGGTCGGGATGGTGTTCCAGCATTTCGAGCTGTTCCCGCACCTGTCGATCACCGAGAACCTGACGCTCGCGCAGGTCAAGGTGCTCGGCCGCGGCAAGGACGAGGCGAACGAGAAGGGCATGAAGCTGCTCGATCGCGTCGGCCTGAAGGCGCATGCGCACAAGTTCCCGGGCCAGCTGTCGGGCGGCCAGCAGCAGCGGGTCGCGATCGCGCGCGCGCTGTCGATGGATCCGATCGCGATGCTGTTCGACGAGCCGACGTCCGCACTCGACCCCGAGATGATCAACGAAGTGCTCGACGTGATGGTCGAACTCGCGCAGGAAGGGATGACGATGATGGTCGTCACGCACGAGATGGGCTTCGCGAAGAAGGTGGCCCATCGTGTGATCTTCATGGACAAGGGTGCGATCGTCGAGGACGACCGCAAGGACGATTTCTTCTCGAATCCGAAATCGGAACGCGCGAAGGACTTCCTCGCGAAGATCCTGCACTGAGCGTTCGCGCTCGTCGACGCTGCATGTGCGTCGCTGCGAAAACCGCCCGGCCTCGCGCCGGGCGGTTTTTTTTCGTCCGCCGCCAGCGGGCGTTACCAGCTGTAGCGGTAGCCGACCTGCCCGACGATGCCGCGCCGGTAGTCGCCGCCGATGTTGCGCGCGATCTTCGCGTTCGCATACAGCTCGCCCGACTTGCCGAAGCCGGCGGTCACGCCGACGCCGAGCTCGTACCACGTGCGGCCGAGATGCGTCGCGAACGGCGTGCCGCCGACGACGGTCTGGCCCGGCGACAGGAAGTCGTGCAGCACGTCGGCCGTGAAGTACGGCGTCGCGGCACCGCCGCCCGAATCCGACTGGAGGTTCGGCCGGAAGATGCGCACGCCGACGCGGCCGCGCAGCGCGTTCGTCGTCGTGCCCGAAACCGCCGAGACGTTGTCGTTGAACCCGTTCAGCTTCAGGTACTGGACCATCAGCTGCGCCTGCGGTTCGACCGCGACCGGCAGCGCGCCGATCGCGAACGGCTTGCCGACTTCCTGCGACAGTGCAACACCGAAGCCGTTCTGCGACGCCTCGTTGCCGTAGCTGTCGCGATAGCGGTTGCCGTAGTGCGTGACCTGCCCGACGCTGTCGAAGTACGTGCCGTCGGACAGGTACTTCGTCCAGTAGCCGCCGACGCTCTGCGCGTGCATCTCGACCGAGCCCGTCGACGTCGACAGGTTGGCCGTGTCGGCGCGCGCCATGTCGCTGAAGCTCGCGTTCGACACGCCGATGCTGGCCGTCACGCCCGCGTGCGTGCTGCCGCCGCCGTTCGGCGCCTGGTCGAGCGTCCAGTCCTTGCCGAACTGCGCGAAGAACGTGCGCGCGTCGGCCGCGAAGCGGCCTGCGTTCGCGTCTAGGCTCTGGCCGCCGATGCGCCCCCACACGCCGTCGCGATTGCCAGGCTGCTGCTTGCCGAGGTTGTAGATGTCGCCGACACGCTCGTGCAGCTTGCCGAGTGTCGAGAAGCCGTAGTCGGCGTTCAACAGCGGCGTGAGCGCGTAGCCGGCGACGCCGGGGCGATACGCGAGCGTGCCGCCGTTGCCATTCCCGTTGCTGTTACCGTCGCCGCCACCGGACGGGTGGATCGGGTCGCCGGGGTCCGACGGATCGAGCTGCGACCGCAGGTACCAGCCGTTCGCGTCGCCTTGCCCGCCGCGATACAGCCGGTATTCGTACGCGCCCGCCTGCACGGGCCCCGCAAGCTGGAACGCCGATGCGGTGGTCGTGCCGCCGTTGGCCGTGACGACCACCGGAATCCCGTCGCCCATCGTCTGCGCGCCGGTGCCGGCCGTGTTGGCGATCTTCAGGCCCGTCGTGCCGCTCGCGGCGCCGCCGTTCACGATCACCCGGTCGGTCGGCGATGCGTCGGCACCGAGGAACGTGTTGAGCGCGATCGTGCCGCCGTTGCCGACGTAGCTGCCGGTCGTCAGCGTCTTGTAGCTGCCCGCGAGCGTCGGCGAACCGGTCGGTGCGGCGAACGCGACCAGGCCCGCGTTGTTCAGGCTGCTCAGCACGGAGCTGCCCGTCATGCGCCAGGTGCTGCTGCTGTCGACGGTCAATGCGACCGGATCGATCGTGCCGGTCAGCGTCGTGCCGTTCGCGAGGAACACGTTGCCGATGCTCGATGCGTCGGAGACGACGTTGCCGGTCAGGTTCACGGCCGACGCGGTGAAGCTGGCGTGGCTGCCGTTCGACAGGTCGAGCAGCGTGCCGTTGCCGGCCGTCACGACCGTGCCGTTGCGCACGGCGATGTCGGCCGTGCCGCCGCGCACGGCGAAGGCCGGCCCGGTGGCGGACGTGACGCTGCCGCCGTCGACGAGCACCGAGCTCGTCGCGCCGTTGGCGAGCGTATCCGACGCCAGCACACCGGCCGTCGCGCCCTTGAGTGTCGTGCCGGTCAACGCGAGCACGCCGCCGCTGTCGGCGGTTGCGCCGTTGCCGGCGGCGCTGGCGATCGACGAGCCGGTATCGCCGATACGGCCGCCGTTCTGCGCGACGAGGCCGTCGGCCGCCGTGCCGGCTGCGGTGATCTTCGCGCCCGACAGCAGTGCGGTCGCGCCGTCGCTCGTCACGATCGCGGCCGAACCCGCGCCGGTCGTCGCGACGGTCGTACCGTTGGCCGTCAGCGTCGAATCGGCGCCCGACACGAAGAAGCCGCGCGCGTTGTCGCCAGTGGTCCGGACGACGGTCGCCGCATCGGTCGCGATGCGTGCGCCGGCGCCGGTCGACGACAGGCCGTCGGCACCGCCGCCGGTCGTGCCGATCTGCGTGCCGGACAACGCGACCGTCGCGTTCGTCCCCTGGTTGTCGATCCCCTTGCCCGAGCCGCCGACCGCGATCGACGTCGCGCCGGCCGCGAGCCCGCCGCCCGTCACGCTCGAGTCGATCAGCACGCCGTCGGCGCTGCCGTTCGCGATCACGGTGCCGGCGCCCGACAGCGCGACCGATGCGCCGGCGCCCGTCAGGTGCACGCCCGCGATGCCGTCGTCGGCTTCGATCGAACCCGCGTTGGCGAGCGTCGCCGACGCACCCTGGACGAGCGCGCCGGTGCCGTCGGAGACGCGGATCGTCGACGCGTTGTTCACCGTGCCGAGCGTGCCGATCACGACGCCCGTCGAGCCGGCGCCAGTCAGCAGTACCGTGTTGCGGTTCTCGAGCGTGCCGAGGCGTTGCGCGACGAAGCCCGTCACGCCGGCAGTCGATGACGTGACGGCGGCGCTGTTGGTGAGCGTCGTCGCGACCGGTGCGCCGGCATTGGCGCCGGTGAGGTCGTGCGCCTGGCCGTCGACGACGCCGGCGATCGCGCCGGCCGCGTTCAGGTTGATCGTCGCGCCCGCGTCGATCGTGCCTTGCGCGCCGCCTTCGACTGCAATCGCGATGCCGTTCGCGCCGTTGACGTTGTAGATCGCGTTGCCGGTCGACAGCACGGTGCCGGCGTCGGTTGCGAGCACGCCGCGTGCGCGCTGGCCGTTGACGTCGGTCGTCAGCGCGCCGGCCGTCGACGCGCCCGTGTAGGCCGCACCGCCCGCGACCCGGAACAGCGTCGAATCGTCGGTGTCGACGCGGAGGTGCTGCGCGGCGACGTTGATCTGCGAGCCCGCGCCATAGGCGTAGAAGCCGATCTGGTTCGTGCCCGACATGAAGGCGGGCACCGCATTGGCGCCGACGTCGATCGTCGCGCCCGAACGCGCATGCACGCCGATCGCGCCGGTGCCCGTCAGGTTGAGCGCGCCGTCGAGCGTGGCCTTCGCGCGCGGCCCTTCGGCCCACACGCCGTAGTTGCGTGTGCCCGAGGCAGGATCGAGGCCGCCGGCCACGTTGATCGTGCCGGTCGAGGTTGCAGCCGTCGCGGTCGTGCCGGTCCCGACGACCATGATGCCGATGCCGTTGACGCCATTCAGCGTGATGGTGCCGGTATTGGTCACGGTCGCGGCCGTGTTGGCCGCGAGCATGCCGACGTTGGCGAGCGGCGTGCCGGACGCCGCGCCGTTGACGACGATCGCGCCCGCGTTGTTCAGCGTGCCGGACGACGAGCCGATGCTCGCCAGTGCGGCGCCGTTCTGTGTCTGCGAGCCGATCACGATCGTGCCGAGGTTGCTCGCGGTACCCGATGCGCCGAGCAGGATGCCGTACGCGTGCGCGGACAGCGCGACGTCGTTCGCGGCTTCCGGCGCGCCGGCATCGTACTGGGCCGCCCGGCCGAGGTAGATCGTGCCGCCGGCTTCGTTCGTGAAGCTGCCGCCGGCAACGAGGCCGCCGATCACCTGGCTGTCGAGCGTCGTCGCGTTGACGCCGACGTTGATCGTGCCCGCGTTCGATGCGGTCGCACCGTCGGTCGCGGCCACCGCATAGTTCTGCAGGTTCGGTCGCGTGGTGTTGTAGGTCCACGCGCCGACGTTCATCACGCCGTGGTTGACGAAGGTCGTGCCGGCGCCGTTCGCGTAGACGCCGTTGCCCTCGGTGTACGCATTGAAGCCGAAGTTGGCGGGCGGTGCGGCGCTGCCTGTGTTGAAGTTGTCGCCGGCGGCGTAGCCGGACGAGATCACGCCGTTGTTGACGCCGCTCGCACCGGTCAGCAGGCGCACGAGCGTGAAGTCGCCGGACAGGCCGCCGTCGTTGACGAAGTGCGCGCCATTTTCCGCGAGGACCGCCGAGCTCGAGTCGATCGTGTTGGTGCCGCGGAAGTCGATCTGCCCATCCTTGCCGATATGCAGCGTCGCGTTCGCGCCGGTGCCGTGCAGCGCCGTCAGGTAGTTCATCGGCAGCGCATTCTCGTCGCCCGGCGACACGTTGTTCGCGTACCCGAACGATTGCGTGGTGAACGTGACGGCCTGGTTGAACGCGCTGTCGTAGGCGGCCTGCGAGCCGAGCGCGCCGCTACTCACCGAGTGCACGAGGAAGTTGTTGTACGCGGCGAGCGACGCCGCGTCGGTGACGGTCCATGCGCTGCCGTCGAACGCGGTGAAGCTGCCCGCATACGTCGGCACCTCGAGCAGGACATGACCGACGGGGCCGCCGTTCGCGAGATAGTCGCCGGTACCCAGCCAGATCTGGTTGCGCGAATTCCAGTTGATGACGCTTTGCGCCGAGCCGGTGCCGTCCGCGACGAACAGGTCCGTCTGCTTCGGCGCCATCGTGATCGCGTTACCGGCTGCCGTGGGCGAGCCTGCCGGATTGCCGATCGACACGTCGAGCGTTCCGCCGGAGCGTTCGACGGTGCCGATTCGCGTGTTCACGTACTGGTTGCCGTTCACGTCGTGATAGACCGACACGTCGGTCGAGCCCGCACTCGATGCGGAAAACGTGCCCGAATCGTAGGTCGCGATCGAGGTCTGGCCACCGGTGATCGAGTCGGGCGTGCTGACGCTTTGTGTCTTGCCGCCGATCGACAGCAGCGCTTGATTCGGGTTGCCCGACACGACGGACGTGCTGCCGAGCGGCATCTGCGTGTAGCCCATGTCGCCGGTTGCACCGGTCCACGCGCCCGTCAGGCTGACCCGGTCGCCGCCCGACACGGTCGTGGCGCCGACGAGGTTGTCGTTGACGGTCGGGCTGAAGCTGTCGAGCGCGCAGGTGCCGTTGCTCGCGACGGCCGCGCCGCTGCCGCACGTCGACGCGTACGCGGAGCCGGCCGATAGCGCGGCCAGCGCGGCGCCGACTGCCGCGACGCGAAGCGATGTCCGGTGCGGTGCCGCGTGCGCGGCGCGGCGGCTCGTGCCCGACGGGCGGCCCGAACGCTTGCCGCGCGCCCGTGCCGTTTCCGCAGCCGCGACCCAGCAGCCGGTGGTCTCGCTCCATATCGATCGAAATGAATGATTCACGACAAGCCCCTCTCTCTTGTTTTGATGTGGTTTTCACCGCGGTGCAGTGAAATCGCAATCCGCGGTGGGGAATGGCGTGAATGGGTGTGCGGCGGCTGTGGCCGTGTCCGTGCCAATCGCGATTCGTTACACCGAGGATGAGCGGAGTCTATTGACCGGGAGGAGGGTCGATTGTCGGGAAGCTTACAAATGCGGCATTAATGCGGTTTTTGCTGGGTATTTTTTGTTTGTGTGATGAATCGAACTGAGGGCCCTTGTGGATAAGGATTTGGTCGATTTTTAGTGTGTGACGTCGCGATCGCCGTGTCGGTGGGGCGGCGCACGGTTTGCATCAGGTTAGTCCGTTAAAATGCGGTTTGCAGATTATGTGCTCTCTGGTGAGGTGATTTATTCTTTTCTCTTGTTGATGATTTTTTATTGGAGATGAATTAAATCAAGAGAATATTGCGTGACGTTGCTTCGATATACCGGAATGTGGGCCGGATGAACGGAGTTGGCACGGGCGAGCGATGGGGCCCGAAGCGTCACGGACCGTGTGTGCAAAACAGCCCGCCGCAATCGCGCATGGCGGGCGACCGTCTTGCGGAGCGGCGGCTGGCAGGGGAGAGGAGCGGGCGCGGGTGCGCCGGGCTCAGAAGTCGATTGCGTCGTCGGAATCGACGTCCGCGGCGGTGGCGAGCGCCTCGCGTGTGTCGCGCGGCGCCGACGCCGATGCGTCGAGCGCCGGATTGCGCAGCTTCTCGAGCACGCGCTCGGGCACCGGGATCCGCATCCGCGCGGCGACGTCGCCGCACTGGAACATGATCAGCTCGCCCGGCTCGAACGCGGTCCAGACTTCGTTGTCGGTGAGCGGCTGCGTCGCGATCACGGCGACGCGATCCTCGGGCGTCGTGTATTTCGCGAAGTCGATCGACAGGTCTTCGTCGACGAGGTGCGCGGTCGAGAACGGCCAGCGCCGCACGAGGTAATGCAGCCGCGTCGAGCAGTGTGCGAACAACGCCTGGCCGTTCGACATCAGGAAGTTGAACACGCCGTGATCGGTGATGCCGCGCGTCAGCTCGCCGACGCGCTCGAACAGCTCGGGCAACGGCGGCTGCGCACCGGGGAACGCTTCGCGCAGCCCCTGCATCAGCACGCAGAACGCCTGCTCGCTGTCGGTCGTGCCGACCGGGTGGTAGACGCTGCCTTCCATGTCCGGTGCGTAGTCCTGCAGGTCGCCGTTATGCGCGAAGATCCAGTGCCGGCCCCACAGCTCGCGCATGAACGGATGGCTGTTCTCGAGCAGGATGTGGCCTTGCGTAGCCTTGCGGATGTGCGCGATCGTGTTCTTGGACTTGATCGGGTAGCGCTTCACCATTTCGGCGATCGGCGACGTGGCCGATGCCTGGTGATCGATGAACAGGCGGCAGGCTTTATCTTCGAAGAACGCGATGCCCCAACCGTCGGCATGGTGATCGGTGAGCCCGCCCCGGGCCGCGAAACCTGTGAAGGAGAATGTGACGTCCGTCGGCGCGGCGCAGTTCATTCCTAAGAGTTGGCACATTTTACTTGGGGCAGCAGGCTGAGGCGGGGGGTAACGAACCGGGCGAACCCCGGTACAATGCGGCTTCTAGCATATCACCGAGCCCTGAGCGGTAAAAAGCGGATTCCGCTGGCCAAAGGTCCCGTGTTGCGGTTTGCCGTCAGTCGGCCCGCGGCATGCGTGTTCCGGCCCCGCCGACGGCAAGCACGTTCCTCACGACGCCTCCTATGACTGCCTCGAACGCTTCCTCCCCGGCGACGCTCTCGCTCGCCCGTCCCGACGACTGGCACCTGCACCTGCGAGACGGCGACATGCTGGCCGCCGTGCTGCCGCACACCGCGCGCCAGTTCGGCCGCGCAATCGTCATGCCGAACCTGAAGCCGCCGGTGACGACCACCGCGCAGGCGCAGGCGTATCGCGAGCGCATTCTCGCCGCGCTGCCGGCCGGGATGACGTTCGAACCGCTGATGACGCTGTACCTGACCGACAACACGCCGCCTGACGAGATCCGTCGCGCGCGCGAAAGCGGCTTCGTGCACGGCGTGAAGCTGTATCCGGCCGGCGCGACGACGAATTCCGACCACGGCGTCACCGATCTCGCGAAGTGCGCGAAGACGCTCGAGGCGATGCAGGAAACTGGCATGCCGCTGCTCGTGCACGGCGAGGTGACCGATGCGTCGATCGACCTGTTCGATCGTGAGAAGGTCTTCATCGACCGCGTGATGACGCCGCTGCGCCGCGATTTCCCGGGCCTGAAGGTCGTGTTCGAACACATCACGACCAAGGACGCAGCCGACTACGTGCGCGACGCCGACGCGGCGCCCGGCCTGCTCGGCGCGACGATCACCGCGCATCACCTGCTGTACAACCGCAACGCGCTGTTCGTCGGCGGGATTCGCCCGCATTACTACTGCCTGCCGGTGCTGAAGCGCGAGACGCATCGCGTCGCGCTGGTCGAGGCCGCGACGTCGGGCAACCCGCGCTTCTTCCTCGGTACCGACAGCGCGCCGCATGCGCGCGACGCGAAGGAAACCGCGTGCGGCTGCGCGGGCTGCTACACGGCGCTGCACGCGCTCGAACTGTATGCGGAAGCGTTCGACCACGCTGGCGCGCTCGACAAGCTGGAAGGCTTCGCGAGCTTCTTCGGCGCCGATTTCTACGGGCTGCCGCGCAGCGCCGAGACGGTCACGCTGCGTCGCGAGGCGTGGGAGCTGCCGCGCGAGATCTTCGCGGGCGATACGCCCGTCGTGCCGCTGCGCGGCGGCGAGACGATCGGCTGGAAACTGGCGTGACGGTCGCGCTGCCGCGCGAACCCGGCCACACGGCCGGCAGCGGGGCGGCGGATTTTGCGCGGATCGACTGGTCCGTGCCATGGCTCGCGCCCTATGCCGGGCGCGGCCGGGTTGCACAGGCAGCTGTACGGGCGGGCGAGGCCGCGCTGCTCGACGCGCTGAACGGCGCGTTGCGCGACACCGGGCCCGATGGCCCGCGCGTCACCGGCCGCGGCCGGCTGCTGCGGTTCGTGCCGCAGGCCGCGTTGCCGCCCGGCGTGGCGTACGAGACCCATATCGCGGAGACGGGCGGCGTCCCGACTCGCCTCAATCTGCACGACTTCTTCAACGCGCTCGTCTGGTTCGCGTATCCGCGCATCAAGGCCGCGCTGAATGCACGCCAGGCCGCGGCGATCGACGCCGCGGGCGGTGTCGGCCCCGTGCGCGGCACGCTGCGCGATGCGCTCACGTTGTTCGACGAGAATGCCGCGCTGTTCGTGACGGCCGACCGCGCGCTCGCCGACGCGTTGCGCGGGTTCGACTGGCCGCGGCTGCTGGTCGCCTCGCGCGATGCGTGGGGCACGCGCTGCGAGGCGCGGCTCGTCGGCCATGCGCTGCTCGAGCAGCTCGTCGCGCCGTACAAGTCCTGCACCGCGCACACGTGGATCGTCGAAGTGAGCGCCGACTATTTCTCTTGGCCCGACGCGCAACGCATCGCGCATGTCGATGCGCGTGTCGCCGCCGAACTCGCGGCGCGCGCGCTGACGAGCCGCGATTTCGCGCCGTTCCCGGTGCTCGGTGTGCCGGACTGGTGCGATGCGAATGCCGAGGCCGCGTTCTACGACGATCCGGCCGTGTTTCGCAGCGGTCGCCGTTCGCGCAATGCCGAAGGCGGCGCGCAGTGCTAGAATGCGCGTCGCAAAGCAGGCCAGGCAGTCGCGGCCTCGCCGCCTTCGGGCGCGCGGGGGCGAGGAAAGTCCGGACTCCACAGGGCAGGGTGATGGCTAACGGCCATCCGTGGCAACACGCGGAACAGGGCAACAGAAAGCAAACCGCCGATGGCCCGGCGCAAGCCGGGATCAGGTAAGGGTGAAACGGTGCGGTAAGAGCGCACCGCGGCGACGGCGACGTTCGCCGGCACGGTAACCTCCACCCGGAGCAATTCCAAGTAGGCAGGCGCGCATTTTCGGATGCAGGACGGGGCCCCCGTCTCGTCTGCGGGTAGGAAGCTTGAGCGCGTCAGCAATGGCGCGCCTAGAGGAATGGCTGCCACGCGTTGCGTGCTTCGGCACGCAGCGTGCACAGAATCCGGCTTATCGGCCTGCTTTGCCGTTCGAATGCGAAAGGGCCGGTGCTCCCCACGGAGCGCCGGCCCTTTTTTCATGCGCGCTCGCCGTGCGTTCAGGCGGCGACGATGTCGAACGAGTGCGTGAGTTCGGCCGTCTTCGCGATCATGATCGACGCGGAGCAATACTTGTCGTGCGACAGGTTGATCGCGCGTTCGACCGTGGCCGGGTTCAGGTTGCGGCCGGTGACGGTGAAGTGGAAGTGCACCTTCGTGAACACTTTCGGGTCTTCGCTCGCACGCTCGGCCTTCAGCGTGACCGAGCAGCCGCTGACCTCCTGGCGGCTCTTCTTCAGGATCAGCACGACGTCATAGGCCGTGCAGCCGCCGGTGCCGAGCAGCACCATTTCCATCGGGCGCGGGGCGAGATTGTGGCCGCCGCCTTCGGGCGCGCCATCCATCGCGACGAGATGGCCGCTGCCGGTCTCGGCGGAGAACGCCATGCCGTCCTGACCCATCCAGCTTACTTTGCATTCCATGCTTGCACTCCAGCGTTGCCTGATTCGGATTCGATCCGGCATTGTAGCCCGCTGCGCAACGGTCGGCTGATGCGCTGCACGACGCGCAACGCCGGCGCCGTGCGCGCGGCGCGCCAGGCGGCCAACGCCCCTCCGTTTTTAGGGGTTTTGCTCTAGATGAGGGGAGATCCTGATCCTGCCGGCCAGGATCAGGTGATTGATTTCAAAGAGAAAACCAATTTTTCAAACACGCCGCCTTAAATTTCACATTATGGTGTTTGATTTCGTAATGCAAATTTTCTTGTGAAGTCGGCAACGCGTTCGTATAATGAGCCTCATTGGTTGTCGCGCTGCGGCAACCTCCGAATGTCTCCTCCACCCTCCTCCTATGGTGGATTAAGCCCGAACCAGCCGTTCGGGCTTTTTTTCGTCCCATGCAAACATCGGCGCGCGGCTTGCGCGCGCTGGCATCGTCACACCGGCTGCTTTGCGGCCGACTGCGACGTCGCGCCGCCGGACGGCACGCCGCGCGAGCGTGCGTCAGGGGCAGGCGCGTGGACGGCCGACGCATGGCCGTGGCCGCGTGCGCAGAAGTGGCGGACGCGTTCGCGCACCGCGCGCAGGCGGACGACGCGATCCTCGGCATGGGCCGCGCGGGCTTCGGTAATGCGCGTATCGAGCGCGTCGAGCTTGGCTTCGCAGTCGGCGCGGGCGGCGACGGCAGGCGCCGAGGCGGCCAGCAGCGCGGCCGCAAGGAATGGCGTAAGTCGTTGATTCATCATGCTTGTTTGTTGTTTTCCAGATTCGGCCGGTCTGGCGCGGCAAGGTCATGTGCCGCGCGTCGATGGGTGCCTCCCCGGGCGCTCGGTTCGCCTGGCGTGTCGGGGCACGACCGGATTTTGGCCCATTTCGGCCGCCGTGGACACGGGACGTGGATTCCCTTTGACCGCGTTGCCGTATTTCCTTTATAATTCAGGGCTTTTCCGCATTCATGCCCACGGAAAAAGAACAGGGAGAGCCTGCACCGCGCCTTGAAGCGCACACAGACAAGCAGGAAGAACACATCGGGCAAAGCATTTTTTTTGGATCGATCATGAAGACGTTTTCCGCAAAAGCCCATGAGGTGACGCGCGAATGGTACGTGATTGACGCGACGGATAAGGTTCTCGGCCGTGTTGCCAGCGAAGTGGCACGCCGTCTGCGCGGCAAGCACAAGCCTGAGTTCACCCCGCACGTCGACACTGGTGATTTCATCATCATCATCAACGCAAGCAAGTTGAAAGTCACGGGCAACAAGACTCTGGACAAGAAGTACTACCGTCACTCGGGTTACCCGGGCGGCATCTATGAAACGACGTTCGGCAAGATGCAAGAACGCTTCCCGGGCCGCGCGCTCGAGAAGGCGGTCAAGGGCATGCTGCCGAAGGGCCCGCTCGGCTACGCGATGATCAAGAAGCTGAAGGTCTACGCTGAAGCTACGCATCCGCATTCGGCTCAACAGCCGAAGGCGCTCGAGATCTAAGGGGAGCCCACATGATCGGTAACTGGAACTACGGTACGGGCCGCCGCAAGAGCGCAGTCGCACGTGTCTTCATCAAGGCTGGCAAGGGCGACATCATCGTCAATGGCAAGCCCATCGCTGACTACTTCTCGCGCGAAACGTCGCTGATGATCGTGCGTCAACCGCTGGAACTCACGAACCACGGCCAAACGTTCGACATCAAGGTCAACGTCAACGGCGGCGGCGAAACGGGTCAGGCAGGTGCAGTGCGCCACGGCATCACCCGTGCACTGATCGACTACGATGCGACGCTGAAGCCGTCGCTGTCGAGCGCAGGCTTCGTCACGCGCGATGCACGTGAAGTCGAGCGTAAGAAGGTCGGTCTGCGCAAGGCACGCCGCGCCAAGCAGTTCTCGAAGCGTTAATTCCGCTTCATGGCTTCGCCGCTCTCGGGCGGCGTCTGCCCGAAAAACCGCCAGCTTTCGCGCTGGCGGTTTTTTTATGTCCGCTTCCAGGCGCGTGCTGCCGCGGCCCGCGCGGGCGTGTTTGATGAAATCGACAAGAACCTATTGATTTCATGGACTTCAGCACGATCTTCTGATCGGCCGCTACAATAGCGGCTAAAGCTTTTTGGAGAGTTCGCAATGAACGCTGTTACCGAATCCGCAGCAACGACGGCCGAAATGCCGGTTCCGTTCGTCTTCACCGACGCCGCAGCCGACAAGGTCAAGCAACTGATCGACGAAGAGGGCAATCCCGACCTGAAGCTGCGCGTGTTCGTGCAGGGCGGCGGCTGCTCCGGCTTCCAGTATGGCTTCACGTTCGACGAGGAAGTCAACGAGGACGACACCGTGATGAACAAGAACGGCGTCCAGCTCCTGATCGACTCGATGAGCTACCAGTACCTGGTCGGCGCCGAGATCGACTACAAGGACGACCTCAACGGCGCCCAGTTCGTGATCAAGAACCCGAACGCGAGCACCACCTGCGGGTGCGGCTCGTCGTTCTCGGTCTGAGCGCACGATCGATCGTGTCCGGTTCGCCGGAATGAAAAACGGGGCTTCATGCCCCGTTTTTTTTACGTCCGTGTGCAATGGCGATGCAACGCCCGCGTTGTGGCGGGTGTCGCGTCAACGCGGATAGAGCGCGCCCAGCACGCGGTTGCCGGCTGCACCCGTGACTGTCGCGAGATTGCCGGGCTGGCGCGCGGTGAAGCGGTACGAGAGCCACGCGAACGCGAGCGCCTCGACCTGTTGAGGCGGCACGCCGAGCGCGGCCGTCGTATCGACCGTGGCCGGCACGCCGGCCTCGTGCAGCGCGTGCCGGAGCGCGTCGAGCAGCACCGGATTGCGTGCGCCGCCGCCGCAGACGAACACGGCCTTGCAGCCCGCTGCGTGCTGCGCGATCTCGCGTGCGACCGACACGGCCGTCAGCGCGGTGAGGGTCGTCTGGACGTCCTGCGGCGCGAGTTGTGCGAACGCGGCGAGCTTCGCGTCGAGCCACGCCGGATTGAACAGGTCGCGTCCGGTGCTTTTCGGCGGCGGCGCAGTGAAATACGGCTCGTCGAGCAGCGCGTCGAGCAGCGGCGCGTGGACGGTGCCGCGCGCGGCGAACTTGCCGCCGTCGTCGTACGGCTTGCCGAGATGGCGGGTCGCCCATTCGTCGAGCAAAGCATTCGCGGGGCCGCAGTCGAAGCCGCGCACGTCGCCGCCTTCGCCGGGCAGGATCGTGATGTTGCTGATCCCGCCGAGATTGCAGACGACGCGCGTCTCGCCCGGCGCGCCGAATACCGTCGCATGGAAGGCCGGCGCGAGCGGCGCGCCGTGGCCGCCTGCTGCGACGTCGCGGCTGCGGAAATCGGCGATCACGTCGACCTGGGTCAGTTCGGCGAGCAGGGCGGGGTTGTTGATCTGCCGCGTATAGCCACGCTCGGGGCGATGGCGCACGGTCTGGCCGTGCACGCCGATCGCACGGATCTCGTCGCGCGACAGCCCGGCGGTGCGCTGCAATTCGTGGCAGCACACCGCGTAGCGCGTGACCAGCGCGTTCGCCGCGAGCGCTTCGCGGTCGATTTCATCGTCGCCCGGCTGCTGCAGCGCGAACAGCGCGTCGCGCAGCGATTGTGCGAAGCCGACGAACGCTTCCGCGAGCACGACCGGCGGCTTGCCGGCCTCGAAACGCGCGGCGACGCCATCGACGCCGTCCATGCTGGTTCCCGACATCAGCCCGAAGTAGATGCCGTCGGCCGGATGGGCGTTTGGCGGCTGTCGTTGCGGCACGTTGGGTTCTCCTGGATCGTGCGGCGCGGGCCGGTGCCGCGCGCCTTGCGCCCGATTATCCGCGCAACATGACGCGCCGTTAAGCGATGCGCGCGCAAGTTATGGGAAAATCCCTGCTTTTGCGACATTCTTCCTGGCACCGATGAGCACCGAACCCAGTTCCAAGCCTGTTTTCCCGATCACCGACGAAGTCCGGCATGCGCTCGCCGTCACGAAGCGCGGCGTCGACGAGCTGCTGGTCGAGGAAGAGTTCGCGCAGAAGCTCGCGCGCAGCGCGGCCACGGGCACGCCGCTTCGCATCAAGCTCGGCCTCGACCCGACTGCGCCTGACATCCACATCGGCCATACGGTCGTGCTGAACAAGATGCGTCAGCTGCAGGACCTCGGCCACACGGTGATCTTCCTGATCGGCGATTTCACGTCGCTGATCGGCGACCCGTCGGGCCGCAACGCGACGCGCCCGCCGCTCACGCGCGAGCAGATCGAATCGAACGCGAAGACCTACTTCGAGCAGGCCGCGCTCGTGCTCGATCGCGACAAGACCGAGATCCGCTACAACAGCGAATGGTCGATGCCGCTCGGCGCGGACGGGATGATCAAACTCGCGTCGCGCTACACGGTTGCGCGGATCCTCGAGCGCGAGGATTTCACGAAGCGCTTCCAGGGCGGCGTGCCGATCTCGATCCACGAATTCCTGTACCCGCTGATGCAGGGCTACGACTCGGTCGCGCTGAACGCCGACCTCGAGCTCGGCGGTACCGACCAGAAGTTCAACCTGCTGGTCGGCCGCGAGTTGCAGAAGCAATACGGCCAGGAACAGCAGTGCATTCTCACGATGCCGCTGCTCGAAGGCCTCGACGGCGTCGAGAAAATGTCGAAGTCGAAGGGCAACTACGTCGGCATCAGCGAGCATCCGAACGACATGTTCGGCAAGCTGATGAGCATCTCGGACACGCTGATGTGGCGTTACTTCGAACTGCTGTCGTTCCGCCCGATGGACGAAATCGGCGGCTTCAAGCGCGAGATCGAAGGTGGCCGCAACCCGCGCGACTTCAAGGTGCTGCTCGCGCAGGAAATCGTCGCGCGCTTCCACTCGCAGGCCGACGCCGAGCGTGCGCTCGAGGATTTCAACCACCGTGCGAAGGGCGGCGTGCCGGACGATATCCCGTCGGTCACGCTCGCGGGCGCGCCGCTCTCGATCGGTCAACTGCTGAAGCAGGCCGGCCTCGTGCCGTCGACGAGCGAGGCGCTGCGCAACATCGAGCAGGGCGGCGTGAAGATCGACGGCGCGACCGTGTCGGACAAGGGCCTGAAGGTCGAAGCCGGCGAGTTCGTCGTGCAGGTCGGCAAGCGCCGTTTCGCACGTGTCACGCTGACCGCATGATCGCGCTGATCCAGCGCGTGAAGCGCGCCGACGTGCGCGTCGGCGATCGCACGACGGGCGAGATCGGCGCGGGCCTGCTCGCGCTGGTCTGCGCGGAGCGCGGCGACACCGACGCGGCAGCCGACAAGCTGCTGGCGAAGATGCTCGGCTACCGCGTGTTCAGCGACGCGGCCGGCAAGATGAACCTGCCGGTGTCGAATATCGACGGCGAGGGCCGCGCAGGCGGCCTGCTGCTCGTGTCGCAGTTCACGCTGGCGGCCGATACCAACAGCGGGCTGCGGCCGAGCTTCACGCCGGCCGCGCCGCCCGACGAGGGCGCGCGGCTGTTCGACTATTTCGTCGCGGCCGCGCGTGCGCGCCATCCGGTCGTCGAGACGGGCGAGTTCGGCGCCGACATGCAGGTGTCGCTCGTCAACGACGGCCCCGTGACGTTCTGGCTGCAAGTGCGGCCCTGATTCTTCCCCGGAGACGCGCCGCGATGGCCACCACGCAGATTCTTTTCATCCGCCATGGCGAGACGGCCTGGAATCGCATCAAGCGCATCCAGGGTCATATCGACATTCCGCTGGCCGAAACGGGCCTCGAGCAGGCGCAGCGGCTCGCCGTGCGGATCGCGCGCGAGGCGCGCGACGGCGCACGGCTCGATGCGATCTATTCGAGCGACCTGATGCGCGCGCAGCAGACCGCGCAGCCGTTCGCCGATGCGCTCGGGCTGTCGCCGCGGCTGCGGGAAGGGCTGCGCGAACGCTCGTACGGCCAGTTCCAGGGGCATGACAGCGCCGAGATCGAGACGCTGTTCCCCGACGCCTACGCGGCCTGGCAGACGCGCGACCCCGGTTTCGCGCCGGAGGGCGGCGAGTCGCAGCGCGAGTTCTATCACCGCGTGCTGCATGCGCTCGAACCGATCGTCGCCGAGCATCCGGGCGGCCGGATCGCGTGCGTTGCGCACGGCGGCGTGCTCGATTGCGTGTACCGGTTTGCGAACGGCATCGAACTGTCGGCGCCGCGCAATTATCAGCTGCTCAACACGAGCATCAACGTCGTCGATTACGTGGATGGCCGTGCGCAAGTCGTGCAGTGGGCCGACGTGTCGCACCTGGACGCGGCAAGCGACGACGACGGGTACCGCAAAGTGCTCTGAGCCAGCAGGCCCCGTCCGGCATCGCCGGCCGGGGCTCCTTTCCTGTGTGGTGCTGCCGCTTACGGTTTACTGCGGCAGCGCGTGGCGCGTTTTGTAGTCGAGCGCGTACGCGATCTTGCCGGGCTTGTCCGCCGCGATCGGCTGGCGCAGCTTGTCGAATTCCCCCTTGTTGTACTTCTTCCCGCCGTTGATCGCGTCCGCGCGCCCGAGGTCGGCGCCCGTCTTGCCGTCGATCACCGGATCGGTGGCCGCGACCATCCGCGTCGACGCATTCCAGACCGCGTTCAGGTAGCCCGTGTCGGCCTTCGCCGGATCGGGATCGGTTGCGCCGGCGCGCGTCAGATCATAGCCGGCGAGTGAGAACGTGCCCGGTTGCGCGCGCAGCCAGTCGGCCCAGTAGAACTCGAGGTAGTCGGTGGCTTGCGCGGGCTTGCTGTAGCCGATGTCGCGCGTGAAATAGACGAGCGAGCGGTAGCGGTCGTTCGTCATCCCGAGTTTCAGGCCGAGCCCGGTCGGCAGTTGCGCGGCCGTGATCGGCTTGCCTTCGCCGTTCTTGAGGCGCAGATAGCCGCGACTCTGCATCTGCTGCCAGAACGCGTCGCCCGAGTAGTCGCTGAGGTTGTCCTTGACGACGACGTGCACGTGCAGCGCCGGGCCGCCGTCGGGCGTCTCGTAGTAGGTCGACAGGCCGTGGTGGCCGTCGGTCAGGTACAGCGCATCGCCGTTCGGGCCGATCACGACCGGGTTCAGTACCGAGCGGTCGCGGGCGTTCCCGTCGGTCGTCGTGCACGTGTAGCTCGCGGGTTCGCGCAGCGCCGACCTGGCCGTGTAGCCGCTCGAAGCGACGCCGCCGAGGCCTTCGTCTGCGCAGAAGTCGTCGAACTTCTTGTCGGGCTGTAATTCGTAGCGGCCGAGCTTGTAGTAGATCTGGTCGTAGCCGATCGCGCCCTGCGTCGGATGGAGGTCGCCAAGCGTCACGTCGATCAGGTCGCCCGCGCGAGCGGCCTTCCACTTGCCCGGTTGCGGCGTGACGGTGGCGGGCGGCGTGGGAGCGGGCGCGGTCGGGGTGCCGCCGGACGGCGTTTGCGCGTCCGAGCGCGCGACGGCAGTGACATCGTCGCCTCCGCAGGCGGTGAGGGCGAAGACGGTGGACAGGCTGGCGGCAAGGGCGAAACGGATCGGCAGGCGTGGCATCGCGGGCATCGGGTGTCGGTCGGGTTGGCGGGACACCGCGCGGGTCACGGACAGGCGGGACGTACGGCACGTGCGACCGTGCGCGGGTGCAAGCCCGTCAGCTTGTCACAGGTATTTGACAGTAAATTGAAATGATAAGAGGAAGCGAATCGTCAGGCAGGCGGCTTGCCGTCGGGCGGTGTCGCTGTGGCGCGCCGGCGCGCGCGCTTTGACGCGCCGTTCACGAGCGCCCAGCGCAGCACGGGTGCGACGACCCGTATGCCGGGCCGGACCACTGCGCGGCGCAGCGGCGCGAACGCGGCCACGCCGAGCATGCGCTGCGCCCACGGCGGCAGCAGGTCGATCCCGGCATGCATCACCAGCGACGCCGCCGGCCGCAGCGCGGGCCTCGCAACCGGCACGTTCAGCAGGATGGACATCACGTCGAAGGTGCGCGGCCCGGCCTCGAGCTCGGGCTGCATGCGCGCGAGATAGGCGGCCACATCGGCGCGCGAACGGGGCACCTCGTGCGCGCCGAGCAGTTCGGCGATCAATGCCGTTTCGGCGTAGTAGCGATCCTGCAACTCGCCCGGCAGCGCCGGATTGACGTAGCGCAGATGCGCAGCGAGGAAACTCGACACTTCCGCGACATGCACCCAGGTCAGCAACGCCGGATCGTCGGCGCGGTACGGCCGGCCGTCCGGCGCGGTGCCCGAGATGTGCGCGTGGATCGATTTCACGCGCTCGATCAGCGCGAGTGCGTCCGCGCGGCTGCCGAACGTCGTACCGGTGATGAATGTGGCGGTGCGCCGCAAGCGGCCCAGGATGTCGGTGCGAAACGACGAGTGATCCCAGACACCCGCGAGCGCGAGCGGATGGAGCGCCTGCAGCAGTAGCGCGGCGATGCCGCCTGTCATCATCGACGTGAAGTCGGCATGCACGCGCCAGCAGACGGCGTCGGGGCCGAACAGCCCCGGGTCTCCCGGCGGCGAAGAGAGGTCGAGCGACGGGCCGCCGCCGCCCGCCGTCAGGTGCGTGACGCCGGCCACGAGCCGCTTGCGGATCGGCTCGGCCCAGCGCGGGCCAGGTGCGGGTGCGGCGGGGTGGCGGGTGGGCGGCGTCGTCATGGTGGGTGCGGCTCGGGCGACGGGTTACTTCCCGTCGGGGGTATCCCACTCGCCGCGTTCGGTGCGGCCGGTGTCCGGCACGGAAAGCCCGAAGTGGCGATAGGTGAGCAGCGTCGCGACGCGCCCGCGCGGCGTGCGCTGCAGGAAGCCCTGCTGGATCAGGTACGGCTCGAGTACGTCCTCGATCGTGTCGCGCTCTTCGCCGATCGCTGCGGCGAGGTTGTCGATGCCGACCGGGCCGCCGTCGAACTTGTACAGGATCGCCTCGAGCAGCTTGCGGTCCATCAGGTCGAAGCCGACCGGATCGACGTCGAGCATCGCGAGCGCGGCATCGGCGACGGCCGCGGTGATCTGGCCGTCGGCCTTCACTTCCGCGAAGTCGCGCACGCGGCGCAGCAGCCGGTTTGCAATCCGCGGCGTGCCGCGCGAGCGCTTCGCGATTTCGAGTGCGCCGTTCGGATCGATCTGCGCGTTCAGCAGCGACGCCGAGCGCCGCACGATGCGCGACAGTTGCTCGGCGTCGTAGAACTCGAGGCGCGCGACGATACCGAAGCGATCGCGCAGCGGGTTGGTCAGCATCCCGGCGCGGGTGGTCGCGCCGACCAGCGTGAACGGCTGCAGGTCGAGCTTCACACTGCGCGCGGCCGGGCCTTCGCCGATCATGATGTCGATCTGGTAATCCTCAAGTGCCGGATACAGGATTTCCTCGACGACCGGCGACAGCCGGTGGATCTCGTCGATGAACAGCACGTCGTTCGCTTCGAGGTTGGTCAGCAGCGCGGCGAGATCGCCCGCGCGCTCAAGCACGGGGCCCGACGTCTGGCGCAGGTTCACGCCCATCTCCCGCGCGATGATGTGCGCGAGCGTCGTCTTGCCGAGGCCCGGCGGCCCGAACAGCAGCACGTGGTCGAGCGGCTCGGAGCGGCGCTTGGCGGCTTCAATGAAGATCTCGAGCTGGCCGCGCACCTTTTCCTGGCCGACGTAGTCGTCGAGCTGGCGCGGCCGCAGCGCACGTTCGAACACCTCCTCGTGCGACGAGGCGGGCGTGGCGGCGATGATCCGCTGCTCGGTGGCGAGTTTGTCGGTTTCAATCATGCGGCCATTGTACCGCGCGCCGCTGTCCCGCCCACCTGGCCGAACGGCCGACTGGCGAGCGTCGCGCAGCCGCGCGACACTGGCTTCGACGCACCGATTGGCGGCGCGTCATGCGGGCGTTACACCTTCGACAGCGCCTTCAGTGCGAGCTTGATGCCTTCCGATACACCGGTGCCGGCCGGCACGTTCTTGATCGCGGCGAGGCCTTCCTTTTCGGAATAGCCGAGCGCGAGCAGCGCGTTGAGGATGTCGGTCGCATGGTCGGACGGCGACGCGGCGCCGGCGAGCGCACCGAGATCGGCGCCGAGCTTGCCCTTCAGTTCGAGCAGCAGGCGCTCGGCCGTCTTCTTGCCGATGCCGGGCAGGCGCGTGAGGCGTGCGGCGTCCTGCATCGTCACGGCCTGCGCGAGTTCCTGCACGCTCATGCCGGACAGCACGGCGAGCGCCATGCGCGCGCCGATGCCGGTGATCTTCAGCAGCTCGCGGAAGGTCGTGCGCTCCTGCGGCGTCAGGAAGCCGTACAGCAGGTGCGCGTCCTCGCGGATGATCTGCTGCGTGAGCAGCACGATGCGCTCGCCCGTTTGCGGCAGGTTGTAGAAGGTGCTCATCGGCACGTCGATTTCATAGCCGACGCCGTTGCAGTCGACGAGCAGGTGAGGCGGGTTCTTTTCGAGCAGGATGCCGGCGATGCGACCGATCATGGATGGCTTGGTGCGAGGAAGAAAGCGCGAGTGTAGCGCACGTGCGGCGCTATGCCGACGGGATCGGCCGTCTGGCCGAAGCGATACGTGCCGCGTATGCGTTGTGCGAGGCTGGAATGGCCGGCGCGGTCGAAAGCGGTCGCCCGGTACGCCGGGCGATGGCGTGCGCCAGCGTTAGCCGACCAGCCGCCCGCGTCGCACGCGCAGCCCTTTCTTCGCGAGCGCCGGCGCGAGGCCGCCGAGCGTGCTGAGCGTGTTGCCGCCGTGGGCGTGGCAGATCGCCATGCCGAGCGCGTCGGCCGCGTCGGAGCCCGGTTGTCCGGAGAGGTTGAGCAGCCGCGTGACCATTTCCTGCATCTGCGTCTTGGTCGCGCGGCCGTAGCCGACCACGGCCTGCTTCAACTGCAGCGCGGTGTATTCGGCCACCGGCAGGCCGCCCGCGACGAGGCCGCAGATCGCGGCGCCGCGCGCCTGGCCGAGCAGCAGCGTCGACTGCGGGTTCACGTTGACGAACACTTTTTCGATCGCGGACTGGTCGGGGGCGTGCTCGCGCACGATGGTCGAGACGCCCTGGAAGATCGTGCCGAGCCGGGTGGCCAGGTCGGCGGTCGGCGTGCGGATCACGCCGCTCGCGACATAGGCGAGCCGGTGGCCGCTGACGTCGATGACGCCGAAGCCGGTGACGCGCAGGCCGGGGTCGATGCCGAGAATTCGCATGGGTAAGGAGAGAAGCCTGATGCAGCGATACTACAACGAATGGTGCGGTGCGCTGGCCGCACGGTTGCGTACGAGGGCGCCGCGCAATAAAAAACCCGGCGGGTGCGATGCCGCCGGGTTGTCGAGCAGCGGCCGCGCGGGCCGCAGGCGATCAGTGACGGAAGTGGCGCACGCCCGTCAGGATCATCGCGATGTTGTGCTCGTCGGCTGCGGCGATCACTTCGTCATCGCGCATCGAGCCGCCCGGCTGGATCACGCAGGTCGCGCCGGCTGCCACGACGACGTCGAGGCCGTCGCGGAACGGGAAGAACGCATCCGATGCCACGGCCGAGCCGGCCAGCGTCAGGCCAGCGTTCTGCGCCTTGATGCTCGCGATGCGCGCGGAATCGACGCGGCTCATCTGGCCTGCACCGACGCCAAGCGTCATGCCGTTGCCGCAGAACACGATCGCGTTCGACTTCACGTACTTCGCGACACGCCATGCGAACAGCAGGTCGTCCATTTCCTTCGGCGTCGGGTGGCGCTTCGTGACGACACGCAGTTCGTGCGGCTGCACGTTCTTCGAGTCGAGCGACTGCACGAGCAGGCCGCCACCCACGCGCTTCAGGTCGAATGCGTTGTGGCCGTCACCCAGTGCGATTTCGAGCAGGCGCACGTTCTGCTTCGCGGCGAACACTTGCTTCGCGACGTCGGAGAACGACGGGGCGATCAGCACTTCGACGAACTGCTTCGCGACAGCCTGGGCCGCCGTTTCGTCGACTTCGCGGTTGAACGCGATGATGCCGCCGAACGCCGAGGTCGGGTCGGTCTGGAACGCCTTTGCGTACGCGTCGGCCGAATCGTTGCCGACCGCGACGCCGCACGGGTTCGCATGCTTGATGATCACGCAGGCCGGTGCGTCGAACGTCTTCACGCATTCCCACGCCGCGTCCGAATCCGCGATGTTGTTGTACGACAGTTCCTTGCCCTGCAGCTGGCGGTAGTTCGCGAGCGCGCCGGCCGGCGTCGTGAGGTCGCGGTAGAACGCCGCGCTCTGGTGCGGGTTCTCGCCGTAGCGCAGGTCCTGCACCTTGTCGAACGCCATGTTCAGCGTCGCCGGGTACGCGCTGCGCGATGCGTGCTTCAGCTCGTCGGTCAGGCTCGTCAGGTAGTTCGTGATCGCGCCGTCGTATTGCGCGGTGTGCGCGAACACCTTCGTCGCGAGGCGGAAGTTGGTCGGGTAGCCGACCGTGTTGCCGTTCGCCTTCATTTCATCGAGCACGACCGAGTAATCGGCCGGATCGACGACGACCGTCACGTCGCGGTGGTTCTTCGCGGCCGAGCGCAGCATCGTCGGGCCGCCGATGTCGATGTTCTCGATCGCGTCGGCGAGCGTGCAGTCGTCCTTCGCGATCGTCGCGACGAACGGATACAGGTTCACGACCAGCAGGTCGATCGTCGGGATGCCGTGCTGCTCCAGCGCCTGCATGTGCTCGGGCAGGTCGCGGCGGGCCAGGATGCCGCCGTGCACCTTCGGGTGGAGCGTCTTCACGCGCCCATCGAGCATTTCCGGGAAGCCCGTGTAATCGGCCACTTCGGTAACGGGCAGGCCCGCGTCGGCGAGCAGTTTCGCGGTGCCGCCGGTCGACAGCAGCTTGACGCCGAGGTCGGACAGCGACTTCGCGAAGTCGACGATGCCGGTCTTGTCGGAAACGGAAATGAGCGCTTGCTTGATCATGATGGAACCACCAATAGCCAGGGAAACGGGGACGGGACGGCCGCCTACAGCAGGCCGTGCTGCTGCAGCTTCTTGCGCAGCGTATTGCGATTGATGCCGAGGTACTCCGCGGCGAGCGACTGGTTGCCGCCGGCCTGTACGAGCACGACCTCGAGCATCGGCTTTTCGACGCAGGACATCACCATTTCATAGACGTCGTGCGGATTGGAGCCGTCTAGATCCCGGAAATACACGTCCAGGCTCTCGCGGACACATTGTTCGATGTTGTGCTTGCTCATGCTGCTAACTGGTTATGGTCGTCCGACTCGCCCTGGCCGTTTTCCTCTTCGTCATCGACGTAGACGAGGTGGTCCGACAGCGCCTTTTGCGCCTCGAAGAATGCATTGACGGCGGCGAGCTGCTCGCGGGTGGAATCGAGCGTGTTCATCCTGTGCCGGAACCCGTTGGCACCGGAAAGGCCGCGAGTGTACCAGCCGATGTGCTTGCGCGCAGTACGGACGCCCGTGAATTCACCATAGAAAGCGTAGTGGTCTTCCAGGTGTTCGTTCATCACGTGCTGGATCTCGTCGATCCGCGGCGGGGGCAGCAGCTCGCCGGTTTGCAGGAAATGATCGATTTCGCGGAACAGCCACGGCCGACCTTGCGCGGCACGACCGATCATCAGGGCATCGGCACCGGTTGCGTCGAGTACGGCCTTCGCCTTCGCGGGCGACGTGATGTCGCCGTTCGCGACCACCGGAATCCGCACCGCCGCCTTCACGGCCGCGATGGTTTCGTATTCGGCGTCGCCGCGGTACAGGTCGGCGCGCGTGCGGCCGTGCACGGTCAGCATCGAAATGCCGGCGGCTTCGGCCAGGCGCGCGACCGTGATCGCGTTCTTGTGATCGCGATCCCAGCCCGTGCGGATCTTCAGCGTGACGGGCACCGCATCGGGCCCGGTGCCGACCGCCGCGACGACCGCCTCGACGATGCGCTGCACGAGCGGCTCGTTCTGCAGCAGCGCGGAGCCGGCCGCGACGTTGCAGACCTTCTTCGCCGGGCAGCCCATGTTGATGTCGATGATCTGCGCGCCGTTGTCGACGTTGTAGCGGGCCGCTTCGGCCATCATTGCCGGATCGGCGCCGGCGATCTGGACCGCGATCGGCTCGACTTCGCCTTCGTGGTTCGCGCGCCGCATCGTCTTCGCGCTTTTCCACAGCTGCGCGTTGGACGCGACCATCTCGGACACGGCGTAACCGGCCCCCAGCCGCTTGCAGAGCTGGCGGAACGGACGATCCGTCACGCCGGCCATCGGGGCGACGAACAGGTTGTTACGCAATACGTGAGGGCCGATAACAGGCATCGCAATGGCACCGCCCGCGGCGGGCGCGGGCAGGGAAAGGGCAGACGGAAACGCGCATTTTACCGTATTCCCATGTCCCGCCGATTTGACCCGGTTTGAGTGGCGCGACTGTGCGCGCCGCGCGTCAGTTGCGCTGGCCGAACATCATCTGGCGCGCGATCAGCTTCTTGAGCGGCGGCACGAACTCGAGCGCGGTGAGTGCGGCGCCGCGCAGCAGCGGGAGCGGGCCCGAGTCGATCGTGAACAGGCGCGCCAGCGTGTCGGTCGCGCCGATCGTGAAACGCCGGTCGAGTGCGCGGCGCGCATTGAAGGTGGCGAGCGCGGTCGCTTCGAAGCCTTGCGCGGACAGCGTGTCGACGAGCGTATGCGCATCGCGCAGCCCGAGGTTGAGCCCCTGGCCCGCGACGGGGTGCAGGGTTTGCGCGGCATTGCCGACGATCGCGACGCGGCCGCTGACAAGCGTTTGCGCAGCGTTCAGGCCGAGCGGGAACGATGCGCGGCCCGCGATCGCGACGAACTCGCCCATGCGTTCGCCGAACGCGCCGCCGAGTTCGCGCAGGAACGCGTCGTCGGGCAGCGCGGCGCGGCGCGCCGCTTCGTCGGGCGTGCAGCACCAGACGAGCGCGTACTCGGCCTGGCGCGGCCCGCCGAGTGGCAGCAGCGCGAGCGGGCCTTCGTGCGTGAAGCGTTCCCATGCGACGTTCGGGCGCGGTGCCGAGACCGTGACCGTGCCGACGAGCGCGGTCTGCCCGTAGTCGCGGCGATGCTTGGTCGTATCGGCCTGCTGTTCGTGGAACAGCCCGCCTTCGGCATTGATGACGACGCGCGCGCGCAGCGTGCGCTCGCCTTGCGGGCCGTCGAGCGTCAGCGTGACGCCGTCGGCATCCTGCTGCGGTGCGCGCGCGGTGGTCGACGTGAGCCAGTCGACGCGCGTGCCGCGTACGGCGCCCGCGAGTGCCTGCATGAGCGAGCCGTAGCGCACGACATAGCCGAGCGCGGCGACGTCGTGCTCGTCGCGGTCGATCAGCGTGCGGCCGAAATGGCCGCGCTGCGACACGTGGATATGTTCGATCGGCGTCGCGTCGGCGGGCCATGCGAGCGTGTCGAGCAGCACGCGGCTGCCGTGCGACACGGCGATCGCGCGCGGATCGCTCGCGCTCGCGGCCGGTTCGCGCGCATCGATCAGCACGATCGAAGCGTGCTGCGTGGCGCTGCGGCGCGCGAGCCAGCCGGCGAGCGCGAGCCCGACGGGGCCCGCGCCGACGATGGCGAGGTCGTAGTCCGGCGTGGCCGGGGAGGAAGCGGTCGTCATCTTGATTCGTGAAACGGAAGTAACGGTCGGCGGCAGCCGGTCATGCGCCCGCGCGCATCAGCGCTTCGATTTCGTCCGCCGCGACGGGCACGCCGCGCGTGATCAGCTCGCAGCCGTGCTCGCGCACGATGGCGTCGTCCTCGATGCGGATGCCAATGTTCCAGTACTCGGGCGGCACGTCGTCGGCGGCGCGCACGTACAGGCCGGGTTCGACCGTCAGCGTCATGCCGGCCTTCAGCGTGCGCCACGGCAGCGCGCCGTTGCCGTCGCGCTCGGCGAGCCGCTCACGGTAGTCGCCGCAATCGTGCACGTCCATGCCGATCCAGTGGCCGGTGCGGTGCATGTAGAAGCGCGTGTACGCACGCTCGGCGATCACGTCGTCGACGTTCGAGAAGCGCGCTTTCGGGATGATGCCGGTATCGAGCAGCCCCTGCGCGAGCACGCGCACGGCCGCGTCGTGCGGCGCCTCGAAGGGCACGCCGGCGCGCGTCGCATCGATCGCCGCCTGCTGCGCGGCGAGCACGATGTCGTACAGCGTGCGCTGCGCGGGCGAGAAGCGCCCGTTGGCCGGGAACGTGCGCGTGATGTCCGACGCGTAGCCGTCGAGTTCGCACGCGGCGTCGATCAGGATCAGGTCGCCATCTTTCGCGGCTGCGTTGCCGGCCGGGTAGTGCAGCACGCACGCGTTCGCGCCGGCCGCGACGATCGAGCCGTACGCGGGCGACTGCGCACCGTGCTTGCGGAACACGTACAGCAGCTCGGCTTCGAGTTCGTATTCGCGGATGCCGGGCCGGCACGCCTGCATCGCGCGGCGATGTGCGAGCGCGGAGATGTGCGCGGCGCGCATCATGATCGCGAGCTCGTGCTCGTCCTTCACGAGCCGCATGTCGTCGAGCAGCGGCGTGAGGTCGAGCATCGCGTCCGGCGCGGCGACGCCCGTGCGCGCCCGCGCGCGCACCGCGTCGACCCAGCCTGTGAGCTGGCGGTCGAAGTCGGCGGATGCGCCGAACCGGTAGTGCACGGTGCCCGAGTCGGCGAGCAGGCGCGGCATCTCGGTGTCGATCACGTCGACCGCGAATGCCGCGTCGAAGCCGAACGCGTCGCGCGCGGCTTCGGGCCCGTAATGGAAGCCTTCCCAGATCTCGCGATCGGCATTCTTGCCGCGGCAGAACAGGATCGACTCCGGCGTGCCGTGCGGCGCGGCCGCGTTCAGCACGAGCACGGCATCCGGCTCGCTGAAGCCCGTCAGGTAATGGAAGTAGCTGTCGAACCGGTACGGATAGTCCGTATCGCGGTTGCGCGGCACTTCGGGCGCGGTGGGGACGATGGCGACGCCGCCGCCGGCGGCACGCAGTGCGGCAAGCACGCGTTCACGGCGCTGGCGGTAGACGTCGACGGCGATGGCGGTATCGAGGGGCGCGTTCATTCGTGCGATTGTAGCGCCGCGGGACGCCGCGCGTGAAAGAGGGGCGGGAAGCCCGCTGGAAAGCCCGCGTGGCGGTTGTTGCAAACCATCCACAGGCCGGCCGGGCGATTTTCTATCGCGCAACGCTCGCCGGTTATGATCGGCGACAACGTATACTCCCGGCGGTTCCCAAAAAAAGGCAGATGATGAAATTAATCGGTTCGCTCAGCAGCCCGTACGTCCGCAAGGCGCGGATCGTGCTGGCTGAAAAGAAGATCGACTACAAGCTGGAGCTCGAGAACGTGTGGGCGCCGGAGACGGATATTCATGTATCGAATCCGCTCGGCAAGGTCCCGTGCCTCGTGATGGAGGATGGTGCCGCGGTGTTCGATTCCCGCGTGATCTGCGAATACGTCGATACGCTGTCGCCGGTCGGCAAGCTGATTCCGCCGTCGGGCCGCGAGCGCGTCGAGGTGCGCTGCTGGGAAGCGCTGGGCGACGGCGTGATCGACGCGTCGGTCGCGATTCGTATCGAACATACGATGCGCGACGAGGCGCAGCGCAGCGCGAGCTGGATCGCGCGCCAGCAACGCAAGATCGACGACGGTCTCGTCGCGATGTCGCAGGGGCTCGGCGGCAAGACGTGGTGCGTCGGTAATCATTACACGCTCGCCGATATCGCACTCGGCTGCGCGCTCGGCTATCTCGACTTCCGGATGCCGGAGCTCAACTGGCGCGATCGCCACCCGAACCTCGACAAGCACTTCGTGAAGCTGCTGCAACGGCCGTCGTTCGCCGACACGCTGCCGCAGAACTAAGCCGCATACACGCATTCGGCAGACAAAAGAAAAGCGCCCCGCGGGGCGCTTTTCTTTTTGCCGGGCCGCCCCGCGGCGGGGGCGGTCGCCCGCGTCATTCGATCGACGCGTACACGGCCTCGCCGAGCGTGAACGAATCGCTGCGCGCAATCGGCCACCACTTGTCGTACAGCGTAAAGCCGCAGGTGTTGCCGTCGAGCAGCGCGCCGGGCTTCAGGTACTTCAGCAACTGCGACATCAGCCGGACCTCGTGCGGCGCGATGCGCTGCACGATGTGATGCGCGCGCAGCTCCGACGGATGCGCGAGGCCGGCCGCCTGCACGAGTTCCTGCAGCGCGTGCAGCGTATTGCGGTGGAAGTTGTATACGCGGTCGGCCTTGTCCGGCACGACGAGCGCGCGCTGGCGCACCGGGTCCTGCGTCGCGACGCCGGTCGGGCAGCGGCCCGTGTGGCAGGTCTGCGCCTGGATGCAGCCGACCGCGAACATGAAGCCGCGTGCCGAGTTCACCCAGTCCGCACCGATCGCGAGCGTGCGCGCGACGTCGAACGCGGTGATGATCTTGCCGCTCGCGCCGAGCTTCACGCGGTCGCGCACGCCGATCCCGACGAGCGTGTTGTGGACCAGCAGCAGCCCTTCCTGCAGCGGCACGCCGACGTGGTCGGTGAATTCGAGCGGTGCCGCGCCGGTGCCGCCTTCCGCGCCGTCGACGACGATGAAGTCCGGCACGATGCCGGTTTCGAGCATCGCCTTCGCGATCCCGAAGAATTCCCACGGGTGGCCGACGCACAGCTTGAAGCCGGTCGGCTTGCCGCCCGACAGCGTGCGCAGCCGTTCGACGAATTCGAGCAGCCCGCGCGGCGTCGAGAACTCCGAGTGCGTCGCCGGCGAGATGCAGTCCTTGCCCATCGGCACGCCGCGCGTCTCGGCGATCTCGGGCGTGATCTTCGCGGCCGGCAGCACGCCGCCGTGGCCCGGCTTCGCGCCCTGCGACAACTTCACTTCGATCATCTTGACCTGCGGATCGGCGGCCTGCTTCGCGAACTTGTCGGGGTTGAAGGTGCCGTCGTCGTTGCGGCAGCCGAAGTAGCCGGACGCGATTTCCCAGATGATGTCGCCGCCGTTTTCGCGGTGGTACTTCGACAGCGAGCCTTCGCCCGTATCGTGCGCGAAACCGCCTTTTTTAGCGCCGAGGTTCAGCGAGCGGATCGCGTTCGCGGACAGCGAGCCGAAGCTCATCGCCGAGATGTTGAAGATCGAAATGTCGTACGGTTGCGCGCGATTCGCGCCGACGCGGACGCGGAAATCATGGTTCGGCAGCTTGGTCGGCGCGAGCGAATGGCTGATCCATTCGTGCGCGACGGCCCTGACGTTCAGTTCGGTGCCGTACGGGCGATTGTCGGCGACGTTCTTCGCGCGCTGGTAGACGAGGCTGCGCTGTGCACGCGAGAACGGCTTCTCGTCGGTGTCGTCCTCGACGAAGTACTGGCGGATTTCAGGTCGGATGAATTCGAACAGGAAGCGGAAGTGGCCCCAGAGCGGGTAGTTGCGCAGGATGGCGTGGCGGTCCTGCTTCAGGTCGTACAGGCCGAGCGCGACGAGGGCGGCCGGGATCACGAGCCACAGCCACGCGATCGTGTGCCGGGCGGCGAGCGCCGCGACGGCCACGAACAGCAGGACCGCGCACCACATCGCGATATAGCGTCGGGAAAACATGGGGACTCCATCGTAATTGTCTGGATCGCCGTCACGTCGCCAGGATCGCGCGACGGCCGGCAGGTCGGCGCCCGAGGCATCGCGCGGGCCCGGCGGGCATGCTGCCCGTGCCGTACCCGCCGCCGCCGGCGCCCACGATGGTCGAGAGTCTACTACGGGTGTCGTGAAGCCCGCGTTGCCAAGACGGGGCCTAGCTGCCCGCGCCGGTCGGGCGGATGAACGGGCTGTACGCCGGGCTGCCGGGCTTCAGCCTGGCGTCGTCGTCGAAGTCTTCGTCGCGATTGAACGGCACCCGCGGCCACGCATGCCAGTCGCGCAGCCGCGCACGGTAGCCGGCGAAACTGTGCGCGAGGTGCGCGTCCTGCCGCTGAGCGGCGTCGCCCGCGAGGCCGCCGCGGACGTCGTGGATCAGGTGCGGTTCGAGCACGTCGAAGCCGACGTAGCGCAGCGCGTACATGATCGGCCACAGCAGCAGACGGGTGTCGCCTTCGCGGCCGTCGGGCGCGCAGGCGGCGGCCGATGAGCCGGTCGTGACGCTCAGCAGTGCGCGCCGCCCATGCAGCACGCCGCGATCGTGGCGCTGCCGGCTGCTGTAGAGGCCGCCGTAGACGAACACGCGATCCATCCAGCCCTTCAGGATCGCGGGCGCGCCGAACCACCACAGCGGGAACTGCAGGATCAGCGCGTCGGCCTGCCTCAGCAGGCCGACCTGATGCGCGATCTCGGGCGCGAGCGTGCCGCGTTCCCAGTGATGGCGCTGCTCGCGCTGCGTGTCGAAGCGGGCGGTTTCGAGCCGGTCCGCATAATGGCGCGGCGCTTCGCACGGGTCGAACGCGTCGGCGTACAGGTCCACGATCGTCGCGGTATGGCCGCCCGCGCGCCACGCGTCGGCCGCCGCGCCGGCGAGGGTGGCGTTGAACGACTGCGGTTCGGGATGGGCGACGACGATCAGCACATGCATGGCGGGCTCCGGGAGTGTGCGACGATGATGGCCGGCGGCGACGGGGCCGCGCAATCACGCACCCGGAGGTAACCATGGCATTTCCCGGCGACGTCTATGCGGCGGACTGCTCGGCGCGCGACGCGCTGGCGCTGATCGCCGGCAAGTGGTCGCTGCTGATCCTGCCCGCGCTGGCCGAGCGGCCGCTGCGCAACGGCGAGCTGCTGCGGCGTATCGGCGGGATTTCCCAGAAGGTGCTGACGCAGACGCTGCGCGAGCTGGAGCGCAACGGGCTGATCGAACGCATCGTGGTGGCTGCGCGGCGCGCACACGTCGAATACCGGTTGACGGCGGTGGCGGGGTCGCTCGTGGAGACGCTCGTGGCGCTCGACCGCTGGGCCGAGCGCCATTTTCCCGAGCTGGACGCGGCGCGTGAGCGCTACGACGCGTCGGTGCGGAACATGCGGTGAGCGGCGCGGCCGCTTCCGGCCGGCGGCCGCTTGCGCGGCGCCAGCGGCGGCGCGTCAACGGGCGAGCGCGAGGGCGGGCGCGTCGTTTGCCTGCGTGTTGCCGGACAGCGCGGATTCGATGATCCCGCCGCCGAGGCAGATTTCACCGTCGTACAGCACGGCCGACTGGCCGGGCGTGACGGCCCACTGCGCGTCGTCGAACGCGAGTGAGAAGCGCGCTTCGCCTGCCGGGCCGGGCGTGGCGGCGCCGAATGCGCACGCCGCGTCGGCCTGCCGGTAGCGCGTCTTCGCGCCGCACGCGAAGCCGTCGGCCGGCGGCTCGCCGGCGACCCAGCTCACGTTGCCGGCGACGAGCTGGTGCGCCAGCAGCCACGGATGATCGTGCCCCTGCACGACGTACAGCGTGTTCGACGCGATGTCCTTCGCGGCGACGAACCACGGGTCGCCGTTGCCGGTCTTGCTGCCGCCGAGGCCGATGCCCTTGCGCTGGCCGAACGTGTAGAACGCGAGGCCGATGTGCTCGCCGACGACCTTGCCGTCCGGCGTCTTCATCGGGCCGGGTTTCGTCGGCAGATAGCGGTTCAGGAAATCGCGGAACGGCCGTTCGCCGATGAAGCAGATGCCGGTCGAATCCTTCTTCTTCGCGTTCGGCAGCCCGATCTGAGCGGCGATCTCGCGCACCTTCGTCTTCGGGATCTCGCCGAGCGGGAACATCGTCTTCGACAGTTGCGCCTGGTTCAGCCGGTGCAGGAAGTACGACTGGTCTTTCGTATGATCGAAAGCCTTCAGCAGTTCGAACCGCCCGTCGCGCTCGCGCACGCGCGCATAGTGGCCGGTCGCGATCATTTCCGCGTCGAGCGACATCGCGTGATCGAGGAACGCCTTGAACTTGATCTCGGCATTGCACAGCACGTCGGGGTTCGGCGTGCGGCCGGCCGAGTATT
Organism: Burkholderia aenigmatica; assembly: GCF_902499175.1. Classification (GTDB taxonomy): domain Bacteria; phylum Pseudomonadota; class Gammaproteobacteria; order Burkholderiales; family Burkholderiaceae; genus Burkholderia; species Burkholderia aenigmatica. Next base: position 171,988 of record NZ_CABVQC010000005.1, read on the forward strand.
CGCGCAGGAACTCGGCGAACACGCGGTCCTTGTATTCGGCCGCGAAGTTGACCGCTTCCACGTCGATGCCGATCAGGTCGGCCACCGACACGACGTCGATCCAGTCCTGGCGCGTCGAGCAGTATTCGCCGTCGTCGTCGTCTTCCCAGTTCTTCATGAACAGGCCGACTACGTCGTAACCCTGTTCCTTCAGCAGCCACGCGGTCACCGACGAATCGACGCCGCCCGACATGCCCACTACTACACGGCGCTTGCTCATTTGTTGACCGCCTGACGTTCGAATGCTTCGGGGCGCGGCGCGACCGAATGCGTGTGCACGAAATCGAGCGGAATGCGCCGCCCGGCGAGGTAATCGTCGATGCAGCGCATCACCGCGGGCGAGCGATGGCGCTCGCTGCACGCGCGCAGTTCGTCGGCGGTCATCCACAGCGTGCGGACGATGCCGTCGTCGAGCGAATGGCCCGCGATCGGCTCGCCGGCCGCGCCGCAGAACGTGAAGCGCAGATAGGTTGCGCCGGCGGTGCCGGGACGGTCGTAGTGCGCGAGATAGACGCCGACGAGCGCGTCGGGCGTGAACGGGTGCGCGGTTTCCTCGAGCGTCTCTCGGATCACGGCGTCGGCCAGCGTTTCGCCGGCTTCGAGATGGCCTGCCGGCTGGTTGATGCGCAGGCCCGACGAGGTTTCTTCCTCGATCATGAGAAAACGGCCGGCGTGCTCGACGAGCGCCGCGACCGTCACATGCGGGGTCCAGATTTCGGGTTTCATGGTTCGGCATTTTACCGGTTGCGCCCGAACGCTGCCGGTCGCTGCGCTAAACGAATCCGACCCTGGCAATTCGTCTGTCCAGCCGATACGCGGCGACGCCGGCCCGGGCTGGCGCGGCCCCTCGCACGATCGTGGAGCCTGCTGGTACGGCCATCGCTTTCGCCTAAAGTGAAGAGTGAGTGTCGTCGCTCGTGAGCCGGTCGTCAGCCTGCCCGGCTCGTTGTGCAGTAAAAATCGCAACAAACGAAATACTGACAATGACTGGAGGGACCGGCGATGCATATTGGCGTGCCTGCCGAAACGCGGGCGAACGAGGCGCGTGTGGCTGCGACACCGGAAACCGTGAAGAAATACGCGGCGGCCGGGCATCGGGTCAGTCTCGCGAAAGGGGCCGGCATTGCCGCGAGTTATCCCGACGCAGCCTATGCGGCCGCCGGTGCCGAACTGACCGGCCAGTCGGCTGCTTTCGATGTCGACATCGTGCTGAAGGTCCAGGCGCCCACCGACGCCGAACTGCCGCTGCTCAAGCGCGGCGCCGTGCTGGTCGGCATGCTCGAGCCGTTCAACGGCGAGCAGGCGGCGAAGCTCGCCGCGGCCGGCGTGACGGGCTTCGCGCTCGAAGCCGCGCCGCGCACGACGCGTGCGCAGAGTCTCGACGTGCTGTCGTCGCAGGCGAACATCGCGGGCTACAAGGCCGTGCTGGTGGCCGCGGCGTTGTATCCGCGCTTCTTTCCGATGCTGATGACGGCTGCGGGCACCGTGAAGGCCGCGCGTGTGCTGATCCTCGGCGCGGGCGTCGCGGGCCTGCAGGCGATTGCGACCGCGAAGCGCCTCGGCGCGGTGATCGAGGCGTCCGACGTGCGGCCGGCCGTGAAGGAGCAGATCGAGTCGCTCGGCGCGAAATTCCTCGACGTCCCGTACGAAACCGACGAAGAGCGCGACGCGGCGCAGGGCGTGGGCGGCTACGCGCGTCCGATGCCGCCGTCGTGGCTCGGCCGCCAGGCCGCGCTCGTGCACGAGCGCGCGAAGCAGGCCGACATCGTGATCACTACCGCGTTGATTCCCGGGCGCCCGGCACCGACGTTGATCTCGGTCGAAACCGTGCAGTCGATGAAGCCGGGCTCGGTGCTCGTCGATCTCGCGGCCGGCCGTGGCCCGGAATTCGACGGGCGCAAGAGCGGCAATTGCCCGCTGACGGTCGCCGACCAGGTGATCGTGCACGACGGCGTGACGATCGCCGGCTACACGAATCTCGCGTCGATGCTCGCAGCGGACGCGTCGGCGCTGTATGCGCGCAACCTGCTCGACTTCATGAAGCTGATCGTCACGAAGGAAGGCACGCTCAACATCGACCTGACCGACGACATCGTCGCCGCGACGCTGTTGTGCCGCGATGGCGAAGTCGCGCGCAAGTAACCGGGGAGGAGGCGACCATGGAAGTCATCAATCACACGGTGATCAACGTGATCATCTTCGTGCTGGCGGTGTACGTCGGCTACCACGTGGTGTGGAACGTCACGCCGGCGCTGCATACGCCGCTGATGGCCGTGACCAATGCGATCTCGGCGATCGTGATCGTCGGCGCGATGCTGGCGGCGGCGCTCACCGTCGGCACGACCGGCAAGGTGTTCGGCACGCTCGCGGTCGCGCTCGCGGCCGTCAACGTGTTCGGCGGCTTCCTCGTGACGCGGCGCATGCTCGAGATGTTCCGCAAGAAGGCGCCGAAGCAGGCCGAGGGCGGCAAGGAGGGCGCGCGATGAGCATGAACGTCGTCACGCTGCTGTACCTCGTCGCGTCGGTGTGCTTCATCCAGGCGCTGAAGGGCCTGTCGAACCCGAAGAGCGCGCGGCGCGGCAACCTGTTCGGGATGGCCGGGATGGCCATCGCGATCCTCACGACGATCGCGCTGATCGTCAAGCAGGCCGCGTGGCTCGGCGCGAACCTGCCGCTCGGCATCGCGCTGGTGCTCGGCGCGCTGATCGTCGGCGGCGGCGTGGGGGCGTTCGTCGCCGCGCGCGTCGAGATGACGAAGATGCCGGAACTCGTCGCGGCGATGCACTCGCTGATCGGGCTTGCGGCCGTGTGCATTGCGTACGCGGTGGTGTCGGAGCCGGAAGCGTTCGGGCTCGTGCCGCAGGATGCGGTGTCGTCGAACTTCATCCCGTACGGCAATCGCGTCGAGCTGTTCATCGGCACGTTCGTCGGCGCGATCACGTTCTCCGGTTCGGTGATCGCGTTCGGCAAGCTGTCGGGCAAGTACACGTTCCGGCTGTTCCAGGGGGCGCCGGTCGTGTATGCGGGCCAGCACCTGCTCAACCTGATGCTCGCGCTCGCGATGCTCGGCTTCGGCATCCTGTTCTTCATCACGCAGTCGTGGCTGCCGTTCATCATCATGACGGCGATCGCGTTCGCGCTTGGCGTGCTGATCATCATCCCGATCGGCGGCGCGGACATGCCGGTGGTCGTGTCGATGCTGAACTCCTACTCCGGATGGGCGGCGGCCGGCATCGGCTTCTCGCTGAACAACGCGATGCTGATCATCGCCGGGTCGCTCGTGGGCTCGTCGGGCGCGATCCTGTCGTACATCATGTGCCAAGCGATGAACCGCTCGTTCTTCAACGTGATCCTGGGCGGTTTCGGCGGCGAGGCAGCGGCCGGTGGTGCCGCGGGTGCGAAAGAACAGCGGCCGGTGAAGTCGGGCTCGGCCGAAGACGCATCGTTCATGCTCGGCAACGCGGAAACGGTCGTGATCGTGCCGGGCTACGGGCTGGCCGTGGCCCGTGCGCAGCACGCGCTGAAGGAGCTGACCGACAAGCTGGTCGAGAAGGGCATCGACGTGAAGTACGCGATCCATCCGGTCGCGGGGCGGATGCCGGGGCACATGAACGTGCTGCTCGCGGAAGCGGAGGTGCCGTACGAGATCGTGCACGAGATGGACGACATCAACGGCGAATTCGGCCAGGTCGACGTCGTGCTCGTGCTCGGCGCGAACGACGTGGTGAACCCGGCCGCGAAGAACGATCCGCAATCGCCGATCGCGGGGATGCCGATCATCGAGGCGTACAAGGCGCGCACGGTGATCGTCAACAAGCGCTCGATGGCGGCCGGCTACGCGGGCCTCGACAACGACCTGTTCTACATGGACAAGACGATGATGGTGTTCGGCGATGCGAAGAAGGTCATCGAGGACATGGTGAAGGCGGTCGACTAGCGCACGCGCCGGCAACGCGGCTGCCTGCTTCGATTCACGGGCAGCGTGACCGGACATTGGACAGGCCCGACCGGTGCAAGCCGGCCGTGCCTTGTTCATGGCGCGACGAGGTTCGCGACGCACGCGGCGATCGTGTCGCGCACGCGCACGATCGCCGGGTCGCGCTGCGTGCTCGTGCGCCAGCCGATTTCCACCGGGTAGTGCGGCAAGTCGACCGGGCATGCGAGCGCGCGCAGCGGTGTCGATTGCGCGATCGCGCGCGCCGCGTGCGCGGGAATCGTCGCGACTGCGTCGGAGCCGGCGAGCAGGTACGGCAGCGCGGCGAAATGCGTGGTCGACGCCGCGACGCGCCGCTTGTGGCCGAGCGTGGCCAGCGCCTCGTCGACGATCCCGATCACGCCGCCCGACGACACGAGCAGGTGATCGCGCCGCAGGAAATCGGCGAGCGTCAGCGTGCGCGGCGGCCGCTCGCGGGCGGCCGGGTCGATCAGGCACGCATAGCCGCCCGTCGCGACCGCGCGTCGGCTGAGCCCGTTCGCAGAGAAGCCGCCCGACGCGATCGCGAGGTCGACGCCGTGACGCAGCAGCGCGTCGCCGGCGATGCCGCTGTGCGTCTGCCGGAAGATCAGCCGGATGCCGGCAGCTTCCCGCGCGACGGCGTCGATCAGTGCGCGGCCGAGCGCGATCTCGAAGTCGTCCGACAGCCCGATCGAGATCGTGCGGCCGACGCGGTCGCCGCCGTCGGCCGCGATCGCGAGGCTTTCGCGGCAGCGGTCGAGCGCGTCGGACAGGATCGGCTTCAGTTCGTCCGCGCGCGGCGTCGGCGCGAGGCCGCGGCCGGTGCGCGCGAACAGCGGATCGGCATAGATCACGCGCAGCCGCGCCAGCGCCGCGCTCACCGCCGACTGCGTGAGGCCGAGCCGCAGCGCCGCGCGGCTCGCGCCGCCTTCCTCGTACAGCGCCTCGAACACTTTCAGCAGGTTCAGGTCGAGGCTGGCGATATCATCCGCATTCATGACACTTATCGTTCTATCGATTTGATCGATGACATCATATCGATAAAGATGGCGTTACCCCATTCACCGGAGACGCCTTCATGTCCACGTCAGTCATCGCCGCGCTGCAGATCGGCGCATCGCCCGCCGGCATGCGCGCCACGCTCGATACGATCCTCGGCTACGAAACTGCGATCCGCGACAGTGGCGCGTCGCTCGTCGTACTGCCCGAGGCCGTACTCGGCGGCTATCCGAAAGGCGAGATCTTCGGCACGCGGCTCGGTTACCGGCTGCCCGAAGGCCGCGACGCGTATGCGCGCTATGCCGCGCAGGCGATCGACGTGCCGGGGCCTGAAACCGACGAGCTGGCCGCGCTGTCGCAGCGCACCGGTGCGAGCCTCGTGGTCGGCGTGATCGAGCGCGGCGGCAGCACGCTGTACTGCACGGCGCTGTTCTTCGACCCGCGCGACGGGCTCGTCGCGAAGCACCGCAAGCTGATGCCGACCGGCACCGAACGGCTGATCTGGGGGCAGGGCGACGGCTCGACCTTGCCCGTCGTCGAGACGGCCGCGGGCCGCGCGGGCGCCGCGATCTGCTGGGAGAACCACATGCCGCTCCTGCGCTGCGCGATGTACGCGAAGGGTGTGCAGATCTGGTGCGCACCGACCGTCGACGAGCGCGATGTCTGGCAGAGCTCGATGCGGCATATCGCGCACGAAGGGCGCTGCTTCGTCGTCAGCGCTTGCCAGGTGCAGCCGTCGCCGCGCGCGCTCGGGATCGACGTGCCGGGCTGGGATCCGGAGCGGCCGCTGATCCGCGGCGGCAGCGTGATCGTCGGGCCGCTCGGCGACTTGCTGACGGAGCCGCTGATCGGCGAAGCCGGGCTCCTGACCGCGCGCATCGATACCGACGAACTCGTGCGGGCGCGCTACGACTTCGACGTGGTCGGGCATTACGCGCGGCCCGACGTGTTCTCGCTGCACGTCGACGAGCGGCCGAAGCGGACGGTGGTATTCGGCGGGTAGGGAACGGAGGTTGGCCGGGCAACGCGTGGCGGCGCGGAACATGAACGGCGGCGGCGCCCGCCGTCGTGCCGCGTCAGCGCATTGGCGCTTCCGCGATCCGCATGTAGTCGGCGATCCGCCGCCCTTCCATGTCCGGAAACTGCTCGTGCACGGTGATGTCGCCCATCCGCGCGATGTCGAAGGTGCGGAAATCGTCGCGCAGCTCGCACCACGCGCCGATCGTCCAGCGCCCGCCCCAGTAGACGAGCCCGAGCGGCCACACGCGGCGTTGCGAATGCGCGCCGAGCCGGTCGCGGTAGCCGAAGCTGACGACATGGCGCGTGTCGATGGCCTGGTGGATCGCGTCGACCTTCGCGCAAAACGTCTCGTCGATGTGGAACGACGGCGCGAACACGGGCAGGCGGTCGAGCGTCGTGCGCTTGTCGGCCGGCATCGCCGACGCGATCTTCGCGAGCGCCGAGCGCGCGCCGCTCGCGAAGCGCGCACCGCCCCAGGTTTCGAGCATGCGTGCGGCGGTGGCGAGCGCCGCGAGTTCCTCGGCCGTGAACGTGAGCGGCGGCAGGCTCGCGTTGCGGTTCAGCCGGTAGCCGATGCCGGCTTCGCCTTCGATCGGCACCCCTGACAGTTGCAGGTCGCGCACGTCGCGATAGACCGTGCGCGGCGACACCGACAGCCAGTCGGCCAGCTGCTGCGCGGTCGTGAGACGACGCCCGCGCAGCAGCTCGGCGATCTGGAACAGGCGGTCGGCACGGCGCGTCATGACGGCACCTCGACTCCAACGGCGGTGGGGACTTCGCGATGATAGCGCCGCGCGAGCCCGACGGCCGGTGCGCTCAGTGGCATTTCGGCGCGTGCAGGCCGACGCGGTTGCCTTCCGTGTCGATAAGGTAGCCGACGTAGCCGTAGTTGTTCGGCAGCTCGACGACCGAGCCCTGCACGACGCCGCCCGCGCGCTTCGCGCGTTCGAGCGCCGCGACGACCGATTCGCCGGCGTTCAGGTAGACGAGTACGCCGTTCGCGCTCGGCTTCATCTGCTGCGGATCGAACACGATGCTGCCGCCCGTGCTCGATGCCTCGTGATCGAACGTGGCCATCGGCACGCCGCCGATGACTTCGCGCTGCAGCGTCGTTTGCAGCACGGTTTCGTAAAAGCGGATCGCCCGGTCGAAATCGAGGGACGGAATGTCGAACCATGCGATCGCGCGCTCCAGGGTGGCGGTGGCAGTTGCGGACGTCATGACGTGCTCCTTGTTGCGTGGTTGTTCGGGTTCGGTGTGGAAACCGGCGATGCATTGCGCCGGGATTGCAGTGTGATCGCGCCCTGCTGACACCGTCTTGTCAGTAGAGTTGTCACCCTTGACATGCAACTGTTTGGTTGCATAATAAGCGCATTGACCCGGGAGCGGCATGGATCTCGTTTTCAAGGCGCTGGCCGATGCCACGCGCCGCCAGTTGCTCGACCTGCTGCATGCGAAAAACGGACAGACCCTGTCCGAGCTATGCGACGGGCTCGCGATGAGCCGGCAGGCCGTGAGCAAGCATCTCGCGCTGCTCGAGGCCGCGAATCTCGTCGCGACCACGTGGCGCGGCAGGGAGAAGCTGCATTACCTGAATCCGGTGCCGATCCACGACATCGCGGAACGCTGGATCGGCAAGTTCGAGCGTCAGCGCCTGCAGGCGCTGGCGGATCTCAAGCGCGGGCTGGAAGCGGCCGGCGATTCTGGAGGCAACGATGAGTAATCCCGCCTTTGTGTACGTGACGTTCATTGCGTCGACGCCCGAGCGCGTGTTCGATGCGCTGACCAACGCCGAGCTGACGAAGGACTACTGGGTGCGGCACCGCAACGCATCGCCCGACTGGCGGCCGGGTTCGCGCTGGGAACATCAGGACTACGACGATCCGTCGCGGGTCGACATCGTCGGCGAAGTGGTCGAGAACGATCCGCCGCGCCGGCTGGTCGTCACGTGGCGCGCGCCGTCGGGGGAGAGCGGGGAATCGCGCGTGACCTACGTCGTCGAGCCGCACGAGGGCGTCGTGAAGCTGACCGTCACGCACGACGGGCTGGTGCCAGGCTCGGAGATGGATCGCGGGATTCGCGGCGGATGGCCGGTCGTGCTGTCGAGCCTCAAGACGCTGCTCGAGACGGGGCAGGCGCTGCCGTTCACGACGGGGCGCTGGGAGCATTCGAAGCACTGAAACGAAACGCCGCCGTTGCCGCGGGTGCGGTAACGGCGGCGTTCCGGGTGTCGCAGCGGGGCCGCACCGGCGGCCCCGCTGCGATCATGATGCAGACAGGTTACGCGTCGCCTTCCGGCGTGGCCGGGCGCGCCTTCACGCTGCCGGCGATCAGGTCGAAGCGGAACAGCCGGCATTCGAGCGCGCCGTTGAACAGCGGCGTCTTCGCCGATTCGCGCAGCCGCAGCTGGCCCGGCAGCGAACGGTCGGACGTCAGCAGGAACGCCTGCCAGCCCGTGAAGCGTTGCTTCAGCGCATCACCGAGCGCGTTGAAGAACTCGCTGTCCGGCGCATCGGTGTGGGTGCGGCGGAATGCGTCGTCGTTGCCGCGATTGCGGCCCGTCTCGCGTACCTCGCCGCGCGCGCTGCGGCCACGCACCTCGATCCGCTCGCCGTACGGCGGGTTCGCGAGGATGATGCCCGGGCCGTCGCACGGCGGCGTCATCCCGCGCGCGTCGACCTGCTTGAGCCATACCGACGGCACGCCCGCGCGCTCGAGGTTCGCGCGCGCCTTCTCGAGCATGTCGCCGGAGATGTCGCTGCCGTACACGCCAAGCGCTTCGCTGCGTTTGCCGCGCGCCGCGCGCTTCGCGTCCAGTGCCGGGACCTTCAGCCCCTGCCACGCGGTGATGTCGTACTGCTTGAGTTTCTCGAAGCCGAACCGGCGCTCGACGCCGGGCGCCACGCCGAGTGCGATCTGCGCGGCTTCCGCGAGGAACGTGCCGCTGCCGCACATCGGGTCGTACAGCGCCGTGCCGGGCGTCCAGCCCGTCAGGCGCAGGATGCCGGCCGCGAGGTTCTCGCGCAGCGGCGCCGCACCTTTGTCGAGACGCCAGCCGCGCTTGAACAGCGGTTCGCCCGACGTGTCGAGGTACAGCGTGCACTCGCCCGCCGTCAGGAAGGCAAACACGCGCACGTCCGGCGCACCCGTGTCGATGCTCGGGCGCGCGCCGGTCTTGTCGCGCATCCGGTCGCAGATCGCGTCCTTCACGCGCAACGTCGCGAATTCGAGGCTCTTCAGCGGCGACTTGATCGCCGTGATGTCGACGCGCAGCGTCTGCGTCGCCGCGAACCAGCGCTCCCACGGCTGCTCGAGCGCGAGCGCGTAGACGTCCTGCTCGTTGCGGTATGCGCGGTGCGCAATCTTCAGCAGAACCCGGCTCGCGATCCGCGAATGGAGGTTCGCGGCCATGCCGGCGGCCCAGCCGCCGCTGAAGTGGACGCCGCCCGGCACCTGCGCGCCCGCGGTGAACGGCGCGCCGTTCAGATGGCGGCCGGCGATTTCGGCCAGCTCGGCGGCGAGCGCCGCTTCGAGGCCGCGCGGGCAGGGGGCGAAGAATTCGTACAGGGTGGGCGAGGACATAAGGCGGGTGAGGACGTGCAAAAGTCCACTATTGTACGCGGCGCGGGCCCGGCGCCGCGCGAGCGCGCCCGGAGGCCGGTGCGGCGGTGCCCGGGCGGGCACCGCCATCGCGTCGCGGGCTCAGTGCGAGTCCGGCTGGCCGGCGCGGGCGGCCGGGCTGTTGCCCGGCCAGAACAGCGCGAGCGGGTTCGACAGTACCGTGCGGACGATCGCGGCGACGAGCGCGCGCACCTTGGTTCGGCGCAGGCTGCGCGAGCGCACGGCCATCGTGAACGCGAGCGCGAAGCTCACGAGCACGTTGAGGATCGCCATGCTGAGCACGCCGGCGCCGGCCCACCACAGCTCGGGCGTGCCGAGCGCGTCCTTGCCCAGCACGCCGAGCGCGATCCCGATCGAACCGGCCGACAGCGTCACGTGCCGTACCTCGAACGGGAACATGAATACGGTGACGATCGCCGGAATCAGGCCGAGCATCAGGCCGAGGCCGACGTTCGCGACCACGCCGGCCACGTTCGACCGGCAGAAGTGCGCGAGCTTCGCCGCGCCGGCCGCGCCGAGCGTGATGCGCAGCCGGCGGTTGTACGTGAGCGCGTCGCCGACCCGGTGCAGCACGAACCAGTTGTCGGCCCAGCCCGCGAGCAGGCTCGACGCCCACAGCAGCACGCCCGTCAGCGCCGCGTAGAGCGGCGTCGGGCCGAGCAGCGAGAACGAGCGCAGCGTCGCATGGGCTTTTTCCGGCGAGATCAGGTTCGCGTGCAGCAGGTTGCCCGCGAACAGCTGCACCAGCAGGCACACGGGCAGCACGACGAGCACGTTGCCGGAAATCGCGGCGGCCTGCGTGCGGATCAGCGCGATCACCGACGCCACGAACGCCTTCACGCCTTCCTCGTGGCCGGTGTCGTCGAGCTCGCGCGCGAGCGTCGGCGCGGTCATCGCGGGCTGCTTGGTCGCGAGCGTGAAGTGCAGGAAGTGCATCAGCATGAAGCTGGCCGCGTAGTTGACGCCCGCGAGCAGCCCTTCGAGCATCGACTGCAGGTGTGCGCCCGTGATCGCGAACTTCACGCACACGGTCACGACGGTGACGAGACCGCCGCCCGCGGCCATCCGCAGCATCTTCAGGTACTCGGCGCGGCCGCGCGAGATGTAGTGCTCGCCGGTGTCCGCGTTGGTCTCGACGAGCTTGCGCGCGAACAGCGAGAAGTTGCTGCGCACGAGGTGCGACACGCTCTGGCTGTTGTGGTTCGCGTCGATGAGCTCGGCCGTCAGGTGCGCCATCCCGTGCAGGTCGTCGCGCGCCATCCACGCGTTGAGCAGCATCTCGGCGCGCAGGATGCGCATGCGCATCCGCTCGACCTGGAACACGATGTCGACCGACACGCCGTTGCGGTACAGGTGCGAGAACACCTCGTCGACGGCGATCCGGCATTCGTCGAGCAGCACGCGCAGGTAGTTCACCTCGTGCAGCAGCTTGCTCGGGTCGCCGCCGTCCTCGACGGCCGCGTGCGCGGTCTCGACCGCGAGCATCGCGCGCGTGAGGCGGTAGAACGGCTGCGTTTCGAGCGGCTTGCGCGCATCGTCGTCGGAGAGCCGGCTGCGCACCGTCTGCGACAGGCCTGTCGAACTGATCTGACAGGTGAGGTTGTGCAGCGCGGCCAGCAGGTCGCGCGAGAACGAACCCGGCTCGTGGCGCTCCTCGTCGGTGATGTCGAACGAGATCAGTTCGGCGAGGCGGGCGAGCAGATCGTCGGGCAGCGCGTCGATCCATTGCGCGTCTTCCGGCGTCGGGAACATCAGCGTGAACAGCGCCGACAGCTCGCGGCGGTTCGGCGCGGGCGGGATCAGCGACGAGTCGATCCGCTCGAACAGCGCGCCGAAGAAGCCCGAGTGCACGGGCATGCCGGCGTCGCACAGGAGCGAGATGCCGTCGCACTCGCGCAGGATGCCGCGCAGGATGCGCGCGGCGTGCGTTTTCCACGCGGGATTGCGATCGAGCACGTGGAACAGGTAGCGCAGCCGCGCATGGGCCGGATACGCGCGCGCATCGGCGGCGCGATCGGCCGGCGCGTCCTGCATCGTGCCGATGCGGCGCAGCCAGTGCGCGAGCTCGATCAGCCATTCGCTGCGCTCGGCGTACGACGCATCGGCGTCGGCGTGCGCGAGCAGCGCATCGAGCTGGTGACCGGCATTGCGCGACGCGCGCCACTTCTTGATCAGGGTCGTCAGGGAACGAAACATAAACGGAATAGCGAAAGCCCTCGGCGGGCGGGTTCGGGATGCCGGCCGGGGAAACGGCGCGGCGCCGGGGAGAACGGGTGAGACGGGGCCGGTTGCCGGGCGATGCGCGGCGACCCGCGATGCGGCTGCCCCGCTGCGGTGCACGCCGAACGCGTGCGGGCGCCGGGAGGCACGGCGAGCGGGCCGAACGCGGCCCGGCGCCGCTGGCTGGCGCGCACGACGAGCGGCGCGAGCCGGAAAGTGCGTAGGATCGTCAATCGGGCCGGAAAACGCAAGCCGACCGTATGGTATGACGCCGGTTCCGGCCGACTTTGACAAACAATGCAAAGTCGCCGTTCGGCGCGATCCGCGTGATGTGACGCAGGCGGCGGTCGGCGCGCGCTACCGGACGTACCGGGCCGGACGAAGCCGACCAACGCTGCTTCCAACGCTCGCCTGCGCGCCGAACGCTTACGTGCCGGACTTGCCTGTCGCGCCGGCGTCGCCGCCCGGTGTCGGGTTGGCCGGACACGGCACGACCGGCGCGGCGGCCGTCTTGCTGCCGGCCGCGGGCGCCGTCGCAGCCGGCACGCCGCGGCGCGCGGCCATCGTGCGCACGCCGGCCGCGGCTTGCGCGGCAATCACGTCGAGCGCGCGCCGGTGGCCGGCGACGAGCGCGTCGTAGCCGTCGGCGACCGGTTCCGCGACGCTCGTGCGGCAGGTCATCACGGCCTGCGTGGCGAGCGAGCGCACGCTCCACACGGCGTCGACCGCCGCGCGCTTGCCGGGCCACGATTCGAAGCGCTGCACGTTCACGCTGACGCGATACACGGGCACGCCGGGCGGGTGGGCGGAATTCGCGACGTCGATCGTGCCGAGCTGCGCGGCGAGATCGTCCGACAGCGCGCGGCGGATCTCGTCGGCGGGCGGCGACGCCCAGCGTTCCTGCTCGAGCACGTCGACCTGCGCGGCGTTCTTCTGCACGACCAGCTGGTTCTTCGCGATCTGCTCGGGCACGCCGACGGACGGTACTTCGATCAGGAACGCCGGGTTGGCCGGCGCGGTGCGCAGCGGCGCTGCGGCGTCGGCCGGGCTGAGCGTGTAGAACCGCGCGGGCGGCGAGCTGCACGCGGCGAGCGCGAGGGCGGCGACAGCCGCCGCCGCGCCGCTCGCGAAACCGTTCACGCGTGTCGTCATTGTTGATCTCCTGGCTTGCCCTTGAGCAGCGATTCGGGGTGGCGCTCCAGATAGTCGGAGAGCGCGTTCAGCGACTGCAGCGTGCGCGTGAGTTCTTTCAGCGCGCCGCGCACGTCGGATTGCAGCGGCGAATCCTGCTGCAGCGTCGCTTCGGCGGTCGAGAAGGTCTGCTTCGCGGCCGACAGCGTGTCGCGCGCTTCCGGCGCGACCTGCGTGTCGAGCTGCTTGAACAGCTTGTCGGCGTTCGACAGCGCGCTGTTCAGGTTCGCGCCGATCTGGTCGAACGGCACCTTGTCGAGCTTCTTCGCGATGTCGGCGACCTGCAGCTGCAGCTCGTCGAGCGTGTTCGGCACGGTCGGCAGCTCGAGCGGCTGGCGTGCCGTGTCGATCTGCACGGCCGGTGCCTTCGGGAAGAAATCGAGCGCGACGTACAGCTGGCTCGTCAGCAGGTTGCCGGTGCGCAGCTGGCCGCGCAGCCCGTGCCGGACGAGCCGCTCGACGATCTCGCGACGGGCCGGTTCGCCCTTGCTCTCGATCGTCTCGCGGAAGCGGCGGCCGAGGCGCTCCGGATAGATGTTCATCGTCACCGGCATCAGGAAGTTCTTCGTCTTCGGATCGAAGTCGATGCCGATATTGGTGACTTCGCCCAGCACGATGCCGCGGAAGTCGACCGGCGCGCCGACGCCGAGCCCGCGCAGCGACTGGTTGAAGTTCATCACGACCTGCAGCGGCTGGCCGTCCGGATCGCGCATCGCGTCGGCTTCGTCGGAGCCGAGCCGGAAGGTCGAGTTGTTCGCCGCGGTCGTGCCGGAGCCCTGGTTCGGCGGCGTCTGGAACGCGATGCCGCCGAGGATCACGGTGGCGAGCGACTGCGTGTTCAGCTTCAGGCCGCTCGAATCGAGCCGCAGGTCGACGCCGCTTGCCTGCCACCAGCGTGAGTTCACGCCGACGTACTGGTTGTACGGCGCGTTGACGAACACGTGGAACGTGACGCCGGTGCCGTCCTTGTCGAGCGAGAAGCCGACCACCTGGCCGACCTGCACGCGCCGGTAGTAGACCGGCGAACCGATGTCGACCGAGCCCAGCGAATCGCCACGCAGCACGTATTGCGTGCCCTTCTGGTCGCCGGTGACGGCCGGCGGCGTTTCGAGACCCGTGAAGTCGCTCTGGGTATCCTGCGAGCGCCCGGCGTCGACGCCGATGTACGCGCCGGACAGCAGCGTGCCGAGCCCCGACACGCCGGTCGCGCCGATGCGCGGCCGCACGATCCAGAAGCGCGAGTCCTTGACCGCGAAATCCTCGGCTTCCTTCTTCAGTTGCACCTGGACGAGCACGCGCGACAGGTCTTTCGACAGCTTGATCGTCTTGACCATGCCGATCTCGACGTCCTTGTACTTGACCTGGGTCTTGCCGGGCTCGAGCCCTTCGGCGCTGTGGAAGCTGATCGTGATTTCCGGGCCGCGCTCGCGCACGGACTTGATCACGAGGCCGATGCCGATCAGCGCGGCGATCAGCGGCACGAGCCAGACGAGCGACGGCAGCCAGCCGCTTTTCGTCGAGATCGTCGGATCGGGCGGCCGGGGCGCGTCGTGCTGCGGGCCTTGTGGACTATTCATGGTGATTCCCTGAGGTTTCGACTGGATCCCAGATCAGGCGGGGATCGAACTGCATCGACGCGAGCATCGTCAGGATCACGACGGAACCGAACGCGAGCGCGCCGGGGCCGGCCGTGATGATGGCGAGCGAACGAAAATGGACGAGCGCGACGGTCAGCGTCACGACGAAGATGTCGAGCATCGACCAGCGGCCGATGCGCTCGACGATCCGGAACAGGCGCGTGCGCTGCAGCGGCCGCCAGGCGGTGCGGCGCTGCGCGCTGATCACGAGGATCAGCAGCACGCCGAGCTTGAGCATCGGCACGAGGATGCTCGCGACGAACACGACGACGGCGAGCGGCCAGTCGCCCGAGATCCAGAAATAGATGACGCCGCTCATGATCGTGTCTTCCTGCGAGCCGACGATCGACGCCGTGCGCATGATCGGCAGCAGGTTCGCGGGAATGTACAGGATCGCGGCCGCGAGCAGCAGCGCCCACGTGCGCATCAGGCTGTTCGGCGTGCGGAAATGGAGCGCGCTGCCGCAGCGTGCGCAGTGTGCGTGCGGATGGTCGAGCGTCTGCACGAGGCCGCACACGTGGCAGCTGGCGTAGCCCTCGCGGGCGGCGGTCGGGATCGTCATCGGCGGGCGGCTTCCGGCAGCGGGGCGGCATCGTCGGGCTGCACGGGCGAGCGCCCGGCGCGCAGGTCGTCGGCGATGTCCCACAGCGTGCGCGGATCGAACATCAGCACGACGGCGATCATCAGCGTGAGCGCGGCGAACGCGAACAGCGCGGCTTCGGGAACGACTCTTGCGAGACTCACCATCTTCACGATCGTGACGAGGATCCCGAGCATGAACACCTCGATCATCCCCCACGGCCGCACGAGCTCGATCGCGCGCAGCACCAGGTTGAAACCGGGCGGCACGACGCCGCGGCGGATCGGCAGCAGCAGGTACAGCAGCGCGGCCATCTCGACGAGCGGGAACAGCACGGTCGAGCAGAACACCATCACGCCGACGATCGCCATGTCCTGGCGCCACAGCGAATCGATCGCGCCGATCAGCGTGGTCTGCACACGGTTGCCGTTCACGTCCATTTCGAGGATCGGGAACGCCTGCGCGATCGTGAACGTGATCAGCGCCGCGAGCGCGAGCGCGCAGATCCGCTCGATCTGCGCGGCGCTGTTGCGATAGAGCAGTGCATCGCAGCGCGGACAGCGCGCGGATTCACGTCCGCTCAGGCGCGGTTTGTGCAACAGTGCGTCGCACTCGTGACAGGCAATCAGGTCGTTTCGTTGCATGGAAAAGGCAGTTGTGCGACGGCTGGGGAGACGCGTCGACGGGGCCGGAACCCGCGCCAATCTTACCAAAAGGCCTTTTTCGGTGTGTCAACGATCATGTGTTCGGTGACTGATCGGTAACATGACAGGAAACCGTCAGCCGGCTGGCGCGCCTGTCTTCAGAGTCCGCGCGCGTCAAAAGGTTGCGGTAGCATGGCGCCCTTGACAAGCGTCGGACAAATTGCCGGCGCGGCTGTTCGCTGAACTGAGGAATCCAAGATGGCATCGAAATCGCTGCCGGCCACGCCGGTACGCTATACGCAGACTGCGATCGCACTGCACTGGCTGATCGCGCTGCTGATCGTCTGCGCGTTCGCGCTGGGCTGGGTGATGACCGACATCCCCGGCTTCACGCCGACCAAGCTGAAGTACTTCTCGTGGCACAAGTGGATCGGCGTGACGGTATTCGCGCTGGCCGTCGCGCGCGTGCTGTGGCGTGCGACTCACGTGCCGCCGGCGCTGCCGGGCGATACGCCGGCGTGGCAGCGTGCGGCGTCGCACGGCGTGCACATCCTGCTGTACGTGCTGATGATCGTGATTCCGGTGACGGGCTACCTGTACAGCTCGGCGTCGAACATCCCGGTCGTCTACCTCGGCATCGTGCCGCTGCCGCGGCTGATCGACCCCGATCCGGTGCTCAAGGAAACCTTCAAGACGCTGCACGTGTCCTTGAATTACATTCTGCTTGCGCTCGTCTCGCTGCACGTGCTCGCGGCGCTCAAGCACCAGTTGTTGGACCGCGACGGCCTGCTGTCGCGGATGCTCCCCTTTGCCAAATGAAGGATCCCATGAAAGTGTCTTTCTCCCGCTCCATGCTGACCGCCTTCGCCGCGGTGTCACTTCTCGCGTCGGGCGCGGCGCTCGCCGATGTCGACCTCGCGAAGAGCAAGGTGTCTGCCGTGTCGAAGCAGATGAACGTGCCGACCGAAGGCGCGTTCAAGAAATTTTCCGCGCAGGTGAAGTTCGATCCGGCGAAAGCCGCGCAGGGCAGCGCCCAGATGACGATCGACGTCGCGAGCTATGACCTCGGCGACAAGATGTACAACGACCAGGTCGCCGGCAAGGACTGGTTCGACGCGAAGGGGTATCCGCAGGCGACGTTCGTGTCGTCGGCGATCGCGCCGGCGGGCGGCAACAAGTACAACGTGACCGGCAAGCTGACGATCAAGGGCAAGTCCGAGAACGTCACGGTGCCCGTCACGGTCACGCAAAGCGGCGCGACGCAGACGTTCGACGGCGTGCTGCCGATCAAGCGTTCGGCGTTCAACGTCGGTACCGGCGAGTGGAAGGACACGTCGGTCGTCGCGGACGAAGTGCAGATCAAGTTCCATCTCGTCGCCACCAAGTAAGCGGCGGGCTGTCGCCCCACCTGAATGCCGCGCGAGGGCGCGGCGCCGTTCCAAGGAGAAAGAGTTTGAAAAAGCAACTGATCATCGCCGCGGGCGCGCTGGCCGCGTCGCTGTCGTTCTCGGCGTTTGCCGATAGCGCAACGTACCAGTTCGATCCGAGCCACACGTACCCGAGCTTCGAGGCCGACCACTTCGGCGGCCTGTCGGTCTGGCGCGGCAAGTTCGACAAGTCGAGCGGCACCGTGACGCTCGACCGCGCGGCGAAGACGGGTACGGTCGACGTGACGACCGACATCGCGTCGATCCACACCGGCAGCGCGAAGCTCGACGAGCACCTGCAGACGGCCGAGTTCTTCGACGTCACCAAGTTCCCGCAGGCGAACTACAAGGGCACGATCAAGTTCGACGGCGACAAGCCGGTGTCGGTGGTCGGCAACCTGACGATGCATGGCGTTACGAAGCCGGTGACGCTGAAGATCGATTCGTTCAAGTGCATGCCGCACCCGATGCTCAAGCGTGAAGTGTGCGGTGTCGACGCCGTCGGCGAATTCAGCCGCGACGATTTCGGCCTCGACTACGGCAAGCAGTACGGCTTCAAGATGAAGACGAAGCTGCTGATCACGGCCGAAGCCGTCAAGCAGCAGTAACGCTTCCGGCCGGGCCGGCCGCCGCGCTGGCCCGCCGCGAGTACACCGCCGCGTTCCCGTCAGGGGGCGCGGCGGTATTTTTTTGCGCGCCTATAATCGCCCGAGCGCCGTGCGCGGCGCCGGGCAGGCCGACGGCGCGCGCGAGTGCATCGAACAGAACGTACAACGACAAGGAGATCGCCGATGCATGCCGTCACGCAGTCCCGTTCCATTGCCTCGTCGCCGCGCGTGTGGCGCGCGGTGGTCGCCGCGTCGATCGGCAACGCGCTCGAGTGGTTCGATCTCGTCGTCTACGGCTTCTTCGCGGTGACGATCTCGAAGCTGTTCTTCCCGGCCGGCAACGACACCGTGTCGCTGCTGCTCACGCTCGGCACGTTCGGCGTGTCGTTCTTCATGCGCCCGCTCGGCGCGATCGTGCTCGGCGCGTATGCCGATCGCGAGGGCCGCAAGGCCGCGCTCACGCTGTCGATCCTGCTGATGATGGGCGGCACGCTGATCATCGCGGTGCTGCCTACCTATGAGACGATCGGCGTCGCGGCGCCGGTGATCCTCGTCGCCGCGCGGCTGATGCAGGGTTTCTCGGCCGGCGGCGAGTTCGGCAGCGCGACCGCATTCCTCGCCGAGCACGTGCCGGGCCGGCGCGGCTTCTTCGCGAGCTGGCAGGTCGCGAGCCAGGGGCTCACGACGCTGCTTGCCGCCGGCTTCGGCACCGTGCTGAACGCGCAGCTGTCGGCTGCGCAGATGGCGTCGTGGGGCTGGCGCGTGCCGTTCTTCTTCGGCCTGCTGCTCGGGCCGGTCGCGTACTACATCCGCACGAAGGTCGACGAGACGCCCGAGTTCCTCGCGGCGGAAGGCACCGCGAACCCGCTGCGCGACACGTTCGCGTCGCACAAGGCGCGCCTCGTCGCCGCGATGGGCGTGGTCGTGCTCGGCACCGTCGCAACCTATCTCGTGCTGTTCATGCCGACCTACGGCGTGAAGCAGCTCGGCCTCGCGCCGTCGGCCGCGTTCGCGGCGATCCTCGTCGTCGGCGTGATCCAGATGGCGTTCGCGCCGCTCGTCGGCCACTGGTCGGACACTTACGGCCGCGTGCGCGTGATGATCACGCCGGCCATCGGCATCCTCGTGCTGATCTATCCGGCGTTCGCGTACCTGGTCGCGCATCCGGGCTTCGGCACGCTGATCGCGCTGCAGGTGCTGCTGGCCTTCCTGATGACGGGTTACTTCGCGGCGCTGCCGGGTTTGTTGTCCGAAGTGTTTCCGGTGCAGACGCGCACGACCGGGATGTCGCTTGCGTATAACGTCGCGGTGACGATCTTCGGCGGCTTCGGGCCGTTCATCATCGCGTGGCTGATCAAGGCGACCGGGATGAAGACCGCGCCGAGCTTCTACCTGATGTTCGCGGCCGTGTTGAGCCTCGTGGCGCTCGTCGTGCTGCGCCGGCGGTTCGGATTCCGGTAACCGGTCGGGCGGCGCGCGTCAGTTGCCGACGCGCTCGCACACGGGCTGCGCCGGCATCAGTTGCGGCTTGGTTTCGACGGTCTGCACAGGGCGCCCGGCGAGTGCGGCGAGCGCCTGCCTGAGTTGCCAGTCGGTTGCCGTGCCGAACACGCGCTGCGGCAGCGCCGCGCTCTTCGCCGTGTCGATCTTCGCGAGCGCACGCTGCTCGCGCAGCTTCTGCCGTTCCTTGCGCCCCTTCGCGAACGGATCGGGCGCCAGCCGGTCCGCATACGGCGCACGGGGGAGGTCGGCTTCCCGGTACCACAGCAGCACGCCGTCGACGTCCGAGTCGCGGCGCGGCGGCACGAGCCAGTCCGGCACGACGCCGTAGCCGTCCATCGGGCAGCCGTTCGGCCGCAGGTTGCGCGCATACGTGAAATTCAGGCGCGTGCCGTCGATCAGGTCGACGCCCGTCTGCGCGAGGCCCTTGCCGTAGGTCGGCATGCCGAGCAGCTTCGCGCGGCCGAGATCCTTCAACGCCGCTGCGGTCGCTTCGGCGGCCGATGCGCTCTGTCCGTCGACGAGCACGACGAGCGGCACGGTGCGCCACCAGTCGTCGGCCTGCAGCGGCGCGAGCGGATCCTGCCCGCGCATGACCGGTAGTTCGTAGTCGGGCCAGTTGGTCGTGTAGCGGCGGCGGTTGGCGTCGCCGCGCTCGACCGTCACCATCGCGGTGCGGTCGCGGCCCGCGAACAGAGCGATGATGCCGATCGCCGCATTGATTGCGCCGCCGCCGTTGATGCGCAGGTCGAGAATCAGGCCTTTCACCGGCGCGCCAGCGCGGCGCGCGGCCTGCACCGTGTCGATGTAGTCACCGACCGCCGGTTCCGGGAAGCTCGACAGCCGCGTGTACAGGATGTCGCCGTCGAGCCGCTTCGCGGTCGCCGGATGGGGTTTGAGGATCTTTCGCACGGGCGTGAAGCTCAGCGTCGCGTGCGACGGGCCGCGCTGAACCGTGAGCTTCAGCGGCACGCCCGCGTCGCCCCTCGAGAGCTTGGCCAGGTCGGCGGGGTCGATGCCGACGACGCTCGTATCGTTCATCGCGACGACGAGATCGTCGGGGCGCACGCCGGCCTGTTCTGCGGGCGCGTCGGGAATCACGTCGACGATGTGCAGCCCGTCGGGCCGCGTCTCGAACACGATGCCGATGCCGGGCGTGCCGTCGCGCGCGCGTCGTTCGTCGTCGCGGCGCTCCTGCTCCTCCTTCGCGTCGAAGAACCGTGCGTACGGCAGCGTCTTGATTCCTGCGTGGGTCGTTGCGTCCAGCAGCGCGCCGATGTCGACGTCGGTCAGGTGCTGCCGCTTCAGCACTTCCACGGCCGCCTTGAGCTCGCAGATCTGCGGCTCCCAGTCGGGCGGGCAGGGCGAAGGCGGCTGGGCGGCGGCGGGCGAGACGGCGCCGGGTGCGGGTGCGGATGCGGGCGGCGCGGCCGCCGCCTGTTGCGCACCGACGGACGACACGCAGGGCAGGAGCGCGGCCGTGACGGCTGCGCAAACGGCAAGGCGAACAACGACACGCGTGGGAGGCATCATCGGGACCGCACGTTTGAACGGAGGGCGAAGGTGCTGTCCCGCCGACGCGCGGCCGGTGGGCGGCGCGGCGGGATGGTCACGATTGTAGCCGACGCGCGAGACGGGGCAGGGCGAGCGTGCGGCGCGATGCACGGCAGTGGCGCAACCATGAAAAAAGCCGGCCCAATCGGGCCGGCTTGTCGTCTGTGCCTAAGCAGCGTGGCGCTTAAACCTGCGCGCCTGCGTTCGGATCGTCCGGATCGTGCGCGGTCTTCTTTTCCTTGACCAGGTCCTCGCGCTTGATGCCGAGCCACATCGCGAGCGAACCCGCGACGAACACCGACGAGTAGATGCCGAACATGATGCCGACCGTCAGCGCGAGTGCGAAGTAGTGCAGCGTCGGGCCGCCGAAGAAGAACATCGACAGCACCATCATTTCGGTCGACGTGTGCGTGATGATCGTGCGCGACATCGTGGTCGTGATCGCGTGGTTGATCACTTCCTGCACGCTCATCTTGCGTTCGCGGCGGAACGTTTCGCGGATCCGGTCGAAGATGACGACCGACTCGTTGACCGAGTAGCCGAGCACCGCGAGGATCGCCGCGAGCACCGCCAGCGAGAACTCCCACTGGAAGAACGCGAAGAAGCCGAGAATGATCACGACGTCGTGCAGGTTGGCGATGATGCCGGCCACTGCGTACTTCCACTCGAAGCGGAACGACAGGTAGATCACGATGCCGATCACGACGCACGCGAGCGCGAGCAGGCCGTCGGTCGCGAGCTCCCGGCCGACCTGCGGGCCGACGAACTCGACGCGTTGCAGCGTGACGTCCGGGCTCTGCGCCTTCAGCGCGCCCATCACCTGGTCGCTCTGCTGCGCGGACGTGAGGCCTTCCTTCAGCTGCAGGCGGATCAGCACGTTGCGCGACGTGCCGAAATTCTGCACCTGCGCGTCGGCGTAGCCGAGCTTGCCGAGCGTCGCGCGCACGGGTTCGAGTTCCGCGGCCTGCTGGTACTGCACCTCGATCACCGTCCCGCCGGTGAATTCGACGGACAGGTGCAGCCCGCGGTGGAACAGGAAGAACACGGCGGCGAGGAACGTGACCAGCGAGATCACGTTGAACACCAGCGCGTGCCGCATGAACGGAATGTCTTTACGGATGCGGAAAAATTCCATGGTCTTCTCCGGGGCCTTATTGGGTCGAGCCCGGTTTCTTCGGCGACACGCCTTGCTGCGCGCGATTGCGCAGCTGCGGCTTGCCGGCGCGCGGCGCGTTGCTCTTCGCGGGGGCGGCGAGCTTCGCGGCGCGTGCGGTGTCGGTCGATTCGTCGGCGTCGGTGAACGACGCGCCGGCAGCGGCGCCTTCCGGCTTCCACACCTGGCCGATCGCGAGCGACTTCAGCTTCTTGCGGCCGCCGTACCAGAGGTTGACGATCCCGCGCGAGAAGAACACCGCGGAGAACATCGACGTCAGGATACCGAGGCAGTGCACGATCGCGAACGCGCGAACCGGGCCCGAGCCGAATGCGAGCAGCGCGAGGCCGGCGATCAGCGTCGTGACGTTCGAGTCGAGAATCGTCGCCCATGCGTGCGCGTAGCCGGCCTGGATCGCGAGCTGCGGCGGCTGGCCGGCGCGCAGTTCTTCACGCACGCGCTCGTTGATCAGCACGTTCGAGTCGATCGCCATACCGAGCGCGAGCGCGATAGCGGCGATACCGGGCAGCGTCAGCGTCGCCTGCATCAGCGACAGCACGGCGACGAGCAGCAGCAGGTTCACCGACAGGCCGATCACCGACACCACGCCGAACAGCATGTAGTACGCGATCATGAACACGGCGATCGCGCAGAAGCCCCAGATCACCGAGTGGACGCCCATCTTGATGTTGTCGGCGCCGAGGCTCGGGCCGATCGTGCGTTCCTCGATGATGTCCATCGGCGCTGCGAGCGAACCGGCGCGCAGCAGCAGCGCGAGGTCGGCCGCGGCCTGCGGCGTCGGCTGGCCCGTGATCTGGAAGCGGTCGCCGAGTTCGGACTGGATCGTCGCGACCGTCAGCACTTCGCCCTTGCCCTTCTCGAACAGCACCATTGCCATCGGCTTGCCGATGTTGTCGCGCGACACCGTGCGCACCGCGCGGCCACCGGCCGAGTCGAGGCGGATGTTGACGGACGGACGCTGGTGTTCGTCGAAGCCGGCCGATGCATCGATGATGCGGTCGCCGGTGAAGATCACGTCCTTCTTCAGCAGCACGGGCGCCTGGATGCCCTGCGTGAACAGTTCTTCGCCCGGCGGCACCGGATCGTTCGGGTTCGGGTGCGTGTTGATCGGGTCGGCGAGGCGTGCTTCGAGCGTCGCGGTACGGCCGATGATGTCCTTCGCCTTCGCGGTGTCCTGCACGCCCGGCAGTTCGACGACGATGCGGTCACTGCCTTGCTGCTGCAGGATCGGCTCGGACACGCCGAGTTCGTTCACGCGGTTGTGGAGCGTCGTCAGGTTCTGCTTGAGCGCGGCGTCCTCGACGGACTTCTGCACGGCCGGCGTAAACGTGCCGACGACTTGCGTGCCGCCACCGCCGGGCTGGGTCGCCCATTGCAGTTCGGTGATCGACAGCGCGAGCACCTTGCGGGCGTCTTCCGCCGTCTGCGCATCGCTGAAATTGACGACCACCGACTGGTCGACGCGGCTGACGCCGCCGTCGCGGATGTTCTTGTCGCGCAGCAGCGTGCGCGCGTCGGATGCGTCGGAATCGAGCTTCTTCGTCAGCGCGCCCGTCATGTCGACCTGGAGCAGGAAGTGGACGCCGCCGCGCAGGTCGAGGCCGAGATACATCGGCAGCGCGTGCAGGGCGGTCAGCCAGCGCGGCGACGCGCTCTGCAGGTTCAGGGCGACGACGTACTGCGGATCGTTCGGGTCGGCGTTCAGCGACTTCTGCAGCAGGTCCTTGACGCGCAGCTGCGTATCGGTGTCCTTCAGGCGCACGCGGATGTTCGCGTTGGTCGCCGTGTTCTCGAAGGTGACGTCGTCCGGCGTGATCTGCGCGGAGGCGAGCGCCGATTCGACCTGGGTCAGCGTGGTCGAGTCGAGCTTGACCGTGGCCTTGCCGCTCGACACCTGCACCGCCGGCGCTTCGCCGAAGAAGTTGGGCAATGTGTACAGAAGGCCGATGGCGAGCGCCACGACCATCACGACATATTTCCAGAGTGGATAACGATTCATGAGGGAGCCGAACGGGTGGTTGGCGTGAAAGCGTCGCGTCCGGCGCCGCGGCGGCCCGCTCTCTCAGGCGGGCACGGCGCGGGGAGCCGGACGCTCGGTGAAAGCCTTACAGCGACTTGATCGTGCCCTTCGGCAGAATGGTCGTGACGGCAGCCTTCTGCACGGTGATTTCGGTGCCTTCGGCGATTTCGACGCCGATGTAGCCTTCGGTGACCTTCGTCACCTTGCCCACGAGGCCGCCGCTCGTGACGACTTCGTCGCCCTTGGCCATGGCCGCGAGCATGTTGCGATGCTCCTTCTGACGCTTCATCTGCGGACGGATCATGATGAAGTAGAGCACGGCAAACATCAGGATGAGCGGCAGGAAGCTCATCAGGCTCGATTCGGCGCCACCGGCACCTTGTGCGAACGCGTTGGAAATGAACGGCACGTTGGTCTCTCCGTAAGGGAAGATCGAAAAATAAGCCGGTTATTCTACCACCGGCCCCATGCGCAAACGGATCGGCAAATGCGCTTTCGGATCAAGCTGTTAAAGCGCGAACCGATACCGTTGCGACTTGTTTGGAAAGGTAATTGTAATATTTGGCGGTCGGGTTCGACAGTCGGGACGCGTTATTTAGTACGCGTCCCATGTGACGAGCCGCGGTGCGGGCCGCCGGCCCGTCAGTCGACCCCTCTCGCGCGATCCTCCGCGAAGCGCTGGCGGAACGCGTCGAACGTATGGGTTTCGATCGCGTCGCGGATCTCGCTCATCAGTTGCAGGTAGTAGTGCAGGTTGTGGATCGTGTTGAGCTGCGCGCCGAGGATCTCGCCCACACGATGCAGGTGATGCAGGTAGCCGCGCGAGAAGTTCTGGCACGTGTAGCACGTGCAGCTCGCGTCGAGCGGCTTCAGCGAGTTCTTGTGCGTCGCGTTGCGGATCTTCACGTCGCCGAAGCGCGTGAAGAGCCAGCCGTTGCGCGCGTTGCGGGTCGGCATCACGCAGTCGAACATGTCGATGCCGTTCGAGACGCCTTCGACCAGGTCCTCCGGCGTGCCGACGCCCATCAGGTAGTGCGGCTTGTTGGCCGGCAGCTTCGGGCCCACGTGCCGCAGCACGCGCATCATGTCTTCCTTCGGCTCGCCGACCGACAGCCCGCCGATCGCGAGGCCGTGGAAGCCGAGCTCGGCGAGCCCCGCGAGCGATTCGTCGCGCAGGTCCTCGAACATCCCGCCCTGGACGATCCCGAAGAGGGCGTTCGGGTTGCCAAGCCGGTCGAACTCGTCGAGCGAGCGCTTCGCCCAGCGCAGCGACATCCGCATCGAGTCGGCCGCTTCCTTGTGCGTGGTCGGCACGCCGTTGGTCGCATACGGCGTGCATTCGTCGAACTGCATCACGACGTCCGAGTTCAGCACCTTCTGGATCTGCATCGATACTTCCGGCGACAGGAACAGCTTGTCGCCGTTGATCGGCGACGCGAACGTGACGCCGTCCTCGGTGATCTTGCGCAGGTCGCCGAGCGAGAACACCTGGAAGCCGCCCGAGTCGGTCAGGATCGGCTTGTTCCAGCCCATGAAGCCGTGCAGGCCGCCGTGCGCGTCAATCGTGTCGAGGCCCGGGCGCAGCCACAGGTGGAACGTGTTGCCGAGGATGATCTGGGCCTTGATCTCGTGCAGCTCGCGCGGCTGGATCGCCTTCACGGTGCCGTAGGTGCCGACCGGCATGAAGATCGGCGTCTCGACCACGCCGTGGTTGAGCTTCACGCGGCCGCGGCGCGCGTGGCCGTCGGTCGTCAGCAGTTCGAATTCAAGCCCGTTCGCCGGGCGGTCCTGCACGGCAGCGTGCGTATCGTGGGATGAACCTTCGGTCATCGCGTCATTCTCCTTGCTACCGGAAATGCTTTGCATGGGACCAGAGTAACCGCTAAAGCGCTAACTCTGGATCGCAAGTCCGGCGCATGTTGGAAGCGCCGCCGGAATACCGGCGGCGGTGAAAAATCGGGTGCGCGCCATCGTAGCGCGCGCAGCGGGAAAACGGGGCACGGCGGCCGCGCGGTGCGCGGGCCGTCGCGCATGCCGCGCTTACGCGCGCGGCGCCTCCGGCGTGTCGCGGCGCGTGAGCAGCATCGCGTCGCCGTAGCTGAAGAAGCGGTAGCGCTCGTCGATCGCGTGCCGGTACGCGGCGCGGATCGTCTCGACGCCCGCGAACGCGGACACCAGCATCAGCAGCGTCGATTTCGGCAGGTGGAAGTTCGTGACCAGCCGGTCGACCACGCGGAAACGATAGCCGGGCGTGATGAAGATGTCGGTCTCGGCCTGCGTGGGCGCGAGCGGGCGGCCCGCTTCGTCGGCCGCGCGCGCCGCGGCTTCGAGCGCGCGCATCGACGTCGTGCCGACCGCGATCACATTGCCGCCGCGTGCGCGGGTCGCGGCGATCCGGTCGACGAGCGACTGCGGCAGGTCGTACCACTCGCTGTGCATCTTGTGCTCGGCGATGTTGTCGACGCGCACCGGCTGAAACGTGCCGGCGCCGACGTGCAGCGTCAACGTCGCGCGTTCGACGCCCATCGCGTCGAGCCGGTCGAGCATCGGCTGGTCGAAGTGCAGCCCGGCCGTCGGCGCGGCGACCGCGCCCGGATTGCTCGCGTAGACGGTCTGGTAGCGCGTCTCGTCGGTCGCGTCCGGATCGTGCTCGATATAGGGCGGCAGCGGCAGGCGGCCGAACTGCTCGATCAGGTCGAGGCACGGCGCGGGGAAGTTCAGCGTGAAGAACGGCTCGACGCGCTCGCCGACCGTCACGTCGAACGCATCGGCGAGCCGCAGCGTCGTGCCGGCGCCCGGCGACTTGCTCGCGCGGATCTGCGCCAGCGCCGTATGCGTGCCCGTCACGCGCTCGATCAGCACTTCGATCTTGCCGCCGCTGGCCTTCTGGCCGAAGAAACGCGCCTTCAACACCTTGGTATCGTTGAAGACGAGCAGGTCGCCGGCAGCGATGCACGACGGCAGCTCGGTGAAATGGCGGTCGACGAGGCGCGCGGGCGCGACGGTGCCGTCCACCTCGAGCAGGCGGCTCGCGGTGCGATCGGGCAGCGCGGTTTGTGCAATCAGCTCGGGCGGCAGATTGAAATCGAAATCGGAAAGCGTGAACATGCGGGCTGGTTCGAAGCGGCCGGCGGGCGTCGCCGGCAGGGCGGAAACGCGTAAATGGGGCGCGCGAGCCGCTATGATGACGGGATGCGCGGCCTGGCCGGCGTCGTTCGTTCGGACGACGTGAAAGCCGCTATTGTACTTGCCTTGCGAAGCACCCAGACGATCCGATGCCTGTGTCACCACGCCGTTCCCCCGCTGCAGTTGCCGATTCCGCCGATCCGTTCGACGCGGAGGATGCCGCGCCGCCCGCTCAAGACGCGGCGGAGCGTGCCGCCCCGCGCCGGGCCGGCCCGAAGCGCGGCGCCGACGGCAGGCT
>NZ_CABVQC010000006.1 GCF_902499175.1 Burkholderia aenigmatica
CGCAGAACTGCGTGCACTGCAAGACCTGCGACATCAAGGACCCGACGCAGAACATCGTGTGGGTCACGCCGGAAGGCAGTGGCGGACCGAATTACCCGAACATGTAACGCAACGTATCCCCGCGCCTGCGGGCGCGAACGAACCGGAGTGAGACGATGAGCAATGCAGCGAAAGAAGTCGTGGTGGTGAGCGGTGTCCGTACCGCGATCGGTGATTTCGGTGGCAGCCTGAAGGATTTCTCGCCGACCGATCTCGGCGCGAAGGTCGTGCGCGAAGTGCTGTCGCGCGCGAACGTGCCGGGCGATGCGGTCGGGCATGTCGTGTTCGGCCACGTCGTGAACACCGAGCCGAAGGACATGTATATCGCGCGCGTCGCGGCGATCGACGGCGGCGTCGCGCAGCACACGCCCGCGCTGACAGTGAACCGCCTGTGCGGTTCGGGCCTGCAGGCGATCGTGTCGGCCGCGCAGACGATCATGCTCGGCGACGCCGACGTCGCGATCGGCGGCGGCTCGGAGAACATGAGCCGCGCACCGTACACCGTGCCGGCTGCGCGCTTCGGCCAGCGCATGGGCGACGGCAAGCTCGTCGACATGATGCTCGGCGCGCTGCATGACCCGTTCCAGACGATCCACATGGGTGTGACGGCCGAGAACGTCGCGGCGAAGTACGGCATCTCGCGCGACGCGCAGGATGCGCTGGCGCTCGAGTCGCATCGTCGCGCGGCGCGCGCGATTGCGGAAGGGCGCTTCAAGGATCAGATCCTGCCGATCTCGATCCGCACGAAGAAGGGCGAGGTTGCGTTCGACACCGACGAGCACGTGCGTCACGACGCGAGCGAGGACGATTTCACGAAGCTGCGCCCGGTGTTCAAGAAGGAGAACGGCACCGTGACGGCCGGCAACGCATCGGGCATCAACGATGCGGCCGCAGCCGTGCTGATGATGAGCGCGGACGCCGCGCGCGCTCAGGGCGTGAAGCCGCTCGCACGCCTCGTCGCGTATGCGCACGCGGGTGTCGATCCGGCGTACATGGGCATCGGCCCCGTGCCGGCGACGCAGAAGGCGCTCGAACGCGCGGGCCTGAAGATCACCGATCTCGACGTGATCGAGGCGAACGAGGCGTTCGCTGCCCAGGCGTGCGCGGTCACGCAGGAACTCGGCCTCGATCCCGCGAAGGTCAACCCGAACGGCTCGGGCATCTCGCTCGGTCACCCGATCGGCGCGACCGGTGCGCTGATCACGGTCAAGGCGCTGTACGAACTGAAGCGCATCGGCGGGCGTTACGCGCTCGTGACGATGTGTATCGGCGGCGGCCAGGGGATTGCGGCGATCTTCGAGAACATCTGATAATCGAACGCTCAGCACCCGAACACACAGGAAATTTCATGGCCATCGAAATTGTCGGCGTCGTGGGCGCCGGAACCATGGGTAACGGCATTGCGCAGACCGCCGCCGTTGCGGGACTCAATGTCGTGATGATCGACGTCAGCGACGCCGCCCTCGAGAAGGGCATCGCGACGCTGAAGGGCAGCCTCGAGCGGCTCGTGTCGAAGGACAAGCTCGACGCAGCCACGCGCGATGCGGCGCTGGCGCGCATCACGACGTCGACCGACTACGCGAAGCTCGCGTCGGCCGATATCGTGATCGAAGCCGCGACCGAGAACGTCGAGCTGAAGGGCCGCATCCTGAAGCAGATCGAGGCCGTTGCGCGTCCCGAAGCGATCATCGCGACCAACACGTCGTCGATCTCGATCACTGCGCTCGCGGCACCGCTCGCCGATCCGGCGCGCTTCGTCGGCATGCACTTCTTCAACCCGGTACCGCTGATGCCGCTCGTCGAGATCATCCGCGGGCTGCAGACGAGCGACGCGACCGCGTCGGCGGTGCGCACGCTGACCGAGCGTTTCGACAAGTCGCCGATTGGCGTGCGCAATTCGCCGGGCTTCGTCGTGAACCGGATCCTCGTGCCGATGATCAACGAGGCGTTCTTCGTGCTGGCTGAAGGGATCGCGTCGGCGGAGGAGATCGATGCGGGGATGAAGCTGGGTGCGAACCATCCGATCGGGCCGCTCGCGCTGGCGGATCTCGTCGGCCTCGACGTGTGCCTCGCGGTGATGGACGTGTTCGTGAAGGACTTTGGGGATCCGAAGTATCGCGCGTGCCCGCTGTTGCGCGAGATGGTGACGGCGGGGCGCCTCGGGCGCAAGACGGGGCGTGGCGTGTACGACTACAGCAAGTAAGCGGCAAGCCTTTCCACTTCGTGCGGCCGCCTGCGGGCGGCCGCACGCATTGAACGGCGCGACTATGCGTCGAGTACCGACAGATCCCGCGGCAGCGCACGCTTGAACATCGCGAGGATCTGTCGTGCCGCCTTCGGCGGCAGCGTGATCGCATGCCGCACGGCCGCCGCGATCTGGATCATCATCAGCTCGGCGAATGCGCTCCGTTGCGCATGGGGGGAGCCGGGCGCCACTTCTCCCAACGCATCAGCAAACAACCCGGCCAGGAACTCGCCGTCCTCGCGATCGAGTGCCTGCAGCGCGCGGTCGGCCTGCGTGGCTCGCCAGATGTCGCGCATCAGCGGCTCGTCGACGAACATCCGGTAGTAGCTGTCGGTAATGCGGCACAGCGTGTCGTGCAGATCGTCGAGCGTCTTCATCGCAGCCAGATCGCGCCGCACGCAATCGTGCCCGGCCTCGTTGTAGCGCTCCGCGAGCGTGCCGATCACGGCTGTCTTGTCCGGAAAATACTGGTACAGCGAACCGAACGAGATGCCCGTGCGTTCGACGATGTCGCTCATCCGGAACGCGTCGCAGCCTTTCTCGATCATCACTTCCGACGCGCACGCGAGGATGCGCTCGAACCGCTCGCGGCTGCGCTGCTGCGTCGGCACGAGCCGCGCGCGCACCGGCGCGTCGGCTGCCGCTTCGGGCTCGTCATTCCGCCCCGATTTCTGTCGCCCCATGCCGCCTCCGGAAAAACTTGATCTTTCAAATGCGAGAGTCTATCGTGTTTTTGAAACACGAGAAATTATCGTATTTTTGATCGAGACTGAAGGAGACGCACATGTCGGCACTTCCCACCCTCATCGTCGGCGGTTCGGGCAAGACGGGCGCCCGCGTCGATGCACGGCTGCGCGCGCGCGGCATCGCGACCCGGCCCGTGTCGCGTACGTCGGCCGTCCGCTTCGACTGGACGGCGCCCGCGACGTGGCCTGCCGCACTCGACGGCGTGTCGGCCGCATACGTGACTTACCAGCCCGACCTGGCCGTTGAAGGCGCGGTGGAAGCAATCGCCGCATTCGCGCGGCTGGCACGGGAAAGCGGCGTCGAGCGCGTGGTGCTGCTGTCCGGGCGCGGCGAGCCCCGCGCGCAGGCCGCCGAGGCCGCGTTACAGGCGTCGGGCGTGGGCTGGGGCGTGGTGCGCGCGAGCTGGTTCAATCAGAACTTCTCCGAGGGCTACCTGATCGACGGCGTGCTGGCCGGCGAAGTCGCATTGCCGGCCGGTGCGGTGCGCGAGCCGTTCGTCGATGCGGACGACATCGCGGACGTCGCGGTAGCCGCACTCACCGATGCGCGCGTCGCGAACCGCGTGATCGAGGTCACGGGCCCGCGCGCGCTGACGTTTGCCGAAGCTGTCGGCGAAATCGCGCTGGCCGCTGGCCGGCCGGTCGTCTATCGCGAGATTCCGGCGGTTGCGTTCGTTGCCGGATTGCGCGAGGTCGGCGTGCCGGAGCCGGTCGTCGCGTTGCTCGACGATCTGTTCGGCGTGGTGCTCGACGGGCGCAACAGCGCGGTGACGCACGGCATCGAAGAGACGCTCGGGCGGCCGGCACGCGATTTCGCCGACTATGCGCGCGCGGCGGCCGCGACCGGCGTGTGGAGCGCACGATCATGATCGCGTTCGCAACCGCCGCATTGCTGTGGGGTTCGGCCATCGGCTGCGGGCTGATGGCCGGCGTGTATTTCGCGTTCTCGACGTTCGTGATGACGTCGCTCGGACGGATCGCGCCGCATGCCGGCGTGGCCGCGATGAACGCGATCAACGTCGATATCGTGCGTTCGCCGTTCATGCCGCTGTTCCTCGTCACGACGCTGATGGCGCTTGCACTCGTCGTGCTTGCGCTGCTCGATCGCGACCAGCCGGGCGCGATGGCGGTGGTCGCGGGCGGCGTGCTGTACGTGTTCGGCATGTTCGCGGTGACGATGGCCGTCAACGTGCCGCTCAACGATGCGCTTGCCGCGGCCGATCCGTCGACCGCGCACGGCGCGGCGCTGTGGACGCGCTACGTGCACGACTGGACGATGTGGAATCACGTGCGCACGGTGGCATCGGCAGCCGCGTGCGTGTTCTTCATCGTGGGGATTGCGGCGCGGTAACGGTGTGCGTCATGCGGTGCGCGCGGCCTGCAGGGGCAACCGGTACTCGGCGATCGTGCCGGCATCGCATGCGATCAGCGAACCGCGTACCGGATCGTGCCGACGAGCGACGAAGCCCGGAAGTGCCCCGAGCGACGCACCCGACGCCAGGCTCCAGATCGTCGTTCCGCCCGGCGTCGCGACGTACAGCGATGCGCCATCGCTGAACAGGGCGCCGATCCGGTCGGGTTCGGTCGCCATCGGGATGCGCCGGTCGTGCGACTGCAGGGCGTCGGTCGCATCCAGGATGCGCACGCCGGCGTCTTGCCCGGTTTCGGCGAATTCATCTTCGTCCCAGTCGGCGAGCCCCCAGTACGCGATATGCCGGTTGTCGATCCAGCACGCGGGCGTATCCCAATCGTCGCGCTGGGTCAGGCTGACCACCGATGCGCCGTCTTCGCTTTCGAAGGGGTTGTCGTCGAGCCACGCGGCGACGGACCATGCACGCGGGATCGAAACGGGATGCCAGACCCATCCGTCATCGAACAGCCGGCTGCCGTCGGGGCTCGGCACGAGCCGGCCGTGGAAGTAGTCGAGGTAATGCGCGGGCCGGTCGTTGCTGGCGTACGGCGCGATGTCGCGCGCGGTCAGCGATGCGCCGGTGGCCGGGTCGGCCGCGTCGAGCCGGTTCCAGGCGGTGCGGTGCACGAAGATCGTGCGATCGCGATGGCGCAGGAAGCATGCGCTGAACGGGACGGTATGCGAGTAGTAGTCGCCGCCGTCGAGTTGCATCGTCGGTGTGCCGGTGGTGACGTCCAAGACGAGGCCGTGCCGCCCGTAGTCGGTCACGATCGCCGCGTGCTGGCCGTCAGGCGAAGCGTGCAGGCGATAAGCGGGCGCGCCGAACGCGGTGTGACCCGTAGGAGGCGGGAGCGGCGGTAACGACACCGAACACAGCATCGAGTGGCATCCCGTATCGAGATCGACGCCGTGCAGCGAGCCGTCCGTCGTCAACACGAGCAGATGGCCGTAGTTGGCCTGGACGGCGCAGATATCGGTGATCGGCGCGTGTTCCCACGTGAGCGTATTCACGGTACGGGATTCGTGCGGCGACGCTTGCAAACGGTGCGGGCTGATTGGGTTCATGAGCGCGATTCTATCGCTCACGGCGCCCGTGCTGCGCATGACACGCGCGGCACGCACGACCACGCGCTACGTGTAAAACGCCGACGGCGACACGCCGAAGTGCCGCTTGAACATCGCGGAAAACGCGCTCTGGCTGTTGTAGCCGTGATCCATCGCGACGGTCAGCACCTTCTCGCCGTGCGCGAGACGCTTGAGCGCGAGCAGCAGCCGCGCCTGTTCGCGCCAGCGGCGGAAGCTGAGCCCCGTCTCGCGCTGGAACGCGCGATGCAGCGTACGGACCGACAGGCCGAGCAGGTCGCCCCATTCTGCGATCGTGCGCGTGTCGTCGGGCGCGGCGACGAGCGTGTCGCAGATCGTCCGCAGGCGCGCGTCGTGCGGCCACGGCAGGTACAGCGGCAGCAGCGGCGCGACCGTCACCTCGGCAAGCAGCAGGTGCATCAGGTGATCGTGGCGGGAGCCCGGCGCATAGTCGAGCGGCACGTCGACCGCGGCGAGGATCAGCTCGCGCAACAGCGGGTGTACTTCCACGACGCAGCTCCGCGCGGGCAGGTGCTCGACCGCGCCCGGCTCGACGAACACGGTGCGCATCTGCACGTCGCCGCTCATCTGCACCGTGTGGTCGAGCCCGGCTTCGAGCCACACGCCGCGCGTCGGCGGCACGACCCACGACGCGCCTTCGGACTGCACGTGCATCACGCCCTCGATCGCATAGAGCAGTTGCGCGCGGCGATGGCTGTGCGTCGGGATCGACGTGCCGTGCGGGTACGCCGCCGCCATCGCCGATACGGGCATCGGCGTCGATTCGTAGCGCAGGTGTGCGCCGGGCGCGGTGGACTCGAGTGTCCGATTGGCGACAAGTCGTGACATTTTGGCGTGAGACAGGCAGTTGGGCGGACGGGCACGATGGCGTTCCGATCCACGCCAGACCCCTGTCACGATATTAATCCGTCAAATGCGATGAACAAGTCTCCATTTCTGTTTCCTTTCTGCGCGATCGCGCTGTGGGCCGGCAACGTGGTCGTGTCCAAGCTGTCGGCGTCAACGATCGACCCGTCGGCAATCACGTTCTACCGGCTGCTGCTCGCCGTCGCGCTGATGAGCGCGTTCACGTTGCGACCCGCGTGGCGCAATCGCGCGGCGCTCGTCGCACACCTGCCGCAGCTCGCGGTGCTCGGCTTTCTCGCGATGGCGCTGTTCCAGAGCCTGTCCTACGAGGCCGCGAAAACGACGAGCGCGACCAACATGGCGATCATCACGGCGCTCGTGCCGCTGATGACGATGGCGCTCAGCTCGCTGCTGCTCGGCGATCCGCCTAGCGCCGGCATGGTCGGCGGCGGGGTGCTGTCGCTCGCGGGCGTCGTCTACCTGATTGCCGAGGGGCATCCGACGACGATCGCCGCACGCGGCGTGCATGCGGGCGACCTGCTGATGCTGGCCGCGTCGGCCGCGTATGCGCTGTACGGCGTGCTGCTCAAGCGCTGGCGCATCGGTGCGCTGCCGGCGTGGCAGTCGACCTACGTGCAGGCGCTCGCCGCGCTCGTGTTCATGGTGCCGATGCTGCTGCGTTTGCCCGCGCAGGCGGCATGGCCGACGCGCGCGAGCGTGCCGTTGATCCTGTATGCCGGCGTGCTGGCGTCGGTGGTGCTGCCGTATCTGTGGATGCAGGGCGTGCGGCTGCTCGGACCGAGCCGCTGCGCGATGTTCATGAACCTGCTGCCGGTGATGACGGCCGGCGGCGCGATCGTGCTGCTCGGCGAATCGCTGCGGCTGTATCACCTGATCGGCGGCGGCGTGGCGCTCGTCGGCGTGGCGATCGCGCAGCGGTTTCCGTTTCAGGCGAGCGCATCGCAAGGAGTGCGGCAATGAGCGGCGATCGCGACATGCAGAACCTGATGGCCGCGCTGCCGGACGCTCGCGCCGCCGTCGACGGCCCGGGGCTCGCGCATCAGCTCGAACGGATCGCCGCCGCGCTCGAAGCGCTGGCGGGCACTGGCCAGCCGGCGGCGCCCGTCGATTTCGACGCGGCGGTCGCGTTCCGCTGGCGCGGTTTCGATGGCGGGACGCGGACAGCGCCGCTCGAGCCGGTTGCGGCACCCGCACTTATCGCGTTCGATGCGCTGCGCAACGTCGACCGTCAGGTGGCGATCGTCGAACGGAACACGCGGCAGTTCGTGCGCGGGTTCGCAGCGAATCACGTGCTGCTGACCGGCGCGCGCGGCACCGGCAAGTCGTCGATCGTGAAGGCGTGCCTGCATGCGTTTGCGCCGCACGGGCTGCGGCTGATCGAGGTCGGCAAGGAACGGCTGGGCGATCTGCCGGCGATCGTCGAGCTGGTGCGTGCGCGGCCTGAACGGTACATCGTGTTCTGCGACGACCTGTCGTTCGAGGCGGGCGAGACCGGTTACAAGGAACTGAAGACGGTGCTCGACGGCTCGGTCGCGAGCGACCTGTCGAACGTGCTGGTGTACGCGACGTCCAATCGCCGCCACCTGATGCCCGAGCAGGCGAGCGACAACGCGAACGTGTCGCGTGCGGAGAACGGCGAGCTGCATCCGGGCGATGCGGTCGAGGAGCGGATTTCGTTGTCGGAGCGCTTCGGGATCTGGGTGACGTTCTACGGGTTCACGCAGGACGATTATCTGGCCGTCGTCGAAAGCCGGCTCGGCGAGGCCGGGTTCGATGGCGCGCAGATCCATGCGGCGCGCGAACCGGCGCTGCAGTGGGCGCTGGAACGCGGTGCACGGTCGGGGCGGATCGCCGCACAGTTCGTGCGGGATTACGTGGGGCGGCTCGCGGACGAGGGCGACGGGAGCGAACCCGCGCACGCGTCGCGCACGGGTTGAGCAGGGCGCTACAACACCCGTTCCGACAACACCTTGAATGCGACATCGGGGACGACGAAGCACAGCGGTTCGCCGGTCGCGCCGATGCGCGCGAGGAACTCGCCGCCGCCGACCGGTTCGACCGGCTTCAGCGGCCGGACGGCATCGATGTCGATCGGCAGGTCGATCGACGCATGGGCCAGGCCGTCGCAGTCCGCGACATGCGCGACGGCCGCGTGCTGCAGCGACAGGTAAGCGATGGCGTCGCGCCAGCTTTCGAAGAACGGTGCAAACGCCGCGGGTAGCGTGTAGTCGTCCGACCGGGCCGCCGAGCAGTGGAAATCGGGCGCGCTTCCTCTGCCGCCGGACAACCGCGTTCGGTACCGTCCATCCTGCACGGCATGCGTGAAGCATTCGGCGAGATGCGACGGCAGCGCGTCGCTGAAGAGCCGGCTGCCGAGCGCATAGAGCGGATGATCGAACACGTTCTTCACGAACAGCACCGTCCGATCGGCCGGCCTGCCGCCCGGCAGCGCATCGACGTAAAGCCGCCAGTTGCTTTGCAGCGGCGACGGGAACACGCGTCGCAGCGGGCCCGCGATACGCGGGCCGAAATGACGGTGTGCATAGGTGAGGATCGTGAACGGCGTGCGGCCGTCGCGGCTCGCGAGCGTAACGCCGCGCGGCACGAGGTGGGCGACTGCGGCGACATCGACGAGCCACGTGCAGTACACGACGTTCTCGACCTCGCTCGCGAGCTGCAGGAACGGCAGGCGCGACAGCAGCGCGCGACGTGTGCGCAGCAGAGGGCGGTTCGCGACGAGCCGGTTGGCGAAGCGGCCGATGGGGCCGGCGGACGGGTAAACAAAGGCGTTGTCTGGGCGCATGAGCGGCATTGTGCCGGTTTTCCAGCGACTCGCCGAGCGGAGTGCGACGTTCGACAATTGCTATGTCGGCAGCATGGCGTGTATTCCTGCCCGCAGGGAATTGCATACCGGGCGCTACAACTTCCTGCATCGAAGCTGGGGGCCGCTCGAACCGTTCGACGATTCGATGCCGGACATGCTTCGACGCAAGGGCATCCATACCCATCTGGCCAGCGATCATCCGCACTACTGGGAAGATGGCGGCGCGACCTATCATACGCGGTACAGCAGCTGGGAGTTCTTCCGCGGGCAGGAGGGCGACCCGTGGAAGGGGCAAATCCGGCGGCCGCCGATGCCGACGCGGCTCAAGGGGGCGCTGAACGAAAAGGCCGCGCGGCAGGACTTCGTCAACCGCCAGTACTACCCGACCGAAGATCTCGATCCGAAAACGCTGACTTTCGACGCAGGCGAGGCGTTCATCCGGGAAAATCACGATGCGGAGTCGTGGTTGCTTCAGATCGAGACTTTCGATCCCCATGAACCATTCACCAGTTATCCGAAGTATCGCGATCTTTATCCGCGAAAGAATACGGACGCGCATTTCGACTGGCCGCCATACGGTCCTGTTTCCGACAACGAGACCGACGAGGACATCCGGCATGCACGAGCTGAATATGCCGCGCTCGTTTCCATGTGCGATCACTCGCTGGGCCGGGTTCTCGACCTGATGGACGAACTGAATCTGTGGCGGGACACCATGCTCATCGTGTGTACGGACCATGGATACATGCTGGGAGAACACGGCTGGTGGGCCAAGACGGCGCAACCCTGGTTCGACGAGCTTGCGCATACGCCGCTGTTCATCTGGGACCCCCGCTCCGGTCGTGCGGGCGTTCGGCGCCAGTCTCTCGTGCAGATGATCGACATCGCACCGACGCTCCTCGATTTCTTCGGCTTGCAGGCGACACCGCGCATGCAGGGCGTGGCGCTCGGGAAAACCATCGACGAGGATCTTCCGGTCCGGGAAGCGGCACTATTCGGCATGCATGGCGAACATGTCAACGTGACGGACGGGCGTTATGTGTACATGCGCTCCGGACCCGATCCGGACCGAAATGCGCCGCTGTTTGAATATACGTTGATGCCCACGCACATGCGCGAGATGTTCCGCGTCGAAGAACTGCAAGATGTCGAGCTGGCGGGGCCGTTCCCGTTTTCGCAAGGCGTGAGCATGATGAAGATCGTCAGCCCGCCCATTGGATACTCGTATCGTGCCGGTACGCTGCTATTCGATTTTCTCGCGGATCCTGCGCAGGCGCCCCCGCTGTTCGACGACGCCGTCGAGCATCGCATGGCGACGCTTGCACGCGACCTGATGCGCGCCAGCCATGCACCGGACGAGCAGTATGAGCGCCTGGGTTTGCCGGCCACGGGCCCGGTCGATTGCGATCAACTTCTCGCCCGTGCCCATGCGGATCGAGCCGAGGCGCTGCGCCTGCATCCGGCTGCCCGTGCGCTAGCGATGCGCGCTGAAGTGGAGAACCGGCGCGTCCGTTCCGACGCCGTGCCGGACCGGTGAGCGGAGCGGGAGGGTCGTCGGCCGTTCGTCGATGCTTGCGAGACGATGCGCATCCGTTCCGCTTGAGGGGCTTGCGGTCCGTCAGAAAGAGCGAGCCGATCGGCGATGCACGAAGGCTTCCGGCTTGCGGTTGACCCGGTACTGTCGAATGCAAAAAACCGCGAGGGCTTCACAGCCTTCGCGGGTTGTGTTCTTTCGGGCGAGCGTGCTGGGTTCCGCCCGACAGCACGGATCTGCAGCCGTCATCCAGCCATCGGGGTGCGGAATCCGACGTGTCCCGGATGCGCGTATTCAGCGTCGAGATGTTCACGCTGCCGTTGCTGCCGGACGTGACGTCGTGCCGGGTAGTGGCGGCTTGAGGCGTTCGTCAATACGCCGACTCGCTGCCACCTTGATCGGTCACGATCGCCACCCCCGAGCTCGTGCCGAGCCGCGTCGCGCCGGCCTCGATCATCGCGAGCGCGGCCGCGCGGTCACGTACGCCGCCCGATGCCTTCACGCCGAGCACGGGGCCGACCGTGCGGCGCATCAGCGCGACATCCGCGAGCGTCGCGCCGCCGTGGCCGAACCCGGTCGACGTCTTCACGAACGCGACGCCGAGATCGCGGCACATCTCGCACACGCACACCTTCTCGTCGTCGGTCAGCAGCCCCGTTTCGAGAATCACCTTGAGCGGCACCGCGCCGCATGCGCGGTGCACGGCTTCGATATCGGCCTTCACGTCGTCGGCGCGGCCGCTCTTCAGCGCGCCGATGTTGATCACCATGTCGATCTCGCCGGCGCCTGCCGCGATCGCGGCGGTTGCTTCAAATGCCTTCGCGGCCGACAGCCCGGCGCCGAGCGGAAAACCCACCACCGCGCACACGAGCACGCCGGTATCGGCCAGCTCGCGCGCGGCGAGCGGCACGTTCGCCGAATTCACGCAGACCGAGTAAAAGCGATGTTCGGCCGCCTGGCGGCAGAGTTCGCGGATCTGCGCGTCGCTCGCGTCGGGCGCGAGCAGCGTGTGATCGATGGTTTGAGCGAGTTGGGCGTTGGAAAGCGGCATGTTTCAGGACTCCACGGAGCGTGTGCCGGAAGGGCACACGTAAAGTTGATGTTTTCACATCGGTTTGTTACAAATACGACATTCCGGCCGGGCCCGCGCGCCCGGCACGACAAGCGACGGATGCGACGGACACGCAGGATACTGGCATGGAAACGAAGAAGGGCGAACGGATCAAGACACTGATGAACGTGCTGCAAGGGCAGAACGCGATTCATCTGAGGGAAGTCGCCGAGCTGTTCGGCGTCTCGGAAATGACGATCCGCCGCGATCTCGCGGACAATCCGCATGGCTTGAGCCTGATCGGCGGCTATGTGACGCGCCACTTCGCCGCGCAGCGCAGCGACATCGGCGAATACGTGGTCAGCGCCGAGAACAACCGGCAGACCGAGGAGAAGCGCCGCATCGGCAAGCTGGCTGCGCAGTTCGTGACGACCGGCGACACGATCTTCGTCGACTGCGGCTCGACCACGCCGTTCGTCGTCGACTTCATCCCGGACGACCTCGAATTCACCGCGGTCTGCAATTCGCTGAACGTATTCGCGAAGCTGCAGCAGAAGCCGCATTGCAGCGTGATCCTGTGCGGCGGTGCGTACCATCGCAAGAACATGGTGTTCGAGTCGGTGGCCGAGACGGGCATCCTCGACACGGTGCGCGTGTCGAAGGCGTTCATCTCCGCGGCCGGCGTGAGCGACCGCTGCGGCGTGACCTGCTTCAACTTCCACGAAGTCGACGCGAAAAAGAAGGTGATGGAGCGCGCGCAGAACCGCTTCCTGCTCGTCGACCATACGAAATTCGACGAAGTGCGCGCGGCCTATTTCGCCGAGCTGACCGACTTCAACTACGTGATCTCGGACGGGCAACTGAGCCGCCGCTACGAAACGACGATCCGCGAACATGGGATCGCGCTCGTGACCTGACGCCGCGCGGCCGCGCATCGCTTCACGCATTGCGTGCTTCCGCCGCGCTCAGGTAGCCGGTGACGACTTCGAAGCGGCGCGTCGCGCCCGGCGCGAGTGCCGCGACATGGCCTTTGCGGCGTTCGGCTTCATAACCCTCCGGCTCGCAGGTCGACGGCAGCGCGAACGCGGCGACCTGCTGGTCCGCGTTGTGCAGGATCCAGCGCGTCGCGTGCGGGAATTGCTCGGGGCGGTAGGCGGTGTGGAAGGCGCCGCCGTCCGGGTGCTCGAGCAGGAAATGCGCGACGCCGCTTGCATCCGTTGCCACGTCGTTCATGAAGAACACGATCTCCGGGTCGTACAACGCGGGCGTATCGAGCGTGTGAAGCCGTTCCGGTTCGCGCGCGAGCGTGGCCGTGTAGTCGCGCCATGCGGCGGTCGGCTTCACGTGCGCGGGCACGCTGTCGCGCAGCCGCAACCCGCCGCGCGGCTGCGACTGCACGAAACGGCCGCCCGGCACGTACACGTAGTTCAGGTGGGCCATGTACATCAGGTCCATCGACGTGCCGGCGAGGTTCGTCACGTCCATCGCGATCGTCATCTGCGCGGCGTGCTCGGCGAGCCGCACCGACGGGCGCGCCACATAGTGGCTGCCGAAACCCTGCACATATTCATATTCGCCGGTCACTTCGACGAACGCGCCGCGCGCATCCGCGCCGACGACCAGGCTCGCGCGATCCATCGGCGCGCACGGCATCTCGCCGTGCAGCGCATGCGTGTCGTCCGGCCCCGGGCAGCCGTTGCGCAGCAGCCCGCTGTGGAACATGAAGCAGCCATAGGTATCGATGATCGATGCCGCGCGCTTCGGCTGCCGGAACATGTGCTTCATCGTCAGGTCGCAGCCGTCGAACGCGGCGGCCCAGATCATCTGGCCGAGATATGGCAGCACGACGATGTGGCCGCGACGGTTCTCGAGCTTCAACGCCTCGACGCCGGACGGATACGCGAACGCGGTGACGGTCAGGCCGTCGGTGCGGTACAGCGTGCGCGGCGTGTCGCGGAAGTCGTCGCGCCGCAGTTCGATTTCGCCTCGCATGCTTACGCTCCCGACGTGTTGCGCGTGGCGGCGTAGCGCGCGGACGCGTTGCCGTCGGCGGCCGCGTCGGGCGTCGCGGCCGGCAGGTGGCGCAGGCAGTAGAAGCCGTAGTAGACGATCACGACGAAGCACGCGAGCGGCACGACGAACGCGAGCTGCATGTTGCCGCCCGTGTGATCGGAGATCAGCCCCTGGATCAGCGGCACGACCGCGCCACCGACGATGCTCATCACGAGGATCGAGCCGCCGTACTCGGTGTCCTTGCCGAGCCCGTCGATCGTGAGGCCGTAGATCGTCGGCCAGCACGGGCCGAGGAACACGCTCACGCCCACGGCCGCATAGACGGCGGTGATGTTGTGCACGCTGATCGTGTAGGCAAGCAGCACGATGCACAGGATGCCGTAGACGATCAGCACCTTGGCCGGGCCGACGCGCTTCATCACGAGCGTCGCGACCAGCTTGCCGACGAAGAACGCGAAGAACGTCGCCAGCAGGTAGTGCGATGCGCCGCGCTCGGTGAGGCCGCCGATCTGCATCGCGAGCCGGATCGTGAAGCTCCACACGCCGACCTGCGCGCCGACATACAGGAACTGCGCGACGATCCCCGCGACGAAGCGCCGGTTGCCGAACAGGCGCGCCAGCGTGCCGCGCGCGTCGATCCGGTGCGTGGCCACGCTGGGGCCGTTGCCCTTGCAGGCCGGGTAGGGTGTGAGCGCAAACACGATGAACACGGCGACGAGCACGACGATCAGCCATTTGTACGGCTCGAGCGTGGCCTGGATCATCGCGAGCTGGTGCACGTGGGCTTCGGCGGCCGACATCGCGGCGAGCTGCGCATGCGACGCGTCGCCTTCCTTGAAGATCAGGAAGCTGCCCATGTACACGCCGGCCATCGCGCCGAACGGATAGAACGTCTGCGAGATGTTCAGCCGCCGCGTGCTGGTCTCGCGCGGGCCCATCAGCGTCGAATACGAGTTCGACGCGGTTTCGAGGAACGACAGGCCCGCCGCGATCACGAACAGCGCGACGAGGAACATCCCGTACTTCGCCATCGACGCGGCCGGGAAGAACAGCAGGCAGCCGGTCGTGTAGAGCAGCAGGCCGACGAGGATCGTCGTCTTGTAGCTGAACTTCTTCACGACGGTCGCGGCCGGAATCGCGAGGAAGAAGTAGCCCAGGTAGAACGCGGACTGCACGAATGCCGATTCGAAATCGGACAGGAAGAACGACTTCTTGAACTGCGCGATCAACACGTCGTTCAGGTTCGCGGCGGTGCCCCACAGCGCGAACAGGCAGCACAGCAGCGTGAATGCGAAGAGCGGCGTGCGGTTCAGGTAATAGCCGTCGGGGGTGTGTTCGATTCTGGCTCGGCCCATGGGTGTCTCCTTCCCAATTGTCTCGTCGATGAAGGCGCCGTTTACATGCCGGCGTCGCGGAGGAAGCGTTCGAACGTCGCGGTGTCGGCGTACGACTTCTGCGTGCCGAGGCCCGTGACCGAATGCGCGGCGTACGCGGATGCGTAGCGCATCGCGTCGACCGCGTCGCGCGACGCGGCGTAGCAGCGCGCGAAGCAGCCGATGTACGCATCGCCCGCGCCTGTCGTGTCGCGCGCGTCGACCGGTACGCCCGGCACGTGCCGCACGCCGTCGCGCGATACCAGCAGCGAACCGTTGCTGCCGAGCGTGACGAGCACGTGCTTCAGCCCGCGCGCGACCAGCGCTTCGGCGGCGCGCGCCGCGGTGTCGCGCGAATCGACCGGCATGCCCGACACGATCGCGAGCTCGGTTTCGTTCGGCACGAAGAATTCGACGGGACGGATCCGCTCGAAATCGAGGTCGGCCACCGCGGGCGCGGGGTTCAGCAGCACCGGGATGCCGTGCCGCGCGCCGAAGTCGATCGCGTGATAGACGGTGTCGAGCTCGATCTCGAGCTGCAGCACGATCAGCGCGCATTCGGCGAGCTGCGGCGCGGCCGCGTCGATGTCGGTCGGCGTCAGGTGGCGGTTCGCGCCCTTGACGATCAGGATGCTGTTGCTCGAATCGGGTTCGACGAAGATCGGCGCGACGCCGCTCGGCACGCCGGCGACCTTGCGCACGTGTGTGGTGTCGATGCCCTCGCGCTCGAAGTTGCGGATCGTGTTGTCGGCGAAGACGTCGTCGCCGACCTTCGTGACCATCACGACGCGCGCGCCGAGGCGCGCGGCCGCGACGGCCTGGTTCGCCCCCTTGCCGCCGCAGCCGAGCTCGAAATTCGGCGCTTCGAGGGTTTCGCCCCGGGCGGGCATGCGGGCGACATAGGTCACGAGGTCGACCATGTTGCTGCCGATGACGGCGATTGTCTCCATCTGCGTCTCTTCCTTGGTATGGGGTGCGCCGCGCGCGTGGTCGGCGGCGGCGTGCAAGATGTGACAATAAAATCACATAAAATGTGAGAATGCAATCATATGATGTTCGGAGGGTTACTCTCCAGGTCGGCGCGCGTGCGGCGGCTTCTCGGCGAAATCGAGGCTTCTGCCGGGTTTTTGTGTGATGTCGTACAAGAATGACGAGGCAAGAGCCCGGCGCTGCGGGGTGCTGCTGGAAGAGGTCGTGCCGATCGGGCGTGTGGGTCGCCGGGCGTGACGGGGCGGCTCGGCCGAGCCGATGGTGGCCAGTCGGGCGCGTTCGTGCGGGCGTGCCCGGCGCTTATGCGTACGCGGCGATCAGCGTGTCGAGATTGCGCTGTGCGAGCGGCGTGAGCGGCGCGAATTCCGCCGATTGAAACAGCGGGACCTGTGCGCGCAGATGTTCGAGCGCCTGCCTGCGGCCCGTGCGGAATGCTGCCGACGGCGCATCGGGATCCTGCGCCCACTCGCGTGCGATGGCACGGTCGTATTCGCGCAGCCGATCGGGCGCGGCCGCGAGGATCGCGAGATCGGCGTCGAGAAAGATCCGCCCGGCGCGTTGCAGCTGCAGAGTGGATGCGAACGTATCGGGCAGCCGATGCGATTT
This sequence comes from Burkholderia aenigmatica, assembly GCF_902499175.1. GTDB lineage: Bacteria > Pseudomonadota > Gammaproteobacteria > Burkholderiales > Burkholderiaceae > Burkholderia > Burkholderia aenigmatica. The sequence goes on from NZ_CABVQC010000006.1 coordinate 16,804, forward strand.
CGTTGCGAGCACGAGATCGTGCGCAACGGATACGTGCGAAGCGTGCGCATGCAACCAGGCTTCGCTGCAATGGGCGTTCGTGACCTGCACGAGCCATTGCGCGCTGCGTGCTTCGTTATCCGCGTAATCGGGCAGCGTCGTCGCGTACACGAAGTCGTGCGCCCATACCGCGAGTTCGATCGCCGGCCACAGCGGTTCCGCGCGATACGGCGCGAGATGCGCGAACAGCTCGGCCAGGTGCGCGAGCGTGTGGTAGTGGCGTTGCGGTTCGCGATATGCGTGCTCGACCAGCGGCCAGATGGCGGCCGTGCCGAAGCGCGCGTCGCAGGAGGCGCACAGCGTGCGGGCGAGGTCGGGGGCGAGGGCGGTCATGGGTGGCGAGCGGCGCGGGCGGGCGATGCGCGCAGCATAGCAAACGCGGCGGCGCGGGCTGCATGAATGCATGAGATTCGTCGCGTGTGGCGCGCTGACCAGCGCTGCGGCAAGACATCAGTCCGTGTCCGTCGTCTCGAGACATGGCGCGTCGGGCGGTGCGAGCGCCCGACGCGACATGTCATGTGGCGTCGTGGAAGCGGGCGGGGCAGGGGCGCGGCGCCTGAAGTCGACGGCGATGCCCCGCGTCTCGCGCTGGCGATTGACACTTCGAAGTCGTTGGCGCAACGTCATGAACTGCACGAAGCCTTGGGCCGTGAAAGGCGATAGTCGTCGTGATACTGTCATCTGCGCGTTCCGTTCCGTACCCGGGACGCGAGCGGTGTGCGATCTCAATGGACGACAGGCAACCGATGCCATCTGTCGAGACAATCTTCCATGATGACGCGTCGTAATGTGACTGGCGGCCTGCGAAACACGGTGCACGGGCCGTCACCGAATGGAACACGGCTGAACAGGTGAACCGATATGAATACTGGAACACATTCCCACCAGGCAGAACACTGCGCCCGCATCCGGACCGCGCTTCTCGATTTGCACCGGACACTGGTCGAACTTGAGCGTCGCGAGTATGAGAAGACCCATGGGCACCAATCGGCCGGCGATTTTCTGCAGGTGATGGCCTTCGACGATTCGATGAAGTGGCTGGAGCCGCTCAGCCGACTGATCGTCATGCTGGACGAAGCGCTGGATCAAGAGGGTGAGCTGGAGCTGACGCCGACGGTAGTCGTGGCAAGAACACGGGAATTGCTCAAGCTGGACCGTGCGTCCACGGACGCATTTGCGACGCGTTATCTGTATCACTTCGACAACTCGGCCGATCTCGCGGTCGACCACACGGCGTTGTTGAAGCTCATCGGCAACGTTGCGTAGGTCATGCTCGAAACGAGTGGTCGACGTGCGTGGCGCGACCTCTACGCGTCACGCTGACAGGACGTGTAGCCGCTGCGATTTCGCATGAACAGGAAGTCATCGAGGGCAATCCCGATCGGCACAAGCCGTTGATCTGGATTGCACACACATGTCTGGTCCGTTGCACGCGGGTGGCTTTTGCATTGATCGTCGGGATCGAAGACGGGCCCGCCGCGTCCTGACCTCACGGGAGAGACGATATGGTTCTACGGCAGATCATCGGCAGTTGGCGTGATGTGTCCTTCGAGGTTGCCGCATGGGATGGCGTCGGGGCGGAGGTTGATCTTTCCTGTGGTTGCATGTTCGCCCACGAGGCGGCAGGTGGGGGGCCGGCGGGCGGACTACGCCATCTCGACCTCGCGCTTTCGGGGGCGCTCACCGGGTTGCGGCAAGAAGGTCACTTTCTGGCAGCGCCGATGGAAACACTGTTGATCAGCCGCCCGCCCGCGGGCATCGAAGCGGGCCGCGTGCTGTTGATCGGGCTCGGTGATCCCTCACGCTGGACAATCGATGTCACCGCGGAGGCCGCCGCCACGGCCGCCCGAACGGCGATGCAGCAGGGTTTGCAAAGTGCAGCCTTCGCGCCGAGCATACTCGACGGCGGGTTGACGAACGCGGCCACCGACGGTATGCCGCACGCCATGGTGACGGCCGTGCTGGCCACGATAGACACACAATACCGGATCGCGGAACTGGGGCTCGCCGCGCGACCGTCACTGCGCCATTGGGTCTTCGATGTCGGCGCGTCCCGCTTTGACGGAGCGGTAGAACAATTCGGAAACGCACTGGTGACCGCACAGTCCCAGCGCTCGAAGTAGAGGAAGATCGATTCGGTTTGCGTGAAATGCGGCGTTCTCAGGCGGCGCGTCGGGTTGTCCACCTCCGCCAGCAGCGTGCAGGCCGGCACCCGTTCCTCGAACCGCCGATGATCGCTGCCGTCGATCTGAATGGATTCGCCCAGGCGCACGCTGCAGCGCAGCCGCTTTTGACCTCGGACGCCAACTGCAAAGCGAAACTCGATCGGCGTCACCGCTGTCATTCCGCCTCGTGGCCGGTGGCGGATCGCGCGCGGGTGACGGCCATGTATGCAGTGGTTCGGACGCGAAACCTATCCCCGGAAGATTGCTGACGAACCTGTCGTCGCAGCGTGGGCCGCGAACCGCGCGATTCCGCAGACGGTAACGACCTGTCCGTCGGGCGCGTCTACAGGTTGACGACGCCGCGCCCCAGTTCGATCACGCGCCCACCGACCTCGATCTCGCCGGTTGTATTGACTGACAACCGCAGCAGGCAAGGCCGCCCGACGGCTTCACCCTGCTCGACGTGAAACGCGGCAGGCAGGTCGCGGTTCATCGCAAGCAGCCATCCGCCCAGATTCGCGCACGCAGATCCCGTGCCGGGGTCTTCCGACACGCTGCCCTGCTTCACGAAGAAGTAACGGGACACCACCGTCCCCGGTCGCTTGGCGTCGAACGCGAACACATACGCGGTCCTGCGGCCGAGACTGCTTTGAGGCCAGATGTCGAGGCGGGCGCTGTCGGGCTGCGCACGCCGTACGGCGGCGGGGTTCTTGACCGCGACCAGCAACTGGTCTGCACCCGTGTCGACCCAGATCGGCGGCGCGAGCAGATCGGCTTCCGTGAGTCCCAGCAGGGCCGCCGTGCGGGCAGCGGACAAATCGCACGGCGCCGTCTTTGGCATGCCCACGTGCGGCGCGGTGAACGTCCACACGTCGTCGTGCGCGTTGACGTCGACCACGCCGGCCTTGAATTCGAGCGCGAGATCGTTGCCCGCACCCAGCAGGTCGCGCACGACATGCGCGGTGCCGAGCGTCGGATGGCCTGCAAAGGCCATCTCGTAGCCCGGCGTGAAGATGCGTACCCGCGCATGCGCGCACGCCGACGGCAGCACGAAGGTCGTTTCCGACAGGTTGAACTGCACGGCGAGTGCGCGCATGGTCGCGTCGTCCATGCCGCGCGCATCTTCGAATACGCAAAGCGGGTTGCCGCCGAACGTCGATTCGGCGAAGACATTCAGCAGGCGGAAGGCGTAGGAAGGCATTTGACGCTCGTGTGAGTGGGGTGAGTGGCGTGTGCGCTGCTCGATGCGCCGGAAGCCGTGCAGGGTCGCATGGGCCGGCTCGGCTTGTCGAGTGGCGCAAGCATTGCCGGTGTTCCGACGGACCGAATGCGTCGATCAACACGCGCCCGCTCGCGTCCGGCTTGATGTACTCGACCGCGAGCAGCGCGACGATCGGATGGGTCGTCAAAAGGTGGCGCGATCGGGTGAATGATCGCCGAAGTCCGCCACCATCGCGCCGGTGTTGCACGCCACCACTGCCGCCACCGCGACGGCGAGCCGACCTCCGCCGCTTGGGCGCCGACGTAACGTGCGCATACGATCGGTCGGAATTTCATTTTTCGTGCATGATCGGGTTTCTCCGTCGATCGACGGCGATCGGGCTCCGGCATTCAGCTATCCGCAACGCTCGCGGATATTTTTGCGCTGAAGCAGACAGTCGCGCTCCTGCGCGTGTCAATTGCGATCGCATGCGAACACGGGCTCATCGGATTGACCACAACGACGCCGTGCCCATGCAACACGTGTCGGGTTCAGTGTCGCTCGGCGCGTGCAGGTTGCCGCACGCAGGAGGAAGACATGGAACCAGACAGAAGCGTCCTGAATACCAGCGGCGGGTTGGCCAGCGCGCTTGCGGGGACCGGCTCGCCGCAGGCCGCCCTGGACGCGATCGTTCGTGGCGTGGAAAGCCACGGCATTTCTGCCGGCATGGACTGGCCGACGGCGAAGCAGTCCCTCGCGGACAACGACGGACAGTGGAAATTCTCGGCGGTGCTGGTCGCGATCGTCGCGCGGCGCGAGCCGACGATCCTGCTGACCAAGCGCGCGTCGGATCTCAGCGAATACTCGTCGCATGTGAGTTTTCCGGGGGGACGCCCGGCGGAGTCCGACCGCGATATCGGCGCGACCGCATTGCGCGAGGCGTTCGAGGAAATCCGCCTTGCGCCGGACGCGGTTCGCGTGGTCGGCAGCTTGCCGATCCATAAAACCAGAAAGCGCAATCACGCGATCTTTCCCGTAATCGGCATCGTGCCGGAAACGGCGAAATGGGAAGCGGCGCCCGCGGAAGTTGCGGAGATCTTCGAGTTTCCGTTCCCGGTGCTGCTGAATCCGGATCTGCTCCGGCAATACCCGGACGGCGAGCGCGCGGGCGCATGGTACTGGGCGGAGCAGGCGCAGGACATCTGGGGCGTGACTGCGCTCATCCTGAAGTCGCTCGTGGGCCTGGTACGCGATGCCGCACGCGGCGAGCAGACGCGTCGCGACTAGTTCATGAACCGGGCCTCCGTCCGGCAAGGGTGACGCATGGAGATGGCAGAAACGTTCGGCGACGAAGGGTTCGACATTCCTCGCCGCTATTTTGCAGCGGTCGCGATTCTGGTCGGCGTATTCATGTCCGCGCTGGACAGCGCAATCGTCAATATCGCGCTGCCGACGATCTCGACCGACCTGCACGTGGGTGCGGCGGCGGTCATCTGGGTCGCGAACGGGTATCAGGTGGCGAGCGCGGCGACGATGCTGACGTGCGCGTCGCTCGGCTCGAGAATCGGCGAGCGACGCTTTTACACGATCGGGCTGGTGTTGTTTACCCTCTCGTCTCTCGGCTGCGGACTGGCGCCCACCTTCGGTGCGCTGGTGGCGATGCGGATCCTGCAGGGCATCAGCTACGCAATCCTGATCAGCGTCGGCTATGGTCTCTACCGGGTGATCTTTCCGCCCGGTTCGCTGGGGACGATCTTCGGTATCAATGCGCTGGTGTTTGCGGTCGGGACGGCTGTCGGCCCTGCATTGGGCGGCCTGATCGTCTCCTGGGCATCGTGGCCCTGGCTGTTCTACATCAACCTTCCGTTCGGGATCGCCGCCATCGCGTTCTCGTTCGTCGCGCTGGGGAAAGACACGCATCGGGAGCGCGGCTTCGACGTGCCGGGGGCGGTGACTTCCGCCGCGGCATTCGGCCTCTTTGCGCTGGCCATTGACCAGATCGGGCAGTGGAGCAATCGAACCGTGCTCGTGCTTGCCGCGGCGGCGGTGGCGTTGATGCTGGCCTTCTGCGTCGGGCAGGCCCGGGCACGGCATCCGCTGTTGCCGCTGGATATTTTCAGGTCGCGCCGGTACACGTTCGCGGTGCTGACGTCGGTGACGATGTTCGTGTCGCAGGGCATGGCGTTGGTGGCGTTGCCGTTCGTGCTGCAGCACACGTATGCATACAGCGTGTTGAAATCGGCGCTGGTCTTTACGCCCTGGCCGATTGCGGTCGCGCTGTGCGCGCCGTTTGCCGGGCGACTGGCGAATCGCTTCAATGCGACGCTGCTGTCGAGTGTCGGCGTGCTGATGTTCTGTCTCGGGATCGGTTCGCTGACCCTGTTGCCCGCGCAACCAACGGTCGATGATGTCCTGTGGCGCGTCGCGCTATGCGGCGTGGGGTACGGCTTCTTCCTGCCGCCGAACAACAAGGAGATGTTTGCGAACGCGGCGAAGAACCGGACGGCCACCGCTTCCGGCGTGCTGTCGACTGCGAGAACGACAGGCCAGTCGATTGGCGCCGCGCTGGTCGCCGTGGTGATCGCACTCGTCGGCGGCGTGGGCGGAGGCGGGGGCGAGCGGCAGTTTCCGGTCTACGTTTTCGCGTTGGCCTGCGCGATCGCCGCGCTGTCGTTTTTCGCGAGCATCGCGCGCATCTACCGGCAGCGGGGCTAGGTGCGGTTGACGGACATCCACACGCGGGCCTCGCGCGCTGCCCGATTCAATGCGACGACACGAACACCGCATCGTCGAATGCGGCCGGAATCGCGAAGTTTGCGCGCATGCGCTGCGTTTCCTTCGCCGGCGTCAGGCCGAACAGGCGCTTGAATTCGCGGCTGAACTGCGACGGGCTCGCATAACCGACCGCGTAGCCGGCCGCCTCCGCCGTCAGGTCCTCACGCACCATCAGCAAGCGGGCCTGATGCAGCCGTGTCGATTTCAGGTACTGCATCGGCGATACCTGCGTGATCGCCTTGAAGTGGCTGTGGAAGCTCGGCACGCTCATGCCGGCTTCGTCGGCCAGTTGCGGCACGTCGAGCGGCCGCGCGTAATCGGCGTGGATCACGCGCAGTGACCGGCCGATCCGGCCGAACTGTCCGCGCATCGCCAGGGCGCCGCGCATCGCGCTGCCCTGCGCACCGGTGAGCACGCGGAAATACAGCTCGCGCAGCAGCGCCGGGCCGAGCACCGCGGCGTCGAGCGGCCGGTGCATCGCCTCGACGAAACGCAGCACCGACGCGTGCATCGTGGCATCCATCGGCGTCGACATCAAGCTCCGGGGCGCCTGCACGGGCTCCGCGATGCCTGCGCGGTCGATCTGCGCCGCGAGTTCGGCGGCCATCGTGAAATCGAGGTGCAGGTACAGCGCGAGCAGCGGACGCTCGGACGTCGCGTCGGTTTCCATGCTGAACGGGACGGGCACGGACACCGCCAGGTAGTGATGTTCGTCGTACAGATAGCGCTCACCACCGAAGTAGCCGCGTTTGCGGCCCTGGCACACGATCACGATGCCGGGGTCGTAAAGCACCGGCGTGCGCGACAGCGCGCGGTTCGAGCGCAGGATGCGCACGCTCGGCAGCGCCGTCAGGTTGTAGCCTTCGTCGGGCGCCAGCGCGCGCAGCAGCGTCACCAGACGCTTCCGGTCGCGCGGCGGCAGCGATGGGGGCCGGGCGGAGGTGGGCTCGGGGCTCATAGTTTTGTGCAAGAAAATCAGCGGAATCGGGCTTATTCGGCGTGCAGCGTCAGACTAGTATGCACGCTCCAATCGACATTCGGGAGAAGCTCAAATGGCATCCGGCAACCTCATGCTCATCACCGGCGTCAGCAGCGGCTTCGGCCGCGCGCTCGCACAGGAGGCGCTCGCGGCCGGTCACACGGTGGTCGGCACCGTGAGAAGCGCGCAGGCGGCGCAGGATTTCGAAGCACTGTCCGCGCAGGCGTTCGCGCGGGTGCTCGACGTGACCGACTTCGATCGCATCGACGGCGTCGTCGCTGAAATCGAGGCGAACGTCGGGCCCGTCGACGTGCTGGTGAACAACGCCGGCTACGGGCACGAAGGGATCATGGAAGAAGCGCCGCTCGCGGAGATGCGCCGGCAGTTCGACGTGAACGTCTTCGGTGCGGTCGCGATGATGAAGGCGGTCGTGCCGTACATGCGTGAACGGCGGCGCGGCCGCATCCTGAACATCACGTCGATGGGCGGCCACATCACGATGCCGGGCATCGCCTACTACTGCGGCAGCAAGTTCGCGCTGGAAGGCATTTCCGAAACCGTCGGAAAGGAGCTCGAGCCGCTCGGCATCGCCGTGACGGCCGTGGCGCCGGGTTCGTTCCGCACCGACTGGGCCGGCCGCTCGATGATGCGCACGCCGCGCTCGATCGCGGACTACGACGCGCTCTTCGATCCGATTCGCCAGGCGCGCGAAGAGAAGAGCGGCAAGCAACCGGGCGATCCCGCGAAAGCTGCGCGGGCGATGCTCGCGGCGATCGCGGCGGAACATCCGCCCGCGCATCTGCTGCTCGGCAGCGATGCGCTGCGGCTCGTGCGCGGCAAACTGGCGGCGCTGGATGCGGAATTCCGGGCGTGGGAGGCCGTGACGGTGTCGACGGATGGTTGACACGTGGCTACGCACGATCGTTCGTCCGTAGCGGGTTCGTCCACGTTGACGAAAGTGTCGACGATCATTCGCATCTTGGCATCATCGTTTAACAAACCTGTCCGATAATGGCTGCCGGCCACAGCGCCGAGTCCAACCACCTTACAGGAGTCCATCGCGATGCCAACCGTCACAACGAAGGATCACGTCGAGATTTTCTACAAGGACTGGGGCCCGAAGGACGCGCAGCCCATCATGTTCCACCATGGCTGGCCGTTGTCCGGTGACGACTGGGACGCGCAGATGCTCTTCTTCGTCCAGAAGGGCTATCGCGTGGTGGCGCACGACCGGCGTGGCCACGGCCGGTCGGCGCAGGTGTCGGACGGCCATGACATGGATCATTACGCGGCAGATGCGTTCGCGGTGGTCGAAGCGCTCGACCTGCGCAATGCAGTGCACATCGGTCACTCGACCGGCGGTGGCGAAGTGGCGCGCTACGTCGCGAAGCACGGCGAGCCGGCCGGCCGCGTCGCGAAGGCCGTGCTGGTCAGCGCGGTGCCGCCGCTGATGCTGAAAACCGAATCGAACCCCGAAGGGCTGCCGCTCGAGGTGTTCGACGGCTTCCGGAAAGCGCTTGCCGACAATCGCGCGCAGTTCTTCCTCGACGTGCCGAGCGGCCCGTTCTACGGGTTCAACCGCGAAGGTGCAACCGTGCATCAGGGCGTGATCCGGAACTGGTGGCGACAGGGGATGGAAGGCAGCGCCAAAGCGCATTACGAAGGCATCAAGGCGTTTTCGGAAACGGACCAGACCGACGACCTGAAGTCGATCTCCGTCCCGACGCTCGTGCTGCATGGTGAAGACGACCAGATCGTGCCGATCGCAGATGCCGCGCTGAAGTCGATCAAGCTGCTGAAGAACGGCACGCTGAAGACGTACCCGGGTTACTCGCACGGGATGCTGACGGTCAACGCGGACGTCCTCAACGCCGACCTGCTGGCTTTCGTGCAGGCGTAACGGTATCGGCGCAGGCCCGCTTCGGCGGGCTGCGCTGTCGTTGCGTGCCGGCGGCGCGAGGGTGCGCCCGTCGCGCCGTCGGCAACGCGGCCGGATCGCCGGCCGCAGCGGTCAGCCCGGACCGTTGAAGCGGATGCCCGGAAACGTCAAACGCGGCATCCGGCTTTCCAGGAACGCGAGCAATTCGCGCACCTGCGCGGCCTTGGCGGAGTCTTCCGGCCAGACGAGGTAGTACGCGTCGCCGGTATTGACGGCCGTCTTGAACGGCAGCACGAGCTGCTTCTCGTCGATGGCCGTGGCACACAGCGCGAGATCGCCAATCGAGAGGCCGTGGCCGGCAATGGCCGCCGCGATCCCCTGTTCGAGCATGTCGAACACCTGCCCGCGCGTGATGTCCACTTCGAGATCATGGCCGCTGCCCTTGAGCCAGCGGCGCCAGTCGCGCCGATCGGGCGACGGGTGGATCAGCTCGCATGCCGCCGGATTCGTGCGTGCGACGGTCGCGGTCGCACGCGAGCACACCGGAATCAGCCATTCATCGAACAGCTTCACGCACTGCGTGGCCTCGCCGAACTTGCCTGCGCCGAGCAGGATCGCGCAATCGTAGGATTCGCTGAAAAAATCGACGGTATCGACATCCATCCACACGCTCGCGATCTGCACCTCGAACGCGGGACGCGTGGCGCGAAACGCGGCGAGTGCATCGAGCAGCCAGCGCATCGTGAGGGTGGACGGCGCCTTGAGCCGCAGCACGTCGCGTTGCGACTGGAACAGCACGCAGGCTTCCTCGATCTGCCGGAAGCCGCGCCGCAGGCCCGACGCGAAGATGTGCGCTTCCGCCGTCACGGTCATTTTCGGGCCGCGCCGGACGAACAGCTTCCGGCCGAAGTAGGCCTCGAGCGTTCGGACGTGCTTGCTCACCGCGCTTTGCGTCAGGCTCAGTTCCTCGGCGGCCAGCGTAAACGAGCCGGTGCGCGCGGCGCTTTCGAACGCGCGCAGCGCGTAGACGGGGGGGAGCGGTTTGGCCTTCACGGGTTTCGAATATGAATAAAACTCATGTCATCCGGCAGGATTTTCCGTTTTTCAGCAGCAGGGCGGGCACGCAATACTTGATAAACCCGTGCAATCCACTGCGCTGAATCCCGATGATGCCACCGTGGCGGGCGCACGCGTCAATCCATCCAACAACTTTTTGTCATGGCACTCCATTACCCGCTGCTGTTCGCCTATCTCGCCGCGATCGTGCTGCTCATCGCGACCCCCGGCCCCGTCGTCATGCTCGTGGTTGGCACCGTCGCGCGGCGCGGTTTTCGCCAGGGCTTGCTGACCGCGGTGGGCGCGAATGCCGCGAGCCTCGTGATGATCGCGGGGGCGATGCTGATGGTGTTCGGCGTCGTGCTCGTCAGCGATCGCCTGCTCACGGGGCTGCACGTGGCCGGTTGCATCGTCATCGCGGTGCTAGCCATCCGGACGCTGCTCGGCGAATGGCGCGCCAGCCGGACGCGCGACGGCAACGACTCGCGGGAAGGCGAACCGGCATCGCAGGCGCCGCGCTTGCCGGGCGTCGTGCGCGGCTTTCTCGTCGGCATCGCGAATCCGAAGGACCTGCTGTTCTTCGTCGCGTTCTTCCCGCAGTTCGTCGGCATCACGCCGGATTCGCGCGTGAGCCTGGCCATCCTGGCCGCACTGTGGATCGCGGTCGATTTCACGATCCTGACCAGCTACATGGCCGCGATCAACCATCCGCTGATTCATCGCAAGCAGCGCTGGATCACGGCTTCGTCGGCGGGCGCGCTGCTCGTGATTGCGCTCGCCGGGCTTGGCGGCGCGATCGCGGGTGCCGCATAGGCCCATCGGCGATCTGCGTTACGCTTCGTGTGCCTCAACGCTCTTATCGAGTTCAACCATGTCCAGCACTACCCCGACTTTCTCCGAGCACCTCTTTTCCTATGGCACGCTGCAACTCGAACCGGTGCAGCTTGCCACCTTCGGCCGCAAGCTCGACGGCCGTGAGGATGCGATGCCCGGTTACGCAATGACGATGCTGAAAATCGACGACCCGGAAGTGGTCGCGACGAGCGGGAAGACGCATCATCCGGTGGTGGCCTATACCGGCCACGCGGGCGACCGCGTCACGGGCACCGTGTTTGCGATCACGCCCGAAGAACTGCAGCACGCGGACGACTACGAAGTCGATTCGTATCGACGCGATCGCGTGGTGCTCGAGTCGGGCGTCGCCGCATGGGTGTACGTGGACGCGAATTCGCCGCGCCCGGATTGAGTCCGGTTCGCGGGCACGATCGACGCCGCCGCGATTGGGCCCGCTAATCGTTGCGCAGGAACACGACGTAGCCGCGGAACCACGGGTTCGTCGCGAGGTAGGGCGGCGCGTCCCATTCGCCGCCCTGGATGATGCCGATGCGAAACGGCAGCTGCAGCCGCGCGACGCGCGGCAAGTAGTCCGCGTAGTCGGGGATCGTGCTGCGGCCCTGGTAGGTCTGCACGACCACTTCGTCGACGATTCCCCTGAGCTGGTTGACCTGGTCGGTATCGATGCGGCTGCTCCAGTCGAGCAGCCCGGTGATGCTCAGCCGGCAATCGGCGGGCAGCGTCTCGCGCAGCGACCGCAGGAATTCGAGGTAATCCTGCAGGTGGCGCGTGCGCGCATCGAAGTCGATCTGGATACCGGTGATCGTGCGGCCCGACGCGCGCCAGCGCGTGAGCTGCGCGAGCATGATCTGCGTGACGCGCGGTGTCCACCGCAGCGTATGCGCACGATAGACGAGCCACACGCGCGCCTGCGGCGCGGGCGGCAGCGCGACGCCCTGCGCGATCACGCGGACCTGCGATTCGTCCCGCGGCGGGGCCTCGATCTGCCCTTGGAGCACGTAGACGGTGCGGGCGGCGCGCACGACCGCCTGCGGCTTCACGCCCGCCCACAGCCAGAACGCGTCGTACCGCGCGGCGTCGACGGTGCCGGCCAGGGCGACGCGCCCGGCCAGCAGCAGTGCGAGGCACGCCAGGCACGCGATGCGCTTCACGCGGCGCTTACCAGTAGTAGCGGAGCTTCTGCGCCCACGGCGTGCCCGCGTAGCTGGCCTTCAGCGTATCGAACCAGCGCTTGCGCACGTTCTTCGGCACGTCCTTGCCGCCGCATTCGTTGGAGCCGCCCGGCGCATAGCACTTGATCGCGCGGTAGTACGCGTAGGCGCGGTCGTTCGGGTTCGCCTGGGCATCGGCCATCACCGTCACGTAGCTCGACATCCGCTCGTACGGCTTGCCGGCGAACTGCGACGGCCCGGCGCCGAGCGTCGGCGGGATGCGCGTGGCGGCCGTCGTCGATGCGTTGCGTATCCACATCGGCACCGGATCGTTTTCGAGGCCGGGTGCGGGCGGGTGCAGGCGCACGAAATCGGCGAGGCAGTTCAGCCCTTTCGCATCGGCGGGATTCTGCTGGAGCGCCGTCGCAATGTCGTGCGCGGACGGGCACGTATAAGCGTCGTCGTTTTTGGCGCCGGCTGCGATGAACGGCTTCAACGGATCGGCGGGCTTGCCGGACACCAGCGCGGCATCCGCGATGAACTCGGCGTAATGCGAGCGCGTGAGCTCCTTGTACAGCAGCGTGTACAGCGCGGTGTCGCGCATCGCGCCGCCGGCCGCCTGGTTTTGCGCCTGCGCACGCAGCAGGTCCGCATTGGCCGAGCGTTGCAGCAGCACGGCGCGAATCGCGGCGTTCTGCACGGGCGAATCGTCGGCGAACGCGTCGTTGACGAGTCCGGCCTGCTCCAGGTTGATCGCGAGCGCGAGTTCCAGCGCCTCGCGCTGGAAGCGGAATTTCGCCAGCGGGATCAGGTCGCGCCACAGCTGGCGCGCCTTGTCGGTCTGGCCGCTGTCCTCCAGCGCGAACCCGCGCAGTGCCTGCTGGCTCAGGCCGAAGTAGTCGAGCGGCTCGGCGGGCGTCTGCGGCAGCAATGCGAGCGCGGCGTCCGGCTTGTGCCCGATCTGGACATACCAGGTCGCGAGCAGGTAGTCGTAGAGCGCGGGCGCATTCGCGAAGCGCGGCTTCTGCGCCTGCAGGTCGTCCAGCGTCAGCGACTTGCTGCGGCTCGAATCGCTGCTGTTCGACGTGCGCATGTTCAGCAGGTCGATGGTCGCGAGCACGGTCGGCGACTGGATCTGGCTCGGGTCGAAGTCCGCCCCGAACAGCAGCTTGCTGTCGAGTTCGTTCGCCAGCTGGATCAGCGGCACGTTCGACGTCGCCGGCGACCAGCGCGCGAGCGCGTGGCCGTACAGGTCGGCCTGCTGGGTGACGTTCCCGCCGAGCCACGCGACACGCCGCAACAGTCCCGTCGCGGAGGTCGCATAGCGTCCCTGCGGATACACCTTCAGGTAGGTGCGAAACACCGTATTGGCCGCGTCGAGCGATACCTTCGTCACGCGGCCGCGCGACGGCGTGGGGCCGTCGTTGTCGAACACGTTGGCCTGCGCGGCATTCAGCTGCGCGCGCCCGGCCATATAGAGGCCGGTTTCCTTCAGCCACGGGTTCGCGCTGTGCGAAGCGCTCGCGAAGGCCCGGGTCGCGGTGAGGAAGTCGGCACGGTAGAACGCGTTCGTGCCGTCGAGGTACGCAGCGAACTGCTGACCGAGCGGCGACTTGACCGGCGGTTTCGTCCAGGCCGCGGTGCTCGCGCCGCCCGTGGCGCAGGTCTTCTGCGTGATGTCGGCGCGCGCCGCGCGCAAGCGCGCGGCTTCGTCGGCGGGGAGGCCACCGGCACTGCCCAGCGCGTCGTTGAATGCGTCGGCGCCCGCGCTCATGCTGCGGCAGATGCTGCCTTCGCCGTCGGCGTACTGGTTCGACGGTGCTTCGCTATCCGCTGCGTTGCCGGTCTTGTCGGGCTCCTTCTGCCCGATGTAGATCCATCCGGAAAAGTCCATCGGGAACGGCACGATGATCTGGTTGATCCGGTCTTTCGCCGGGATCGTCTTCGGATCCGGAAACGCCTGCGCGACCTTGGTGCTGTCGACCATCATCAGCATCGCGTTGATGCGTGTGTCGTTGGCCGGGCTCAGCATCGGCAGGTTGGCGCAGGAGTAGGTGGTTTGCCGGAGCGTGGTCGGCGCATAGCAGCCGTCGTCGCCGCTGGCATGGGCGCCGGGGATCCAGAGCAGGCTGGCCGCCAGCGTGGCGAACAGGTTTCGGTGCAGCGATGGGTTTTTAGGCATTTTTTTCTTGTGCCGGGTGTGGGGCCGCAGCGGCCGAGTCTCTCAGGTGAGGCGATTTCGCCCCGGCGCGTATCGTACCGCACGGGCTGCACGAAATTCGCAGGCGCGCGCTGCGGCCGGGCTCAGCGGCAACCGACGAGCGTAGGTCGGCAAGTCATGTCGATGGCCGGTTCGATCCGGCGCCTGCATCACGCGTATACGCTGCTGGCGACGCCGTCGCCGGCCACATCGTCGATCGCGGCGCGCAGGTCGTCGATCGCCACCATCAACTCGCGAACCTGCCGCAACGACGGGTACTGGTGCAGCACGGCATGCCATTGCGGTAGCGTCAGCAGCGCGTGCCAGACGACGCCGAGGCTGCCCGGATCGGCATCCGGCCGCTGTGCCAGCGCGCTCGCGTATTCGAGGCTGGCCTGTGCCGACAGCAACTGCATCCGGCTGGCAGCGCCCAGCAGGCGCGGCGTCGCGTCCGCGGACGCATCGCAGCAATAGAGCACTTCCCGTGGCAGCGCCGCTTCGTCGGTCGTCAGCGCGCGCAGCGACGCGCCGTGCACGCGCACCGTGCCCTGGTGCGTCTCGAACGCATAGATCGTGTCCGGATCGGCCTGCGCGAGCAGGTTCAGGCCGCGCAGCAGCCGCGGCAGATCGGTCGTCGCGGCATCCGCGGACGCTTTCGCTTCGACGAGGAAGCGCACGTTCCACGCAGGCGCCGGGTCATCGCCGCGCGGGCGTTCAAGCAGGATCGCGTCCCATTCGGTTTTCGCGCGATCGTGCCGGCCCGGTATCGACGACGGCACGCGCATCGACGTCACCACCCGGTACGTGCGGCGTGCGTCGACGGCGTCGAGCCTGCTGGCCAGTGCGTCGAGCGCCCGCGCGGCCAGCGCTTCGACGGCTGCGCCACGCTGCTGCGACGCGACGCCTTGCGCGACGGCGACCGTGCTGCCTTCGAGCGGACCTTGGCGAACCCAGAGCGCACGGTAGCGACGGACGTGCTCGTTCGATGCCAGTGCGTCGACGCGCAGCATGCGTTCGAGCGCGGGGCTGTCCTTCAGCTTGACGATGTCCTGCTCGAATGCGGCGTCGGTCGCCATGTCGGGCAGCGCGAGCAGTTGCCGCAATGTGTCGTGCAGGTCGGCCCACGACGCGGCGGTAGCGGCCGCATGCAGCCGCGCGAGCCCGTCGCGTTGCCACGGCCGGGCGCTGCGCTCGAGCTTGGCCGGGTGCGCGATCGCATTGACGGCCGAGTGCAGCGCGCGACGGTCCTGTTCGGCGTGCGCGGACAACGACGCGTATTCGCGCACGCTCGGCGCATCGTGCCGCAGCACCGCGGCCTGGAAGGCGGGATCGCCGGAGTGCGTATCCGTCGCATCGCGGATCATCTGCGCGAGGGCGTCGATGAAGCGCTGCCGCAGTGCCGCGTCGGGCGTCTGTCCGTCGCTTCGCATCCTGCGTGCTTCCTCGATCACGATCGCGAGCGTGGCGGCCGGGTTCGCGGCATCGGCCGGCGACAGCGCGCGGTCGAGCGGCGGCAGCCGGTAGCGGCGCGCGACGGTGCGCAGTGTTTCGTCGAGCAGGGCGGGAAGCGGTGTCAGCGACATGGTCGGTATCGGCGTGAAAGCGTGCGTGCCAAGGGTTAGGGCGCAGTGCGCACGATGATGTGCAACGTTATCACGCCGGGGCGGGCGGGATGGGGCGCGTGCCGTTGCGAAGGGGCGTCGTGCCACGGCACGCGGCATCAGTCGCGCGCAATGTTCCTGGTCAGCGTCTCGATGGTCAGGCTGTCGTCTCGCGGCACGCCGACGCCTGCGTCGAACGGGTAGCCCATCCGCTCGCCCGTTCGCGTGTAGCCGCGGCGCAGGTAGAAGTCGATCAGTTCGTGGCGCACCGACAGGACGACCATCACGGCGGTTCCGATCTTCCAGTGGCGAACGGCGAATTGCTCGGCTTCGTTCAGCAACGCCTTGCCGAGCCCGCGGTCCTGCATCGACGGCGCGACGGCCAAGGTGCCGAGACAGGCCGCGTTGCCGTCTCGTCTGACTTCGATGCAGCCGGCGATGCTGCCATCGATCTCCGCGACGAGCAGGGCGGAGTCCGGTGCCCGCAGCGTCGCAGCGAGCTGTGACGACGTCATTCGCGGGCCGTCGATCAATGATGCTTCATGTGTCCATCCGGCCGCACCCGTCGTCGGGCGGTACGCTGCGTTGACCAATCGGACGAGCGCGTCGACGTCCTGCTCGGTCGCTGCCCGGTAGCTGGCGGCGCGCTTGAGCCCGCCTGTCGTTTCATCCATTTGAGCCTTCGGTGTCCGGTACAACGGTTGGTCCTGAACGTCACGTCGTCCAAGGATAGCCGAACGATCGGCCGGCATGGGCATGGGCCCGGCCTGGCCGAACACCCGGCCATCGACATTTCGCGTTACGCTGAAGCGTTCGCGCCGGGCCACCGGCATCATCGGCTTATGCGGCCCGTGCCGAACGGGCCGATCCCGATCCCGCCGTGGACTGCGAACGCGAATCCCCGACATGCAGCAGCCCGTCATGCCCCGCAGCCCGCCCGCCGTCGCGGATCTGCTCCTGCTCCTCACGCTCTCGACGTTATGGGGCGCGTCCTACACGTTCATCCGGATCGGCGTCGAGACGATTCCGCCGCTGACGCTGATCGCCGCGCGGACCCTGATCGCGGGCGCGGTGCTGCTGCTGTGGATGCGCGTCACGCGCATTCGGATGCCGCGCGATCTCGCGGTCTGGCGGCGCTTCTTCGTCCAGGCGCTGCTGAACAGCGTCGTGCCGTTCACGCTGATCGCGTGGGCCGAACGTTCGGTCGAAGCGGGGCTTGCGACGATCCTTAATTCCGCGTCACCCGTACTCGCATTCGTCGGCACCTGGCTGATCACGCGCCATGAGCCGCTGACGCCCAGGAAGCTGTTCGGCGTCGTCGCGGGGCTCGTCGGCATCGCGCTGGTGGTCGGCGTCAGCGCATTCGAAGGGCTCGGGCGGCAACTCGTGCCGCAACTGGCGATCGTCGCGGCGACCGTTTGCTACGCGGGCGCGGCGATCTACGGGCGGGCCTTCAGCGGACTGTCGCCCGCGGCGCCTGCCGCCGGCTCGCTCATCGTCGGCGCGGCCGTGCTGGTACCGGCCAGTCTCGTCGTCGATCGCCCGTGGACGCTTCATCCGTCGGCGCCATCGCTGATCGCGCTGGCAGCGCTCGCGGTCTTCTCGACCGCACTCGCGTTCGTCATCTACTTCCGGCTCGTCCAGACGCTCGGGTCGGTCGGCACGACGGCGCAGGCGTATCTGCGCGTGCCGATCGGCGTTGGCATCAGCATGGCGCTGCTCGGGGAGTCGTTGTCGGCATCGGCGTGGCTGGGGCTCGGATGCGTCGTCGCGGGCGTGGCCGCGATGACGCTGCCGTCACGACCGCGCGGGCAGCCACGCTCCTGACACCCGCCACGAAGCAGGCCGCGCATGGATCGCGGCCATCATGCTGAGGCCAGCGACCGCCCCGGTCAGCCGTGCCCGCGTGCCGCGTGCATCACGCCGTCAACGTCACCGACAGGCTGCCGAGGTCGCCGAAGCGGACCGTCAGCGCATCGCCGAGCGGCACGTCGATCGCGCCCGCGTACGAACCGGTCGTCACGATCTGCCCGGCGCGCACGGCGTCGCCGCGCGAGGCGAGGAAATTGACGAGCCACACCAGCGGTTTCAGCGGATCGCCGTCCGGATGGCGGCCATCGATCGCGCGGTTCAGCGCGCCTTCGAACGACAGCGCCAGCGTCTCGAGCGGCACGTTCAGCCCGTCGGGCACGACCGGGCCGACGCACAGCCCCTGGTTGAATTGCCCGTCGGCCAGCAGTTCGAACTTCGACGCGCGCGTGGGCTCCGCATAGCGGCAGCCCAGCACCTCGAGCACGATGCGCACTTCGCGGATCGCGTCGCGCACCTCCTGTTCGTCGTACGGCTGTTCGCGCGCGGGCAGGTCGCGATCGAGCACGAACGCGATTTCCGGTTCGATCCGCACGATCGGCCCGCCGACCACGCGGTACGGCGCATCGGCGTCGCGGATCGTCGACGCGAAGATCGGCGCGAGGATCACGCGGTCGGGCGGCGGCAGCGCGCATTTCCATCCGCCGATGGGTTCGCCGAGCAGGTCGGCCACGCGCTGCTGGATCGCGAGCGCGGTCTCGACGTTCTCGGGACGCAGCGCATCGGGCAGCAGCGGGCCGGGCGCGCCGGCATGGCGGGCGGCGACGAGATGCTGGGCGGCGCCGTCCACGCGTTCGGTAGTCGTTGTCATGTCGGTTGAGCGAGTTGAAAGTGGGCCGGCAAATAAGGGCCGGACGAAAGTCGCACATCCGATGATAGCGCCTTCGGCTCGATGGCCGCTCGATCCGGTTGCGCATGGACGGCTCGCAACCGCCGCGACAGGCCTCCGGGATATCCCCTAGACGATCGGTTCGCCCCGGCGCTTGCACGCCGGGCAGGTTGTGCGACACAATAGGGAAAGCGCTTTCCCAAATGAATCGGACGACGGGGAAACGCGGGCGACTGCGCGACGGATCGCGGCCGCATCGGATGCCGCATGTTCCGATCGCCGCACGCCATCGGCCGTGCGCCACTCGCCGTGCACAACGATTCGACAACAACATGGAGACAGCAGATGTTCAACAGGCTTCGGGCAGTAACTTTCGCAGTCCTTTCAGTGCTGGCGGCGCAGGTGTGCGCCGCGCCGGTCATGCTCGACGTGACGGGCTGGAAGGGCGGCGGCGCCGAGCCCGCCAACATGGCGGCGCTGATCGCAAAGTTCGAGAAGGAAAACCCCGACATCAAGATCAAGTTCGAGTACATGTCGCGCAACGACACGACGACGGTCGTGTCGTCGCGGCTGCAGGGCGGCAACGGGCCCGACGTGCTGATGGTCGACCGCGAGCTGATGCGGCAGTGGCAGGGCGCGCATCAGTTGCTGGACCTGAGCGGCGAGAAGTGGGTGCCGACGATCTGGCGCGGCGTGCGTAGCCACACGCAGATCGGCGGGAAGACCTACATGCTGCCGATGGAGCTGGTCGGCATCGGCCTGTTCGCGAACCTCGACCTGCTCAAGCGTGCGGGCGTCGCGACGGTGCCGACCGACGTCGACCAGTTGAAGGCCGCGTGCGGGAAGCTGGCAGCGGCCGGCATCACGCCGATGCTGCTGCCCGCGAAGGAAGGCTGGGCGCCCGCGGCGCTCGTGATTCCGTCCGGGCTGGCAGCCGGCGGCGGCGATGCGGATGCGCGCGCCGAATCGTTCGTCGGCGCGGGCAGCACGCGCTTCGCGGCCGATCCGGCGTTCAAGCAGTCGATGGCCGCGCTGAAGGTGCTCGCCGACGCGAAGTGCTTCGTGCCGCGCCTGAACAATGGCGTGAGCGCGTGGAGCACGGGGCTGACCGAATTCCAGGCCGGCCGCGTCGCGATGATGCCGCAGGGCGCATGGAACATCGCGAAGTTCAGCGCGACGAAGGGCCTGTCGTTCCAGTTCGCGCCGCTGCCGGCGCTCGTGCCCGGCAACGGGCCGGTCGCGCTCGACATGCTCGGCACCGCGTGGGCGATCAACGCGGCATCGCACCAGACCGACGCCGCGAAGAAGTGGCTCGCGTTCTGGGCACGCCCCGACAACGACCGCCAGTTCCTCGACGCGGAAGCCGGGTTCAGTCCGTTCGAAGGCGGCACCGATGCGATGCCGCCGCAGGCACAGCCCTACGCGGCCGTGCAGAAGAACGGGCACGTCGTGCTGTATCCGAAGGGCGTGTGGACCGGCACGCTGTTCACGGCGATCTGGAATTCGATGTCCGCGTATTTCCTCGACATCGGGCAGGACCCGGCGAAGCTGCTCGCCCGCTGGGATGCGGCCGCGCGATGAACGGCCTGACTGCTGACATTTCCCGTGCCGCGCGAGGGTGCGCGGCGCGGTTCGACGAAGGAGGCACCCGATGAAGCGCAACCGGACCTTGCTGTGGTGCGCCGTGCCGGCGCTCGCGCTGTACGCGCTGCTGAGCCTGTATCCGCTGTTCAAGGCCGCGCGGATGAGCCTGACGGATTTCTCCGGCGTGGGCGACGCGCACTGGATCGGGCTCGCGAACTACGCGGCCGCGTTTCGCGATCCGGCGAGCCTGCATACGCTCGTCGTCACGTTCGCGTATGCGGCGATCGTCGTGATCGTGCAGAACGGGCTCGGGCTGCTGTTCGCGGCGCTGCTGTTCTCGCTGCCCCGGCTGCGCGGCGCGCTGCGGGTCGGGCTGCTGGTGCCGAGCATGTTCTCGGCGGTGATCGCCGGGTTCGTGTGGGAGTACCTGTACTCGCCGCTCGGCGGCGGCATCAACGAGCTGCTGCATCTCGTGCATCTGGACGCGCTGCAGCAGGTATGGCTCGGCGATCCGTCGGTCACGCTGCCGGCCGTCACGGCCGTGCACGTGTGGATGTACGTCGGCTATTCGACGGCGATCTTCCTGGCCGGCTACCTGAACATTCCGTCGGAACTGCACGACGCGGCGAAGCTCGACGGCGCGAATGCGTGGGTGCGCTTCACGCGCATCGACCTGCCGCTGCTCGCGCCGGCCTTCACCGTGAACATCACGCTGAGCACGATCGGCACGCTGAAGACCTTCGAGCTGCCGCTCGTGCTGACCAACGGCGGGCCGGACGGCGCGACGACCACGCTCGGGCTGCAGATTTTCCACAGCCTGTTCAACGACTACAAGTTCGGCTTCGCGAGTGCACTGTCGATGATCATGCTCGCGATCGTCGTGGTGGTCGCCACCACGCAGAACACGATCCTGCGCCGCCGGGAGGACAACCTGTGAACGTCATCCGTCAACGATTTCATGCGGACCGTCCGTCCGCCGGCACGTCGGGCGGCGGGCTGCGCGCGGGGGCGCTGCTGCGCCGCATGCCGGGGTTCGCGCGGCTCGTCGCCGCGATCGCGATCGTCGCGATCGTGCTGCTGCCGACGATCTACATGGTGCTGATGTCGCTGCGCACCGGCGACGACATCATCGCGCGCCCGCTCGGGCTGCCCGACCACGTGTTCTTCGGCAACTACGCGGCTGTGTTCACGCAGATGAACTACTGGCGCAGCGTCGCGAACACGATCGGCATCACGCTCGCGGTCACGTTCCTCGTCGCGCTGCTGTCGTCGCTCGCGGCGTATCCGCTGGCACGCGTGAAGGGCCGGCTGTCGAACGCGGTCTACATCGTGCTGACGCTAGGCCTGACGATCCCGATGTTCGTCAGCCTGACGCCGCTGTACGTGCTGTTCCGCGACCTGCACCTGCTCAACACGTATCTCGGCGTCGTGCTCGCGTACACCGTGCAGAGCCTGCCGCTCGGCGTGTTCTTCTATACGAGCTTCCTGAAGCGCATTCCGCTCGAACTGGAAGAAGCGGCGGTGATGGACGGCTGCAGCCCGCTGCAGGTGTACTGGTACATCGTGCTGCCGCTGCTGCGGCCGATCACCGGCACGCTCGCGATGTTCGTCACGCTGTCGGTGTGGAACGACCTCGTCTATCCGCTGCTGTTCCTGACCGACTCGTCGAAGTTCACGATCACCGTCGCGGTGTTCCGCTTCATCGGTACCAACGACATCGATCCGACCAAGCTGTTCCCGGCAGCCGTGATGGGCACGCTGCCGCTGCTCGTGCTGTTCTTCATTCTCCAGCGCAGGATCGTCGCGGGCATCACGGCCGGTGCGGTCAAGGGGTAAAACCATGAATCCATTCGAATCGCTCGACGGCCGCGTGATCGTCGTCACGGGAGGCGGGGACGGCATCGGCCTCGGCATCGTCGAAGTGCTCGCGCAATGCGGCGCGCAGGTCGTCGTCGCGGAGAAGAATGCCGCGCGCGCCGACGTGGTGCGCGAACGGCTCGGCGGCCGCGACGCGCTGTTCGTCGAAACCGACGTCGCGGACCCGGCGAGCGTCGTTGCGCTGTTCGAGCGCGTGGATGCGCATCACGGCCGGCTCGACGGGCTCGTGAACAATGCGGGCATCACGCTGCACGGCCCGTTCGACGCGTTCTCGCTCGACGACTGCGACCGCCTGTACCGCACCAACCTGCGCTCGATGTTCCAGTGTACGCAGCTCGCGGCGCCGCGCATCGCGCGCGCCGGTGGCGGCGCGATCGTCAACATCGCGTCGAATCATGCGGGCGCGAGCGTGCCGGGCTTCGAGATGTACGCGGCGACCAAGGGCGGCATCGTCGCGATGTCGCGTGCGATGGCGACAAGCCTCGCGCCGCAGCGCATCCGCGTCAACACGCTGAGCCCCGGCTTCACGCTGAACGCGCCGATCGGCGCGGCACTCGAGCGCGATCCCGCGCTGCTCGACACGTATCGCGCGCTGCATCCCGCGCAGCGCATCAACGAACCGGCCGATATCGGCCGGATCGCTGCGTTCCTGCTGTCGGACGCGGCGACCGGCATCGCCGGCGCCGATCTCGTCGCCGACAACGGCATGTCGGCACTGCTGTTCAACCGGACCCGTTCCTCCACATGAAGATCACCGAAATCGAAACATTTGCGGTCGCGCCGCGCTGGCAGTTCGTCAAGGTCAGCACCGACGAAGGGCTGGCCGGCTGGGGCGAGCCGATCGTCGAAGGGCGTGCGGCCACGACCGCGGCGGCCGTGCACGAACTCGCCGACTACCTGATCGGCCGCGATCCGCGCCACATCGAGGATTTGTTCCAGGTCATGTATCGCGGCGGCTTCTATCGCGGCGGCCCGATCCTGACGAGCGCGATCTCGGGCATCGAGCAGGCGCTGTGGGACATCAAGGCGCGCGCGCTCGGCGTGCCCGTCTACGACCTGCTCGGCGGCCCGGTGCGCGACAAGGCGCGCGTCTATGCGCACGTGAAGGGCGACACGCCCGACGAGATGGCCGCGAACGCGCGGCAGCTCGTCGAGGCCGGTTATACCGCGCTGAAGATGGGCGTGGTCAACGCGACCGACTGGATCGAGTCGCCGGCGGCGATCGATCGCGCGGTGGCGCGCTTCGGCACGGTGCGCGATGCGGTCGGCAAGGAGGTCGGGCTCGGCATCGACTTCCACGGCCGCGTGCGCCGCCCGGTCGCGAAGGCGCTCGCGAAAGCGCTCGCGCCGTTCGACCCGATGTTCTACGAGGAACTGCTGCTGCCCGAGCACAACGACGCGCTGCGCGAAGTCGCGCGCGATTGCGCGGTGCCGCTCGCGACCGGCGAACGGCTGTTCACGCGCTGGCAGTTCAAGGAGCTGCTGCAGGAGGGCGTCGTCGACATCGTGCAGCCCGACGTGAGCCATACGGGCGGCATTTGGGAGCTGCGCAAGATCGCGGCGATGGCCGAAGCGTACGACGTCGCGGTCGCGCCGCATTGCCCGCTGGGGCCCCTGACGCTCGCGGCGTCGCTGCAGATCGATTTCTGCACGCCGAACGCGTTCATCCAGGAGCAGTCGACCAATGTGGCCTATCACGACGACAACGCGATGTACGCGTACACGCGCGGCATCCCGTTCGCATTCGACGCGGGCTACGTCGCGCGCCCGGATGCGCCGGGGCTCGGCGTCGAGATCGACGAGGAGAAGGTGAGGGAAGCCGCCGCGACGGGGCACCGCTGGCGCAACCCGGTGTGGCGCCGCGAGGATGGCTCGGTCGCCGAATGGTAAGCGGCACGAACGGACGAGGAGAAACGCAATCATGGCAAGTGTGTCGCTCAAGCAGATCCGCAAGCGCTACGACGACGGCGCGGATGTGATCAAGGACGTCAGCCTCGACATCGAGGATGGCGAATTCATGGTGTTCGTCGGCCCGTCGGGCTGCGGCAAATCGACGATGTTGCGGATGCTCGCGGGGCTCGAGGAGATCACGTCGGGCGACCTGCTGATCGACGGCCGCCGCGTCAACGACGTGCCGGCCGCGAAGCGCGGGCTCGCGATGGTGTTCCAGAACTACGCGCTGTATCCGCACATGACGGTGTTCGAGAACATGGCGTTCGGGCTGAAGCTCGCGGGCGTCGACGCGGCCGAGACGCGCGCGCGCGTCGGGCAGGCGGCCGAAGCGCTGCGGCTGTCCGCGCTGCTCGACCGCAAGCCGAAGGCGCTGTCGGGCGGCCAGCGGCAACGCGTCGCGATCGGCCGCGCGATCGTGCGCAAGCCGGGCGTGTTCCTGTTCGACGAACCGCTGTCGAACCTCGACGCGGCACTGCGCGGCGGGATGCGGCTCGAACTCGCGCGGCTGCACCGCGAGCTCGGCAGCACGATGATCTACGTGACGCACGACCAGGTCGAGGCGATGACGCTCGGCGACCGGATCGCGGTGTTCAACGGCGGACGCATCGAGCAGGTCGGCTCGCCGCTGGCGCTGTACGAGCAGCCGGCGAACCATTTCGTCGCGTCGTTCCTCGGTTCGCCGTCGATGAACTTCCTGCCGTGCCGCGCGCAGGGCGGCGCGGACGCACCGCGCTTCGACGTGCCGGGCGGCTCGCTCGCCGCGACGCCGGACGCGTCGCGCACGTGGCCGTCCGGTTCGCTGCAGCTCGGCATCCGCCCGGAGAACCTCACGATCGGTGCGCCCGGCACGGGGCTCGACGGCCGCGTCACGCACGCCGAGCACCTGGGCGACGCGACGATCGTCTATGTCGAGCTCGCGGGCCACGACCGGCTGCTGTCAGTGCGGCAGAACCGCGACGCGTACACGGTCGCGTCGGGTCAGCCGGTCGGCGTGCGCGTCGACATGCGGCACGCGCACTTCTTCGACGACGCGGGCCGCGCGCTCTGAGCCCGGCTCGCCGGCAGGTTCCGCTCGCCGTACCGGCGGGCGGCCGAACGCATGCATAACAACAGAATTTCGATGACGACAGTAAAACTGGTACAGGGCGCGAACGCGATCCTGGGAGAGGGCCCGCTCTGGTGCGAACGCTCGGCGTCGCTCTATTGGATCGACATCAAGCGCACCGCGCTCTACCGCTACACGCCCGGCCACGGGCAGACGGGCTTCTGGCTGCTGCCGGAGCTGGCCGGCTGCGTCGCGGGCGTCGACGACGGGCGGCTGCTGGTCGCGCTGAAGAGCGGCCTGCACCTGTTCGACCCCGCGCACGGCACGCTCGAACGGCTGACCGACGCCGCGCATGCGCGGCCGTCGCTGCGCTACAACGACGGTGCGGTCGACTCACGTGGCCGCTTCTGGGTCGGCACGATGGCCGACGACGGCGACGGCCCCGGCGATCTGCATTGCTTCGAGCATGCGCGTGCGTCGCGCGTCGCGGTGGCCGGCTTCGCGTGCGCGAACGGGATGGGCTGGAGCCCGGACGGCACGACGATGTACGTGACGGATTCCGGCCGCCGCACGATCTTCGCGTACGACTTCGACGTCGATGCCGGGCGGTTGTCGAATGCGCGGCCGTTCGCGACGTTCGGCGACGCGCGCGGCGTGCCGGATGGGCTCGCGGTCGATGCGGAGGGCGGCGTGTGGTCGGCGATCTGGGACGGCTGGCGGCTGCATCGCTACGCGCCGGACGGCGCGCTCGACCAGGTCGTCGAAATGCCGGTGCAGCGGCCGACCAGCGTCGCGTTCGGCGGCGCCGATCGCGCGACGCTGTTCGTGACGTCCGCATCGGTCAACGTGAGTGCTGACGGGTTGCTGCGCGGGCCGCTCGCGGGCAGCCTGTTCGAGATGCGCCCGGGCGTGGCCGGGCTCGAGCAGCATTGCGTCGCGCGCGCGTGGCTGGGGGACGCGGTCGCGGCCGTGCCGCGTTGATCGGGCCGTAAGCGGCGAACGCTCAGCGGCGGCGCGCGTCGCGCGGCCGCACCGTCGATTCGCGGACGACGAGCCGCGCTTCGAGCATCGTATGCGGGGCGGGCGACTTGCCCGCGAGCGCGTCGAGCAGCGTCGTCATCGCGATTTCGCCGGCGCGCTCGGTTTCGGTGTCGATCGACGTCAGCGTGGGCGACGTAAGCTTGCCGAGTTCGAGGTTGTCGAAGCCGCACACGGCGACGTCGTGCGGGATCGCGATACCGAGCCGTTCGGCCTCCTTGATGAAGCCGGCCGCGATCATGTCGTTGTAGCAGATCACCGCATCGGGCGGCTCGGCCGACAGCATCACTGACGCGCACACACGCTCGCCGTCGGCCACCGTCGCACGCGGCACGCTGAAGGTGCGCAGCGGCAGCCCGGCACGTGCGAGCACCTGCTCGGCACCGGCGCGGCGTTCGTCGTCGCCGCGCGCGTTGGGCAGGCTGATGTACGCGAAGCGCTGGTACTTCTCCATCAACAGGTGCTGCGCGAGCATCTCGCCCGCACGGATCGGATCCGAGTACAGCGTGAGCAGGCCGTCGCGCGGTGCGGAACCGACTGCGACCACCGGCTTGCCGAGGCTCGCGGTCCAGCGCAGGTCGTCGTCGGGCATGCTGGTGTTCAGGATCAGCCCGTCGACGCGCCGGCTCAGCTTGGTCAGCGCGGGCCGCTCGCCCTTGCGGTTCTCGTCGGCATCGACGATCAGGACGACGAAGTCGTTGCGCTGCGCGATCCGGTTCACGCCCTTGACCATCGCGGTGAAGTACGGGTTGAGAATGTCCTGGATCACGACGCCGACCGCGCCGGTCTGGCCGGTCGCCATCGAGCGCGCGAGCGGGTTCGACTCGTAGCCGAGTTGCTCGATCGCTTCGGCAATGCGGCGCTCGACGTCGGGCGAGAAGCGCTTCGTCTTGTTGATGAACTTCGAGACGGTTCCGATGGAGACGCCTGCGGCGGCGGCGACTTCGTTGATCTTGGCCACGATGAAAGTGAGTGTCAGTGCATTTTGCCGGCGAGCATAGCATGCGCACCGGCGGCGGCGATCGGGCGGCGGCATCGCAGGCGTGCCGCGCGATCGGACTCGGTAGTATCCCTTGGAGGGCCAGAATTTTCTTGAAAAAGCGCAACCGCGCGTCGACAATGAAAACGCTTTCCCTTTTCGCGAGCATAGCACGCGTGCCTTCCGCAAGAAACGTAGCGGAAAACGATGCACGACAACCGCCGCGAAATTTTTTTGCTGTCGAGGGAAAGCGCTTTCCCCAATCAAACGAGACGTGAACGAAAAGAAGGAGGAGATCTAGATGCGACAGTATGGGTGGATCGCGGCGCTGGCCCTGGCGGTGCCGGCGGTGGCGCAGGCTCAATCGAGCGTCACCGTGTGGGGGCGTGTGGGCGGCGACGTGCAGTACCTGAGCGGCGTACAGAACGGCCCGCATTCGACGGGCTCGCGCATTTCGGAAGGCAACGACTGGGGGACGAGCATCCTCGGCATCACCGGCAAGGAGGATCTCGGCGGCGGCAACCAGGCGGTGTTCTGGCTCGAATCGTCGATCAACGCGGCGAACGGCAACTACGGCGGCGGTGTGCTGTTCCAGCGCGGGGCGTGGGTCGGCTTCAAGAACGAGCGCTACGGTTTCCTGCGGCTCGGGCAGGGTTCGTTCATCAACAGCTATATCTGGTCGTACGATCCGCTGCTCGAGGAAAACTATTCGGTCGAGTCGCTGACGTCGTACCGGAACGGCCCGAAGCTGTCGAACGGGATCCGCTACGAATCGCCGAAGTTCGGCGGCTTCTCGTTCGCGCTGCAGGCGAACCTCGGCAACAGCTCGAACGGCTGGCTGCGCGGCTCGCCGAACAACGTGGGCGCGACGGGGTTGTCCGATGGCGCGACGGTGGCCTACACGCACGGCGACTTCGAAGTGCGCGCCATCTGGAACGAGATCCGCAACCAGTACGGCCGCGAAGACAACCTGTTCACCGCATCGCAGGAAGCATTCATCGGCGTGCGCGACCGCTTCGGCCCCGCGCTGGTGCAGATCGGCTATACGCGCTACAGCGCGCCCGACACGCCGGCCGGCCTGTCGCGCACCGCGAACTACTACTGGGGCGGCGTGACCTACGACGCGACGCCGTTCCTGCATCTGCAGAGCGCGGTCTATTCGATGAAGATCGACGCGGGCCAGTGGACCGCCGACCACAGCGGCGAAGGGCGCTCGACGATCATCGGCCTCGGCGCGATGTACGACCTGTCGAAGCGTACGTTCCTGTATGCGACGGCCGCGCATGTGTTCAACAGCGCGGGGGCGAACCTGGGCGTGAACCCGCAGTCGCCGGGGCTCGGCAACGGCAACGGGCTCGGTGCGTCGCCGATGCCGGGGCACGGGCAAACGGGCGTCTACGCGGGTATCGAGACGCTCTTCTGATACCGGCCTGACGAAGCCGCGAGCCGCAACCGTCAAACAGAGGAATCCTATGCAAGATGCAATACCACGACCAGGCGGCCCCTCGCCGGTGCCACGCCTGATCGCGCTCGACTGGGGCACCACGTCGCTGCGCGCGTACCTGATGACGGATGCGCGGACCGTGCTCGACGAGCGGGCCGCGCCGAAGGGCGTGATGCAGCTGGGCGGCGCGGGCGCCGCGATCGCTGACGCATGCGATGCGGCCTTCGAGGACGTGTGCGGCGCATGGCTCGATGCGTGGCCGGCGCTGCCGGTCGTCGCGGCCGGCATGGTCGGCAGCACGCAGGGCTGGCGCGAGGCCCCGTATGCGGACGTGCCGATCGACGCGGCGCGGCTTGGCGCGTCGCTGCAGACGGTGCGTGCGCGGCGCGGCGTGACCGTGCACATCGTGCCGGGGCTGATCCAGCGCGGCGAGCTGGCGAACGTGATGCGCGGCGAGGAGACGCAGATCGTCGGTGCGTTGCAGGCGGGCGGCGTGTCGCCCGGTTCGGCGTTGGTCCGGTGGATCGGTCTGCCGGGCACGCATTCGAAATGGGTCGCCGTGCGCGGCTCGCGCATCGAGCGCTTCCGCACGTTCATGACGGGCGAACTGTACGCGCTGCTGTGCACGCACAGCCTGCTCGGCCGCACGATGCAGCCGTCGGCCGGGTTCGCGCGCGACGCCTTCGAGCGCGGCGTGCGCGCCGCACGGGCCGGCCATGCGACGGGGCTGCTCGCGACGATCTTCGGCAGCCGTGCGCGGCTGCTGGCCGGCGATCTGGCGCCCGACGAGCAGGCCGACTACCTGTCCGGCGTGCTGATCGGTCATGAGCTTGCGGGGCTGGCGGCCGAAGACGGTGGGCCAGGCGGTGCGACCCGTGATGACGCGTCGCGCCCGATGCTGATCGGCGACGCCGCGTTGTGCATGCGTTACCGGCATGCGGCATCGCTGTTCGGCTGGCCGCCCGTCGACACGATCGACGGCGCGGCGGCAGCCGGCCTGTGGGTGCTGGCCGAGCGGGCGGGGCTGCTGCCCGCGGCAAGCGAGGAGGGGGCGCCGGTTCGTCTCGACGAACCGGCTGCCGGAATGGGCGGCCGGCATGAGGATCGAACCGCGGATCGACCTGCGGTCGACCCGGTGCCGGATCACGAATGCAATATTTCGGGAGACTGACTTTGAAACACTGGAAGATTGTCGCAGCGCCGCTGATCGGCGCGCTCGCAGCATGCGGTGGCGGGGAATCGGCGGACGGCGTCGCGGCCGGGCAGCAGCTCGCCGCCGCGCCCGCTGCCGGAAAGACGGCCGATGACGTGCCCGGCACGCTGCACGTCGACTGCTCGCTCGGCGCGAACGGAACGGGCTCGCCCGCGACGCTCGGCTCCGCCGCGAATCCGATTCACGATCTCGCGACGCTGAACCGGATCGTGCTCGCGCCCGGCATGCATGTGCGCTTCAAGCGCGGCACGACCTGCGACGGCAGCTTTACGCCCGCACCGGGCAGCACCGGCGCGGCTGGCGCGCCCATCGTCGTCGATGCGTACGGCGACCCGAAGGCGCCGCGCCCCGTCATCGCGGCCGGCTGCACCGATGCGACGGCCGACCCCGACCAGTCGATCACCGAGCAGCACAAGACGCCGAGCGGGTTCAGCGGCTATTACTCGCTATGCAAGTCCGACAATCCCACGGTGAATCGTGCGGCCATTTATCTCTACAACACCCAGTACTGGGAGATCCGCTCGCTCGAGCTGACCAACGATGCGACGACGCCCGGCGGGCGCCTCGGGCTGTATGTGCGGCTCGAGGATTACGGCACGGGCAGCCACTATCACGTCGACGACGTGTACGTGCATCACGTGCGCGGCTATCTGAAAGACGTTGCCGGCAATACGGTCGGGTCGTACAAGACGACCGGCGGGATGCTGTTCGAAGTGACCCGCGACAACGAAGTCGTCGGTACGAAGGAGAAGCGGACCGGCTTCGACGACATCGCGGTCGAGAACAGCGAGATCTACAACGTCGACGCGGTGGCGCTGTCAACGCGATCTGCGTGGATGTGCCGGGAGGGTGGTGCGCCGTGCGGCGACTATCCGCCGTACAAGGGCAACTCGGCCTACCTCACGAATCCGGCCACGCAGGCATCGACCGACTATTTCCCGATGACGCGCGTCGTGTTCCGCAACAACCTGATCCACAACGTCGGCGGCGACGGCATCATCGTCCGCACGGCAACCGCGCCGCAGGTCGAGGCGAATCACCTGTACGACATCTGGATGCGGGCGCCGGGCAACAGCGCCGGCGCCTGGGCGATCAACACGGACGATGCGCTGTTCCGCTACAACGAAGTCAACGGCGTGCGGCTGCAGAACAATATCGAGGCCGGCGACGGGATGGCGTTCGACGCCGATCTCGGCACGCGCAACACGCGCGTGGCCGAGAACTTCAGCCACGACAACGACGGCGGGCTGATGCTGTTCTGCGGATGCGGTTCCGACGGGCTTGGCCACGTCGCGCAGGAAACCGGTGCGATCGTCGACAACAACCTGAGCCTGAACGACAAGCGGCGGATCGTGTCCGCCGCGGGCTCGGCCGACTCCGTCGTGCGCGACAACGTCGTGATCACGCGCACGCCGGGCCTGATCACGCCGATCGTCGAAAACCTCAGCTATGCGAACGCGTTCCAGGTGACGGGCAACCGCTTCTACAACGCATCGGACAGCGGCGCGATCTTCCGGACGAAGAATCCGCAAGGCAGCTACGCCAACATCGTGTGGAGCGGCAACACGTACTTCGGCTACGCGGCGGACCCCGAATTCACCGGGCCGAACTATCGTCACGGCGCCCAGCCCGATACGGTCCTGCCGTTCGCGGGACAGGACGTGGATGCGGTCGCCAGCGAATGGTCGCGTGCCAGTGGGTTCGACAAGTACAAGTACCGCGCGCCGCACGCACGATGACGTAAAGGCCGCCGGCGCGGGGCGGCGCCCTGCGTCGGCCGGTCGCAGCGTGAATGCCGGCGCGACTTGATCGCCGTCAACATTCGAACCCGCCATCCGCCGATGATGGTGACAGGGCCGCGCGCGATCAGACGCGCGGCCAATCATCCCAGCGAGGTTCGCATGTACGAGAAGATCATGGTGGCCGTCGACGGCAGCGCTTCGTCGAAACAGGCGCTTGCCGAGGCAGTGAAGGTTGCGCTGGCGGGTGACGCGCACGTCAGCGTCGTGTACGTGGTGGACAAGTCGGTGTTGTTCACGTACGCGGGCCGTTTCGACCCGCACGCGCTGGTCGAGGAAATCCGCGACGACGGGCGCAAGGTGCTGCGCGAAGCGGAGCAGATCATCGCGCTGGCCGGCGCGAAGGGCGAGGCCGAACTCGTCGAGACCGAGAGCATCGGCGAGGACATCGCGGAACGCCTGCAGCGCTACGTGAAGGAATGCGGGATCGATCTCGCGGTGGTCGGTACGCACGGGCGGCGCGGCATCCGGCGTGTGCTGCTCGGCAGTGTCGCCGAGCGCTTCGTGCGCGGCTCGAAGTGCCCGGTGCTGCTGATCCGCGGCGACGATGACGACGGCGCAGCGGCTGCCGCTGCTTAACGCGGCGGGTGCGCGATGATACGTCGCCAGTACCGGATCGTCGTCGCGGCGATCGCCGTGTTCGTGTCGTTCGCGGGGATGATGGCCGTCGTGTCGGGGCTGCTGTTCGACAACGCGATGGCGCTGCGCGGCGGCGCGATCGCGCTGGTCGTTGGCGTGGCGGGCTTCGTCGTGATGCTCAATCCGGGCGCGAAAGGCGAGGAGTGACGGAAGCGAGCGTGGCCGGCCTCGTCCGGGGATGGTGCCGGTAGCCGCTTTCCACACTTCTGGCGACAGCCGTTGCGGCGCCATGCGTCCGCTTGCCTGTCCGCTCGTATCGCCGGTTACTCGCTTGTCGTACCCGACGCCTTCGCGCCATCCTGCCCGAGCGGTATCGCCAGCCGCTTCAACGTCTCCGCCAGGTCCGCGTTCTCCGGCTGGACCTTCCGCGCCTGCGCGAACGCATCGCGCGCGGCATCCTCGCGGCCCAGCTTCCACAGCACTTCCCCCTTGTGCGTCAGCCCGCTCGCATAGGCTTCGAGCGTGCCCTTGTCCGCGTCGTCGTCCTTCGCGAAGATCGCGATCGACCGGTCGAACCACGTCAGCGCGTCGTCGTTGCGACCGAGGCGATACAGTGCCCAGCCCTTGCTGTCGAGCGCATACGCGTCGTTCGGTGACGTCGCCAGGTGCGCATCGATCATCGCCATCGCACGATCGATCTTCAGGCCCGCATTGACGAGGTCGTAACCGACGCTGTTCAACATGCGATCCGAGAAATGGCCGACCTCGAGCGCGGTGTCGATGCGGCCTTCGTCCCGCTCGGCAATCGCCAGCGCGACCATCTTGGCCGCGATCTGTTGCTGGAGTGCCCGGCCGAGGTGCTGGCCGTCGGCGACCAGGCTGCCGAGATACTGCGTGTAGAGATCGGGCACGCCCGGATTGCCGGCACTGTTGGCGATGTCCGTGGCGGGCCCGGCACACCAGTCGGTGTCCGCGGGCACGCGCAATACCGTGGGGTGCAACCAGAGCTTGCGGTCCACCTGCGATTGCGCGAAGACGGTATAGCCGTTGGCATCGATGCGCCCGCAAGCCAGGTATGCGCCCGTCACGTCGAGTACATACGAGTAACGGCCGTAGGGTCGCCCCGTATCTTCGTCGATCACGCGAAACGTCCCGCCCATGTCGCCTTCGCCGACGACAGGCTGAAGCGCCCACTCGCTCTCGGGATGACGGGCGGGCAGGCGAATCCGCACCGTGCGACCGGCGGCATCGGTTGTGCCGAACACGACGCTTTCGCCGCCTTCTTCATAGGGAGGCAGCCCCGCGATCACCTGCCCGGGCAGCAGCAGCCGGTAGCGTGCATTCGGCAGCGGCTGGTGCGTGACGGGGTCGCGCAGCACGAATTGATGCACATAAGCTCCTTTGCCGAACGACGCGGTCGGCGGGACATAGGTGCGTGCGTGGGCAGCGGGCAGGACGGTGCAGCTCAAGGCCGCGGCAGCGAGCGCGGCGAGAAGTCGGGATGTCATGAAATTGCAGTGCTTATTGGTATGGGTTTTTGTTGG
Source organism: Burkholderia aenigmatica (assembly GCF_902499175.1). GTDB lineage: Bacteria > Pseudomonadota > Gammaproteobacteria > Burkholderiales > Burkholderiaceae > Burkholderia > Burkholderia aenigmatica. The sequence continues at coordinate 50,459 of NZ_CABVQC010000006.1, forward strand.
TCGACGGCCGGAAATGGAAATGCGCTGAACCTGTTGCGCAACCGTCGACCGGCAACCGGCTGCGGCATGCGAATCCCGCTACGGATGGCAGGGATGTTCAGCACAATTCAATGCGAAATCCGAGCGCCGCTACGCGATGCAGGGAAGCGGCGGACGGATGACGCGCGAATGCAGTGCGCAGCATAGCAGGGCTTGCCGCGCGCTCGCGCCCCAGGTGGCGTTTGCTGTTGCGCGCGGATCAACGATATCGTGATTTGTATCAAGTCATGATATGTCGATCCGCCCGACAATCGATTCGACCACGGTGGAAAGGGCGAAACGAATGCGATCCGATCGACCTTTACATCCGCCATTTCACCTCCTTAAATAATCAGGGTCTGCCAAAAGACCGGAAAAACGAGATCCCCATGAGCCATTTCCTGGATAGATTGCGTTATTTCTCCACCACGAGGCCACGCTTTTCCGACGGACACGGTGCCGTCACGGACGAGGACCGAAAATGGGAAGACGGCTACCGGCTGCGCTGGCAGCACGACAAGATCGTCCGCTCGACCCACGGCGTGAACTGCACGGGCTCGTGCTCGTGGAAGGTCTATGTGAAAGGCGGGATCGTCACCTGGGAAACCCAGCAGACCGACTATCCGCGCACGCGCCCCGACATGCCGAACCACGAGCCGCGTGGCTGCTCGCGCGGTGCGTCCTACTCCTGGTATCTGTATAGCGCGAACCGCCTGAAGCATCCGATGGTGCGCAGCGCGCTCGTGAAGCTGTGGCGCGAACGCCGCCGCACGCTTGGGCCCGTCGACGCGTGGCGCTCGATTGTCGAAGACGACGAAGCACGCCGTTCGTACCAGAGCCGGCGCGGGCTCGGCGGCTTCGTGCGCGCGAGCTGGGACGAGGTCAACGAGATCGTTGCGGCCGCAAATGTCCACACGGTGAAGCAGCACGGCCCCGATCGCGTGGTCGGCTTCTCGCCGATTCCGGCGATGTCGATGGTGTCGTATGCGGCGGGTTCCCGTTCCCTGTCGCTGATCGGCGGCGTGTGCCTGAGCTTCTACGACTGGTATTGCGACCTGCCGCCTGCGTCGCCGCAGACCTGGGGCGAGCAGACCGACGTGCCGGAATCGGCCGACTGGTACAACTCGACGTTCATCATGATGTGGGGCTCCAATGTCCCGCAGACGCGTACGCCGGACGCGCACTTTCTCGTCGAGGCGCGCTATCGCGGCACCAAGGTCGTGTCGGTGTTCCCCGACTACTCGGAAGGCGCGAAATTCGGCGACCTGTGGCTGCACCCGAAGCAGGGCACCGACGCGGCGCTCGCGCTCGCGATGGGGCACGTGATCCTGAAGGAATTCCATCTGGCGGGGAAGAGCGACTACTTCACCGACTATTGCAAGCGCTATACCGACATGCCGTGCCTCGTGCGCCTCGTGCCGCACGGCGACGGCTACGTGCCCGAGCGTCTCGTACGCGCATCCGACTTCGACGATGCGCTCGACGAAGCCGCGCATCCGGACTGGAAGACCGTGATGATCGACGATGCGACCGGCGAGTTCGTCGTGCCGGTCGGCTCGGTCGGGTTCCGCTGGGGGCAGCAGGACGAAGCCGACAAGGGCAAGTGGAACCTGCGCGGCGAGACGTCGAAGGGCGCGGCACTCGCGCCGCGGCTGTCGTGCACGGCCGCGCACGACGACGTGGTCGACGTGCTGTTCCCGTATTTCGGCAACCAGCCGCACGCGCATTTCAATTCGACGCAGCACACGTCCGAGCTGTCGCGCCGGATCGGCGTGCGGCGCATCGCGACGCGCAACGGCGACCTGCTGGTCGCGACCGTCTACGACCTGTTCGTCGCCAACTACGGGCTCGACCAGGGCCTCGGCGGCCGCGACGTGGCCGCGAGCTACGACGACGACCTGCCGTACACGCCGGCCTGGCAGGAAGCGATCACCGGCGTGAAGCGCGCGGACGTGATCTCGGTCGCGCGGCAGTTCGCGGAGAACGCGCACAAGACGCAAGGCAAGTCGATGGTGATCATCGGCGCCGGGATCAACCACTGGTTCCACATGGACATGTCGTACCGCGCGATCATGAACATGCTGATCATGTGCGGCTGCGTCGGCAAGCCGGGCGGTGGCTGGTCGCACTACGTGGGCCAGGAGAAGCTGCGCCCGCAAACCGGCTGGACGGTGCTATCGGGCGCGCTCGACTGGAGCCGCCCGCCGCGCCAGATGAATGCGACGTCGTTCTTCTACGCGCACACCGACCAGTGGCGCTACGACCCGATGGACCCGGCCACGCTGCTGTCGCCGCTCGCGGACAAGTCGCAGTTCCACGGCGCGCCGATCGACTACAACGTGCGCGCGGAACGGATGGGCTGGCTGCCGTCCGCGCCGCAGCTCGCGGTGAATCCGCTGAAGGTCGGCGCGGCGCTCGCCGATCCCGCGCATGCCGGTGCGGCGCTCGCGCAGCAGTTGAAGGCGGGCACGCTGAAGTTGGCGAGCGAGGATCCCGATGCGCCGGAGAACTTCCCGCGCAACCTGTTCGTGTGGCGCTCGAACCTGCTGGGTTCGTCGGGCAAGGGGCATGAATATTTCCTGAAGCACCTGCTCGGTACGACCCACGGCGTGCAGGGCGAGGATCTCGGCGCGACCGGCGGCACGCGCCCCGAGGAAGTGACGTGGCATGACGACGCGCCGCGCGGCAAGCTCGACCTGCTCGTGACGCTCGACTTCCGGATGTCGACGACCTGCATGTACTCGGACGTCGTGCTGCCCACCGCGACGTGGTACGAGAAGGACGACATGAACACGTCCGACATGCACCCGTTCATCCACCCGCTGTCGGCGGCCGTCGATCCCGCGTGGGAATCGAAGAGCGACTGGGAGATCTTCAAGGGGATCGCGAAGCGCTTCTCCGAACTGTGCGACGGGCATCTGAGTGTCGAACGCGACGTGGTGCTCGCACCGATCGCGCACGACACACCGGGCGAGCTCGCGCAGCCGTTCGACGTGCAGGACTGGAAGCGCGGCGAATGCGAGCCGGTGCCGGGCCGCACGATGCCGAACGTGACCGTCGTCGAGCGCGACTATCCGAACACCTACGCGCGCTTCACGTCGCTCGGGCCGTTGATGGACAAGCTCGGCAACGGCGGCAAAGGCATCGGCTGGGACACGAAGGACGAAGTGAAGCTGCTCGGCGAGCTGAACTACAAGGTGGCCGACGGCGCGGCGCAAGGGCGGCCGCGTATCGACACGGCGCTCGACGCGGCCGAGGTGATCCTCGCGCTCGCGCCCGAGACCAACGGCGAGGTGGCGGTGAAGGCGTGGCGCGCACTGTCCGGCATCACGGGCATCGACCATACGCACCTGGCCGCCGCGCGCGCGGACGAGAAGATCCGTTTCCGCGACATCCAGGCGCAGCCGCGCAAGATCATCTCGTCGCCGACGTGGAGCGGGATCGAATCCGAGCACGTGTCGTACAACGCCGGCTACGTGAACGTGCACGAGCTGGTGCCGTGGCGCACGATGACCGGCCGCCAGCAGCTCTATCAGGATCATGCGTGGATGCGCGCGTTCGGCGAATCGCTGTGCGCATACAAGCCGCCGGTCGATACGGGCAGTTACGCGCACATGGTCGGCACGCGTTCGAACGGCAACCCGGAACGGGTGCTGAACTTCCTGACGCCGCACCAGAAGTGGGGGATCCACAGCACCTACACGGACAACCTGCTGATGCTGACGCTGTCGCGCGGCGGCCCGATCGTGTGGATGTCGGAGGACGACGCGAAGGCGATCGGCGCGGTCGATAACGACTGGATCGAGTGCTACAACTCGAACGGCGCGTTGTGCGCGCGGGCCGTCGTCAGCCAGCGGATTCCGTCCGGGATGGTGATGATGTACCACGCGCAGGAGAAGATCGTGAACACGCCGGGCTCCGAGATCACCGGTACGCGCGGCGGCATCCACAACTCGGTCACGCGCATCGCGCTGAAGCCGACCCACATGATCGGCGGCTACGCGCAGCTCGCGTACGGCTTCAATTACTACGGCACGGTCGGCTCGAATCGCGACGAGTTCCTGATCGTGCGCAGGATGAACAAGATCGACTGGCTCGATAGCGAAGAGACCGCGGTCGACCCCACAACGCAAGCCGTACGGGCTACCGGAGAAACGTCATGAAGGTACGCGCACAGATCGCGATGGTGCTGAACCTCGACAAGTGCATCGGCTGCCATACCTGCTCGGTGACCTGCAAGAACGTATGGACGAGCCGCGAAGGGATGGAATACGCGTGGTTCAACAACGTCGAGACGAAACCGGGCATCGGCTACCCGAAGGACTGGGAAAACCAGGACCGTTGGCGCGGCGGCTGGAAACGGCGTGCCGACGGCAAGATCGAGCCGCGTCTCGGCAGCAAGTGGCGGTTGCTCGCGCAGATCTTCGCGAACCCGCACCTGCCCGAGATCGATGACTACTACGAGCCGTTCACGTTCGACTACGCGCACCTGCAGGAAGCCGGCAATACGCGCGCGATGCCGGTCGCGCGGCCGCGCTCGGTGATCAGCGGCCAGCGGCTCGAGAAGATCGAGTGGGGGCCGAACTGGGAGGAAATCCTCGGCGGCGAGTTCGAAAAGCGCGCGAAGGACTACAACTTCGAGAATGTGCAGAAGGAGATCTACGGGCAGTTCGAGAACACTTTCATGATGTACCTGCCGCGCCTGTGCGAGCACTGCCTGAACCCGGCGTGCGTCGCGTCGTGCCCGTCGGGCTCGATCTACAAGCGCGAGGAAGACGGCATCGTGCTGATCGACCAGGACAAGTGCCGCGGCTGGCGCATGTGCGTGTCGGGCTGCCCGTACAAGAAGATCTACTACAACTGGCAGAGCGGCAAGGCCGAGAAGTGCATCTTCTGCTATCCGCGCATCGAGGCCGGCCAGCCGACCGTGTGCTCGGAAACCTGCGTGGGCCGCATCCGCTATCTCGGCGTGCTGCTGTACGACGCCGACCGGATCAGCGAGGCGGCCAGCGCCGAGAACGAGAAGGATCTGTACGAAGCGCAGCTGTCGCTGTTCCTCGATCCGGACGACCCGGCCGTGATCGCGCAGGCCGAACGCGACGGCGTGCCGGCCGCCTGGATCGACGCCGCGCGGCGTTCGCCGACCTACAAGATGGCGATCGACTGGAAGATCGCGTTCCCGCTGCATCCGGAATACCGGACGCTGCCGATGGTGTGGTACGTGCCGCCGCTGTCGCCGATCAACGCGGCCGCGAACAGCGGGGACCTCGGGATGAATGGCTACCTGCCGGACGTCGAATCGCTGCGCATCCCGCTGCGCTATCTCGCGAACCTGCTGACGGCCGGTGACGAGGCGCCCGTGAAGCTCGCGCTCGAGCGGCTGCTCGCGATGCGCGCGTTCATGCGCGCGCGCCACGTGGACGGCATCGACGCGCGCGGCGTGCTCGACCAGGTCGGGCTGTCGCTCGCGCAGGTCGAGGAGATGTACCGCTATCTCGCGATCGCGAACTACGAGGATCGTTTCGTGATCCCGACCACGCATCGCGAGTATGCGGAGAACGCCTACGACCTTCGCGCGTCGTGCGGCTTCTCGTTCGGCAACGGCTGCTCGGATGGCCGTTCGGAGGCCAGCCTGTTCAGCCCGAGGAAGGGCAGCAAGACGATTCCGATCCACGAGGCTTCCCGATGATGAGCACCGCATCCGATCCGACCTATGCGGCGCTCGCTGCGCTGCTTGATTATCCCGACGAGGCGCTCGTTGTCGCGCTCGATTCGATCGAAATGCACCTGCGCGAGCATGCGCGCCTGCCGAAAACGGTGCGCGCGGGCCTCGACCGGTTCCTTGCATACGTGCGCGAGCGCGACCTGCTGACGCTGCAGGAGAACTACGTCGGGCTGTTCGACCGTGGCCGCGCGACGTCGCTATACCTGTTCGAGCATGTGCACGGTGAATCGCGCGACCGCGGGCAGGCGATGGTCGACCTGCTGCAGATGTACGAGCGGCACGGGCTGTTCCTGAACCAGGGCGAACTGCCCGACTACCTGCCCGTGTTCCTCGAATACCTGTCGCGTCTGCCGGCGCCCGATGCGCGCAAGCTGCTCGCCGAAACCGGCGAAATCCTGAGCGCGCTGGCCGGCCAGCTCGCGCAGCGCGGCAGCCATTACGGCTTCGTCGTCGGGGCGCTGCTGCCGATGGCCGGCCTCGCACCGGCCGACGCGCCGGACGACACCGACGACGACGTGGCCGCCGAGCGGCCGAGTGCCGCCGACTACCGCGCGCTCGACGCGTCGTATGCGGACGAGGCCGTGCGCTTCGTCGGCGCGGCCACGCCGGCGGAGGAACCGGTGCGCTTCTACGATCAACGGCCTGCGCGGCGCGCGTAAGCGCGCCGGTTCAACAGGGGAAAGCCATGAACGATTACCTGCATCAATTCCTGTTCGGGATCTATCCGTACATCTGTCTCGCCGTGCTGCTGCTGGGCAGTCTGATCCGCTTCGACCGTGAGCAATACACGTGGAAAAGCGATTCGTCGCAGCTGCTGCGCCACGGCATGCTGCGGCTCGGCAGCAACCTGTTCCACTGGGGCGTGCTGGTCGTCGTGCTCGGGCACTTCGGCGGCTTCCTCGCGCCGCACTGGCTCGTGTCGCCGTTCCTGTCGGCGTCGGGGCACCAGCTCGTCGCGATGGTGGCGGGCGGCGCGGCCGGCGTAGCCGCGATCATCGGGCTGACGATCCTGATCTGGCGGCGCCTCGGCGACCCGCGTATCCGTAAGAACAGCCGCAAGTCCGACATCCTGATCGTGCTGATGCTGTGGGTGCAGCTCGCGCTCGGGCTCGGCACCGTCGTGCTGTCGACGCGCCACATGGACGGCGCGATGTTCGAGCAGCTGACCGACTACGTGAAGGGCGTCGTCACGTTCCGGCCGGACATCGCGAGCCTGCTGGTCGGCGTGCCGCTGACGTACCGGCTGCATATCCTGCTCGGCTTCACGATCTTCCTCGTGTCGCCGTTCACGCGGATGGTGCACATCTGGAGCGGGATCGCGTCGGTCGCGTACCTGATCCGCCCGTACCAGCTCGTGCGCAAGCGCTGAGGAGGCCGCATGAACGACGTTCTCCATGACGTGCCGGCCGCGTTGCGCATCAACGGCATCGCGATCGATGACGACGCGGTCGCGGCCGAGGCCGCGCATCACGGCGACGCGCCCGATCCGCTCGACGCCGCACGGCGCGCGCTCGCGGTGCGCGAACTGCTGCGGCAGCGCGCAGTGTCGCTCGCGCTGCTCGACGAAGGCGCGCCGCTCGACGACGCGGCCGTCGACGCATTGCTCGAACGCGAGCTCACGCACCTGCCCGAACCCGATCGCGCGGATTGCGAGCGCTACTACGCGCAGCATCCGGCGCGCTTTCGCCGCAACGACATCGTCTATGCGAGCCACGTGCTGTTCGCGATGACGGACCGTGTGCCGCTCGCGCCGCTGCGGCAGCGCGCGGAAGCCGCGCTCGCCGATGTGGTGGCCGCACCCGACACGTTCGAAGCGCTCGCTCGCGCGTCGTCGAACTGCCCGTCGGCGGAAGTCGGCGGCAGCCTCGGGCAACTGCTGCGCGGCGACACGGTGCCGGAATTCGAGGCCGCGCTGTTCGACACCGACGGGCTCGGCGTGCTGCCGAAGCTCGTCAATACGCGCTTCGGCTTTCACATCGTGCGCATCGAGCGCCGTGTGCCGGGCGATGCGGTGCCGTTCGACGAAGCCGCCGCGCAGATCGCCGCGTACCTGTCGGAACGCGTGCGGGAGCGGGCGATGCGGCAGTACGTGGCGATTCTCGCGGGTAGTGCGCGCGTCGAAGGTGTCGCGTTCGATGGCGCGAACGGCCCGCTGGTCCAATGAAACGGGGTTTGGCGTATGGCAACTCAACAACAAGGTAACGTGGTGCCGGCCGGCGGCGCGCCGGCGATTCCGCTGCGCGCGTGGTCGGTGCTGGCCGCGAGCACGCTCGCATTCATGGTGTGCTTCGTCGTGTGGATGATGTTCGGCGTGCTCGGCGTGCAGCTGCGCACCGATCTCGGGCTGAACAGCACGGAGTTCGGGCTGCTCACGTCGACGCCCGTGCTGACCGGCGCGCTGATGCGCCTGCCGCTCGGCACCTGGACCGACCGCTTCGGCGGCCGGATCGTGATGACGGTGCTGCTCGTCGTGTGCGCGGTGCCCGTCTATATCGTCAGCTACGCGACGCAGCTGTGGCAGTTCCTGCTGATCGGGCTGTTCCTCGGTTGCGTCGGTGCATCGTTCGCGGTCGGCACGCCGTATGTCGCGCGTTTCTTCCCGCCGCAGCGGCGCGGGCTCGCGATGGGCGTGTTCGGCGCGGGCACCTGCGGCGCGGCCGTCAACCTGTTCGTCACGCCGCTGCTGCTCGGTGCGTACGGCTGGCGCTTCGTGCCGCGCGTCTACGCGGTCGCGCTGCTCGTCACGGCCGCGATCTTCTGGTTCGCGTCGGCGCCGGACCCGGGCGCGGGCAAGCGCGGCGGCTCGTGGCTCGATTCGTTCAAGGTGCTGCGCGACCCGCGCGTGTGGCGGCTGTGCCAGTACTACTCGATCACGTTCGGCGGCTTCACAGCGCTGTCGCTGTGGATTCCGCAGTACCTCAAGAGCGAATACGGGATGTCGCTCGTGATGGCGTCCGCGTTCGCGGCCGGCTTCTCGCTGCCGGGCTCGGTGCTGCGCGCGCTCGGCGGCGCGCTGTCCGACCGCTTCGGCGCGCACGCGGTCACATGGTGGGGGCTGTGGATCGCGTGGATCGCGCTGTTCCTGCTGTCGTATCCGGCGACCGACTTCGTGATCCACACGATCGACGGCACCGCGACACTGAACGTGTCGATGCCCGTGGCCGGTTTCGTCGCGCTGACCTTCGTGCTCGGCGCGGTGTTCGCGCTCGGGATGGCGTCGACGTTCAAGTACGTCGCCGACGATTTCGCGGACAACATGGGCGTCGTTACGGGCATCGTCGGGCTCGCGGGCGGGCTCGGCGGGTTCCTGCTGCCGATCCTGTTCGGCGTGCTGCTCGACCTGCTGCGCGTGCGCACGACCTGCTTCATGTTCCTGTACGGGATCGTGTGGGTGTCGCTGATCCTGATCTATTTGTCGGAAGTGCGGCGCACGCCGGTCACGGGCTGACGGGTTTCGATCGATGTGATGTGTCTGAGCGCGACGCCGGAACGATCCGGTGTCGCGCATCGGTGCCCGTCGCGCCAGGAACGCCGCGCGCGACGTATCCGGCCGCGCGCGCTTCTGTCAAACTGGCGGCCATGAAACCGCGCCTCGCTTCACCGCCTTCCCCCGATTCTGCGCCTGCGCCCGCAGGCTTTCCCGACGCCGACGAACTGGCCGCGCTGCGTGCGTGGTATGCGGGCATGACCGTGCGCCAGGCCGTCGCGCGCTACCTGCCCGATCGTCTCGGCGAAGGGCGCTCGGCGCGCGGCGTGATCGGCGTCATCCGCCGCCGTCTCGTGCGCGTCGCGCGGCAGGCTGGCCGGCCCGATCTCGCGGAGCAGCTCGGTCATCCTGACGGTGAGCGTTTGCAGGAGGCGAAGGCTGCGGCCGAAGCGATCGGCCTGCTGCGTCATGCACGCCCGCCGGTCCCGCAGATCAGCGACGACGTCGGCCTGTGGCTGCCCGCGCGCGCGGTCGTCGCGCTGCGTGCGCACGGGATCGCGACGCTGGCCGATCTCACGGTGCGGATTCCGCGCCGGCGCCAGTGGTGGCGTGCGATCGCGGGCCTCGGCGTGGCCAGTGCGCGGCACATCGAGGCGTTTTTCGCCGCGCATCCGGCCCTGACCGAACGGGCGCGCGCACTGATCGCGGCGACACCGCGCGGCAGCATCGTGCCGTGGGAGCAGTTGAAGCTGCCGCACGAGGTCGACGGCTCGGCCGGCACGTTCCGCGCGCCGCGCGCGACCAGCACGCTGGATGCGGACAACGATTACGCGGCCGTGCACGCGTGGCTGTCGCTGCACGAATCGGCCGCGACACGGCGTGCGTACCGGAAGGAGGCCGAGCGGCTGATCCTGTGGGCGATCGTCGAACGCGGCCGCGCGCTGTCGTCGCTGACGACCGAGGATGCGGTCGCCTATCGCGCGTTCGTGCGGCGCCCGACGCCGCACGAACGCTGGGTCGGGCCCGTGCGGCCGCGCGGTGCGCCCGACTGGCGGCCGTTCTCGGGCGCGCTGTCCGCGCGCTCGGCCGCGTATACGCTGTCGGTGCTCGGCGCGCTGTTTCGCTGGCTGATCGAGCAGCGCTACCTGCTCGCGAATCCGTTCGCGGGCGTCAAGGTGCGCGACACGCGCGGCGCGAACGCACTCGACACGTCGCATGCGTTCACCGAAGGCGAGTGGCTGCTCGTGCGCACGATCGCCGACGGGCTCGAGTTCCGCAAGGGCGCGACGGCTGCGCCGCAGTCGGGCTGGACACCGGCCGCCGCGCAACGGTTGCGCTTCATTCTCGATTTCGGCTATGCGACCGGGCTGCGCGCGAGCGAGCTGGTCGGCGCGACGCTCGGCGACATCGAGACCGATGCGCACGGCGACGCGTGGCTGAAGGTGATCGGCAAGGGCAGCAAGGCCGCGCGCGTCGCGCTGCCGCCGCTCGCACGCACGGGGCTTGACCGTTTTCTGGTCGCACGCCGGTTGCCGGTCACGCCATCGCGCTGGCGGCCCGACACGCCGCTGATCCCGAGCCTCGCGGAAGACGGTGCGGCCGCGATCACGAGCGTGCGGCTGTGGAAGGTGATGCAGCGTTTCTTCGCGCAGACGGCCGATCAAGTCGATGCCGACAATCCCGCGCTTGCGCAGAAGCTGCGGCAGGCGAGCCCGCACTGGATGCGTCATACGCATGCGACGCACGCGTTGGCGCGCGGCGCGGAGTTGACGACCGTGCGCGACAACCTGCGGCATGCGTCGATTTCCACGACGTCGATTTATCTGCATGGCGACGACGTGAAGCGGGCGCGGCAGATGTCGAGCGCGTTCGCGGCCGACAAGTAACGGCGTCGTGCCGGTCGGGCAGGGGCCGCCTGCGCGTCGTCAAGTCGCCTGTCGGCCTGCGTCCGGCGGTGCAAGGTGCTGCGCCGCGCGCGCCACGACCGCATGACGATCGGGCCGCACGCGCTCGAACAGCGCGGACACCGACGCGAGAATGTCCGGTGCGGCCTGCTCGGGACGTCCGCAGTCGAACGGCGGCTCGGGCGCGTACTCGATGCCGAGCTGCACGGCTTGCGCGTAGGCCGGGCCGGCGATGTCGGCCATCACCGACAGCGCCATGTCGATGCCGGCGGTGACGCCGCCGCCCGTGATGACCGGGCCGTCACGCACTACGCGGCCGGTGTCGACGATCGCGCCGAACGGCGGCAGCAGGTCGCGCCACGCCCAGTGGCAGGCGGCCCGCCGGCCGTACAGCAACCCGGCCGCGCCGAGCACCAGCGACCCGCTGCACACGGAGGTAACATAGCGGGCGCCTTGCGCGAGCCGGCGGACTTCGCAAACGAACGCGTCGTCGGCGATCGCGTCGATCACGCCGAGCCCGCCCGGCACGCAGACGAGATCGGCGTGTGCGATGTCGGCAAGCCGCTCGACGGCCGCGATGGTCAGGCCGCTGTCCGCGCGAATCGATCCGCCGCGCACGGAAGCCCGGTGAATCCGCGCGCCCGGCAGGCGCCAGAACACCTCGTCCGGGCCGGTGAAATCGAGCTGCGTGACATGATCGAACAACGCGAATACGACGATGAACGGCGTGGTGGCCATCACGATCTCCCGAAGACATGAACGGCCTGTAGGATCGGGCCGCGCGCCGTCCGTCGCAATGTCATTTCTCCCGCACTTTCTGCCATGACCCATCGCGTCGCCATGCTCGTGTATCCCGGCTTCCAGTTGCTCGATGCCGCCGGCCCCGTTGCCGCGTTCGAGATGGCCGACTACGCGCGCACGCCGTATTACGCGATTCGCATCGTCGCGGTGCAGCCGGGGCTGGTTCGCAGTTCGTCGGGCGTGAGCTGGCACGCCGAGCCGCTGCCGGAGGCGGCGGACCTCGATACGTTGCTGGTCGCGGGCGGCGATGGCGTCGATGCGGCGATGGCAGACGACGCGACGTGCGCATTCGTCCGGCGCTGCGCGGCGCGCGGCATCCGCGTCGCGAGTGTCTGTTCGGGCAGCCTGCTGCTGGCCGCGGCCGGCGTGCTGGACGGCCGGCTGGCGACCACGCACTGGGGCTGCGGCGAGCGCTTCGCGCAGGCGTTTCCGCAGGTGCGGCTGGCGCTCGACCGCATCTACGTGAACGACGGGCCGTTCTGGACGAGCGCCGGCATCACGGCCGGCATCGACCTGACGCTCGCGCTGATCGGCGCGGATCGCGGCGAGCGGCTGGCGCGCGCGGTCGCGAAGCGGCTGGTCGTGTACTACCGGCGCCCCGGCGGGCAGTCGCAGTTCTCGGCGCTGATCGAACTCGACAGCGCGCAAGGGCGCTTCCAGCCGTTGCTCGACTACATTCGCCGCAATCTCGGCGCGCGCTTGCGCGTGAGCGACCTGGCCGAGCAGGCGTGCATGAGCCCGCGTCAATTCGCGCGGGCGTTCCAGACGGAAACCGGCCTCACGCCGGCCAAGGCCGTCGAGAAACTGCGCGTGGAAGCCGCCCGTGCCGCGCTGGAAAGCGGTGCGGCATCGCTGCAGCGCGTGGCGAACGAGTGCGGGTTCGGCGATACGGAAAACATGCGGCGCAGTTTCCAGCGCTGGCTGGGCGTCGCGCCGTCGGCGCTGCGTTCGTAGACGGGCAGCGGCGCGATCGGCGACGGGGCGCGACGTGTCGCGCCGCATTCGCCGCCCGCTCAATCGCCGGCCGGATCGTCACGCTCCGCCGCCACGCGCGCGAGCCATTCCGCATAACTCGACGCGACCCGTTCACGCCGGTCGTCGTCATGCCAGACCCGGATCACTTGCCCGACCGTGCCGCCTTCGGCGGGATCGAGGTCGACGCACAGATGATTGCCGCTGCCGTCGTGCGTGAACGGAATCCACTTGAGGTTGTACCAGTCGTCGCGGATGCCGGCGGCCGGGTCGGACGTCATGTCGTCGAAGTCGCCACCCGATACCAGTTTCTTCCAGATCGACCATTGCGCGATGATCTCGTGCGCGCTCAGCAATGCGTCGTTTTCGGCGAAGACGGTTGCCGGATCGGCCTGGCCGTCGTGAAGCCGAAGGCTTTCCAACAGGTCATCCGGCAGCGTCGTGCCCAGCGTGCCGTGCAGTGCGGCGATCGCGTGCGCTGAGGCCGGCCCGTTGAGGCCGCCGGGAAGGTGCTTCGGATCGGCGTCGATCCGGTTTTCGATGTGTTGCCATGATTCGCGAACGTCGGGGACGGTTGCGTCAGCAACCAATGTGCCGGTACCGGTGTCGGTGTCGGCTGCTTGCGGTGGCAGTGGCGGCGGCGCGTCCGTCGCCGTATCCGGAGGTTTTACCTCGCCGCGACGCGGCGCTTCGTGGCCGGTGCGGTCGAGCCATACGAACAGGACGGGCGTACCGGCAGGCAGCACCGTTTCCCCGGCCGGGATCGCGACGAGCACCTCGGCGTCGGTCACGGCGCGAATGGGTCCGTCTCCCTGGCATGGCAGCAGGCTGACCCGCGATTCGCCGCGTTCGGCGCCATGCCGAACGCCCCAGCGCATCCCGTTGAGTTCGGCGTCCGGTGCGATATCGTGCGCGGTCAGCGCGGTTTCCCAGTGCGGGCCCGGCGACGCGACATGCTCCAGCGAATCGAGCACGTACCGGACGATCGCATGCATCAATACCGCGACGCCGCTCGTATGGCCCGGCAGGTTGACCAGTACCGCCTGATCGTAGCTGACCTTCGCTTCCGACCTGTAGATGTAGCCGTTCGGCCTCGTATATTCCACCAGCCACTTCTTCGGTGGCGAGCGGTCCATACTGCGTCCGACATTGAATATTCCACCGGGCGTCTGCTTGATCCGGATCGTGTCCCGACTGTTCGGGTACGCCATCTGGCTGTTCAGGCCGCGAATCTGGAATGGATCGCCCGCCGGCAGCCCGGCGCCGACGATCAGGTCGTAGCGCCCGGCCAGTTCGGCCAGCTGTCGCCCGAACGCCTGGTCGTCGCGCCGCGCGTCGGCCGACCACGGAACCGCGGAGGGCAGTGGAAGATACTCGACGGCAGGCACGTCATAGCCCCATTGCCGCAGGATCGCGCGGACATACGGGCCGCACGAATCGTAGCGCTGCCACGATTCGCGTGCATGGCCAGGCGGCACCACCTCGTAGCCGGCGATCACGATGCCGATGCGCGGCCGCTTCGTAACGGCCACCTCGCGCACGCCCGCCGCAATCAGCGCCGCCTGCCGCGCCGGCGTAATCCGCAGACCCTTCTCGAGCAGCACGTCTCCTTTCCGGTATTCGCTGCCGGCGGCGATCACGTGCTGGCCGGGCGCATACGGCGCGCGAAACCGCAGGTATGCGCCCACGTCTGCGCTGGCGCAGCGATGGGTGGACGTCGGCGCAAGGGTGTCGGCGTGCTCCGGCATCGTCACGTAGGCCGGGATGCTGGCCGCGTGGCCGGGCGCGAGCGCGCGGGCGGCCGGGTTGGCCGTTCGCGACGCCAGATAGCCCAGCGAGCGTTCGCAGTCGAGATCGACGAGTTCGCGATGCGTCGCGCGAGCCGTATCGGATGCGCGCAGCGCATAGCCGTCGCACGCGGCAAGCGGAACGGATGGCACATCGTCCGGAGCGATGACGTCGACCGCGGTGACGCGCGATACGGCGTCGTCGATCGCGACCGTCTCGCTCAGCATCGCGCCCGGGACGAGTTGACGGCAATAGTGCTCATAGACCTGCTTGAGCCACGCGGGGAAGGGGGCAGGTACGCTCATCGGGTTCCTTGTATCGACGCTTCGGGGCGCACGGCGATCCGGTCGGGTGGCCCGTGCCGCTCTCCCGGCACATCGGCGAAGCCAGTTTTTTGTGAAGCGTCATTGGACGATTCATCGAGACGTCATGTAACTGTCAGGGATGTCAGGGATGTCAGGGATGTCAGGGATGTCAGGGATGTCAGGGCGCGGTGGGCGTCGAAGGCCCGCCCGTGCCTGAATGCGCGTTGCTGTGACGCAGGGATGACGCGCCGCAGCGTATCTGCCCAACAAGCGGAACGGTCTGGTGCACACTGCGGTCTTAAACTTTTTGCAAGGAGCGGCAGATGGCATCGAGCCAAAGCACAGTCGATTTCATCGTCGAGCAGATGGCGGCGGCCGGTACGGTCTCGGCACGGAAGATGTTCGGCGAATACGGCATCTATTGCGACGGCAAGATGGCCGCGCTCGTCTGCGACGATCGGCTGTTCGTCAAGCCGACACCCGAGGGCCGCGCGTTTCTCGGCGCCTGCGAAGAAGGTTCGCCGTATCCGGGCGCGAAGCCGCACCTCGTCATCTCCGGCGAGCGCTGGGACGATCGCGAATGGCTGTCGGCGCTGATCCGGATCACCGCCGCGCAGTTGCCGGTGCCGGTGAAGCGGAGCCGATAGCGGCCCCTTCGCGTGCAATGTTGCGCTGCGGCCAGGCGTATTCTGTGAAACATGTGCGCGACCATCGCGCGCCAGGCGGGAGCACAAGAATGAAGACATCCGGAGATCCGCGCCGCACGTGGCTGGCTCGCCGCGCGTGGCACGCGCTTGCTGCGGCCCTGTGCGTTGGCTGGAGCACGCTGTCGTTCGGCGCGGACGATGCGGCGACGTTGCTCGACCGTTACCGCAGCCTCGGCCCGCAACTGAAGGACAACGCGTTTCACCGGCCGCTGGTTCTCGAATCGGCGGAAGCGTCGTCGTCGCTGAAGGGCGACATCTACGCGGTGGTCGATTATCCGTACGCGGTCGTGAGCAGCCAGCTCGACGAGCCTGCGCAGGGCCCCGCGAACTGGTGCGCGGTGCTGATCCTGCACCTGAACACGAAGTATTGCCACGCGTCGAGCGGCAGCAACGGCCCGGTGCTCGACGTGAACCTCGGCCGCAAGATCCAGCAGAAGCTGTCGGACACCTATCGCGTGCAGTTCCGCTATCGCGTGGCGGCCGCGACACCCGACTATTTCCAGGTCGACCTGACCGCCGACAGCGGCCCGATGGGCACGAAGGATTACCGGATCGCGCTGGAGGCCGTGCCGGTCGGCGCGTCGCGCACGTTCCTGCATCTCACGTATTCGTATGGCTTCGGCACGGTCGGCCGCATGGCGATGAAGACCTACCTCGCGACCGTCGGCAGCGACAAGGTCGGCTTCACGACCGTCAGCGGCGCATCGGCCGCGCAGCCGCAGTACATCGGCGGCGTGCGCGGGCTGCTGGAGCGCAACACGATGCGCTACTACCTCGCGATCGACACGTATCTTGCGACGCTCGACAAGCCGCTCGACCAGCGCCTTGCGCGCTGGTTCGATGCGACCGAGCAGTATCCGCAGCAACTGCACGAGGTCGAGCGCGGCGCCTATCTGCAGATGAAAGCGCAGGAGGTGCAGCGGCAGCAGGCGGCGCGGTAGGCGGTGCGCGGAAAACGCTCTCCCGCACGACTTACTTCAGCGTGCGCGTCGCCGCTTCCGTGCCGGACGGTTGGTCGAGTTCGGCAACTACCTTGAGCGGTACCTCGCCCACCCCCATCGCACGTTCGATCAGCAAGTCGTCGCCATGTTGGGCCAGCAACGCCTGCAACCGGCCGAACTCGCCACACCAGAGCGTTTCGACATCCTTGTCGCGGGCAACGTCGCGATTCGCGACGAGGGAAACGGCCCGAACCTGCAGGCGGCCGGCTTGCGCCTGACCGCCGACTTCGACGCCATAATCCGGCAGCGAGGGTTTCTTGACGACGACCCGGCCGTCCTTCGCCCATGCGGTCGTCATGCCCTCATGCACTTCGTAGCCGAGTCGCGCCAGGCCATTCAGGATCGCGTTGCGCCGCGCCTCCGCTGCCTGTTGCTGCCGCACCTGCGCGATCAGGTCCTGCCCGGTTCGGGTCAACTCGGCCACGACGTCCGGTGACGTGGCGATATCGCACTGTCGAGCGCATTCGACAAAATTCGCCGCGTCTGCCGTGTGGCAAGCCCGAATCTCCGCCGTCAGTTCTTCCAGTGCCGCGATCGCCGCGCGACGTGCGCGAGCGGCCTCGATTGCACTCGACAGGTCGAGGATCAGGCTGTCGAGCAACAGGTGCTTGCGCGCGTCGTTCACCTCGTCTTCGAGCGCATCCAGTCTCGACGAGAATCCGGCAACGGCTTGCGGGTCCAGAAATACCCGTGCTTCTCCGATCTGTCGATCGAGACGGTCGATCGACGGATCGCGAGACGCCGCCCGTTGCGCGGCCTTCCAGGTCTCGAAGTCCGCCGACTGTTCGGCGGGCATCAGGCTATTCGCCAGCGCCCGTTGCGCATCGTTGAGTGTGCGTCCCGCAGCCGGCGTCAGAAGGGCGAACCCTTGCGCGAGCAGCGTATCGGCATGCTCGAGCAGATCGCCCGAGCGCAGGCGATCAAGCTGGCCATGAAGCTCAGCCGGTATCTCGATCCCTTTCGCTTCCAGCGCGCCGAGCAAGGTCGTCGCGCTGTACCGTCCTTGCCGCCGGCGTTTCTCTGCCTGCTCTGCCTGCTCGACGGCCACCTGTTGACGCCGGGCGAGATCCGCCTTCAGGAAAGCAATCTCGTCGGGCACTTTCTTCTGCAGCTCCATGAACGCGTCGGCGGCGATCAATGCGGCCAGCGCTTCACGTCGAGCCCGAGTTGCCGCGATCGCTTCGTCCGACAGCGCGCCGGTACGTCGGCCTTCGGCAATCCATGTGGCGATGGCCTGGTCGAGGCGCTGCAGATGTCCGTCGCAGATCGCGACGATTTCCTCGCGCGTCACGATCCGGACGACTTTCGGGCCGCTCATGCCATCACCTCCTGGTTCAGTGCCTGCGCGACGGCTGCCTTCAGGCGAGCCTTCTCTGTCTCCGGTGCGTGGTACCAGGCTTGCGACGAGACGCGATGCAGCGTCGGAATGGCGCGTCCCAGCACGGACGGCCGCCAGATTTCCCGGGCACGCGCATGTTCGAGCAGGGGATGACGTGGCGCATCGCATTCGATGCCGATCGCATAAAGACCGGTTTCCGGATCGGCGATCGCAAAATCAAGCCCGAAGGCATCGCCTTCCTGGGCGGGCACCGGTGACAGGCCGAGTCCCCTCAGATAAGCCTGCACATCTTCCGCGAAGCCGTCGACGACACCCGTCTGCTGCAACTTCGCATGCGCCCGTTCGCTGCTCATGCGGCCAAGCAATGCGCGGCCGGCGGGCAGTTCACCGTTCGACATCGCGCGTGCGTATTCCATATAACCCTGAAGATAATCGCGCGGAATCGCGGGCTTGCGCTGCGTCGTGAGCATGTCGGAGATCTCACGGATCGGCATCGACGTGATGAGCACGACTTTATGGCGCGCACGCGTCACGGCCACGTTGAGGCGCCGCTCGCCACCGCTTTGGCCCAGCACGCCAAACATGCGCCGGAAGGTGCCCTGGCCGTTGCGCCCGAAGGTCGTGGAGAAGACGATGATGTCGCGTTCGTCCCCCTGGACGTTCTCGACGTTCTTCACGAATACGGCCATGTCCTCACCGCGATCGGTTCGCTCGAGTTCCTCGCGATACGCGTCGCGGAATGCTTCATCCTCTTCCGCGCGCTGCTCCAGGCGCTCCAAGATGAGGTCGGCTTGCTTGCGGTTGAACGTGACCACGCCGACGGACGGGCGCTGTGCGTAAGGCTGTTGCCACAGTTGCGCCAGATAGGCGACCACGCGATCCGCTTCGTCGCTGTTGGTCTGCTGCGCGTAAAGACCATTCACCTGGACGAGTTCGAGCGGCTTCACCTCGCGCACCGTGGCATCCGGATGGCGGACCGGCACACTGAGGTTGTTCTCGTAGAACGCGGCGTTTGAATAGCCGATCAGCTCTCGATACGCCGAACGATAGTGGATCTGCAGCGTCGACACGGGCAGTGCGCTCCGTGCCAGTTGCAGCACGTCAGGGCAGTCCTTGATTTCGCGTCGGTTCCAGGTGTCCTCGAAGCGCTCGCGTTCGTCTTCCGTCGCGGCCTCGTCGGGTTGCTCGCCGTCGAAGATGTCCGTCTCGTCGCTATCCGCCCGGCTCGAAAAGAACGCCGTCGGCGGCATTTGCTTCTCGTCGCCGCTGACGATCGACAAGTTACCGCGGAACAGCGTCGGAATCGCGTATTCCACCGGCATCTGCGAGGCCTCGTCGTAGACGACGGAATCGAACAGCCCCGATTTCAGCGGCAGTACGCGGCTCGCGACGTCGGGGTTCATCAGCCACACCGGCCGCAGCGCCATCAGGCCCAGCCCCGTCCCGAGTTCGATGAATTCGCGCAGACGCCTGGAGCGCCGGCCGGTCAAACGCGTCACGTCCTCCCAATCGCGCGCCGAACCCAGTCGGCCGTGGTCGATGCCGTTGCGAAGCATCTCGCGGTTCAGGCGCCGCATTTCCCCGTCGGCGGCCGCGAGTGCTTCGATCTTGGCGGCCGTTTCGCTCTGGTCGAGCAGCAATTCGGGATGGTCCTGCTCCATGCGCCGCTTCCATCCGAGCCGCGCCTCGCGGTTGATCATGCGCCGCACGGCGTCGTCGAGGCGTTCAGGCGGCAGACGCGTCAGCGCGTCTTCGTGGTCGCGCATGATCGCAAACACGTCGAGTGCGTCGGCGGTGACATGCCGTGCCCGGGTGCGGAACTGCTGATAGGCGGCGAGCGTCGGCAACGCATCGCCGATTCGGTTCAACGGCGCCTGATAACTGATGTTGTCGGCAATGGTCTGCCGACAGGCGGTGACGAGTTCTGCCGAGAGCCATTCATCGAGCGGCCTCAGCGCCCGCAGACTATGCTGGCGCGCGCTGTGCCGCACGAACGCGGTCTCGAAACCGTCGAGCAACTGTTCGACGGGCGCCCGATCGCCGGTCATCACGGCCGAGTCGAATTCGTCGCCGCGTGGCGCGATCGCCAGATGCTGCGCGAGTTCGCGGATGTCCTCGAGCTGGCGCAGGCGGGTCAGGCAGGCATCGGCGAGCGTCGGCCCGCACGCGGGCTCGACCGTCTCGAGATGCAATGCCCGGCTGATCGTGTTCAATGTGTCGCGCAGCGGCCGCCAGGTTGTTTCGAGCCGGCTGGCGGCCAGCAGCTTGCGGAGCGTTTCGTCGGTCGCGGGCGCGCCGCAGCCGGTGACGAACTTCATCAGGCGGCCACGCCGCAGATACGTGACCGGGTTAAGGCGGCGCAAGAGAGACGGGGCGCGAGTCGCCAACGCCGCCTGGGCCTCGAGCTTGCGGAGCGCGGAATCCGGCAGGTGCGCGACGGCAGCCGACAGCACCGCATCGAAGCCGCTGGTCTCGACGGCCAACAGATCGCGATGCAGGGTGCCGAGCGCCGAGTAATACCGATGGCCTTCCGCATCGGCATGGTCGGCCGGTCGGAACAAGGGCAGCCATTGAGCCAGCCGCTTGCGTTGTGTCTCGTCCAGCGCGACGAGGCGGCCGGCGTTGGCATCGAGCCAGGCCCGATACGGGGCGGGGTCGTCGACGTCGAAGCGCGCGGGATGCGCGGCGAGCGTCTCGATGCGCAGGCGTTCCGCGTCGCGGAAATCCGCGAAGATTGCGTTGAACGCGTCGAGCGTGGCGGCATCGGTCGCAAACGACTTCAATTGCGCCAGCGGGCTGCCCTCGAACTTCGACGGCAGCCAGTAGCGGGCGAGCGGTGCGCAGTGTTCTTCCAGCGTGGTCAGTGCCGAAATATCGAGCGTGGCAAGCCGGGTACGCAACTGCGGCACGCTGACCGGCGGCGTGCCGGCTTCGAGCCGGATCAGTTCGCCGAGCAGCGCCCGATAGCTGAGGCCGGTCGATGCGTCGACGCGATGCAGCGCGGCATGCTGGCGATCGAGTTCGCCCTCGAGGGCCTCGATTCTCGCGGCCATGCGTTCACGCTGGCGTATCAAACCGGGGTCGAACGCGGCACCGCGAAAGATTCCATCCAGTTGTTCGCGGACGGCTCGAATCGTCGGCTCGCGGTCCTTGTTGACGTCGTTGAGCATCACGATGCGATCGCCCAGGCCTTCCGCGACGAGACGCTTGCGAACCACTTCCAGCGCGGCATGCTTCTGGCAGACGATCAGCAGGCTCCGGCCTTGTCCGATCGCGTCGGCGACCATGTTGACGATCGTCTGACTCTTGCCGGTGCCGGGCGGCCCTTCGACCAGCAGTCCGGGGCCCTGACGCGCCTGCAGGATGGCCGCTTCCTGCGACGGATCGCTTGCCACCGTCAGGAATCGGCCGAGCTCGGTCGACGTGGCCTCGGACGCGTCGTAGTCGGATTTGTCCTTGAGCCGCAGCATCGATTCGAGCGCCGTGCCGGAAGGCGACAATTGCTTGAGCTGGCGCAGATCCTCGCCGATGGCCTGGCCGGCGAAGTCGACGTGAAACAGCACGCCGGCGCAGGCGAGGCGCGTCGCGCCGGCGGGCACGTCGAGGGTCGGCAGCGGCAGCGCACCGAGTTTGCGGCTTTCCACGTCGGCCAGCAGGCCGAACGCATCGACCACGTCGGCTGCTTTCAACGCGGAACGTCCGAGCACCTCGTCGGCTGCGACACGCCATGCCTTGACGGCCTCGCGTCCCAGCAGGCCCTCGAGCGCCGGATTCAGGCGAACCTCCTCGCGCTCGCCGTCGAAAGCCATCGCCACCTGGCGTCGCGCGCCGAGCTCCATCAGCAGTTTGACCGGCCACAACAGGACGGGGGCGATGCGAGGGCGCGTCGTGCTGCGATGATCCTTGTAAAGCAGGAACGGGAAGCCGAGATAGAGGCCGTCGATGCCGGTATCCCGCTTGTAGAGCGAGGTCTGCCGGTACAGCGTGTTCAACCGGCCTTCGAGCGTTCCGCTTGCACCGAACACGGCCGGGTCCACCGGTACCGTCTGCACATTGCGCTGGAGCAGATGGTCGAGGAGCGCGGTGCTGGCGAATCGCTCGCCGTTCAGTTCGTGGAGATCGACCCGCCCCGTGGTCTTGCCGATGGTCATCCGTACCAGCGGACCGCGCAATACGGTCGTGGCGACTTTCTTCTCGAAGAAGTCGAGGATCTGCGACACGTATTGCTGCTTCTGCGGTTCCAGCCACTGCTCGGCGGGCACCGACAACAGAACGACGACTTCATGCAGGGGCAAGCGACGTTCCAGCCGGAACTGCTCCGCCCATTCATCGACGGTCGGGTTGCCGGTTCGCGCGAATCCGGCGATTCGGTCGTCGACGGCATGGAACAGGTCGACGCGCGGCAGCGCAAGCGCGATCCGGGCAGCCTGGCGATCGAAGACCAGAATCTGCTCTCGTTCCGCGAGGGCCGCCGCCTGGTCGAGGATCTCGTCGACCGGGCGAAACTGTGAAATGGCCGCGCTCAACAGAACGATCAGGTCTTCCTCGCTGAGGACGCGGCGTTCCGACAGCGACAGCAGACCGTGATGATCGGAATCCGGCAACAACAGGCGCCGTTCTTCCCATTGCGCGGCCAATTGGGCACGCGAGGTGGAAAGCAGCGCGATGCGCACCAGGTCTTCGTTCAGTTCGATGCCAAGATACGCAGCCCGGTGTCGTACTTCATCGGCTCGAGCGCGTAGCCTGGACAGCCAGCTTTCCGTGCCCAGCCGCTCCAGGAGCGTCGGCACCGGCCCGGTCACCAGGTCGTAACCTTCCAACGGGTTGTGCAGCAACCAGCCGGGCGTGACGATGTCGCCGCGCAGAATGAGCGGCATGTCGGGATTCAACAGCTTGAGCGCGATCATCAGGCGGCCATCGTCATCGACGCCGTCGAGTTGCGCAACCTGACGCAGGCCGGCCAGCACTTTCGCACCGGCACCGGCTTGTTCCGCCCATGTCAGGACAACGCCGCGATTCAGGTGATCGCGCGCCGCTTCCCAATTCTCGCGCTCCGCCGCGGCGAGCGCGAAGATCGCCGGCTTGCGATATTGGCGGGCGCCCAACGCGATGCTGGCGCCTTCGTCGCCATCGGCATCGATCGTCGCCGCCGACGGTGCATCGACCGGTTTGCCGTCCAGCCAGGCCTTGACTTGCGGCCATTGCCAGCGTTGATGTCGGTCACGCGCGAGCAGGCCTCGCAGCAACAGGTGAAGCGAGGGATCCAGATCGTCCGGTAACGTGACGCCGTTGGCCAGCACGTGAATCAGAAACGCGCGCGGATTGATGCCCTCGAAGCAGCGGCCGTCCGTCAACTGCTCGAGCAGGATCATGCCGAGGCTCCACCAGTCGGATGCCGCGGCGACACCGCCCGCAATGGCCTCGGGCGCCATATAGCGCGTCGTTTCGAGCGGCGAGACGATATCGAGATCGAATTCGGACAGCCGCGCCGAACCGAAGCCGCTGATGACGAGATCCAGCGGTTCGCGGCTGCGCACCAGCAGCGTGCCGGGCCGCAGGTCCCGATGCCGAAGCCCCACGTCCGAGAATGCCTGCAGGGCCTGGCCCAGTTCATCGACCACCCGGCGGATCGTCGCGCGATCGCGGACGGCCACACCGAGATCCGCCAGCGTCCCGCCGCTCATCTCCTCGGCGACTTCGTACGCACGTTGATCCCAGCGTCCGGTAGCGATGATCTCCGGCACGTGCTCGCGCGGCAGGCGGCGCACCACATCGTAGACCGCCGGGTCCGGTTCCGCGCCCGGTCGATACAGCGTCAGCACGGCCTGCCTGCCGGTCCCGTCCTGCTGGGCCACATAGCGTTCGCGCACGCCGTCCGTGCTGGAAATCTGGCGCAACAACCGCCAGCCGTCGATCCGCGTTTCTTCGACGGGCGGCGGCGCGTCCTCCGCCGAGCTGCCTGCAGGAGCCTCGTCGCCGGCGCCGAGCCGCTGCGCGTCGGCGGGCACGGCCGGATCCGCGCCGCATTCGAGGCACATGAGGTCGCCGTCGTTCATCGGATGGCCGTTCGTGCACGACAACGAGGGCGGCACGGAGGATCCGGGTGCGTCCGCAGCCACTTGCTGGCTGACCGTCTCGACCGTGACCACATCCTGGGGGCGCCAGCCGTTCGCCCGGATCGGTACGCCTGACAAGTCCCAGTTGCAAACGGCATCGCCGACCGTGCCGGCACAGTACCACTCGTCCACCGACCGCTCGGTTCGGCAATTCGGGCAAAAACGCATCATGGCTGACATTTCCTGTCTTATCTGTTTCTCGCCTTGTCGGCACTGATCCGGACGTGATGCCCCTGATCGGTCAATAGGTCTCTCAATCGATGAAAATCGTCCCGGCCCGGTATCCCCGCGAACCAGACGCTACCGTCCTCGTCGAACATGACGTCCAGGGCCTTGCCGGTGTGCCGCGGCGCGTGTTCGTACTGTGCAAAACGCGCGTGGCCGAGTGCCGTCAGGCAATGTAATCGCTGGTTGTCGCTGCCGCGCAGCGTGCGTGTCTGCGGCGCGTCGATGTCGAACGGATCGGAGATCAGCGCATCGATCAGGCCGTCGGCGCGTGCCAGCGTATCGTCCAGCGATTCGATCGGGTGGCCGCTGTAGACGAGGATGTCGCCTGCCGACAGTTGCCGCAGGCCATGCAGGAGCGCAATCAGCGCATCGGGCTGATCGAACGGCTCGCCGCCCGAGATCGTGATGCCGGTAGCGTCGGGCAGCCAGGTTCGGACCTGCGCCAACAGCGCATCGACGGTGGTTTCGCCCCCGGCGTGCGCCCAGGTATCCATCGAAATGCAGCCCGGGCATCGGATCGTGCAACCTTGAAACCAGATGCCGATCCGCTGCCCCGGCCCGAGTGTCGTCACGGGAAAGTGCAGGCGCGAAACACGGATGTCCATGGCCTACCGCTTTTGCAACTGGAACGAACCCGAGTCGATGCCCGAGATGACGAAGCGATCGCCGGCGGCCGCATCCTGATCGAACAGGCCGCGTGCCAGCGGGTTGAGCAGATGCGCTTCGATCTGGTTTCGGATGCCGCGGCCGCCATTGGATAGATCGCCGAGGCATCGCGCCTGGAGCGCGATCCTGGAGCTGGCGTCCAGGTCGACGGCGATACCCTGGGAGGCGACGTCGTCGAGCACGGCACGAACCATCTGCTCGAAGATCTCCGTCGCGACATCCTCGCGGATGAAGTCGAAGACGATGATGTTTTCGCCGATGCGGTTCAGGATTTCGGGCCGGTTCAGGACCAGCTTGAAATGCTGCTGGATTTCCCCGAGCACCTTCTTCTGGATGTCCGCAAAGTCGTTTCCCGGCTGGATATTCGCCACGCGCTGACCCGATTCGTCCTGGCGGTAAATGCCGAGGTTCGACGTGAAAACGATCAACGCTTCGGAAAAGTACACGCGGTCGCCGCGCCCTGACGTCAGCACGCCGTCATCGAGGATTTGCAGAAACTTGTCGAGAATGCGCGGATGCGCTTTTTCGATTTCGTCGAAGAGCACCACGCTGAACGGGCGTTCGCGAATCGCATTCGTCAATTCTCCGCCGACGTCGTAGCCGACGTAGCCGGGCGGCGCGCCGATGAGGCGCTGGTCGGCATGTTCCGCGCTGAATTCCGACATGTCGAAGCGGATGTACGCGCTTTCGTCACCGAACAGCAGGCTCGTGATCGTCTTGGCGAGTTCGGTTTTCCCGACGCCGGTCGGGCCGGCGAGGAATGCGACACCGCGCGGCCGGTTGCCTTTCCGCTGAGAACCCACCCCCGTCATCGCGCGCTTGACGAGGTCGAGCATGTGCGTGACTGCGTGCGTTTGCCCTTTGACGCGGCGGCGAATGAACGCGTCGGCGTGACGGATCTTGTCGCGGTCGATTTGCTGCCACGGATCCTCGGTGACGCCCACTTTATAACGCCGCACGGCGTCGGCAATTTTATCGAGGGGCACCTGCTCGACGCGGGCGAGCGTGGCGATCGCGTTCATGTCGGCGAGCAGCAATCCCTCGGAACCGTCGACGAACGCGGACGCCGCGTCGGCAAGATGGTCCGGCGTAGCGCTCTGGGCACCGGGTACGCCGCGCAGCAATGCACCGGCCAACGCGCGACGGGCGGCACTGTCGGGTTTCGACACGGGAATATGCCGGATGCGCGGATTGTCGATCAGCAACCAGTCCGGCAGATCGCCTTCCTTGTCGACGATCCAGATCACGGTATTGAAAAACGGACGTCGCAGTTCTCCCGCGGGGCGGGGGGCCGCCATATGCGCCAGCACCAGTGCGCGCGTGAACAGCGTGTGCTCGGCCGGGTTCAGCGTTTCGGCGCGAATCGCCAGTCGCGAAGCAAAATCGACGACGAGGGCAATCGGCGGGCCGGGCAGCGCGACCAGGCGTTCAACGCATGCGGTGAGCGCATCGATGCCGCCCGGCGCCGTGCCGTCGACCGGTGTCAGGCCGAGACGTCGCAGGGTTTCATCGGCAGGCTCCGTGGGCGACACCCGGCTGTCGGGCACCGTGAAGCCGGAAATCGGATTCCAGACGACGAGCTGCGCATAGCCCGCCTCGCGGAGATTGTCGCCGAGTGTATTCACCAGCGACTGCGCGGTCACCACTTCGGGGGCAACTTCACAGGCCTGTAAATCGCGGACGTTTCCCGACAGCACGAACTGGCTTTTCAACGGGAGGAAACGCAGCAGATCCCGTAACCATCTGGGTTTGACGTAGGCAGGCATGTCGTGATGGCGCGCAAAGAAAGCGAAAGCAAAACGTTATCACAGCCACTCGACCGATATATACCGAATGAATAGGGCTGCCGGAAACGACTCGATTTATTGATAGGCGCCGGGAAATGAATTTCGACGGCCCTATTCATTTTCCGGTTGCGCCCAGCAGCCCCGCGACGACGTCGACGATCCGCTGCAGCAACGCTTCGTCATAAGGCAGCCACGGCACCGCGCGCAGCGGCGACGGCGGCGGCTCGATCGCGGGTTCGACGGGTGCGCCGTCGCGCGTCACGCGCCCGGTCGCGCAATGTACCGACCACGCGCCGACCCGCACGTGGCGTTCGTCGAGCGTCATCCGGCCTTGCGCGATCGGTTCGGCGAACACGAGCGCGAGCACCTGCTTGCGATGCCGCGCCATCGTGCCGAGCGGCAAGCCGGACAGCCCGTGCAGGCGCTGTTCGCGCTCGTTCCGCGCGGCGCGCTGGCGCACCGGGTCCGCCAGCGTGTCGGCCGCGCGCGTTGCTTCGTCGTCGAGCGCAAATGCGGCGACGCTGACAAGCAGGTCGACCGCGCGCGCCACTTCCGAGAACACGACGGGATCGATTTCGCCGATCGGCGCGGCGATCCAGCGCCGCTCGCGCCTGCGCTCGACGTGCAGCCGGCCCGACGTGCCCTGGCCGTCCGTGCCGGGAAAGAGCCGCGCGGCGACGCTGAAGGTCGCGCGCACGTCGCCGAACTCGCGCGCGAGGCCGTCGTCGTACGCGCGGATCGACCAGCCTTCGCGGCGTGCGACGCCGATCAGCGGGCGGCTTGCGAGGACATGACCTTCGAACATCGCGGAATGACTGGCCGCGGCGTCTTCGTCGGCTGGCACGTAGAACTCGCGGAACGCCTGCCGAACGGGTTGCCGGATCGCACGGCCGACGATCGCGCGCTGCCACGCGAGCCGCTCGTCCGCATCGGCCAGCAGCGGATGCCAGAGCCGGATCTCGCTGTCGGCGTCGAGTTCGCACGCCGCGCCGGCGGCGTCGCGCAGCACGACCTTGCCTTTCGCGACGTCGGGCATGAACGAGACCGTCGCGCCGTCGCGCGCGCGTGCCTGCCAGATCATGCAGGTCGAGAACGCGGCGCCGGCCGGCGCATCGACGAGGCGCTCGCGCCATTCGGCATGGCCCAGCGTCATCGACTGCCAGAAACCCGCTTCCATGCAGGTGGCGAGCATCGTGAGCTGCTTCTTGTCGGGTTTCGCGTCGAGCGTCATGCGCAGCGCCGTGTGCGGCCGCTCGCCGAGCGCGCGTTCGGCGGGCTTCAGGTTGCGTGCGAGCTTCTTCTGCACGCCCGCGTGACGTACGGTGGCCAGCGCATCGCGCAGCGCACGCAGGCTCTCGGGTGTCGGGATCGTCTCGACCGCATGGCCGAGCGCGATTGCAAGCGATTGCGACGGCGCGGTTTTCGCGGCGGTCGGCGCGACGCACACGCCGGTCAGCAGCGGCCCGATCAGCGGGGGTAGCCACGGGGCGTCGCGATAGGCCGCGACGCGCGCCGCGCGCGCGACGACCTGCGCGTCGTCGGTCGTAAACGCGCGATCGGCCTGATAGGGGACTTCGCCCGCGTGAATCGCGGCGACGTGCCGCGCGGCTTCGGTCAGCGTGTCGCGCGCGAAGTCGACGTAAGCGGGCTCCTCCGCGAGCGTGGCGGCCGGATCGTCGGCATTGAACCACAGCCGCTTCGGCGCGAAATAACCGTCGTTCGTCTCGGCCAGCGCGAGCAGCGCGGCCGGCCCGAGTTCGGGCAGCACGTCGAGCTCGCGCACGCGCGCCGGTGAATCGGCATTCAACTGCGCATACGCGTCGCGCAAGGCCGTGATGTCGCGCCGGCCGGCGAACGAGAGGAGGGCATATTTTCCGTACGCGGAGAGTCTTTGCAGGCCGTCGTTCTGCGGTTCGTCGAGGATGCGCACGAGTTCGGCCTGCAGTGCGGGCGCGGGCAGCGCGTCGAGACACGACAGTTCCTGCAACGCGCGCCGCCACGCGCCGGCCGGAATGTCGCGGAACAGTTCGAGCGCGGCCTCGGCATCGACGAGCGGCGCGAGATCGAGCGCGTCGATCTGCGCGCGCAGCCAGCGCGCGAATGTGGCGCGCGGATCGTCGTAGGCGTAGTCGTGCTGCGCGACGCGTTCCTCGGTGCGGCGCAGCGCGGGCCACACCGCGCCGAGCGCATGCGCGTCGAGCGTCGACAGGTCGGGCGGCGCACCGGTGAAGCGCGGGTGGTCGGCGGTGCCGGTCAGCCGCTCGACGAGCTGGGCGACGACAGGCGGGTGGACGGATTCGGTCATGATGTTGGGTGGCCCTCGCGTGGCGGCATCGGATCGGCGTCGGTGGTGTCGTGGCGTCAGCGCGGCCGCAGCCGCTCGACCCTCTCGTGGATGACGATAGGGGGGATCGCGCGCAGCAGGTGCATCTCGCCGCCGAGCGTCGCTGTGAGTTCGGGGCGGGCAGTCTTCATCGCGTCGATGGCGGCGACGAGGGTGCGCTCAGTCATGCGACGCCTCCTCGCCGGCGGGGCGCGCGTGGTCGGGCACAGCTTCACCGGCGTCTGCCAGCACGCGGCGCGCGATCTCGATTGCGCGGGCCGCAGCCTGGCGGCCGGCGTCGGTCATCCTGATCCGCGGGCGGCGCGTGTCGTCCGTACCCGCGCCGGACGCTTCGACAGGCGACAGCACGAGACGCGCGGCCGCGAGCATGCGCGCGGCCGCACGAGCGGGCGGCGCGGTTTCGGCGGCCGGGGCCGTGCGCGCGGCGTCCGCGCGCAGCAGCAGGCGCTCGGCCACGCGTCGTGCACGAACGCCGGCCCGATGGCTCGCGCGCGCCGACTGGCGCTCGAGCAGTTCTTCGCTGGCGTCGGGAATGTCGACGACGACCTGCACGCCGAGCCCCTGCAGGATCTGGAACACCTTGCCCCACTGAATGGTGTCCGCGCCGCGCTCGGCCTTGACCATGAACGACTCGCTGACGCCGACGCTGCCGGCCGCGTCGTCCTGGCGTAGTTGCTGCACTTTCCGCGCGGCGCGGATCACGCCGCCGATGTCGGATGCCTGTTCGATCGTGTATCGCATGGTTGAGCCCCGCCACCGTTGCCGGCGTGGCAGGATGAAAACTGTAAGGTCGAACAGTATTGCATCTCGATGGAAGCATTCAAGAGAAAACCGTTCGCTCGACGAGTTTGGGCTCGTTGGCGACGGTGTCGAAAGAAAAACTGTTAGATCGAACAGTTTCATTTCCGAATTGCCGGCAACGTGTACCGACCGTCCCGCGGCCGCAGGGCGCATTCGCGGTTCGTGGTCGTGCCTTCCCTGAAAGCCACGCGCTCCGTCCGGCGCCGCTGCGCGCGATTCGCCGCCATCGCGGCCCATTCATAAGACGTACAGTTTTCCTGTCGTGCGCGATTCGCGCCGAACTGTACTCTTGTTCGCGTGATCGATGTGTGTACTCGTCGCAAACTGTTCTGCTCTTAAGATTCCATCATCAAGTGCACAGTGCCGCAGATCCAGTCGTACCGGAACGCTGTCGGCGCATCTTCAAGAGAGAGCCAGTGCGATGGAAAAGGCAAAACCGGAGGGAAAGATCAGGAATCACGACGGCCCGGTCGGCGGGCGAAACACGTGCGTATCGGACGCATGCGGTCGGGCGACACGGCTGCGCAAGCCGGCGGGAGGCGCGCGATGAAACTCTATGAAAAACTCGCGGACGACATCGAGCGCCTGATCCGCCAGGGCGTGTACCGGCACGGCGACCGGATTCCGTCGGTGCGGCAGGCCAGCCAGCAGCACCGGATCAGCATCACGACCGTGCTGCATGCGTACCTGCTGCTCGAGAGCCGCGGGCTGCTGGAAAGCCGGCCGCAGTCGGGCTATTTCGTGAACCTGCGGCGCGACGACAGCCATGCGCCGGTACGCGAGCTGCGGCCGTCGAAACCGATCGCGATCTCGTCGTCGGTCGACGTGAGCCGGCTCGTGCTGTCGACGCTGCGCTCGATCGGTACCGACGACGCGGTGCCGCTCGGCTCGCCGTATCCGGATCCGAGCCTGTTCCCGTTCGAGAAGCTGAACCGCTACGCGTATGCGGCCGGCCGCGACAAATCGCTGTGGGGCGTGACGGACGGGCTGCCGCCCGGCCATCCGCGGCTGATCCGGCAGATCGCGCGCCGTTACCTGGAAAACGGGATGTCGGTCGACCCGAACGAGATCATCGTGACGGTCGGCGCGACGGAGGCGATCAACCTGTGCCTGCAGGCCGTTGCGAAGCCCGGTGACACGATCGCGGTGGAATCGCCGACGTTCTACGCGATGCTGCACGCGATCGAGCGGATGGGGATGAAGGCGATCGAGGTGGCCACGCACCCGGAATACGGGATCGATATCGCGGCGCTGGCCGCGATCGCGAAGTCGCAGCCGATCGCGGCATGCATGGTGATGCCGAACTTCCAGAACCCGCTCGGCTTCCAGATGCCCGACGAGCGCAAGCGCGAGCTGGTCGAGTTCGCCACGAAGGCCGGGATGCCGCTGATCGAGAACGGCGTGTACAACGAACTGTATTTCGGCGACGCGCATCCGAGTTCGCTGAAGTCCTACGATCGCAGCGGGATCGTGCTGCATTGCTCGTCGTTTTCGAAGAGCCTGACGGCCGCGTACCGGATCGGCTGGGCGCTGCCGGGCCGCTATCGCGACCAGGTCGAGAAGCTGAAATTCCTGAACACGCTCGCGACGCCGTCGCTGCCGCAGCTCGCGATCGCGGAGTTTCTCGAACGCGACGGCTACGAGCATCACCTGCGGCGTCTGCGCAAGGCGTATGCGCAGCAGGCGAACCTGATGCGCGCGATGGTGTCGCGGTTCTTTCCGGAGGGCACGCGCATCTCGAGCCCGGCGGGCGGATACGTGCTGTGGGTCGAGCTGCCCGCGCAGGTCGATGCGATGCGGCTGTACCAGCTCGCGCTGGAGCAGGGGATCACGATCGGGCCCGGCTACATGTTCTCGATCACGGACAGCTACCGGAACTTCATCCGGCTCAACTACAGCAGCCCGTGGTCGCCGGAGATCGAGCAGGCGGTGATCGCGGTCGGGAAGCTGGCGGCGGCGTGCATGCGGTAGACGGGGGCGGGCGATGCCTGCGCTTCAAAGACGGAGCCGGACTTGTGCCGGCTTTGTTATGTGCGCCCAGCATGGGCGCACTCCTGCGGGTGCAAGTCCCGCCATAAGCTTGACGGATGGCCGCGCCGTCCCGGCACACAGGACCGAACCGGCTCCCGCCGCGCACGGCCGGCCGGGATATCCGTCGATCAGAGACTGTCCAGGAACGCCTGCGTGACTGCCACCCACGGGCCGTTCCCGTCGTTATTCGCATCGTATTCGACTGCGGGATTCTGGCCGCCCCAGATGATCAGGCCGGCCGCGGCGGTGCTGCGGATCGTGTTCAACATGCTCTGCCACGTTGACGCCGGGATCAGCGTCGTGTTCTGGTCGTAGTACTGCGGCCAGATGTACGGAAAGACCGGGTGCGTGCCGGTGCTGCTCTGGCGATCGATCGTTCCGGTCGTGGCGAGGTCTGCATTGAGCTGTGCGGCCCATGCCGCGCCCGTATACGGCGACGTGCCGTTGGCCTTCACGTATTCGCTCGGGAAGTACGCGGTTCGGCCGTTGTTGAGATCCATCAACTGCGCGATGTCGCGATAGGCGCTGGCGGAATCCACCGCGCTGATGTTGGCCGCGTTCGCGAGCCCGTACCACCCGAGCACGCGATTGGGGCGAATCGCCTGGGTCCATTGTTGAAGTTGCTTGAGGATCGCGAACCGGTTGGCGATCGTCGCCGTGCTGCCGGTCAGGTACAGCTTTTCGCAGTCGAGCACGAGATAGCCGGCCGAGTCGGCCGGCGTCGGA
This sequence comes from Burkholderia aenigmatica, assembly GCF_902499175.1. GTDB lineage: Bacteria > Pseudomonadota > Gammaproteobacteria > Burkholderiales > Burkholderiaceae > Burkholderia > Burkholderia aenigmatica. The sequence goes on from NZ_CABVQC010000006.1 coordinate 83,145, forward strand.
TCGTACGTATTGACCAGCGCCTCCCAGTCGCTTTGCGACGGCAGTTTCACCTTGCCCGTCGATGCGTCGTACGTGAGCGGCTGGCAGTAGCGGGCCGGGATGAAGTTGGTCTTGATCGAGCCGTGCCCGAGTGAGACATCGGCGTATGCGGTGTTGTCGAGCACCGTAAACGACGACGCGGCATCGACGTCGCGGGGATGGACGAACGCAAGCGCGATCAGCGCGGCCGTGCCGACGATGGCGGTGCGCGATGCACGCGGGCGGAGGGATACGGATGGCATGGTTCGACTCCTGGTTGGCAAAGTGGAAAGGCGTGGCGGGCGGCGCATGGACTGCGCGCGCCGGCCACGCGGCTAGAACACCGTCTCGATGCCGGCATAGACGCCGGTTTGTCCATGACCCGGTGCGGGGTTCGTGCCCCAGCCGGCGTTCATCGGCCCCAGCCCCGGGCTCTGCGGATTGACGCCGAAATTGGCGTTGGCACTGTTGAACACGTGCGCGGCCATGCTGTACAGGAAGGTCCGCTTCGACAGGTCGTACATGCAGCCGACGCCGACCATCGTCACGCGCGATTCGCCGTCGTGATCGGCGGTCCACTTGCCGGGGCCGACCTTCATCGTGTAGGCCGCACCCTGCAGGTGGAGGAAGGGGTTCACGTCGTATGTGAGGCCGGCCCACCAGAGGTCGGCGCGGTCGGACAGCCCCGCCGGCGTATCGGGCGCGGAGTAGTGCGTGTAGGCGGCCTGCACGCGAAACGGGCCGAACCGGTCGCGCACGCCGACGAACAGCTCGCGCGAATAGCTGAACAGGTTGTTCTCGATGCCCTGCGCGTTGCGGATCTCGTCCCAGACCACCCGCACCTGGAAATCGCCGTGCGTGTAGGCGCCGCTGAAGCCGTCCGCGCGCCCGGCCTTGCCCGCATTGCCCGGATCGCCCGCGTTGAAGTTCGTCGGGCTGTTGCCCAGGTTCAGCTCCGCGTCGAACGAGAAGCCGTGCAGATCGGGCGACAGGTAGCGGATGCCGTTGGAGAGGCGGGAGCCGTTCCGGTACGCGACGAACGATTGCGCGCCGAAGTTTTCTTCGAGCAACGGGTCGTATTCCCATACGTAGTTGTTGAGCATGGGCCCCTGGCCGAACCGGATCGTGCCGTAGGTGTCGTTCTTCAGCCCGACCCAGGCCGCGCGCTGGAAGATCAGCCCGGCGACGAGCGAGCCGGTCGGCGTGAACGCCGACTCGAGCCAGAACAGCGCGTGATTGCCGTTTCCCAGGTCTTCCGTACCCTTCAGGCCGATGATGTTGACGCCCCAGTCGCTGCCTTGCGACCAGCGGGACGCGGGCCCGTGCGGTGTCTGCACGCCGCTCGTGTACTGGACGTCGCCGCCGAGGCGTCCCCACAGCAGGACGTTCGATTGCGCATGCGCGAGGGTCGTCACGAGGCACGCGACCGCGAAGGCGATTCCGCTTTTCATTTATTTAGCTATCCATATTGAACAGAGCGATAAAGAGACGGCTGCCCCCCGGCACGACCGCCTTTCCGCCATGCCGCCGGGTGCGCTCAGCGCGGCTGTTGCACCGGCAGCGGCCCGTCGGCGCGCGGTTCCGCGCGGTGCGAAGCGGGGCGAACGAACTGCCGGCGCTGATCCTGCGTCAGCCCGAAGCACCACGTGAGCACGAAGGCCGATGCATAGGCCGTCGCCGTCGCGAGGCAGTAGACCGCGATGCTGCTGCCCAGCCCCATCGGCCCCGTGACGAGCGGGATCAGCATCAGGTTGGCGGGGCCGATCGTGGTCGCGCCCACGAAATCGCCGTGGCTCGCGAAGTACCCGAGCACGAGCGCGCCGATGCCGCCGCCGATCGACGACGTGACGAGCGGGCGCCCGAGCGGCAGCGTGACGCTGTACAGCAGCGGTTCGGAGACGCCCAGCATGCAGGTCGGCAGCGTGTCGCGGATCCGCTGCTTCAGGCCCGCGTCGTTCACGCGGAAATAGAGCGCGAAGGCCGCACCGGCCTGCCCGCAGCCGGACATCGCGAGGATCGGGAACAGCGCGGTGAAGCCGTATTGCGCGATGAGCTGCGCATGAATCGGGATCAGCGCCTGATGCAGCCCGAACATCAGGAGGCCCACGAACGACGCGGCGAGGACGAACGCGGCCGGCATGCCGCCGACATTCAGCAGGAGCGTGGTGAGCTTGCTGACGCCGTTCGTCAGCACGTCGGCCACCGGCATCAGCACGAACAGCGTCGCGACGCCCGCGACGAGCAGCGACACCGTCGGCGTCACCAGCGTCTCGATCGCAGACGGCACACGCGTGCGCAGCTTGCGCTCGACCAGTGCGACCAGCACGCCGGCCAGTAGCGCGCCCATCAGCCCGCCCTGGCCGGGCCGCAGCACGATCTCGCCGAGCAGCGGCAACGTGAACGCGGGAAGCTTGGCCAGCGCCGGGACGATCATCACGCTGGCGGCGGCGCCCCCGAGGCTCGGCGTGCCGTCGAATTCGCGCGCCGCATTCATGCCGACCTGGATGACCAGGAACGCGAAGAACGCCGTGCCGATCGTCGAGGCGACGGTCGCGAGAAAGGTCAAGTCGCTCGCGCTGTCGGGCGGCGAATGCCGAGCCCAGAGCAGCAGCAGGCCGCCGAGCGCATTGATCAGCCCCGCGCCGACCAGCGCGGGAATCAGCGGTGTGAAGATCGCGGCGATGCGGCGCAGGAAGCCACGCACCGCGCGGTTGCCGCGCTTGGCGGGCGCGGCCTGCGTCGCAGCCGGCGCATCGTCCTGCGCGCGTGCGTCGCTGGCATCGGGATCGCTCGATGCCTGTGCGAACGCGCTCCATACCTGCTTGACCGCGCCGGGGCCGATCACCACCTGCAGCGGATTGCCGGTCACCACGCCCAGCACGCCGGGCAGTTGCCGCAGCGCGGCCGGATCGGCGAGCGCGGGATCGACGAGATTGACGCGCAGTCGCGTCATGCAATGCGTGTGATTGCGCACGTTCCGCGCGCCGCCGATCGCAACGAGAATCGCGCGGGCCAGTGTCCCGAACCGCTCTGTCGTGTCCGCCGCCATGCTTGCTCCTGTGAAATACCGAACCGCCCCGGTCCCGAGGCGGATACGTTGAACTGTCGATGGATTGGAACGTACCAATTCATATAATGGTTGGCAATAGGTAGTTTTTTAGAAGTTGTCCAGGGATCGGATGGATAGCTTTTCAGTTCCGGAGATAACAGGGGCAGAGTTGCGTCATGACGCGTTATTTCATTGGAATGTGCTTGTTATCAATGGCTTGCCGGTGATCTGTTGCGGGTGGCGGCGAAGTTGGCGGCTTCCTTGATGCGACATCCGATGAATCGGTGATTTACAACCAATGCCATACCAATTATGATCGAACCCACTTCTCACCCAACCTGTGGAGTGCCCCCATGCCGCTGGACCGTTTGATCACCGAGCAGCCCAACGTCTTCAGCGCCAACCTCGATCAGCTCAGCATCGAAGAAGGCGTGGCGTTGATGAATCGCGAGGATGCGTTCATCGCGCCGTGCGTGGCGCGCGCGTTGCCGTCCATCGCGGCGGGGGTGCGGGCGGTCGCGCAGGCACTCCGCGCGGGCGGCCGGCTGGTCTATATCGGTGCCGGCAACAGTGGGCGGATCGGCTATCTCGATGCGCTGGAATGCCAGCCGACCTTCGGCATGTCGCCGCAGGAAGTCGTGGGCATCGTCGCGGGCGGCTTCGTCGGGGTGTCCGAGGGCATCGAGGATTCCGCGGAAAGAGGGCAGGCGGACCTGGAGGGCATCGCGCTGCGGCGCGAGGACGTCGTGGTCGGGCTGAGCGCGAGCGGCCGCACGCCCTATGTGATCGGCGCGCTTCGCCATGCGCGGCAGATCGGCTGCCGTACGGTCTCGGTGGCCTGCAATGGCGGGAGCGAGGTCGGCGCGGTGGCCGATATCGCGATCGAAGTGGACTGCGGCCCGGAGATCCTGGCCGGGTCCACGCGCCTGAAGGCCGGGACCGTCCAGAAGATGGTCTGTAACATGCTGTCGACGCTGTCGATGGTCGCGCTCGGCAAGACCTATGGCAATCTGATGGTCGACCTGCAGGTGCACAATCACAAGCTGCAGTTGCGGGCGCAATCGATCGTCGCGCAAGCGGCGGGTGTCGCGCCGGACGTCGCGGCGCGCACGCTGGCGGAAGCGGGCAACCGCCCGCGGATCGCGATACTGATGCTGTTGGCCGGTTTGAGCTGCAGCGAAGCCGAGGCGTTGTCCGTCGAGCATGGCGGATCGATTCATCACGCGCTGCAGTCGCGCAAGCCGTCCTGATGCCGTGCATCGCACCGTGTCGCCTGTTCAATCCTGACCATTTCTAGTGTATCGATGACGGAACGCCGCCTGGATGACCTTCTTTCGCCCGACTCGCAACCCGACGCGCACCTGTTCGGCGCGTTGCAGGTCGCCGAGTTGCATGCGCCGTCGTCGAGCGGCGCGAGAATGCCGATCGCGTCGCGACTCGCGCGGATGCTGCGCGCGCTGATCGTCGACGGCACGATGAAGACCGGGGAGAGCTTTCCGCCGGAGCGGGAACTGGCCGCCCAGTTGCAGGTGTCGCGCGACACCGTGCGACGCGCGATCGAGGAGCTGATCCGCCAGGGGCTCGTCGAGGCGCGGCAGGGCGCGGGGACGTTCGTCTCCGCGCGCGTCGAGCAACCGTTGACCGAGATCACCAGTTTCTCGGACGACATGCTCCGTCGCGGCTTCCGTCCGGGATCGCACTGGGTCAAGCGCGAATTGCGCCGCCCGACACCGGAGGAATCGCTCGCGCTGGGGCTCGCGCCGGATTCGGTCGTCATGCATCTGGAGCGCGTCAGAACGGCGGATGACGTGCCGATGGCCGTCGAGCGCGCGGTGCTGGCCGCCGATCTGCTCGGCGGCAACCTGGAATTCGGCGATTCACTTTACGGGGCGTTGAATGCCGCCGGCATTTGCCCGGTCAAGGCGCTCCAGCGGCTGCGTGCGGAGCTGGCATCCGGGCTGGATGCCGAGTTGCTCGGCATTCGCCGCGGCGATCCGGTGCTGCATATCGAGCGCCGGTCGTTTTCGGTCGAGGGGCGGCCGCTCGAACTGACGCGATCGTTCTACCGTGGCGATCGTTACGACTACCTCGCCGTGATGGGAAAGGCGTGATTGCCTGAGCGGTCGATCCGGTTTCCCGCTCCCCGGTCAGCCGGTCTCCGGCAGCCAGATCCCGGCCGGCTGCCGGCCGCGGATGTCCTGACGCCCCAGCTTGGTTCGCAGTCGCATCACGACATCGCGTGCCGTCGCGGTCAATAGATCCTCGCTGGGATATGCGAGGTACATGCCAAGGCGCGGCGTGCCGCCGCGCAGTTTCAACTGCTTCAGCTTGCCTTCGCGAAAGCGCGGCTCAAGCAGCGGCAACGCGGGTGTCGTCCAGATCGACACGGCCGGCATGCGCAGCGACAGCTCGCCGTAGAGATTCATCGACGAGCAGCGGATCATCCGCTTCGGCAACGGCATCCCGTATGCGTTGAACAAGGTGACGACGAAGCTCGACGGGTCGTCCGTCGAGTCGAGCACGAGCCACGGCAGCTCGTGCAACTGCTCGATCGTCAACGACGTCGGCCCGCCGTAGGAACCCGAAATCGTCAGCAACGTATCGAGCTCGTAAAGCCGCTGCCATTCGAACGACGTCGTCTGCGGATCGCTGTATTGCGTGAACAGCCCGACGTCGACGGTGCCGTCGCGCAACCCTTCGACGATCTGTTCCGCGCGCCACTCGAGTACGTGCAGTTTCGCGTCCGGGCGATTCGCGGCGAAGTCGGTCAGCGTCTCCGCGAGCGCCCGGCTCGACGCCGGCGGCGTCATCGCGAGCGTCAACTGCCCGTTCAACGCGCCGCGGATCGCCTCGACGTCCTCGATGATCCGGTGAACCTCGCGGTGAATCGCACGCGCACGCTTGAGCACGCCGACCGCATACGGCGTCAGGGTCGCGCCGCGCGCGGAACGCACGAGCAGCGGAATGCCCAGCTCGCCCTCCAGCTCCCGGATCGAACGGCTGACCGCCGGCTGCGTGACGAACAGCCGGCGCGCGGCTTCCTGCAGGCTGCCCAGCTCGGCGACCGCCTGCAGCGCTTCCAGTTGTCTCAGTTTCATGGTGCCGGCGCTTGTGTCTGGTTATAAGAAAACATCATAGGCCTAAAAAAATTTGTTTTGTCCGGGAATTTCTGTCCGGGAATGATGCGATGACAGGCGAATCGTGCCGATCCGCACAGTGAGGATTTTCCCGATGCAAAACTCCACCCTCGATCGAGCGGTCGATGCCGCACCGCGTACGCTGAATGCCACGGCGACCCGCAAGCTGATCGTCGCGACGTCGCTCGGCAACGGACTCGAAATCTTCGATTTCACCGTGTTCAGCTTTTTTGCCGCACACATCGGTGCCGCGTTCTTTCCGTCGCACGATCCGCTGACCTCGCTGCTGCTCGCGGTCGGTACCTTCGGCGCCGGCTTTTTCGCGCGTCCGCTCGGCGCGCTGCTGATCGGCAGCCATGCCGACCGCGTCGGGCGCCGTGCGGCGATGACGATGACGATCTGGCTGATGGCGATCGGTACCTGTGCGATCGCGCTGTCGCCGACGTATGCGCAGATCGGCGTGGCCGCACCGCTGATCGTGCTCGCGGGCCGGTTGCTGCAGGGCTTTTCGGCGGGCGGCGAAGTCGGCGCGTCGACCACGCTGCTGATGGAGTCCGGCCAGGCGAGCCGCCGCGGCTACATGATCAGCTGGCAAATGACGAGCCAGGGCATCGCCGCGGCCACGGGTGCGGTGGTCGGCCTGATCCTGACGCGCACGCTGCCGGCGGATGCGGTCGCGAGCTGGGGCTGGCGTGTGCCGTTCCTGATCGGGCTGCTGATCGCGCCCGTCGGCTACTACATTCGCCGGCATTTGCCGGATCACCATGCGCGGGACGGCGTGGAAAGGGTCCAGAGCCCGCTGCGCGAGTTGTTCACGAACCATGTCCGCGCGTTCGTCGTCTCGACGTTGATGATCATCAGCGGCACCGTGTCGATGTACACGCTCGTCTACTTCATGCCGAACTACCTGTCGCGCGTGATGCACCTGCCGGCGACGCTCGGGTTCTCGGCGGCGCTGCTCGGGTCGATCATGATCGTGATCGTGTCGCCGGTCGCGGGCGTGATCGCGGATCGTGCGATGCGCCGCAAGCCGCTCGCGATCGTGCTCGGCGTGATCGGCGCGAGCTGTACGCTTCCCGCGTTCTGGCTGCTCACGCATACGACCGCGCCCGGCATCGTGCTGGGCGTGATCGCGTTGATGGTCGCGCTGATGATCCTCGGCACGGGCAACGGGATGCTGATGATCATGGAAGCGTTCCCGGCATCGGTGCGCGCGAGTGGTTTTGCGAGTACGTATGCGACCGGCGTCACGCTGTTCGGCGGCACCGCGCAGTTCGTCGTGACCGCACTGGTCGCGCGGACCGGTCACCCCTTTTCGGCGGGGTGGTACGTGTTTGCCGCGAATATCGTCAGCCTGCTCGCCGTCTGTGCATACCGCGCGGCGAAGCGCGCGTGAGCGATGCCGTTCCCCCTTCTTCAGAGCCCCTACATTCATGTCGCAAGCCTCACTGATTCCGGCGTTGATCGAACGCCAACCGTTCTTCGCTCAATTGCGCCGCGAGGTGCACATGTATCCGGGCCTCGGCTTCGACGTCCGGCGTACCGCCGACATGGTCGCCGAGCGCCTGCGCGAGTGGGGCTATGACGTGACGACGGGTGTCGGCGGCACTGGCGTCGTCGGTACGCTGAAGCTGGGCACCGGCACGCGCCGGATCGGGATTCGCGCGGACATGGACGCGCTGCCGATCGTCGAGAACACCGGGTTGCCGTGGAGCAGCAGAATTCACGGGCACATGCACGCGTGCGGGCACGACGGCCATACCGCGATCCTGCTCGCGGCGGCGTGGCAGCTTGCGCAGACGCGCGGGTTCGACGGCACGCTGCACCTGATTTTCCAGCCGGACGAGGAGAACCTGTGCGGCGCGAAGGCGATGATCGACGACGGTCTCTTCGAGCGCTTCCCGTGCGATGCGGTGTACGGCCTGCACAATTTCCCGGGCCTCGCGGTCGGCACCGCGCTCGTCGTGCCGGGGCCGGTGACCGCGTCGTCGGACCGGATCAGCGTCCTCGTGCGCGGCAAGGGCGGTCATGGCGCGATGCCGCATCTCGCGCGCGATCCGGTCGTGGCCGCCGCCGCGATCGTGATCGCGCTGCAGTCGATCGTCTCGCGGAGCGTGAAGCCGGGCGACCTGAGCGTCGTCACGGTCGGCCAGATCAACGGCGGCTCCACGTTCAACGTGATTCCGCAGCATGCGGAACTGTCGATCAACGTGCGCGCGACGAACGTCGATACACAGAAGCTGATCGAGCAGCGCATCCGCGAGATCGTCGATGCGCAGTGTGCGTCGTATGGCGTGAGTGCGGACGTCGAGATCGAGCATCTCGTGCCGGTGATGGTGAACCACGAGCGGGAAACGGCCTTCGCGGCGGAGATTGCGCGCGGCGTGTTCGGTGCGGAGGCGGTGTCGAGTACGCGCACGGCCGGCGGCTCGGGCAGCGAGGATTTCGCATGGATGCTGCAGGCGCGTCCGGGTTGCTATGTCGTGATCGGCAACGGGGAGGGGAGCTGGGGCGGGTGTTCCGTGCACAACCCGGGGTACGACTTCAACGACGAAGCCATTCCGTATGGCGCGTCGCTGTGGGTGCGACTGGTCGAGGCCTATCTGAAGCAGGCTTGACCGGGCGGTGGTCGCGCCGGCCGCGATGATCGGCCGATCGACGGAACGCATGGACACCGGGCGACGAGCCCGGTGTTTTTTTACGGATGCTTCGACGCAAGCGCGCCGAGTTCAGAACTGGTGCGCAATCCCGATCGACACGCTCGTCAGAGAATGCCCCTTCGCCACGATCGTCGAGCCCGACGTGCTGTCGTAGTTGTACGTGAGCGCCGATTGCGGGCCGTTCTTCAGGAACGCGACGCGCGTGTAAAGCGACGTGCGCCGGGAAAGGTAGTAGTCCGCTCCGATCGTGCCGCCCCAAGCGTAATTCTGCTTGATCGTCGTATCGCGATAGTCGAGCGCGATCCGATACAGCGTGCGGCCGCTGAAGCGTTGCAACCCGACCGTGTACAGGCGCGTGATCGCATCACCGGCGTAGTGCGGAATGTATTGCAGGTAGCCGACCTGTGCGACGGCGGGCCCGAAGTCGTGCTCGATGCCGGCGATGTACAGGTCCGTGCGCACCGACCCCGCGTCGCCCGTATTCGGGCTGCAACTGCCGGCGAAGCCCGGATCGCACCAGGTCTGGCTGTAGGCGATGCCCGCGATCGTCGTGTCGGAGTTGAACCCGAGCGATGCGCCGCGCGTGTGGACCGCCGGCCCCGGTGTCTGCGTCGTCTTGAAGCCGTAGCTGAAGCCCGCGGTGAAATACTGCAGGAAGCGCGGCGACGTATAGTTGATCAGGTTGTTCATCCGGTTGCTGCCGTCGGCTGTCGCGCCATGGCCGAGATCGGCGTTGACCAGGCCCATGTACGAGAACACTGCCTCGTGCGCGTTCGCGTAGAACGGATCGATCGCCAGCGCCGCGGTGCCGGTCACCGAATAGGTACGGCCCAGCGTGATCTTGCCGTAACGCGGGTTGTCGAGGCCGATGTACGACGCGCGATTGAACAGCGAGTTCGTATCCTGCACCGCGCCGTTGTTCGCGATGAATCCCGATTCGAGGCGAAAGAACGCGGTCCATTGGTCGCCGAGGTCTTCCTGTCCGTACAGGCCGAACTTCGAGGTCCACGTGTTGCCGCTCTGCATGCGCACCATCGACTTGCCGCCGGCGTTGATGTAGTTGACCGCCATGTCGACCGAGCCGTACAGCGTGACGAAGCTGCGCCCGGTGGCGACGTTCCACGCCTGTGGCCCGAAGCCGGGCGTGACGGCGCCAAGGACATAGGACAACTGACCGGATGCACAGGCAGGAGAGGTCGCGGTGAGCAGGAGCGCGCAGGTGCAGGTACCCGCGATCGTCGCGAAGCGGATGGGGCGAGACTGGATGGAACGCATGTCGGTTTATTTATAGTGGCTCGAGCGTTGACGGGAACGGCGCGGCGCGCATCGCTCGTCGGGCTTGCTTGCTGTCCGTCGATACGCGGCACGTAAGCGTCACCGGACCAAAATCACAGCACCAATCAAATTCTTTAAGAGCTAAAAGATTTGGTTGGGAAGGAGGCAGGTCGCTGTTCGTCGCGGCGAGCGCAGGGCATCGACACCTGCCGGCGTTCCAGGTCGACACCGGTGAGAAGCCGCGCGGCACGGCCATGGCCGTGCGAGATCCGGCCCACGGCAATCGTTCAAAAAAACGGGACCGTCGATTCAAATAATTCGAATTTTCAGAATGCGCGCGACTGGCTAGGCTGAAATCGTCAATCCCCACAACAGGTGACCCGATGGCCCAACCCGCTTCCGATCTGGAAAAAGTCGCCCGAATCGCCCCGAAGCTTGCTCAGTTGAGCGAAGACGTGCTGTTCGGCGATGTCTGGCAGCGCCCCGAGCTTTCGCCGAGAGAGCGCAGCATTGCAACGGTTGCCGCACTCACGGCGCTGTATCGCCCCGAGCAACTGACCGGACATCTGCAGAGAGCGATCGCCAACGGCGTTACGAGGAGCGAGCTGGGCGAACTGTTTACCCACCTCGCGTTCTACGCCGGCTGGCCAGCCGCGGCATCCGCGGTCAATGCGCTGGGCGCGCTGCCGGAATAGCGGAGGGGGCGAGATGCCATATGCACGAATCGTGTTGCATGACGGTAAATCCGCCGACTGGCTGGCGGCGATTTCGACCAGCCTGCAGGATGCGCTCGAGGAAGCGTTCGAGGTGCCGGCGGGGGACTGTTTCCAAGTGTTTCAGCAGTGCCGGCAGGGCGAGCTCGTCTATGACCGGGACTACGGCGGCGGGCCGCGTAGCGGTGATTTCGTGCTGATCCACATCACGGGCGGCCGCCCTCGCGGTCTCGCCTGCAAGGAGGCGTTCTACGCGCGACTCGTCGAACGGCTCACCGACAACCCGGGTATCGCGCCCGCGGACGTGATGGTGATCATCTGCACGATCGGCCCCGACGACTGGTCGTTCGGGAACGGCCGGGCCGCATCGCCACCGGCGGCGTCTGCTCATCAGGCCGTACCTGGTGACACCCGGATGCGGGATCCCCGAGCCTGACGCGGCTGCGTTCGCCGATCGACGCGCCGATCTCGTAGCGGGCCGGCGATGCACACCGGCCCGCTACCCGCGCGCATCGACCGCGCCGAATGCGATTCACGTCGCGGCCGCGAACTTGGCCACGCCGCTGCGTGCATTCGCGTCGGCCGCGAGGCGCCGTTCCAGGTCGGTCGCATGGTCACGATCCCATGCGAGCACCTTGGGCGTCATCAACGTGTGCCACAGCGGCGGAATCATCGCGACGACGATCGTCGTCAGGTAGCCGCCGATCATCATCGGGGCATCGGAAAACGGTTTGAGATCCTGATAAGGCACTTCGCCTTGCGCATGATGATGCGAATGGCGCGTCAGGTTGAACATCGACCACGAACTGATGCGCCGATTGGTATTCCATGAATGGCGCGGCTGAACCGGCGTGCCCGGATCGCGAACGATACCGTAGTGCTCCATGTAGTTGACGATTTCCAGCAGCGCTTTGCCCCACAGCGCGCAGAGCAGGAAGTAGGCGCCCGTTCGGTACCCGTCGATGCTCCACGCGCCCGCGAGCAACAGCACGCTCGTCAGGTGGCCGCGAATCACCGCGTTGAATGGCGTGAGCAGACCGTGCCCGGCACGCTTCAGGCGTTTCGCCTCGATCTTCCAAGCGCTGACGTTGCCTTTGAGTGTCGACGCGACGACGTGAACATAGACATTGCGGCCGCGCGGCGCCGTGGCGGGATCTTCGGTCGTCGACACGTAGCGATGGTGCCCGTAGACATGCTCGATCGAGAAAATCGTATCGAAGCTGAACGCGAGCAGCCAGCGGCCGATGAACATCGACGTCCGGTCCCACGTGCGATGGGTCAGCTCGTGCGCGGGAATGGTGCCGATCATCCCGATCATCAGGCCGGTCAGCACGATGCCGGACACGTGGTGGAGCCCGTTCCCCGTCGCGCGTGCCGCCAGCGCGTCGTATCCGGTCACCCTTTCGATCAGCGCGCCGAACCCGAGCGGGTCGGATGCGGCCATCGACCAGACCGACGCGAACACGATCAGCGACAGCAGCGGCAGTGCCATCCAGAGTTGAAACGTCAGGATGCCGGAATGGCGCAGGACGGGTGTCGACGTGTCGTCGCCGCACAGCGCGTCGCCGACGATATAGAACGCGAGGATCGCGACCAGATCGATCGTGATCCACGCCCCGCCCGCGACGAACGCGGCGATCGACGAGAGGCCGATCACGTGAAACAGGAAATACTTCAGATAGTGGTGCATGGGAACGTCTCCTCCTCCGGGTTGGTATTGAAATTCACGCGATTGCCTGCGTGTCGTGCTGCGTCGTGAACCGGTCGGCGTGAATGTGCGCGTGGGACAGGCCGCGCGCGAGCAGCGCGCCGGTTGCCGCGTCGATCATCGGAGGCGGCCCGCACAGGTACGCATGTGCGTCCGCCGGCAGATCGTCGGCGATGCCGTTCGTCACCAGCCCGCGTGCGCCTCGCCACGACGAATCGAGCGGCTCTTCGGACAGGATCGGCAGAAAATCGAAGCGGTCGTGCCAGCGACGGGCCAGATCGGAAATCGTGTCGAGCGCGTACAGGTCGCGCTGCGCGCGTGCGCCGAACAGCAGCGTGACCGGCCGCGCCACGCGCGCCGCCGCGCCGTCTTCCAGCAGCGACAGGACAGGCGCGAGGCCGCTGCCGCCGGCAATCAGGATCAGCGGGGCGGCGGCGGCGCGCATCCAGAAGTCGCCGAGCGGACCTTCGACGGTCACCGTCTTGCCGACGACGTCCTGTTCGTGCACATGACCGGAAAACACGCCGCCGGGCACCCTTCGCACGAAAAACACCGCCTGCGCATCCGGCCGCACGCCCGTCGCGAACGAGTAGCTGCGGGCCTCGCCGGGCAACGACGCGAGGGACAGGCGTGCATGCTGCCCGGCCTTGTACGGCAGCGATTCGTCGAGCTGGATGCGCAGCCGCAGGATGTCGTGCGTCAGCCGGTCCTGGCCGATCACGCGGCCGCCGACCGTGCGTCGCGCGCCGTCACGGCTCATGTCGACGGCGACGGTCACGTCGGTTCGCGGGACGCTCTGGCAGGCCAGGATGAACCCCTGGTCGAGATCGTCGTCCGACAGGATGTACCCGGTCTGCGTGAGCTCCTTCACGCGACCGTCGATCAACCTGCACTTGCACGTCGCGCACCCGCCGACCCGGCAGCTGTGTGGAAAGTCGATTCCCTGGCGCAATGCCGCCTGCAACAGCGTTTCACCCGGTTGAACCGCGATCGCGCGATCGTTGACGACGGCCGTCACAGTCTTGGGCTTTGTCAGGAAGCTGAGCATATTCCCTTCCGGTCGGTACGATTGAGGTGCGTTCATCGTAGGGAACCGGCCACGTTTCCGGGAGTGCTCGAATTGACATCGATGGCGCATTTGCGGTCAATTAATGTCCGTCACGCAACGAGGATGTCCGACATGTCCGAGACGGACTTTTTTCTTCAACCGCAGTACGCGCTCCAGATCTCGGATCAGGTCGTCCGAATGGGCGCGCGTTTGCCCGACTGGTTCGTGCAGTTGCAGCGGCCGGGCGCCAACGGCGAACTGACGGTCCAGGATTTTTCGTTCGACGCGTTCAAGCGGCTGGTGAGCGACGCGATCGATGCAACCGGCGAGCCGGCGTTCGGGCTGCTCGTCGGGGAACGGCTGCGTATCGGCAGCCACGGGATACTCGGCTATGCGATCACCAACAGCGTGACGCCGAGACAGGCACTCGAACTCATCGAGCGTTTCGTGCAGGTGCGGACCTCGCTCGTTTCCGCGAAGCTCGAGGTCGCGGGCGAACATGTGCGGCTCGTGTTCGTCGAGCGCCATCCGCTCGACGGCATCCGGCAGCCGGTGATGGAAGCGATCGTGCTGACGATCAAGAACCTGCTCGACTACATCACGCGCGGTGCGAGTTCGGCATCGTTCGTGGCGCTCCCGTTCGATGTGCCGGACTACGCGAATCTGGCGAGGGACCTGTTCGGTTGCGACGTCCGTTACGGCCTGAACTGGACGGGCCTGGATTTCCGGGCCACCGATCTGGACCGGCCGCTCGACAGCAGCAATGCGCGCGCGTTGACGGAGGCGGTGCACATCTGCCAGACCGAACTCGCGAACCTGACCCGGCAGCATACGCTGCCGTCCAGGGTCCGGCGGCTGATGCTCGAGAAGGTGGGCGCGTTCCCGTCGCAACAGCAGACCGCCCAGCTGCTGAACATGACGCCGCGCACGTTGCATCGGCGCCTGGCCGACGACGGAACGTCGTATCGCGAGATCCTCGAAGGCGTGCGCCATACGCTGGCGCGCGAGAGCGTGAGGTCGAGCAAGCTCAGCCTGCAGGAAATCGCGTTTCTGCTCGGCTACGACAGCCTCGGCAATTTCCGGCGTGCCTTCATCCGCTGGGAGGGCAGGTCGCCGTCGGAATTTCGTCGCGCCGCCACGGGAGAGTGATGCGTGGCGAACGGCGATGCCGTGCTTGCCGGGGGCGGTGCGGCGTTACCCGCCCGTCACCGGCGGAAAAAATGCCACCTCGCTGTCCTCCCGCACGACGAAGCCGCCCGTCACCATCTCGAGATTGACGGCCGCGCGCACGGGCCGGTCCATTCGCAGCGCTTCCGCGCTGCGCGCGTCGCGTGCTGCCAGCGTACTGCGCAGCGCGTCGACGGTGAGTTCGCGCGCCTCGATCTCGACGATTTCCTCGTCGCGATCGAGTTGTTCGCGAATGCTTGCAAAGTATTTGATCGTCAGTTTCATCGCGATGTCTTGAAAGGAATCGGCGGAATCGGAACACGCGCAGCGCGCACGTCAACCCCAGCGCCGCATCGCCTGGTCGTCGTGCGCCTTCGCCTCGACCCAGCCGGATACGCCGTCGTGGCGGATCTCCTTCTTCCAGAACGGTGCATGGGTCTTCAGGAAGTCCATCAGGAATTCGCACGCATCGAACGCGGACCCGCGATGCGCGGCCGCCACCACGACCAGCACGACCGCCTGGCCGAGCGGAATGCGCCCGACACGATGCACGATCTTGATCGCTTCGAGCTGCCAGCGCGCGCTGGCTTCCTCGACGATGCTCCACAGGGCCTGTTCGGTCATCGTCGGATAGTGCTCGACCTCGAGCGCGACGACATCGTCGACGTCGCCTTCGTTGCGCACGACGCCGAGGAAATTCACGACCGCGCCGACATTCGGATTACGAACGATCGGCGCGAGCTCGGCGCCGGCGTCGATCGGCGCGTACTGCACGCGCACTTCGAAGCCGGCGGTTATCGATGGTGGCGGCTCGGGGTGCGGCTCGGTCGCGCCGTCGGGAGCGGGGCCGCCGGCGTGCAACGGATCGTCCGGCAGCCCGGCACGGGATTCGGTGAAGGTCGTCATGACAGGTTCTCCTGTAGGCGGTGCGTTCTGTGTCGCGCGGCGGCCCCTCAGCCGCCGACCAGCGACATGCGCACGGTCGGATAGGTCTTGCCCGGCGCGCGGGCCGGCCGTGCGGCCCGGCGCTCGGAATAACGGTCGTCGCGGTGTGTCCAGCGATCGCGCACGGCGGCGGCGAGGTCGGCGGTCGATGCTGCGTCGTCGAGCCACGGCCGCAGGTCGGTGTCTTGCGTCGCGAACAGGCACGTATAGAGCTTGCCGTCGGCCGACACGCGGGCGCGCGAACAGGTGCCGCAGAACGGATGCGACACGCTCGCGATGAAGCCGACCTCGCCGGCGCCGTCGATGTGTGCGCAACGGATCGCGGTCGCGTCGTGCGCCGGTTCGCCGACGAGCACGAGCGGATAGTGTTCGTCGATCGTTTCGCGCATCCGTGCGGCCGGCACGACTTTGTCGCCGGACCAGAAGCTCGCGCCGCCGACGTCCATGTACTCGATGAAGCGCACGGCCACGCCGGTATGACGGAAGTGGCGCACGAGCGGCAGGATCTGGTCGTCGTTCACGCCGCGCTCGATCACCGCGTTGACCTTGACCGGCGCGAGCCCTGCCGCCTGCGCGGCCTCGATGCCGGCCAGCACGCGCGACACGGGCACGTCGGCATCGCTCATCCGGCGGAACACCGCGTCGTCGAGCGCATCGAGGCTGACGGTCACGCGCGACAACCCCGCGTCGCGCAACGTGCGCGCCTTCGCGGCCAGCAGCGAGCCGTTGGTCGTCAGTGCGATTTCGACGGGCTTGCCGTCGACGGTCGTCAGCGCGGCGAGGCGTTCGATCAACGCTTCGAGGTTGCGGCGCAGCAGCGGTTCGCCGCCCGTGATGCGGATCTTCTCGACGCCGAGCGACGTGAACGCGCGGGCGATCTTTTCCAGTTGCGCGAACGACAGCCGTTCGGACGACGGCATGAATGCATAGTCGGCGCCGAAGCTTTCGCGCGGCATGCAGTAGCCGCAGCGGAAATTGCACTGGTCGATCACGGACAGGCGCAGGTCGCGCAGCGGGCGGCCGAGCGTGTCGGTCGTGCGGGGGAAAGCGCCGGGCGATGCGCCGCCGGAAAGTGCGGCAGCGGCCGGCGCGGCGGAAACGATGGCATTCACGATCGGTTCGTCGGCCTGCAAGAAGTAAGCGATGGGGCGTCGCCGGTCGGCCGTGCGTGTGCGGATGGGCAGGCGCACGGCGCGTGACGAGCCTCTTCGTGAGGATAGTCCGCCGGGTTTTTCCGGCAGGGACACAATCGCGCCCGAATTGCAGGAATACAGTTCGGCGCGCGGCCGGTGCGGCCTGCGTGGCCTGTCTGGCGAAGGGCGCGGATCGGGCGCGTGTCCGGCGTCGCGATCATGCGAGCCAGTGCGTGAATTCGTAATACGGTACCGCGTCGCCGCACGCGATGCGCTGCCCGGCCGGCAGCCGGGCCAGTCCGCTCGCCTGCACGAGCGACTGCAGCGTGCCGGCGCCTTGCTGGCGCAGCGTGTCGAGGGCGGGCATGCCGTCGAGGCCGACGGTGCAGTGCACGCGCACGAAGCGCTCGCGCTGCGCATCCGGTTCGAAGTCGCCGTCGATCGGCAGCGACGGCACGATCGGCAGGCGTGCGCTGCGCCCCTGCAGGCGGCGGATCAGCGGCGCGACGAACAGCGCGAACGCGGTCATCGCGGCGCCCGGATTGCCGGGCAGCAGCACCACCGGTTGCATGTCGAGCCGGGCGAGTGCAACCGGCTTGCCCGGCTTCATGCGCACGCCGGCGACGATGAACGAGGCGCCGAGCGCGTCAAGCGCGGGGCGCAGCAGATCCTTGTCGCCGACCGACGCGCCGCCGACGCAGATCACGAGGTCGCAGCCCGCGTGCAGATCGCGCAGCGCACGATCGACGGCGGGCGCGGTGTCGGCCGCATGCAGGCTCATCGCGACCTCGGCGCCGGTTCCCGACACCAGCGCGGCGAGCATCGGCGCATTGCTGTTGTAAATCTGTTGCGGCGCGCGGGGCTGCCCGCACGCGACGAGTTCGTCGCCGGTCGTCAGGATGCCGACGCGCAGCGCCCGGCGCACGTCGACGCGCGCGAACCCTTGCGCGGCGGCCACGCCGACATGCATCGCGCCCATCCGCACGCCGGCCGGCACGAGCAGGTCGCCGGCGCGCACTTCCTCGCCCCGGCGGCGGATGTGCGAGCCGCTGCGCTGCGGCGCGTCGAACGCGACCCAGCCGTCCTGCTCGCGTGCATGTTCCTGCATCACGACGGTGTCCGCGCCCGGCGGAATCATGCTGCCGGTGAAGATGCGTGCCGCCGTGCGCGGGGCCAGCGGCGCCGGGGTGTCGCCTGCATAGCAGCGCTGGGCGACGTGCAGCGGCTCGCCCAGTGCGAGATCCGCGTGACGCACGGCGTAGCCGTCCATTGCGCTCTGGTCGGCCGGCGGCTGGTCGAGCACGGCGGTGAGCGGCGCGGCCAGCACGTGGCCGGCGGCTTCCGCGACCGGGAGGGAGATCGTGGCCTCGAGCGGCGCGAACGCGCTGGCGAAATGCTGCTGCGCGGTATCGAAATCGGTAAGGGGTTTCATCGGGAGAGAGCCGGATGCGCTTGAGCGAGCGCCGGTTGATCAGGTTGAACGGCGTCGGGCGACACGTACTCGACGAAACCGTCGTTGCGGCAGAAGCCGAGCAGCCGCACGCCCGCTTCGCGGGCGACGTCGATCGCGAGCGACGTCGGCGCCGAGATCGTCGCGATCATCGGGATGCCGACCCGCGCGGCCTTGCGCACCAGTTCATAGCTTGCGCGGCTCGACAGGAACACGAAGCCGTCGTGCAGGTTCGCGCGGCGCCGCGCGAGCCGGCCGATCAGCTTGTCGAGCGCGTTGTGGCGGCCGACGTCCTCGAACACGTCGAGCACGGCGCCGTCGCGATCGCACCAGGCGGCCGCGTGAATGCCGCCCGTCTCGCGCATCAGCGCCTGATGGGCCGGCAACGTGCGCGCGGCGCGGGCGATCGCGTCCGCGCCGATACCGGCTGCGGTGCCGGCAGCGGCGATGCGCGGCGGGTGCAGGTCGAGCTGCGCGATGCTTTCGATCCCGCACACGCCGCAGCCCGTGCGGCCGGCCAGCGCGCGCCGGTGCGCCTTCATCGCCATGAACGCCTGCTGCGACACGGTCAGCCGCACTTCGGCGCTGCCGGGCCGGCATTCGCTTTCGATATCGAAAACGTCCGACGCGCGCTCGACGATGCCTTCGCTCAGCGCAAAACCCAGGCCGAACACGTCGAGGTCGATCGGGGTCGCCATCATCACCGTGTGCGCAATATCGTTGAACACGAGTGCAACCGGCGTTTCGTCGACGACGCGGTCGACGGTGTCGCGCGCTTCGCCGGCACGGTGACGTGTCACATGACACGCGGTGCTGCCGGTCGGATCGTCGCGGCGGATGCAGGACTCCATGCGGTTTTCTCCAGGCGGATCGGCCGGCGGGCCGGCCGGGTCGGGCGCGGATGCCCGACCAGGGGATTCGATGCTGCCGGGCGGGCGCGGCCGAGGGGCGCGCCGTGGCCGCGGGCAGGCGTTGAGTCGGATGTTAACGGGGATGAAAGGTGCGCCGGATGTACAGCGCTGCAACGCGGAAAGCAGTACAGCTGACCATCCCGCAGGCACGAAATGTGTTTTCCGGGCACACATCTTCGGCAACGGAAGCAGCACAGTTTCAGCGCACGTTCGAACGATTGCGAGTATCGTTGCAAACGCGATATCGTCATTCACGCTTCGATGCCATGCGAGTGACCGTTTGTGTTCGCATGTGTTGTCGCCAAGCCGTCGCGCGATTTCCTGCTTCGGGCGTACGTCCTCACAACCACGAGCAAATTACGGTCATGGAAATCTTCGATGCGTTCCATCTCGCCCGATTGCAATTCGCGTTCACGGTGTCGTTCCACATCGTGTTTCCCGCGATCAGCATCGGCATGGCGAGCTTCCTGGCGGTGCTGGAATGGCGCTACCTCGTCACCGGCGATGCCGCCTACAAATCCATGTTCCAGTTCTGGTCGAAGATCTTCGCGATCGGCTTCGGGATGGGCGTGGTCTCCGGCGTCGTGATGGCGTACGAGTTCGGCACCAACTGGGCCGGCTTCTCGCGCGTCGCGGGCAACATCACGGGCCCGCTGCTCACGTATGAAGTGTTGACGGCGTTCTTCCTCGAAGCCGGTTTCCTCGGCGTGATGCTGTTCGGCTGGCAGCGCGTGAGCCCGCGCGCGCACTTCTTCGCGACGCTGATGGTCGCGGTCGGCACGCTGATCTCGACGTTCTGGATTCTCGCGTCGAACAGCTTCATGCAGACCCCGCAGGGCTACAAGATCGAGAACGGCCTCGTCGTGCCGGTCGACTGGTTCAAGATCATCTTCAACCCGTCGTTCCCGTACCGCCTCGTACATATGACGATTGCGGCATTCATCGTCGCGGGCTTCATCGTCGCCGCGTGCGGCGCGTGGCACCTGCTCAAGGGGCGCCGTGACGAGCCGGTGAAGCGCAGCTTCTCGATGGCGCTGTGGATGCTGCTGATCCTCGCGCCGATCCAGATCGTCGTCGGCGACGCGCACGGGCTGAACACGCGCGAATACCAGCCGGCGAAGATCGCGGCGATCGAGGGGCTGTGGGAAACCGAGAAGGGCGGCACCGCGCTGAACCTCGTCGGGCTGCCCGACATGCAGGCCGAAACCACGCACTATGCGATCCAGGTGCCGCACCTCGGCAGCCTGATCCTCACGCACAGCTGGAGCGGCGAGATTCGCGGGCTGAAGGAGTTCCCGCCGCAGGATCGCCCGTATTCGCCGATCGTGTTCTGGACGTTCCGGATCATGGCGGGCCTCGGGATGCTGATGCTGCTCACCGCGCTGCTCGGGCTGCTGCTGAGAAAGGGCGGGCGCCTGTATGAAACGCGCTGGTTCCAGTGGTTCGTGGTGGCGATGGGGCCGTCGGGCATCCTCGCGCTGCTCGCCGGCTGGATCACGACCGAGGTCGGGCGGCAGCCGTGGACCGTGTACGGCGTGCTGCGCACCGTCGATTCGGTCGCGCCGCTCAGCGCGCAGCAGGTCGGCGTGTCGCTGCTGATCTTCGTGGTCGTGTATTTCCTGGTGTTCGGAACGGGTATCTATTACATGATGAAACTGATGAAGCGCGGGCCCGCTGCCCAGGCCGGGTATATCGAGCTGCACCGGCACCCGGGGCTGCGCAAGAGCGCGCTGTCCACGCCGCTGAACGTGACCGAAGCGGAGTAAGCCATGCAAATCGATCTTCCTGTCATTTGGGCCGCGATCATCGGCCTCGGCGTGTTCATCTACGTGATGCTGGACGGCTTCGATCTCGGTATCGGCCTGCTGTTTCCGTTCTTCGATGCGAAAGCCGAGCGCCAGGTGATGCTCGACACCGTCGCGCCGGTGTGGGACGGCAACGAAACGTTCCTGGTGCTCGGCGGCGCAGGGCTCTACGGCGCGTTTCCGGTCGTGTATTCGACGCTGCTGCCGGCGAACTACCTGCCGCTGGTGCTGATGCTGGTCGGGCTGATCTTCCGGGGTGCGGCGTTCGAGCTGCGCGCGAAGGCCACCCGCACGCAACACATGTGGGATCTCGCGTTCATCGGCGGCTCCGCGCTCGCCGCGTTCTGCCAGGGGATCGTGCTCGGTTCGCTGCTGCAGGGCATCAAGATCGAGAACAACCAGTTCGCAGGCGGGCCGTTCGACTGGCTGTCGCCGTTCAGCCTGCTGTGCGGGATCGGCGTGCTCGTCACGTATGCGACGCTCGGCTGCGGCTGGCTGATCCTGAAGGTCGACGGCGAACTGCAGCGCAAGATGCGCCTCCTGATGAAGCCGCTCGCGGGCGTGCTGCTCGCCGTGATGGGCGTGGTCAGCCTGTGGACCGTGATCGGGCTGCCGGCCGTCGCGCACCGCTGGTTCGGCAGCGGCAACCTCGGCTGGTTCCTGCCGGTGCCGATCCTCGTCGTCGCGTGCGTGTGGGGCATCTTCCACACGGTGAAGCGCGAGCACGAGGCCACGCCGTTCCTGCTGACGCTCGCGCTCGTGTTCCTCGGCTACACGGGGCTCGTGATCAGCATCTGGCCGAACATCGTGCCGCCGTCGCTGACGATCTGGGACGCGTCGTCGAGCCATTCGAGCCAGAAGTTCGCGCTCGTCGGCACGGTGATCGTGCTGCCGATCATCCTCGTGTACAACGCGATGCAGTACCGCGTGTTCCGCGGCAAGGTGCGCGAGGGCGATATCGGCTATCACTGAGCGGCTATCACTGAACGCCGCATGATGTGACGGGCGTGGCGGGCGCGGGCGTATCATCACGCGCAACGCGGCACACGTGCCCGGCATTCACCCGACAGCGGCCCGCCACGCGCGGGCCGTTGTGCATCGGGCGCAGGCGCGCCGTCTGATGCATCCCTTGGCAGTCGAGAAAACACCATGATCGTCCGACCACAACAAAACTGGCTCAGGATGCTGTTCGTCTGGAACGGCTCCGTGCTGCAATCGATCATTCCGCAGCTCGTGTTCATGGCGATCGTCAGCACGCTGGCGGTCTTCACGAACGGGCGCATCTTCGGCGAGAAGATCCCGCTCAACACCGCGCCGTTCACGCTGTTCGGGCTTGCGCTCGCGATCTTTCTCGGGTTTCGCAACAGCGCGAGCTTCGAGCGCTTCAAGGAGGCGCGGCATCTGTGGGGCAACCTGCTGATCGCGGCGCGTACGCTGACGTCGCAGTTCAATCGCTACCTGCCTGACAGCGTGAGCGACGCCGAGCGCAACCGGCTGGCCGACCTGCTGATCGCGCTCACCTATGCGCTGAAGCATCAGCTTCGTCATACCGATCCGACCGCAGACCTGCAGCGCATTCTCGGTGCGGAACGTACGGCGGAGCTTGGAGGCAAATGCTTCAAGCCGGTCGCGATCCTCGACGAGCTGCGCGGCAGCATCGTCCGTGCGCTGGGCCGCGCGCCCGGCAGCGACGCGACCCGCTGGATGGTCGAGACGCAACTCGACGAGGTCGGCAAATCGGTCGGCGGTTGCGAACGCATCCTGTCGACGCCGATCCCGTTTTCGTACAGCGTGCTGCTGCATCGCACCGTGTATGCGTATTGCGTGCTGCTGCCGTTCGGCCTCGTCGATTCGACGGAGTTCTTCACGCCGCTGATCTGCGTGTTCATCTCGTACACGCTGATCGCGCTCGAAGCGATCGCGAGCGAGGTGGCCGAGCCGTTCGGCCTCGCGCCGAATGCGCTGGCGCTCGATGCGATCACGCGCACGATCGAGCGGTCGGTGCTCGAACTGGGCGATCGCCCGCTGCCGGAGGAATTCGTGCCGGCGTCGACGTACCAGATCACGTAGGCGGGGGCGCGCAAGCGCGGAAGTGGCGGATCGCGTCGGGCGCTAGAATGGCGCTTGACTGTTCTTCGGACCTGACGCAATGACCCTCGTCGATACCTATCTCGCCGGCTTGCGCGCTGCACTGCCCGACAACGACAATGCGGCGCTTGCCGCTGCCACGGGCGCGACGCCCGTGCAACTCGACGCGCTGCGCGCCGTGTATCCGCAGTGCCCGGCCAGCCTGATCGAATTGCTCGGCAAGCTCGACGGGACCTACAGGCGCGATTACGACGGCACGACGGTCAAGGTGCTGGTGCTGGGCTCCGACGTCGACGAATACCCGTATTTCCTGCTGTCGGCCGCGCAGATGCTCGAGAAGGGGGCGACGTACCGCGACAGCATTGAGGAGATGTATGGCGACGACGCCAACGACGACGGCGAACTCGTCGATCCGCGCATCGACATCGCGCTGCCGCTGGGCCGGCGGCTGTGCTTCTCGCATTGCGTGAACAACGGCGGCACGTCGCAGCTCTACATCGATTTCGACCCGGCGCCGGGCGGCAAGGTCGGGCAGGTCGTGCGCTACCTGCACGATCCCGACAACTATGCGGTGATCGCCGACGACTTCGACGGCTACCTGCGCAAGCTGATCGACGGCGGTTATGCGTTTGTCATCGATTTCGACGAAGCATAACGGCGGGGCGTGGCTGCCACTTCAGGAGAGGTTGAAATGCGAATCTACGTGACGAGTATTTTTGTCGACGACCAGGACAAGGCGTTGACGTTCTATACCGACAAGCTCGGGTTCAAGCTGAAGAACAACGTGCCGGTGGGCGAGTACCGCTGGCTGACCGTGGTGTCGAAGGATCAGCCGGACGGCACCGAGCTGCTGCTCGAGCCGAGCCACCATCGTGCGGTCGGGCCTTACAAGCAGGCGCTGTACGAGGACGGCATTCCGGCGGCATCGTTCCAGGTCGACGATCTCGATGCGGAGTTCGTGCGGCTCAAGGCGCTCGATGTCCGCTTCACGCTGGAGCCGATGGACGCCGGGCCCGTGCGCGTCGCGGTCGTCGACGATACGTGCGGGAACCTGATTCAGTTGATGCAGATGAAGTGAAGTAAGGCACCGCCGCGCGGGGCGTTCACGCGGTTGCGGCCGGCCGCGCATCGTGCAACCAGCTGCGCTCCTGCGTGCGGCTCCGGATGCGCCACCCGCATTCGGTTCGCACCAGCAGGTCGCGATACCAGAGCCCGACGAAGCACATGCGGTTGCGGCCCGCGTCGTCGGCCGAGATCATCATCGCCTGGCCGGCCGTTCGCGCGGTCGCGGCGTCGCCGTCGATGATCAGCAGCGACGTCGAGATCGTGTGCCGGGTGCCGCGCATCGCCGACGTCACCTGTTCCAGATAGGCGGCAATCTCCGAACGGCTGCCGACCGGGCCGCCGAAGGCCGTGTAGTCGAGGGGCGCATGGGTTGCGAAGAGGCGCTCGAATTCATGCCGGTCGTGGCGGTCGACGGCGTGGCAATAGCGGGTCAGCAGATCCTGGATCTCCATCCGGTCGATCGTTTCCTGGGGCGTCATGGTGTCGTGGGTGGATGACGGGGAAACGATAGCGGGGGCGGACGCTCGGGTATCGCCCACGAGCAGCAGGGTGACTTCGGCGCGAAATGCCACGCTCATGTAGACTCGTGTGCCCTTCAACGGAGTAGATGCGATGCAACTGCTTGATCACGTATCAATCAGCGTGCCGGATATCGACCTGGCGCGCCCGTTCTACGATGCCATCATGGCCGCGCTGGGCGCAGCCAAGGTCTATGACCGGCCGACCGCGCTCGGCTATGGCGAACGCTGCAATGCGAACGACACCGCGTCGACTTTCCTGGCGGTCTATCACGATCCCGCTGAAGTCGGCGTGAGCAAGCGGCACTGGTGCTTCAAGGCCGCGAGCCGCGAGCAGGTGGATGCGTTTTTCAAGGCCGGCCTGTCGACGGGCGGGCAGTCCGACGGCGAACCCGGCTTGAGGCCGCATTATCACGGCGACTACTACGGCGCGTTTCTCGTCGACCCGGCCGGTAACAGGGTGGAAGCGGTGTGTCACGCGGCCGCGCCGACGCACGCGTCGTGATGCGGTTGCGGTGGCATCGACGCTCGCTTGCGCATGTGACGCGGTGGTGATCGCCGCGCGCCGGGCC
The DNA here is from genome assembly GCF_902499175.1 of Burkholderia aenigmatica. Classification (GTDB taxonomy): domain Bacteria; phylum Pseudomonadota; class Gammaproteobacteria; order Burkholderiales; family Burkholderiaceae; genus Burkholderia; species Burkholderia aenigmatica. Next base: position 108,407 of record NZ_CABVQC010000006.1, read on the forward strand.
GATACCGTCCGGCGCGCGAAGCGGGTTCGCTCTGCCTGCGCCGCTCAATCGAAGTAGTTCAACCCCATCGCGCCCTTCACCTCCGCGAGCGTCGCGCCGGCGACATCCCGCGCGTGCATCGTGCCGCGCTTCAGGATCGCCATCACTTCGGCCTTGTCGGCCTCGAATTCGCGGCGGCGCGCGCGGATCGGCTCGATCAGCGCCTGCAGCCGCTCGTTCAGCACGCGCTTGACGACGCTGTCGCCGAGCCCGCCGCGACGGTAGTGGGCCTTCAACTCGTCAACCTTCTGCACGTCGGGCTCGAACGCGTCGAGGAACGTGAACACGACGTTGCCCTCGACCTGGCCGGGATCGTTCACGCGCAGGTGGTTCGGGTCCGTGTACATGTCCTTCACGGCCTGCGTGATCTCGTCCGGCGTCGAGCCGAGCGTGATCGCGTTGCCGAGCGACTTGCTCATCTTTGCCTTGCCGTCGATCCCCGGCAGCCGTGTGACCGGCGACAGCACGGCTTCGCATTCGACCAGCACGGGTTGCTCGACGGTCGCGTTGAAGCGGCGCACGAGTTCGTTGGTCTGCTCGATCATCGGCAGCTGGTCGTCGCCGACCGGCACGTGCGTCGCCTTGAACGCGGTGATGTCGGCCGCCTGGCTCACCGGGTAGGTCAGGAAGCCGGCCGGGATGTCGCGCTCGAAGCCGCGCAGGCGGATCTCTTCCTTGATGGTCGGATTGCGTTCGAGGCGAGCGACCGTGACGAGGTTGAGCAGGTATTGCGACAGCTCGGCAAGCTCGGGCACCTGCGACTGCACGACGATCGTCGAAATCGACGGATCGATGCCGACGGCGAGATAGTCGAGCGCGACTTCGATCACGTTCTCGGTGACGCGCTGGCGGCGGCCCATGTTGTCGGTCAGCGCCTGCGTGTCGGCGAGCAGCAGGAACTGCTTCGCTTCATGCTGCATTTGCACGCGGGCGCGCAGCGAGCCGATGTAGTGGCCGAGGTGCAGCGGGCCGGTCGTGCGGTCGCCGGTGAGGATGGTCGGACGGGTCATGTTGGTCGTTGCTCCGGGTTATCGAAGCCGCCAGCCATGGTGTCTGCAGAAACGCAAATGCCGCCATCGCTGGCGGCATCACGTTTGGGACATGCAAAAGGAAACGGGCCGCCTGGGTCAGGCGCGCCACCAGCAATGCACGTTCGGCGAGGCAGGTTGGGTTTCCATTGCGTGAGTATAGCGTAGTGCGGGGATGGACGTGCTGCGTCAGCGTACGACCGACTCCATCGCGAGGTAGGCGGTTTCGGCCGACGGCCACAACAGGTACAGCAGGCCGGCCATCAGCAGCAGCGCGCCGGTGCGCGCGAGCGGCGTGCGGTCTTTGCCGTGCGGAGGACGGGGGGGCTGCTTCGGTTTCTTCATGCTTGCAGGCGCGGGGCGCGCCACTCCAACGGTTGCTGCAACGGTTCGCGCGGGGCGATGCCGGGGTGTTGCGGGGTTCAACGGGGCCTTCAACCACGTCGTGCTGCGTTTGAGCATGCATTCGGTACGTGGATCGGCCCGGCGCGCGACGATCCCGGGCAGATCGGTCGTGTGCGACGCGCATGCTATCAGCTTGGCAGACCGAGAACCGTCAAGAATTGTCGGGCAATGGCCGGCTCGACGTGCATTCAAACACGGAGACGTTTGTCGCCGGCCTTCAGGGAGAATGGAAAAATCAATAAAATCAATGAATTGTATTTCATTGAGGATTCGTCAAATCCTCCGTCGCGCGATCGCGCGGCCGCTGGCATCGTGCGATTGTTTTTGCGTGAACGTTGCATTTAAAATCAGTGACCAAACAATTAAGTGCGCAGGTGGCCTGGCGGTCTGAGAGCGCCGTTGCCGAATGCCCTATCGACAAGTGAACGTGACCGAAATGCTGCGCGCCTTCGTTGGCGCGCTCGATCAGAACAATCGTGCGATCCGGTTTCACTGGGGCCGTCACCAGGATGCGCTGGCCCACGTCCTGGTACCGCAAACATCGATTGGACGGAAGGCATCTGTGCCGGGAGCGAAGGGCACCTGACCGGTCAGTCTTCATGCCCGGATCTTCCGCTCTCCACCTTTCTGGGGTTGCCGCTTGCGGTGCAGCCGAGATGGATCGAGGAAGCCGTACCCGATCAACGGGATCATCACTGATGTCCGCGCCGACCGGCTTTCTCCTTCAGCATCCGTCCCGTGATGAGCGTGCGACAGGCGTTCGCTTATCCTGAGTAGACTTCCCAAATCGTGCTGAATCAATTGCGTTCGACTCCCGCCAACCGTATCGGCTTTACCCGGTTAATTTCTGCTTTCCTGTTCCTTGCATGTGCAGCCTGCTCAATGAACGATTCGCTGCCTCGCAACATGTCGTTGACCGCCTTCAACCCTCATCGCACAGCATTTGAGTGCAAGCACGAGGTTGACGTGGTTCCTCCGCTCGATCCAGAGGCCGATCGATGGAACCAGCAAGCAATGGCGCTCACCAGCGCGCTGTTGTGGCCGAACCAGCGCAATTACAAGGGTGCTGTCGATTTGTGGACGAAGGCAGCCGAGCGCAAGCACTGGAAGGCAATGCTGAATCTGGCGAATGCCTACGCCCAGGGGGAGGGGGTGGATCGTGATTCCGAACATGCCCTGCAGATCACCGAACAGGCGATGAAACTGGGTATTCCGGCGGCCTACGATTTGATGGGTACGTATCACATGGACGGCATGGGCGTAAAACAGGATGCCAGCCGCGCCTATGCTTTCTGGCAACTTGCAGCGGACAAGGGCAGCCCCAGCGCCATGGCTTATTTGGGCAGCAAGCTCGATGCAGTCTACGATGATCCGAAATCCGGCTTCTGGGGGAATCGGAAGATTGCGCTCAAAATGCTTGAATGCGGATTCGCCCAGGGTAGCGGAGATGCCGCGTACGCGCTTGGGACGACGCTGGTTGGCTCCGACAGGTCGCTGGACGAGGACAATGCGCGAGCACTCAGGATTCTGCATGAAGGCGTGAAATACGGTAGCGCCACGAGTGCTGCATATTTGTTCGGTGCGTTCGACGATGGCGATCCGGTAGCGGGTAGCGTGAAGGATCGCGCTCGTGCCGAGCGTTATAGCGTCCTTGCCGATCGCCTGGAGCGCGACCCCGACCTGCGTCTGCCGAATCTCGACAAGGTGGTGCCGCTGCCGCCCGCCAAACTGCCCAAGTGGGACCGCAACAAGGAGACGTTGATCGACGCGGCGAAGGCGGTGACATCCGCGCCGGTGTCGCCGGTCAAGTCCGCCGTGCACCCCGTGTCGCTGCGTACGGGTCGCACGCACGTGCCCGATGGCTACATGCTGCCGGAGAAGCCGCAGGTCGCCGTTCCTCCACAGGCGGAAACGACCGCTGCTCCTGTCGGCGGATACCGGCTTGCACAACCGAAATATCCGACCGCCGAACGTCACTTCGCATCGCATGCGGCTCAGGTACCGATGCATGACCGGCGGGAGGAACTGTTTGATCGGAGCCGCCCCGGCTTGATGCCAGAGGATGGCCGCATCTTCTTCCACTATGTCGGTGACGTGATTCCCATGCCCGCGCGACCGGTGGAGTCGCATCCGCGCGTCACGCAGAGCATCGTGCGCGCCACCGGATTTCCCGAACCGGCGATCCGGAGTTGCGGCACGCGCGTGTGCCCGGTGACGGGCATTCGGCATGCCGATGTGGCGGGCGATCATCCTTGGGCGGCTACGTTCAACCAGGGGTATCGCCACGTCTACGTCACGCAAGGCGACACGTTCCCCGATCCACGGGCCAGGCGTCCGGGCGTATCGTCGGCGGACGTGACGTGGACGTGGTGGAACGAGGCCAATCACCCGGGGTTCGCGAAGCTGCCTCAGGTCAGTGTCGGCAACGCTTCCGAGAACGCTTGACGGAGCAGAAATGCGTAAATCGACGATTGTCGCGATGGTGTTTGCCGGAGGTCTGATCCTGACTGCCTGGGGTGCGTTTGCGGTATTGGAGGCCGTGGCCCAGATCAGCGGAGGTAGCTACGGTTCGCATGATGTGAACGATTTTGCAATCGAGCATTTCCTGTTTTTCGGTCCGCTGCTTGCGTTGGGTGGGTTGGTCGCATGGTTCGCCAGCCGGGGTTCGGCGACATCCGACGACGATGAGGATGAGCCGCCCTCGGGCAAGGATGAATGCGATCCGGCTGCTCCCGCGCACCGGGAGGCAGACCGATGAGCAGTGTTGAAATCGCCTGCAGGTACGATCTGTGGCGCAAGGTCGCCGGCGCTGTGATGTTGATGGCGAGGCCTGCGGATTGCTGTTAGCAATGGCTTCGGCCTTGCCGATCGTGCCAGCCACGTTATGCCCTGTGCCTGTTCGCGGAACGCGTGTCAGGTGCGCACCTTTTCCGGGCGGCTGCGCAAGGTCGGACTCACGGCATCTCTGAGCGAAACGCCGGATAGGGGGCTGGCATCATTCGCGAATCGTTGGCCGGTATGTTGACACCCAGCAGAGACAGAAGTGGCGGATCAAGGCAATTCTCAGGAAAGAAGTTGCTGAAATACGAAACGTCGTCGTCACGGTCTGCCCTCTCGAACATGGCTTCGATGGGGCCCCAGTAGTATCGCCAGGACAACCTGTCAATCTCGCGTTGTCGATCGGTCGGAAGCGCATCAACCGCAATTTCGTTCAACCCGTCACGAGAGAACTGATAGACGCGCCAAAGCGGGTCGATCAGGAAATTGGGTGCACTCGGAGAGAAGGCAACATAGTCTGCTCCGTCCTGGGGACCTATCCGGCCATCGTGCAATCGTGGCAGCGTGCATGGGAGCACGTCGTACCGTTCTACGTGTTCCCGCCAGAGATTCGACGGGTCGTTTACACGACCAACGCCATTGAGAGCCTGAATATGCAACTGCGCAAGATCATCAAGACGCGCGGCCAGTTCCCGAATGACGAGGCCGCGATCAAACTGCTTTGGCTGGCGCTGCGCAATGTGCTGGCCAAAACGGTACGCGCTGCCTTCGACTGGAAATCAGCGATGAACCAGTTTGCTATCCTGTTCGGCGAGCGGTTTACGCAGGCGCGCGGATAACCTGTTGTTCAACCGCCTTGCCCACAAAAATGCGGACAGGTTCGCTGAATCAGGTGCGCTGATTGACCTCCTCTGCTCAGATTGCTTCGCAATCCATTAATCCGCGCGCGCATTTTCGAGTACCGCACTGCGATCTCACCAAATCGTTATTTTTCTGCGCGCCATCATTATCTTCACCTTGATTCCATTAATGTGACCTGGCGCGCTGACGCATCAGGTTCACAACCTATAACGTCATTACGCTTCACCCAACTTCACACCCAATAAGAGATCCGATATGAATCGACCATTCCGAATCGCCGCCGTATCTATCGCCGCGCTGTGCGCCGTGTCATTCCAGATCGCGCGCGCCGCGCCCCCCGACGTCACGGTCTATCCGGCTGCCAATGGCAGCGATCAGTCCGATGCGCTGCAACAGGCGTTCGACGCGCTGCAGCCCGGCCAGCGGCTCGTGCTCGCGCCCGGGCAGTACGCGGTGAGCCGCTCGCTGACCGTGAAGAATCCGCAGGTCGTGATTTCCGGCTATGGCGCGACCCTCAGCGCCACCCGCAGCGAGGACCAGACCATCGTGATGAGCGGCAAGAACTCGACGCTCGTCGGCGTGACGCTGGTCGGCACCGGCACGACCCGGCTGACGACGCCCGAGTCCACCAAGGTCGAGGTCACCGGCATCGGCGTGCAGGTGCTCGACGTCTCGGTGCGCGGCGGCAGTAGTGCCGGGCTGTTCGTGTTCGGCGGCAAGGACGTCGCGCTGGTCGGCAACGACGTGCGCGACACGCTCGCGGACGGCATCCACACCACCTACGGCTCGCGCAACGTGCTGGTGCAGGACAACACGGTGACCGGCACCGGCGACGACCTGATCGCGGTCGTCAGCTACATCCCCGACGGCGCGATCAGCAGCAACGTGCTGGTCCGGAACAACAATGTGTCCGGCAACTACTGGGGGCGCGGCATCACGGTGGTCGGCGGCGCGGACGTGACCATCACCGGCAACACGGTGCGCGGCGTGGAGAAGGCAGCCGGCATCCTGGTCGGCCAGGAGGACGGGTACAACACCTACGGCGCGAACAACGTCGTGGTGTCGAACAACACGATCTCCGACATCTCCTTGCCCAATCCCGGCAACCCCCGGCCGGAAACCGGCATGGCCGGCATCGACCTGAACACCTACTCCGGCAAGGTCACCCGTGTCGCCGTGCTGGACAACCGGTTGTCCAGCGTCCGGTACTCCGGCGTCCGCGCGCTCGGCAACGTGTGCCAGTTCCGCATCGAACGCAACACGCTCACGTCGATCGGCGGCACGGCGCTCGACCTGATACAGGCCCCCAGCTGCGCACCGAGCCAGATCGTCTGCGCGGCCAATACGCTCGATGGTCGGGCGTTGACGCCAACGGGCTGCGTGGCGAGCGCGACGCTCGACATCACCGGCGCGAACGTCTCGAGCTTGCCGGTGGTGCGCGATGCGTTGCGGCAGCCGCGCAACGCGGCGGCCACGGCGCAGGCGCACTGACATCGCGACGCGGCGCGGCGCGCGCGGCGAGGCGACCCGCCGACCAACTGGCGACCGCGTACCCGTACGCGGCCGTGGACCTACGCCGCGCCAGCACGCACTGGCTGCGCCACACCTTTGCGAACCACGGTCTGGACGCCGGCGCCGACATCCGTGATATGCAGGAGCTGCTCGGCCATGCGAGCCTTGGCACCGCCACGCTCACCACCCCCGCCATCCCCAGCTTTTTGTTCGTCAACACCAACAAAAATCATCATTTCGCGCCCGCCTGCGCATCCGCAGAATGTCTCCATTCCAACTCACGCGACAGCACGAGCGTCGCACTGAGCCGCACTTCAGAAGGAGACAGCCGTGGCAGTCGAAACAACCTCAATCGATACGCTCGTCGTCGGCGCCGGTCAGGCCGGCGTGGCCATGAGCGAGCACCTGGGCAAGCTGGGCGTACCGCATCTCGTGCTCGAGCGCAACCGCATCGCCGAACGCTGGCGCACGGGGCGCTGGGATTCGCTGGTCGCGAACGGCCCCGCGTGGCACGACCGTTTCCCGGGGCTCGAATTCGATGGTCTCGATCCCGACGCGTTCGCGTCGAAAGACCAGGTCGCCGACTACTTCGAAGCGTATGCGCGCAAGTTCAACGCGCCGATCCGCACCGGTGTCGAGGTGAAGCAGGTCGTGCGCAATACGGGCAAGCCGGGGTTCGTCGTCGAGACGTCCGACGGCACGATCGAGGCGAACCGCGTGGTCGTCGCGACGGGGCCGTTCCAGCGCCCGGTGATTCCGCCGATCGCGCCGGACGACGCGCGCTTCGTGCAACTCCATTCCGCCGACTATCGCAATCCGGGCCAGCTTCCGGAAGGCGCGGTGCTGGTGGTCGGCGCGGGTTCGTCGGGCGTGCAGATCGCCGACGAGCTGCAGCGCGCGGGCCGGCAGGTCTACCTGTCGGTCGGCCCGCACGATCGTCCGCCGCGCGCGTATCGCGGCCGCGACTTCTGCTGGTGGCTCGGCGTGCTCGGCGAATGGGACAAGGAAGTCGCGACGCCCGGCCGCGAACACGTGACGATCGCTGTGAGCGGCGCACGCGGCGGCCACACGGTGGATTTCCGCAAGCTCGCGAACCAGGGCGTGACGCTCGTCGGGCTGACGAAGTCGCTCGACGGCGGCGTGGCCGTGTTCGAACGCGATCTCGCGATCAATCTTGCGCGCGGCGACGAGAACTACCTGTCGCTGCTCGACGCGGCCGACGCCTATGCGGCGCGCAACGGCCTCGACCTGCCGGAAGAACCGGAAGCCCGCCGCATCCTGCCGAACCCCGACTGCGTCGCGCATCCGATCCTCGCGCTCGACCTTGCCGGCGCGGGCGTCACGTCGATCATCTGGGCGACGGGCTACGCGGTCGACTATGGCTGGCTGAAGGTCGACGCGTTCGCCGACAACGGCAAGCCGCAGCACCAGCGCGGCGTGTCGAAGGAGCCGGGCATCTATTTCCTCGGGCTGCCGTGGCTGTCGCGGCGCGGCTCCAGCTTCATCTGGGGCGTGTGGCACGACGCGCGGCACATCGCCGATCACATCGCGATACAGCGCACCTACCTCGAATATCACGACGCATCGCGGCGCCGCCCGACGTCGCGCCCGGAGCAGGACGGCGCCGCGTCGCACGCCGACGCGCACCCGCTTGCCGACGCGGTGAACTGACCGACTCCATGCCGTCTGCCGCACCGCGTTCGCTTCCGGTGCGGCGGCGTGAACATTCACGACTGAAGGATTTCGATGAGCCAACCCACCCATACCCGTATCCGCATGTTCAACACGAAGGATACCTACCCGAACCAGACGCTCGACAACGACCTGTGCCAGGCCGTGCGGGCCGGCAACACCGTCTACGTGCGCGGCCAGGTCGGCACCGATTTCGACGGCAAGCTGATCGGCCTCGGCGATCCGCGCGCGCAGGCCGAGCAGGCGATGAAGAACGTCAAGCAGCTGCTGGAGGAAGCCGGCAGCGACCTCACGCACATCGTGAAGACGACGACCTACCTGATCGACCCGCGCTATCGCGAGCCGGTGTACCAGGAGGTCGGCAAGTGGCTGAAGGGCGTGTATCCGATTTCGACGGGGCTCGTCGTGTCGGCACTCGGCCAGCCGCAGTGGCTGATGGAAATCGACGTGATCGCCGTGATCCCGGACAACTGGCAGCCCAACCGCGCGTAGGAGGCGACATGACTTTCTCCATCGTCGGGCGCTGCCCGGAGACGGGCCAGCTCGGCATCGCGATCAGCTCGTCGAGCATCGCGGTGGGGGCGCGCTGCCCGTGGGTGCGTGCAGGCGTCGGCGCCGTGGCGACGCAGAACATCACGCTGCCGGCGCTCGGCCCGCAGATCCTCGACCTGATCGAGCACGAACAGCTTGCGCCCGCCGCGGCGCTCGACCGTGCGCTCAGTGCGAACGGCTGGAGCCAGTACCGGCAGGTCACGGCGATCGACGGGCAGGGGCAGACGGCGTGCTTCACGGGCAAGGAAGCGCTCGGGACGCATCACGCAGTGCGCGGCGAACAGTGCGTGGCCGCCGGCAATCTGCTGGCCGCGCCGGCCGTGATCGACGCGATGGTGCGTGCCTTCGCACAGGCGCCGGGCCTGCTCGCCGATCGCCTGCTGGCCGCGATGCACGCGGCGATGGCGGCCGGCGGCGAAGCAGGGCCGGTGCATTCGGCCGCGCTGAAGGTGGCCGGCGACGTGATCTGGCCGATCGTCGACCTGCGCGTCGACTGGGCCGATGCCGATCCGGTCGGGCAGCTCGATGCGCTGTGGCAGGCGTATCGCCCGCAGATGCAGGACTACCAGACGCGCGCGCTGAACCCGACCGTCGCGCCGAGCTACGGAGTGCCGGGCGATGAATGACACGTCGAGCCGCACGCTGCTCGAACGGCTGATCGGTTTCGCGACGGTCAGCCGCGATTCGAACCTCGAGATGATCGGTTTCATCCGCGACCATCTCGCGGGCCTCGGCGTCGAGAGCGAACTGTTCTACAACGCGGAACGCACGAAGGCGAGCCTGTACGCAACGATCGGGCCACGCGATCGCGGCGGCATCGCACTGTCGGGCCATACCGACGTGGTGCCGGTCGACGGGCAGGCGTGGACGGTCGAGCCGTTCCGGCTGACCGAGCTCGACGGCCGCCTGTACGGCCGTGGCACGGCCGACATGAAGGGGTTCATCGCATCGGTGCTCGCGGCCGTGCCGGCGTTCGTCGCCCGGCCGCTGAGCGTGCCCGTGCATCTCGCGTTCTCGTACGACGAGGAAGTTGGCTGCCTCGGCGTGCGGCCGATGCTCGACACACTGGCCGCGCGCGCGCACCGGCCGCGTCTGTGCCTGATCGGCGAGCCGACCGAACTGAAGCCGGTGCTCGGTCACAAGGGCAAGCTCGCGATGCGCTGCCACGTGAAAGGCGCGGCGTGCCACTCGGCGTACGCACCGTCGGGCGTCAACGCGATCGACTATGCGGCGAAGCTGATCGGCCGTCTCGGCGAGATCGGCGATGCACTCGCGCGGCCCGAACGGCACGACGAACGCTTCGATCCGCCGTTCTCGACCGTGCAGACGGGGCTGATCAAGGGCGGCCGCGCGCTGAACATCGTGCCGGCCGAATGCGAGTTCGATTTCGAAGTGCGGGCACTGCCGGATTTCGATGCACACGACGTGCCGAGGAAGCTGCAGGACTATGCGGAATCCGAGCTGTTGCCGAGGATGCGCGCGGTGCAGCCCGATACCGACATCCGGCTGCAGCCGCTGGGCGCGTATCCGGGGCTCGCGACCGCGCCGGACAGCGAAGCCGCGCGGCTGCTCGCGATGCTGAGCGGCTCCGATGCATTCGGGACGGTGGCGTTCGGCACCGAAGGCGGGCTGTTCGGGCAGGCCGGCATTCCGACCGTGGTGTGCGGGCCTGGCAGCATGGACCAGGGACACAAGCCTGACGAGTTCGTCACGCTCGACCAGCTTCACGGCTGCGACGCGATGCTTGCCCGGTTGGCTGAGCATCTCTCCACACCCGTCTGACATTGCCACCGCCAACACGCACGCACCGCATCCCGCGGCGCGTGCGTTTTCCTGTTCCTTATCGCGCCGTTTCCGCGACGATCTGCGCGAGCCGTTCGCGGCAGAAATCGACGAACGACTGCGCCTGCTTCGTGAGCTGACCGCGCTTCAGCCGCGCGCTGACGAGCCCCGACGGGCTCACCGTTTCGCTGAGGCCGATCGTCACGACCCGCTGGCCGTCGTATGTGTATTCGGAATGCGGGCGCGTGACGAGCAGCGAGAAGCCGAACCCCTGGCCGACCATCCCGCGCACCATCTCGATCGACGGCGATCCGAACACGATGTTCGGCGTCAGCCCGAGTTCGTGAAAGAGGCTGACGAAATACGTGCGGCTCGGCTGTACGTCGAGCAGGATCATCGGCTCGACGCAGAGGTCGCGCAACGACACGTGCGACTGGCCCGCGAACCGGTGGTTCTCCGGCAGCAGCACGTACGGCTGCTGCGGCGGCATCAGCGGTTCGGTCTCGATCGTGCCGTCGAGGTCGTGGTCGTACATGAGCGCGAGATCGAACGTGCCGGACGTCAGGCCCTGCACGAGTTCCTGCTGGTCGCCGTCGCGCAGCCGGATGTTCACGCCCGGGTAGCGCTCGCGAAAGCCCGCGATCAGTTGCGGCAGATAGAGCGGCGCGACCGTCTCGAAGCAGCCGATGTCGATCTGCCCGGTGATGACGTCGTTGTCGGCGAGCGCGTTCTGCTCGAACTCGTGCGAGATGCGCAGCAGTTCCTGCGCTTTCCGGTAGAAGCGCGTGCCGCTCGGCGTGAGCGACACGCCCTGCGCGTGATGGCGGATGAACAGCTTCACGCCGAAGCTTTCCTCCAGCCCCTTGATCGCGCTGGAGATCGACGGCTGCGCGATGAAGAGCTGACGCGATGCCTCGGCGACACTGCCGGATTCCACCGTCGTCACGAAGTATTTCAGTTGCCGCAAAGTGTAGTGAGCCACAAGCACCTCTGATGCACGGCCCCGGCGTGCCGCCGCGGGCGCTATCTGTCCATGGTTTGCGTAGCACCTTACCTGAAAGCTCCCCGGCGCCGAAATGTCCGCTGCAGAGCTTTTTCGTATGTCCCGGAAATATTTTTAGTATTTTCCGGCCGCGATGCGCGTGGCGCACCATCGTCTCCAACCTGGATCACGACGTTCACGAGGCGGCCGTGCATGCGCCGGCGGGAGAGTTATTCCGTCCCCGCATGCGCATCGTCCGTTTCGTTCGACACCGCCGCGCGGGCACGCGGTGCGTCGTCGCTCGCGTATCCGGACCCGATGGCAGGCGCGTCCCCCAACGCGCGCCGGCTGACACGGCACGCGCGCATCGCCGCGCAGGACAGGAGACATCACCATGACGAACGTGGACCGCAATGCGTCCCCGATGATAGAGAAGCACACGATCGGCTACGTGCCGCCCGCGGAGCGCCACGGCAAGGTGCGCGACCTGTTCACGCTCTGGTTCGGCGGCAACATCGCGCCGCTGCCGATCGTGACCGGCGCGCTTGGCGTGCAGATCTTCCACCTGAACTTGATGTGGGCCATCGTCGCGATCGTCGTCGGCCAGGCGGTCGGCGGCGTGCTGATGGCGCTGCATTCGGCGCAAGGGCCGCAGATGGGCATCCCGCAGATGATCCAGAGCCGCGCGCAGTTCGGTTCGTGGGGCGCGCTGCTCGTGACCGTGATCGCGGCCGTTATGTACGTCGGCTTTTTTGCGTCGAACATCGTGCTCGCCGGGAAGTCGGTGCACGGCATCGCGTCGTCGGTGCCGGTGCCGGTCGGCATCGTGATCGGCGCGGTGGGGTCGGGGCTGATCGGGATAGTCGGCTACCGGTTCATCCACATCCTGAACCGGATCGGCACGTGGGTGCTCGGCATCGGGATCGTTGTCGGCTTCTGGATGATCCTCACGCACGTGACGACCGACGATTTCCTGACGCGCGGCGGCTTCGATTTCGCGGGCTGGCTCGCGACGGTGTCGCTGTCGGCGTTGTGGCAGATCGCATTCGCGCCGTACGTGTCGGACTATTCGCGCTATCTGCCGGAGGACGTCGGCGTGGCGTCGACGTTCTGGGCGACCTATCTCGGCTGCACGATTGGTTCGACGCTCGCGTTCATCTTCGGTGCGGTCGCGGTGCTCGCGGTGCCGGCCGGCGCGGACACGATGGATGCGGTCAAGCAGGCGACGGGCCCGCTCGGCCCGCTGATGCTCGTGCTGTTCCTGCTGAGCGTGATCAGCCACAACGCGCTGAACCTGTACGGCGCGGTGCTCGCGGTGATCACGTCGGTGCAGACGTTCGCGTACAAGTGGATTCCGACCGCGAAGGCGCGCGCGGTGGTGTCGGTCGTGATCTTCGTCGCCTGCTGCTACGCGGCGATCGGCGCGTCGACGAACTTCGTCGGCAACCTCGTCGATCTCGTGCTCGCGCTGCTCGTCGTGCTGGTGCCGTGGACGGCGATCAACCTGATCGACTTCTACGTGATCCATCAGGGCAAGTACGACATCAAGTCGATCTTCATGGCCGATGGCGGGATCTACGGCCGCTTCAATCCGCAGGCGCTGCTCGCGTATGCGATCGGCATCCTCGTGCAGATTCCGTTCATGAACACGCCGATGTATGCAGGCCCGATTCCCGCGCATCTCGGCGGCGCGGACCTGTCGTGGCTCGTGGGGCTCGCGCTGACGTCGCCGCTGTACTACTGGCTCGCGACGCGCGACAGCGCGTATCGGCGCCGGCAGACGGGCGCGACGATACCGCCGACGGCGGCGCGTTGATCGGCGCATGGCTCAGTGCGCGGGAGGCGGGCAGGGTGCCGTCTCCTGCGCTGCGTGGTGGAGGGGGCGATGAATGCCGAATACCGGATGCAGGCTTGCCGTGCGGTCATCGCACCGCGGTCCCGGATCCGGCAGGTAACGCGTCCGGTCGTTCGCGACGAGATGGGGAAACCGCAGATGGAGTAGAGTGCATCGTCCGGTCCGGCCGGATGTGCGGGAAACGCAGCGATGCGACCGCGCATACGGCCACACGCGACCGGATCGCATCTCCATCCGCCGATGCCGACAACCGGCCGAGGCGGGCCCGACAATCGATCGTGGAGCAGGAACATGCCCCTTCAGCTGCATAATCCGGCCGGCGTCGCCGAGCCGTTTTCCCATTACAGTCACGGCGTCTCGGCGCCGGTCCAGGCACGCTGGCTGCACATCTCCGGCCAGGTCGGGGCCGCGCCCGACGGCAGTGTGCCGGAGGATCCCGAGCAGCAAATGGAACTGGCCTGGGACAACCTGTTCGCCGTGCTGGCCGATGCCGGCATGGTGGCGTCGGATCTGGTCAAGGTGGACGGGTTCCTGACCCGTCCGGATCTGGTGCCGCTCTATCGCACCGTGCGCGAGCGGCGGTTGGGCGGCCATGCGAGCGCATCGACCGTCGTGATCGTCAGCGGCCTGGTCGTGCCGGCACTGCTGGTCGAGATCCAGGCGGTCGCGGCGAAGTAGCCGGGCGAGCCGTGCGCGGCACGGCGCCCGCGGCCGGCGGCAGGCCCGCGGGGCGCGCCGATTCGCGCCCGCGAACCTGACGCTGCTTCAGACCACCGCGGAGCGTGCGACGCGCACCGGCACCGACTTGTACGACGGCGTGCCGCTTTCCTTGTCGATGTAGTCGAGCGGCACGAGCACGTTCGCTTCCGGGTAGTACGCGCCGACCGACCCCGGCGCGATGTCGTACTCGATCGCGGTGATCTTCTCGAGACGCAGCGCGCGGCCCGATGCGGTGACCGTCTCGATGTCGACGAGGTCGCCGTGTTCGAGCCCGTACTTCGCGAGATCGGCGGGGTTCATGAACAGCACGTCGCGCCGCCCGAACACGCCGCGATAGCGGTCGTCGAGTCCATAGATCGTCGTGTTGTACTGGTCGTGACTGCGCAGCGTGATCAGCCGCAACACCTGCTCGGCGCCGAGCACGTCGGCATCTTCCTTCACGCCCTTGTAGACCGAGAACATTGCCTTGCCGGTCGGCGTCGGCCACACGCGCTCGGTGGGCGGCAGCGGCAGGCGGAAGCCGCCCGGCGTGCGGATGCGCTCGTTGAACGCCTCGAAGCCGGACACCGTGCGGTCGATCAGGTCGCGGATGCGGTCGTAGTCGGCGATCAGGTCGAGCCATGCGACCTTGCTGTTCGGCAGCGTCGCATGCGCGATCCCGGCGACGATCGCGGGCTCCGAGCGCAACTGGTCGGACGCCGGCTTGAGCTTGCCGGCCGATGCGTGGACCATCGACATCGAATCCTCGACGGTGATCGACTGCCGGCCGGTTGCCTGCATGTCGAGTTCGGTGCGGCCGAGCACGGGCAGGATGAAGGTTTCCTTGCCGACCAGGAGGTGCGAACGATTCAGCTTCGTGCCGAGATGCACGCTCAGGTCGAGTTTCGCCATCGCCGGGAACGACAGCTCGGGATCGGGCAGCGCGACCGCGAAGTTGCCGCCGAGGCACAGCAGCGCCTTCGCGCTGCCGTCGATCATTGCCTGCATCGCTTGCACCGCATCATGCCCGTGATGCGCGGGCGGCGTGAAGCCGCACACGTCCTCGATCTTCTTCAGGAACTCGGCCGACGGCTTTTCGGTGATGCCGACCGTGCGGTTGCCCTGCACGTTCGAATGGCCGCGCAGCGGGCAGACGCCGGCGCCGGGTTTGCCGATGTTGCCGCGCATCAGCAGCAGGTCGGCGATCAGGCGCACGGTTGCAGTGCCCTTGTTGTGCTGCGTGACGCCCATGCCGTACGTGACGATCGTCGCGTTCGACTTCGCGTAGGCGAGCGCGACCTGTTCGAGCTGCGCCTGGCTGAGCCCGCTCGCACGCTCGATGTCGTCCCACGACGTGGCTTCGAGGTCAGCCGAGAACGCGTCGAAGCCGTTCGTGTGCTGCGCGATGAAGTCGCGGTCGAGCACGTCGCCGCGCTCGGCTTCGAGCTGCAGCAGCGCCTTCATGATGCCCTTCAATGCGGCCGCGTCGCCGCCGGCGTCGACCTGGTAGTACGTCGATGCGATCCGGGTCGAGCCGAACGACGCCATCTCGATCATGTCCTGCGGATCGGCGAAGCGTTCGAGCGCGCGTTCGCGCAGCGGGTTGAACACGATGATCGGCACGTTGCGGCGCGAGCACTCGTGCAGCGTGCCCATCATCCGCGGGTGGTTCGTGCCGGGGTTGTGGCCGATCGAGATGATCAGCTCGCAGTGGTCGAAATCCTCCAGCGATACGGTGCCCTTGCCGATACCGATCGACTGCGGCAGGCCGACGCTGGTCGGTTCGTGGCACATGTTCGAGCAGTCGGGAAAGTTGTTGGTGCCGAGCTCGCGTGCGAACAACTGGTACAGGTACGCGGCTTCGTTCGATGCACGGCCCGACGTATAGAACTCGACCTGCTCGGGCGGCAGCGCGCGCAGCACTTCGCCGATGCGCGCGAACGCGTCGTCCCATTCGATTGCGCGGAACGTGTCGGACGCGCGGTCATAGACGAGCGGATGCGTGAGCCGGCCCATGTTCTCCAGCTCGTAGTCCGACATGCGCAGCAGCGACGACACGGTGTTCGCCGCGAAGAACTCGGGCGTCACGCGCTTGGTCGTCGCTTCCCACGTGACGGCTTTCGCGCCGTTCTCGCAGAACTGGAACGTCGATTTGTGTTCCTTGTCGGGCCATGCGCAGCCGGGGCAGTCGAAGCCGTCGGGCTGGTTGGTCCGCATCAGCACGATCGGTGCTTCGATTGTTTCCATTTGCGTGCGCACCGCATCGGCTGTCGCGCGAAGCGCGCCCCAACCACCGGCGGGCCCGTCGTACTTCCTGATGCCTGGCACTTCGCGTCGATTTGTCATGTGAATCTCCATCTGCCGGTCCCGATGCGGGCGGCTCGGTTTGCGCCGTGTCGCGGCGTGGGGCGGCTCCGTCGCATGGACGTAGCCGGTCATGCGTGCCCCGGGCGAGCGGGGCACGCGGGGTTTCAGTGCGCGTCCTTCTTCGCGCCGGACGACTTCTTGCCGGACGGTTTCGCGGCGGGCGCGGGCGGCGGTGCATCGGCGGGCGTGTCGCCTGCCTTGGCCTCGCCGGTGGCCTTGGCCGCCTTGCCGTTCGGTTTCGCCTTGCCGTCGGCGTCCTTCTTAGCGTCCTTGGCCTCCTTCGCTTCAGGCGCCGCGAGCTTGTTGAACTTCACTTCGTCGCTGGCCTTGTCGTAGTCGACTTCGCATCGATCGCCCGACTGCAACCGGTCGGCAAGGATCTCCTTTGCGAGCCGCGTCTCGATGGTCTGGCGGATCTGGCGTTTCAGCTCGCGCGCACCGAACTCCGGCTGGTAGCCGGCTTCGGTCAGGTGCTCGACGAGCGAATCGCCCATCACGAGCGTGATGTCCTGCGCGGCGGCCGTGCGCACCACGCGGTCGAGCTGGATCTGCACGATCGCGCGGATGTTCTCCTTCGACAGCGCGTGGAAGACGATCACCTCGTCGATCCGGTTCAGGAACTCGGGGCGGAAATGGCCCTTCAGCACCTGCATCAGTTCTTCGCGGATCGCCTTGTCGGTCTTGCGCGCGGCTTCCGGCTGCGTGAGGTTGTCCATGATGATCGCGGCGCCGAGGTTGCTGGTCGCGATGATGATCGTGTTGCTGAAGTCGACCACACGGCCCTTGCCGTCGGTCAGGCGGCCGTCGTCGAACACCTGCAGCAGCACGTTGTAGACGTCCGGATGCGCCTTCTCGATCTCGTCGAGCAGGATCACGCTGTACGGGCGGCGCCGCACGCGCTCGGTGAGCTGGCCGCCTTCGTCGTAGCCGACGTAGCCGGGCGGCGCGCCGATCAGCCGCGCGACCGCGTGCCGTTCCATGTATTCGGACATGTCGATGCGGATGATCGCCTGCTCGTCGCCGAACACGGTCTCGGCGAGCGCCTTCGCGAGTTCGGTCTTGCCGACACCCGTCGGCCCGAGGAACAGGAACGTCGCGATCGGCCGGTGCGTCTGGCCGAGCCCCGCGCGGGACAGCCGCACCGCATCGCTGACGGCTACCACCGCGTCGCTCTGGCCCACCACGCGCTCGCGCAGTTGCTCTTCCATCTTCAGCAGCTTCTGGCGTTCTTCCTGCGTGAGTTCGGACACCGGGATGCCGGTCAGCCGCGACACGACCTCGGCCACCGATTCGACGGTCACTTCGAGCGTCTCGGAGCCGGTCTTGCGCTGCCACGCCTCCATCATCTCGTCGACGGCTTTCTGTTTCTCGTTGATCTGCTCCTCGAACTGCTTCGCCTGGTCGAAGCGCTTGCGCGACGTCGCGTAGTCCTGTTCGCGCTTCAACTGCGCGATCTGCGCTTCGCCTTCCTGGATGTCGACCGGGCGCGACGTCGCACCGATCCGCACGCGCGCGGCGGCCTGGTCGATCAGGTCGATCGCCTTGTCGGGCAGGAAGCGCGACGTGATGTAGCGGTCGGCGAATTCCGCGGCCGCGACGAACGCATCGTCGGAGAACGTCACCTGGTGGTGTGCCTCGAGGCTGTCGCGCAGCCCGCGCAGGATCACGATCGTCTGCTCGACGCTCGGCTCCGGCACGAACACCGGCTGGAAGCGCCGTTCGAGCGCCGCGTCCTTCTCGATGTACTTCTGGTATTCGTTGAGCGTCGTCGCGCCGATCAGGCTCAGCTCGCCGCGCGCGAGCGCGGGCTTCAGCACGTTCGCGATGTCGAGACCGCCTTCGCCGCCGCCCTGGCCCGCGCCGACGATCGTGTGCAGCTCGTCGATGAACAGGATCAGTTCGTCATGCTTCGCAGTGACTTCGTCGATCAGCTGCTTCGCGCGCTCCTCGAACTCGCCGCGATACTTCGCGCCGGCCACCATCGAGTTGATGTTGACTTCGACGAGCCGCTTGCCGCGCAGCACCTCGGGCACGTCGCCGTTGACGATCCGCTGCGCGAGCCCTTCGACGATCGCCGTCTTGCCGACCCCCGGCTCGCCGATCAGCACCGGGTTGTTCTTCTTGCGGCGCGCGAGCACCTCGATCGTGCTCTCGATTTCCTGCGCGCGGCCGAGCACCGGGTCGAGCTTGCCCTGGCGCGCGATCGCGGTGAGGTCGCGGCCGAACTTGTCGAGGTTCGGCGTGCCGGTCGGCGCATCGACGCGGCCGTCCTCGGCACCCTTGCCGACCACCTTCACGACTTTCTGGCGCAGCGCCTCGGGCGTCACGCCGTATTTCTTCAGCAGCGTGCCGGCGATGCTGTCCGGTACCGACGCGAGCCCGATCAGCAGGTGCTCGGGGCCGATGTACGAGTGACCGAGATCGCGCGACGCCTGGAACGCGTACTGCACGGCCTTCTTCACGCGCGGCGAGATCGACAGCTTGTCGAGCGGCGCATCGGGGTCGGCCGTGCCGGTGTGCGCATGCTGGTCGATGTACGACCGGATGTCCTGCGGCGACAGCTTCAATTCTTTCAGCAGCGCGGCGCACACGTCGGTGTCCGCGAGCGCGTACAGCAGGTGTTCGGAATCCAGCTCGCTGCGGCGCAGCTCGTGCGCCTTCTCGGCCGCGCGCTGCAGCAGTTCCAGCGTCTGCTCGCTGAACGCGTCGGTCGGGTCGACCGATTCGCGCGGAATCTCGGCGGCGAGCGGCGCTTCGTCGTCGAGCCCGCCGAACAGCGACGACGAGCCGCCACCGCCCAGCAGCGAGTCGAACGGGTTCAGCATGCTTTGATGCCGCATCAGCTGACGGAAGTGGTAATCGCAGATCGAGATCGTCTTGCGCTCGCCGTCCTGCATCACGGTTGCGCGCGCGACGGCCGGCCGGGCGTGGCAGATATCGCAAAGTGCGGGCATGGTGGTCTGGCTCCTGTCGGTGAAAGTGGGTCGAAGGGTGAAGTCCCGATGCGGTGCGGCGCTTGGCGCATCCCGACCGCGAACGCACGGCACGCAACACGGCGGCGCGCGGGCAGCGCTCGGGCTGTCGTGCAGCGCGCGTCGGCGTCGTGCACGGTCGCGGTCAGGGCGGCAAGCGTGCGTGCCGGGAGGAGCCCACGGCATCGCTTCGACTGCGTTCAAAATAGCGAATCGGCGGAGGCCATCCAAGACACAGTTCCGCAACGGCCCGGCCGCGAATTGCACCCTCGTATGCGGGTGCGCACGGGTGGCAAGGAGTACAGACGGGCGGGCGCGTGGCGGCACGGGCGTGCGCGGCGGATGCAGCGGGTGAGGGCAGGAGGCGGGAACGGGCAGAACGCGAGCGGATCGCGGTGCGACATCGGCGCGCAGGGCGCTGCTTGCGGGCGGGGCGGCGGCGATGCGGGAGGACAAGCGCGGCGCAAGCGCCGCAGCGTGTGCGTGCCTCGACCGGCTATGCGCAACCCCACACGCACCGCAGACGATGCGGGTGTGACGGCCGAAAGAGAGGGCGAGTTGCACGGTCCGGGCCGGACACGGCGCAACCGTGGCGTGCCGCGGTCAATCCGGGAGGGTCATCGCGAGCCGTTGCCGGGCGATCTGCTTCACGTCGGTTGACAGTGCCGCATTCGGTAGACCATTGGCCCAGACGGAGAACGAATCCTCGATCAGGTTGCGCGTGTCGGGCGGCAACTCCGCCAGAACCAGCGACATGACGGTGAACAGCACGGCGGTGTCGCCGGCCTGGCTGCCCGCGTTCGCGTCGACCGCCTGCTTCAGGTGGTCGACCGACGCCTGCAGCGCCTGCAATGCCTCATTCGAATCGCTCATCACACACTCCATGCAAGATGGGTTCGATCGGCGACGAACATGCGGCCGGCGGTGCGGCTGGTCGCGCGCGACGCCCGGCGGGCATCGCGCGCGGGCAATCGCGGTCAGGCCGCCGTGTTGCCCTGCGGCGCCACGGCGACTGATGCTTCGCTCGTCAGCATCAGGAACGTGAACGTTTCGCGCAGGTACAGGCGGACGACCTTGTCGGTATGGCTCGTGTAGCCGATGGATACGTCTTCCCCGAGATGCAGTTCGTAATCGCCGCCGCGCGTGGACAGCACGCAGCCGCCGCTGATCGCCGGCGCCCAGATGATCTCGCCGCTGACGATCCGCTTGATGTGGCCGAGGACCGGATAGCCCTGGTCGCGCGCCTCGCTGAGCGCCGTGTACGCGTCCGAGCCGAGCACCACCGAGTACGGGCCGTCGACGCCGGCGAGCCGCAGCGCCTCGAGCGCGTCGCTGATCGCGTCGGGATACGCGCCGACGTCCGCCGGCAGCGTGAGCTTGCGGTTCGACGTGCCTTCGCGGATGCCGACGATGCCTGCTGCCTGGTAGCCGTCGAAAATCGCGTCGTCTTCGGCGAACGCGAGCCGCTGCGCGGCGTCCTTCGCCGGCTGCCAGTCGGCGTCGCGCGCGCCGCGCTCGACGCTGTCGATCGCATCGCGGCTCAGCTCGAACGGCACCGTCAGCTCGACGATCGTGCGGACTTCGCGCAGCCGCGCATTCACTTGCTCGCGCGGGGCGGCGACTTCGACGAGGTGCCCGGTGCCGACCGCCGACAACTCGGGGCCTTCGGGGCCGTCGACGTCGACGACGCGGCGGCCGGCCACTGATCGTTTGAACGTGCGTGCCACTTCCTCCTCGATTTGTTCCCAGGCGGAAGACGAGATCGGGGCGAGTTCGCGGTGCAGGTTATTCATGGGTTCTTGTTGCCTCACGTCTGCGAAAACACTTCATGGTGGGCCAATCGGCTGAAGGACTGCGCCTGATGCCAGGCATGCCGATCGCGGGCGAAAATGCATATTAGCAGGCTCTATTGACACCACTGCAGCACAAATCGAAACGACACCCTGCGGTGGCGCAACTGTTCTGCAATTCGCGTGTGGGGCGAGGGTGTGTGCGCGTGCGGCATGCGGCGATGGGATGGCCGCGATACCAGGGGCGGGCCGGCGGTAACGCCGTTCGGGCTGCGTTCGATGCTGTGCGGAATCAATTCCGGTCGACGGCCTGTCGCGTGTCGTGCATTCTTACGAACATTCATCCGGCAGGGTTTCCGGAAGCCGGGGTTGGGCGGCGTTCAGTCGTCGCGACCGGGCGCGGATGAATCATAGACACAGCCTATTGAAGCTTCACAACACGTGGAGGTCGTTCATGGCACTACAACTCGTTTCGCCCGAAGACAAATACATGCTGAAGACGGGCGTGATCAATCACGAGGATGTCATCGGGCATTTGCGGCAGGTATTGAACTCGTTTGCCGCGAAGCCGGAGTACAGCAAGTTCTATATCGGCATCACCAGTGACCTGTACACCCGGCTGGCGAAACATCGAGCCACCAAGCCCGATTTCAAACTGATGTGCCCGATCTACCTCGAAGCGCACAACCTGGTCGGGAACGCGTTCGACCGGCTGGAGCGCAAGGCGATCGAGACATTCCGTACCGGCATCACGCACCCTCGATCCGGTGAGCGGCTGCTGGCATGCAGCAACGGCCCGGGTGGGGCGCTGCCGAAGAACTGGCTGTATATCCTGGTCGGCTGATTCGTCGAGGCCGAGCGCCGGGAATGCATGCCTTTGCGCGTCACGGCCTGCACGCGAGGGGCGGCCCCTGTGCAGCGCCGCACGCCCTTTGCGCACGCGCGCCCCGGCCGACTGAACGACGGCCGTTCCGGACACGCCCGGCGCGGGGTTGCGCGCCGGACTGCCGTCGGCACCTTGCCTTACGACGGCACGCCTTTCAGCGAGCCGATTTTCAGCGAGCCTTCGCGATGCGGCGTGGCTGACGTCGCTTCCGGCTGCGCGGCGTCTGCGGCCGGCGCCGCGCGATCGGCGAGCGCTTCGAGCAGATCGGCGGACGGCACGAAGAACAGCGAGCCGGTGACCGCGCGGCTGTAGTCGAGCAGGCGGTCGTAGTTGCCGGGCGGGCGGCCGACGAACATGTTCTCGAGCATCTGCTCGATCGGCGCGGGCGAGCGCGCATAGCCGATGAAGTAGGTGCCGAATTCGCCTGAACCCGGGCGCCCGAACGGCATGTTGTCGCGCAGGATCTTCACTTCCTGGCCGTCCTCGTCGAGCGTGGTCAGCGAGCTGTGCGAGCACGACGGCTTCACGTCCGGCGCGAGCTCGATGTCGGCGAGTTTGGTGCGGCCGATGATGCGCTCCTGCGTCTCGACCGCAAGCGCGTTCCAGCCGGCCATGTCGTGCAGGTACTTCTGCACGATCACGTAGCTGCCGCCCGCGAATTCGTCATCCTCGTCGCCGATCACCGTGAAGTCGACCGCCTCGCGGCCTTCCGGGTTCTCGGTGCCGTCGACGAAGCCGATCATCGCGCGCTGGTCGAAATTGCGGAAGCCGTGCACCTCGTCGACGACCGTGACGGCATCGCCGAGCGCGCCGAGCAGCTGCGTCGCGAGTTCGAAGCACAGATCCATCGCTTCCGCGCGGATGTGCAGCAGGATGTCGCCCGGCGTCGCGACCGCGACACGCTGCCCCGCACCGAATTCGCGGAACGGATGCAGCGCGGCGGGGCGCGGGTTGCCGAACAGCGCATCCCAGGCGTCGGCGCCGAAGCCGCACACGCAGGTGAGGTTGCCGCCCGGCACGCGCTTGCCGACCGAGCGCACGAGCGCGGCGATGTCGCCGCACCATGAACGGATCGTGTCGGCGTGATCGGCGCCGGGATTGATCGTCGCCACGAGGAAGATCGCGCTGCGCGTGATCGTGCTGTGAACGTTTTGGGAGAGCGGGGGAGGTGTCTGCATCGTGGCCTGCCGGTCAGTCATGTCGGGACGGAAGTGCCGTGGCGCGCGAAGGCGAACGGTTGAACTGTGTCATGCGACTGTTCTCTTTGTGTCATGCGGATGAAGGACGTTGCGCGGATCTCGCGCAACGGGCCGCAGCGGTGGCGGCCGGCCGCGCGGCGCGTGACCTGCCCGCACCGCGTAACGTCGTCGAGCAAGCAATCTAGCAGCTTCGGCCAGTCTTTGGAACACGTATTGCCAATCTGTCATTCGAATGCGTCAAACAGGGCCGGATTTCGTGCGATGCCCGCGCAGCTGTACTCCTGGCGTGCGCGGCGCTGTGCTCTTGAGCGCCGGTGCCGCGTGCAGTAGATTAGGTCCCGCTGCGCCCGCCGACGAGGAGCGTCATCATGAACCTGCTGGAAGCGATGCGTGTGTATGTCGCGGTGGTCGAGCATGGCGGCCTGTCCGGCGCCGCCTCCGAACTGCGGATCGACGAAGCGCAGGTGAGCGAACGGATCGACGGTCTCGAACGGTATCTCGGCTGCCGCCTGCTGCTGTGCCGCGAGCACGACGATGTCGCCTGCACCGACGCGGGCGACGCGTTCCACGTGTGCTGCCGCCGGACGCTGTCCGCGGTCGAGCAGGCGATCGGCGCGGCTGATCCTCAAGCGCCGGATGGGCCGAACACGCACGATGCCGCGCATGCCGCCGCGCGTGATGCGGTTTTCCCGCCGCCGCCCGGCGCCGCCCATGCCTCAACACAGCGACTGTCACCTTGAATACGACCACCATTCCCTGCTCGCCCGCCGAGCGCATTCGCCGCCGCTTCGGCCATTTCCTTCACGCGGCCGAACTGGCCGGGCTGATCGTGATCGGGCTCGCGACCGCGTTCGCGATGACGCAGGAAGCGTGGAAGGTCGTGCTCGCGGGCGAAGTATCGCTGACCGACCTGCTGCTGATGTTCCTGTATCTGGAAGTGCTCGCGATGGACGTGCGCTACCTGCGGCTCGGCCGGCTGCCGGTGCGGTTTCCGCTGTTCATTGCGATGACGTCGCTCGCGCGCGACCTGATCCTGCGCGGCGCGACCGACAGCCCCGAACGGATGCTGATGACAACGTTCGGCATCGTGCTGCTCGCGGTGGGCGTGCTGATCCTGAGTTTCGGCCAGCATCGGTTTCCGGCCGACGTCGACGATGTCGAGGAGGATGCGCATGCGCGCCGGTGACGCACGAGCGGCAAGCCGTATGCATGGTCCATGTCTCTGCCAGGAGGGTGCCGGATGAGCACGCATACCGTTGAAACGAAACAGGCGATCGAACTGCAGCATGCGGCGTCGAACGCTTACCGGCTGGCGCGCGACACGCGCGATGCCGATCCGGTGCTGGCTCGCGCGCCGTCCGTCGCCGGGCTGCAGCGGGCGGCTGCGCACGCGTATGCCGATGCGGCGCGTGCGCGTGCGGCGGCCACCGGCATCTGAATCGAATCCGGCCGTGCCGCATGTGCGGCGGCGGCTGCAACTGACTATCCAACCGAGCGAGGTGTCGAATGACCAAGCAACTGATCGTCGCCGTGTTCGGCAGCGTCGACACGGCCCGAGAGGCCGCGAACGATTTCGAGGCGCTGTCGGAGAAAGACGAAGGATTCCACGTCGAGAACGGCGTCGTCGTCGAGAAGGACGCGACCGGCAAGCTCTCGGTACTCCACGCCGAATCGCGGCCGTTCAAGGGCGGCGTGATCGGCGCGATCGCGGGCGGCCTGCTCAGCCTGCTGGCCGGGCCGCTCGGCGTGGTCACCGGCATGGCGGCCGGCGCGGGGGCCGGCATTCTCGCGGAAGCGGCCGGCAACGCGCTGCTCGACGGCACGTTCGTCGAGACGGTTGCGGCACGGCTCGTGCCCGGCAGCGTCGCGGTCATTCTGGAAGCGAAGGAAGACACGCCGTTCTCGGTGGACAACGTCGTGACGGGATTCGGCGGCAAGGTCTACCGTCAGGCACTCGATTGAGACCATCCCTTTCGAACGGCTTCGGGAGAACCGCATGCGCATCGATCAATCGTACCGTCGCTTTGACATCGCGGCGACGCTGTCGCCGCTGCCCGGCAACCGCGCGATCGTCAACGTCGACGTGACGACCGACGATCCGGCCCGCGTCGCCGATCTCGGCACCGGGCAGTTCCTGCAGATCCGCAAGTGGGTCGAGTCGAACGACGTCGCGATGCTGACGGTGGTGTTCGACGAGTGCAAGGTCGCGATCGATCACTACGCGGACAACGTCGACGACGCTTGAGCGCACGCGAGGCCCGCGCACGGCCGGGCTTCGCGTGACTGCCGCCCGGCGGCCATCGGTAATCCGTGATGATGCGCGCCGGGATCGCGCCCGGAGCGTGACCTCGTGCGATCGCGCGAGGCCGTTCGCCGTCGCGTTCTAATCTGTTCACCACGCCGGCCGGATTTCACGTTTCCTCGCCAAACTGTCACTTACATTCGTCGAAATGACGCAGTAGGATGCCGAACCTTGTCTTGATGAGATTCGCATTGCTATCCGCCTTCAATTTCGATAACGGACGAGGTTCGCACCGGGACGCCCGCGCCCGGGCACGGCTATCCGGCTTCGTGCACCGGCGCGGCCATGCCGCCCATGCATCGCAGGCCGGTTCACCGCTGGCGGGGCGAGGCGGATGAAGCTCTACGAGAAATTTGCAAACGACGTAGAGCGACTCATCCGGCAAGGCGTATATCGACACGGCGATCGTGTGCCGTCGGTGCGGCAGGCGAGCCAGCAGCACCGGATCAGCATCACGACCGTGCTGCATGCATATCTGCTGCTGGAAAGCCGCGGGCTGCTCGAAAGCCGCCCGCAGTCAGGCTATTTCGTGAACCTGCGGCGCGACGACAGTCATGCACCGGTACGCGAGCTGCGGCCGTCGAAACCGATCGCGATCTCGTCGTCGGTCGACGTGAGCCGGCTCGTGCTGTCGACGCTGCGCTCGATCGGTACCGACGACGCGGTGCCGCTCGGCTCGCCGTATCCGGACCCGAGCCTGTTCCCGTTCGAGAAGCTGAACCGCTACGCGTATGCGGCCGGCCGCGACAAGTCGCTGTGGGGCGTGACGGACGGGCTGCCGCCCGGGCATCCGCGGCTGATCCGGCAGATCGCGCGCCGTTACCTGGAAAACGGGATGTCGGTCGACCCGAACGAGATCATCGTGACGGTCGGCGC
Organism: Burkholderia aenigmatica; assembly: GCF_902499175.1. Lineage (GTDB taxonomy): Bacteria > Pseudomonadota > Gammaproteobacteria > Burkholderiales > Burkholderiaceae > Burkholderia > Burkholderia aenigmatica. Next base: position 134,984 of record NZ_CABVQC010000006.1, read on the forward strand.
GACGGAGGCGATCAACCTGTGCCTGCAGGCCGTTGCGAAGCCCGGCGACACGATTGCGGTGGAATCGCCGACGTTCTACGCGATGCTGCACGCGATCGAGCGGATGGGGATGAAGGCGATCGAGGTGGCCACGCACCCGGAATACGGGATCGACATCGCGGCGCTGGCCGCGATCGCGAAGTCGCAGCCGATCGCGGCATGCATGGTGATGCCGAACTTCCAGAACCCGCTCGGCTTCCAGATGCCTGACGAGCGCAAACGCGAACTGGTCGAGTTCGCCGCGAAAGCGGACCTGCCGATCATCGAAAATGGCGTGTACAACGAACTGTACTTCGGCAACATGCATCCGAGCACGCTGAAGTCGTTCGACCGTCACGACATCGTGCTGCACTGCGCGTCGTTCTCGAAGAGCCTGACGGCCGCGTACCGGATCGGCTGGGCGTTGCCGGGACGCTATCGCGAGCAGGTCGAGAAGCTGAAATTTCTGAACACGCTCGCGACGCCGTCGCTGCCGCAGCTCGCGATCGCGGAGTTTCTCGAACGCGACGGCTATGAGCATCACCTGCGGCGGATTCGCAAGGCGTATGCGCAGCAGGCGAACCTGATGCGGACGATGGTGTCGCGGTTTTTCCCGGAAGGCACGCGCATTTCGAGCCCGGCGGGCGGGTACGTGCTGTGGATCGAGCTGCCCGTGCAGGTCGATGCGATGCGGCTGTACCAGCTCGCGCTGGAGCAGGGGATCACGATCGGGCCCGGCTACATGTTCTCGATCGCGGACAGCTACCGGAATTTCATCCGCCTGAACTACAGCAGCCCGTGGTCGCCGGAGATCGAGCAGGCGGTCGTGACCGTCGGCAAGCTCGCCGCCTACTGTCTCGACTGAATGGTCCGCCGTGCGTCGAGCGTCCAGCGTGGCGTCGTCACGTCAGCCGGTACGACTGCGCACCCGTTCCCGCGAGCGTGCCGCCATCGACGATCAGGTATTCGTTGCGGATTGGCTTGCCGTCGAACCAGCATTGCAGGATCTCCAGCGTGCCGGCCGCGTAGCGTGCCTGCGCGGACAGCGACGTGCCGGAGATGTGCGGCGTCATCCCGTTGAACGGCATCGTGCGCCACGGGTGATCGGCCGGCGCCGGCTGAGGAAACCACACGTCGCCGCCGTAGCCCGCGAGATGCCCGGACGTGACGGCGTTCACGACCGCGTCGCGGTCGACCAGCTTCGCGCGCGCGGTGTTGATCAGGTACGCGCCGCGCTTCATGCGCGCGATCATCGCCGCGTCGAACAGGTGCTCGGTCGACGGGTACAGCGGGATCTGCAGGTTGACGATGTCGACGGCGCTCGCGAGCGACGCGGCGTCGGCGTGATACGTGAGCGCGAGTTCCTGCTCGATCGATGCATTGAGCCGGTGGCGTTGCGTGTAGTGCAGATGCAGCCCGAACGGTTTCAGCCGGCGCAGCACCGCGAGCCCGATGCGCCCCGCGCCGACCGTGCCGAAATGCATGCCTTCGACGTCATAGCTGCGCGACACGCAATCGGCGATGTTCCAGCCGCCCTGCTGCGCGATCGCATGCGACGGCAAGTAGTTGCGCACCAGCGCGAGCGTCGTCATCACCACGTGCTCGGCCACGCTGATGCTGTTCGAGCCGGTGACTTCGGCGACGGTGATGTGCGCACGCGCGGCGGCGTCGAGATCGACGTGATCGGAGCCGATGCCGGCCGTCAGCGCGAGCTTCAGCTTCGGCGCGCGCGCGATCCGTTCGGCCGTCAGGTACGCGGGCCAGAACGGCTGCGAGATCACCACGTCTGCTTCGGGGAGCCGGCGCTCGAATTCGGAGTCGGGGCCGTCCTTGTCGCTCGTGACGATCAGCGTGTGGCCGTGCGCTTCCATGTAGCCGCGCAAGCCGAGCGCGCCGGACACCGAGCCGACGAGTTCGCCAGGCCGGAAGCCGGGCGGGCCGGCGGGTGTCGGCACGGTTTGACCGTCCGCGTAATGCGTGACGACCGGAATCGCATCGCGCACGTAGCGCGGCGGATAGCCGTCCACGGGATCGGGGTAGAGCACGCACAGGACGGTAGCCATCGGGTAGCACTCCGGGTGACGGGGGGAAGGCGCGCGGCAGGCGGATTGCGCAGGACGCGCGACGCGCGCCTGGGGCGGCACGCGTGTTGCGCCGCAGCGTTGGTGACGTTCTACGCCCGTCATGGATCTCGTACAAGCTACAGTCCGTGTTTGCGTGCGCTGCGGGGGCGTCTGTACCTGTTCTTTTCATGAGGGACGCCGATAATGGGATCGTTACCTGACTCTGCGGGAGCGATGTCATGTCCGGAAGCGATTCCTCGTCTTCACGTCCCGATCTCACGCAAGGCATCGCGCTCGACGATCTCGGCGACGGTGCAATGATCGAGGGCCATGTCGGCGATGCCGCGGTGCTGCTGGTGCGCCGTGCCGACGAACTGTTTGCCGTGGGCGCGCAATGCCCGCACTACGGCGCGCCCTTGGCCGACGGCCTGCTGGAGGGCGACACGATCCGCTGCCCGTGGCATCACGCGGCGTTCTGCCTGCGCACCGGCGAGTTGCTGCGCGCGCCGGCGCTCGACGGATTGCCGTGCTGGCGCGTCGAACGCCGCGACGGTCGCGCCGTCGTGCTCGATGCGCAACCGGCTGCCGTGCCGCCTGCGTTGAATGCGGCCGGACTGCCCGCATCGGTGGTGATCGTCGGCGGCGGCGCCGCGGCGATCGCGGCCGCCGTGACGCTGCGGCAGGAAGGCTATCCGCATCCCGTCACGCTGCTCACCGCCGATTCCGATCCGCCTTACGACCGGCCGAACCTGTCGAAAGACTATCTCGCGGGCACGGCCGACGCCGACTGGCTGCCGCTGCGTTCGCCGTCGTTCTACACCGATCACCATATCGACGTGCGATGCGACACGCGAGTCGCGCGGATCGACCCCGCACAACGGGCGGTCGAACTGGCCGATGGCAGCCGCGTCGGATACGGCGCGCTGCTGCTTGCGACCGGGGCCGAGCCGAACCGGCTGACCGTGCCCGGCGCGGATCTGCCGCACGTGTGCGTGCTGCGCTCGCGCGCCGATTGCGACGCGCTGATCGCCAAGCTGAAAACGGCGCGTCGCTGTGTCGTGGTCGGGGCGAGCTTCATCGGACTCGAAGCTGCCGCCGCATTGCGCACGCGCGGGCTCGACGTGCAGGTCGTCGCGCCCGATGCGCTTCCGATGGCGCGCGTGCTCGGCGAAGCGCTCGGCGGCACGATCAAGGCATTGCACGAGTCGCACGGCGTCGTGTTCCATCTCGGCGCGACGCCCGCGCAGATCACGCCGGACAGCGTGACGCTGTCGACCGGCGACGTGCTGCCGGCCGATCTCGTGGTGGTCGGCATCGGCGTTCATCCGAACGTGGCGCTCGCGCAGGACGCGGGGCTGGCCGTCGAGCGCGGCGTGACGGTCGACCGCTTCCTTCAGACGAGTGTGCCCGGCATCTACGCGGCCGGCGACATCGCGCGCTGGCCCGATCCGCTGACGGGCGATCGTATTCGCGTCGAGCACTGGGTCGTTGCCGAGCGGCAGGGCATCGTCGCGGCGCGCAACCTGCTCGGGCAGCAACGGCCATTCGACGCGGTGCCGTTCTTCTGGAGCCAGCATTACGACCTGACGATCAACTATGTCGGGCATGCGGAGCAATTCGATCGTGTCGAGATCGATGGCGACCTCGGTGCACACGATTGCTCGATTGCGTACTGGCGCGGCAACACGCGCCTCGCTGTCGCGACGATCGGCCGCGATCTCGACAGCCTGAAGGCGGAAGCGGCATTCGAGCGGCAGATTGCAGCCGCGTGACAGTGGCGTGACGACATGATTCGAACCCGGAGGCGAGATGAATCCCGATGTCCGTACACGTTTCGAAACCGAGTTTGCGCCGCGCATCGCGGCGCGCGTGCTCGGCCTGTATCAGCCTGGCGAAGTGAGGGTGGACGTCGTGCCGCATGACGGGCAGGGCAGCCCGACCTGTGTGGATGTCATCGGCCTCACGTCGACGGTCGGACTGCCGAACCGGCTGAACGCACGGCTCGCGTGGCGCGACGACGCGATCGATGCGCTGCTGGCCGAGCCCGACCGCAGCCGCTTCGACCGCTATCTCGCGGCGCTGCCGGTCACGATCGAACGCTGGCAGATGGAATTGCCGGTCGACTTCAGCACGCGGACCCAGCGCGATCGCGAGATCCTGATCGGCGATCTGGAATTCGATGCGTGATTGCGTCGGGTGCAGACCGCCGATGAGCCGCGCGCCGTCAGCGGTCGCGCGTCTTGATGATCACGCGGCCCTGGTCGATGCCACCGCGCAGCGCTTCGTCGCACGTGAGCCATTCGGGTGTGACGAGCTCGGGCGCCGGCAGGTCGACCGGCGCGCCGTCGCGGAAGATCCGCACCTGCGCGACCCACGCGCCGTTCGCATTGCGCGTCGCATCGACGCGAATCTCGTGATCCATGAAGGTGTCGGTGGCTTGCATCGGTCGGGGCCCTCCGTCGTGCGTGATCGCGGTGCGTCGATCGTAGCAGCATGGCGCGCGCCGTGTATCGGAAACCATGCGGAACCTGCGCGCGATTCGAAGCACGTTTCGTCGCGCGAGACGGGAGCAAGCCTGTGGCCTTCGACCTGACCTTTTCCATCAAGGTATTCGCGGCGCTGTTCGCGATCATGAACCCGATCGCGAACATCCCCGTGTTCCTGTCGCTGACGGAAGGTGCGGCGGACGGCGTGCGCCGCAAGGTCGCGCTGACGGCCGCGATCGGCGTGACGGTCGGCTGCATCGTGTCGGCGGTCGCGGGTGGCGCGATCCTGCATGTGTTCGGCCTGACGATCGACGATTTCCGCCTCGCGGGCGGGCTGCTGGTGCTGCTGATCGCGTTGTCGATGCTGCACGGCGCGCCGAGCCGCCAGCATTCGCCGGGCGACGGCGAAGGCGCCGACCCGGCGGCGGCCGAGAGCGTCGCGATCTATCCGCTGACGATCCCGCTGCTCGTCGGCCCCGGCACGATCGCGACGATGATCGTGCTCGGGCACAGCGCGTTCTCGACCGGGCAGGAACTCGCGTTCGCGCTCGGGCTCGCCGCGTTTCTCGTGCTGCTGGCGGTTTCGCTGCTGTCGGCACCGCTGATCGGTCATTACCTGTCGCCGCGCGTGACGGCGGTGACGCAGCGCCTGATGGGGATGATTCTCGCGGCGATCGCGATGCAGATGATCGTCGCGAGCCTGAAGGCCGCGTTCGGGCTGCCGCATTGAGCGCGGCGCATCCTGAACCGGCCGCCTGATTTCACGGAGTGGCGGATGAATACGCTGATTGCATTGTCTTATCCCGACCTCGCGGCCGCCCATCGTGCGCTCGCCGAACTCGATACGTTGCGTGACCGGCACGTCGTCGCGCTGTCGGGCGTGGCGCTCGTCGAATGCACAACCGATGGACAGTTGCGTGCGCATGCGGTTGACCCCGCGCGCACGCCGCCCGGATCGCTGCTCGACAGCGTGGTCGAGCACATCGAATCGTCGCTCGATGCATGGCGCGAGCGGCCGGTGGACGACGCGCTGATCGACCGCGTCGCGCGCAAGGCGCGCCCCGGCACCGTGTCGCTCGGGCTGGCCGCGACACAACTCGACATCTACGCGCTGAGCACGGCGCTCGCACCGTTCGGCGGTGAAGTGATCGACACGACGCTGTCGATCGACGACGAACTGAAGCTCGTCGAAGCGATCTCGAAAGCACGTGACGGCGGCAATCATGCCGCGGCCGACTGACTGACGAAGGGCACAAGGGCACTCGGTGCGCGGCGAGTGAATCGGCAGGGTCTGAAGCGAACGCCAGCCGTCGAGCTGCCGCGTATCGTCGCTCGTGGTTTTCGACATGCGAAGAGTCAGACCGGAAAGTTTGACCGCATCTGTCGAAGAAGTGCGCAAAAGATGTGATCGGGGCGACTTCATGCCGCATGATCCGCACGAAAACGATGACGTTCTTACCGATTGCGACGCATTGAATCTGGCAATGCGGGTGACCTGCGCGGATAGATTTATTCGATGATCGGCGAATGCGCGACATGGCTCTTCTATACTGACAGGGACTGCTTTCCACGGGAGGACAGCCAGTCCGCACGAGCGCGTCGATCGTGCCATGTCGTCGTGCGACCGGCGGCCGGACTTCGCTGCAACCCGCCGCGGCCTCGGCCGACACACGCGCCGGGCCGCTTCACAAGGAGCCACGATGCCCTACGTCCTGATCGTCGAAGACGACGCCGATACGCGGACGATGCTCGCGGCGCTCGCGCGCATGCAGCAGCTGTCGTGCGATACGGCCGCGACGCTCGAAGAAGCACGCACGCTCGTCACGACACTTACCCCCGATCTCGTGCTGTGCGATCTCGTGCTGCCGGACGGCAACGGGATGGAGCTGTTCGATGCGTTGCCAAAGAATTCGCACTGCGAAATGGTGATGACCACCGGCCACGCGAGCCTCGAAACCGCGATCGACGCATTGCGGCGCGGCGCGACCGACTACCTGGTGAAGCCGCTGAACATGCAGCGGCTGAACAGCATCTTCGCGCGCGTGCCGCGCACCACGGCGCTGCACGAGGAAATCGCCGAGCTGCGCTCGGAACTGCAGCGCCTTGGCCGCTTCGGCCGCATGCTCGGCAGTTCGCCCGCGATGCAGGCCGTCTACGACGCGATCGGCCGGGTCGCGCGCACCGAGGCGTCGGTGCTGCTGACGGGCGAATCGGGCACCGGCAAGGAGCTGGCCGCGCAGACCGTGCACGACCTGAGCCTGCGTCGGCGCGGCCCGTTCCTCGCCGTGAACTGCGGCGCAATCGCCACGAACCTCGTCGAGAGCGAGATGTTCGGCCACGATCGCGGCAGCTTCACGGGCGCGGAACGCCAGCACAAGGGCTTCTTCGAACGCGCGGACGGCGGCACGCTGTTGCTCGACGAGATCACCGAGATGCCGCTCGAATCGCAGGTCAAGCTGCTGCGCGTGCTCGAGACGGGGCGCCTCACGCGGCTCGGCTCGACGCGCGAGATCGACGTCGACGTGCGCATCGTTGCGGCGACCAACCGCGATCCGGAAGCCGCGATGGCGGACGGCAAGCTGCGGCCCGACCTGTTCCACCGGATCAACGTGTTTCCGATCCTGCTGCCGTCGCTGCGCGAGCGCGGCGACGACATCCCGATGCTGGCCGATGCGTTCCTGCAGCAGTTCAACGCCGAAAGCGGCCGGAACCTGCGCTTCGCGCCGGCCGCGCGTGAAGCGTTGAAGACCTATGCGTGGCCCGGCAACGTGCGCGAGCTGCGCAACTTCGTGCAGCGCGCGAGCATCTTCAGCGACACAAACGTGATCGATACGCTGCCGCCGCCGATCATGGACGAGCTGTCGAACCTGGCCGATTCGCACGAGGATCGCGTGACCGTGCCGTTCGGCACGTCGCTCGACGAAGTCGACCGGCGGTTGATCCTCGGCACGATCGCGCAATGCGGTGGCGTGAAGGCGCAGGCGGCCGAGGTGCTCGACGTCAGCCTGAAGACGATCTACAACCGGCTCGCGCAGCTCGAAGACGAAGCGGACAAGCCGGAATCCTGATGCCGCTGCGACGCGCGTGCCGCCTGCCGGATCCGCGTGCGATCGCGGTCGAACGGGCCGGTGCGCGAAATGCGTGCCCAAAACTTGCCGCGGGCTTGTAAAAAAAACGGTTCCGGCGCGCGCGCGGCCGGGAGCGAACGCGCGCGAACCGCGACGCGTGGCGACCGGCCCGCCTGGCATGAAAGCTGCGTGAATGCTGTATCCGAAGCGAAACCCGCGAAACGTCAGGAGGACCATCGATGTCCGTCTCGCTTGCGCTGCAGATGCGACAGCATCTGGCACTTACGCCGAGGCTTCAGCAGTCGCTGCGGTTGCTGCAGTTGTCCTCGCTCGAATTTCAACAGGAGTTGCGGCAGGCGCTCGATCAGAATCCGTTTCTCGAGGATGGCCAGGGCGACGAGGAGCCTGCGGCCGACGCACCGGGGCAGCAGGCCGATGCCGCTGCACCCGAAGCGGTGCCGGAAACCGACGACGCACGCGTGCCGGACGGCGAGGTGCCCGAGGTGCCGGAGGTGTCCGAAGTGTCGTTGACGGCTGCGCCCGCGCCGCGCGGCACGCGTCGCCAGGGCGAAGATGCCGGCGGCCTGTCGCCCGGCGAATGGCTGGCCGTCGAACCGTCGCTTCACCAGCAACTGCACGATGCGTTGCGGCTCTATCAACTGAACCGGCGCGACCGCGAAGCCGCGCGCATCGTGATCGACGCGCTCGACGACGACGGCTACCTGCGCCAGGAACTGGCCGAACTGCTGGCCGCGGCCGACCCCGCGCTATTGTTGTCGGAGCAGGATCTCGCGGTCGCGCTGCGGCTCGTGCAGATGCTCGACCGGCCCGGCATGGCCGCGCGGTCGCTGTCCGAGTGTCTCGTGCTGCAACTCGATGCGATCGCGGCTGGCACACCGGCGCTCGCGGAAGCGAAAGCGATCGCGCGCGAGCATCTCGAACGGCTCGCGCGCCGCGAGACGGCCGAGATCCAGCGGCGCATCGGCTGCAACCCGCAGACGCTGCATGCGGCCTGCGCGCTGGTGCGCGGCCTCGACCCGCGCCCCGGCAATCATTACGGCGGCACGCGCGGCGACTACGTGGTGCCCGACGTGATCGTGCGCCAGGTGCGCGACGACTGGATCGTGACGATCAACCCGGCCGTGCTGCCGCGCGCGCGGCTGCACGAACGCTATGCGACGCTGTTCGCGCAGTCGAGCGGCGAGCGCGATTCGCCGCTCGGCCAGCAGTTGCAGGAAGCGCGCTGGCTGATTCGCAACGTGCAGAAGCGCTTCGACACGATCCGGCGCGTCGGCGCATGCATCGTTGCGCGGCAGCGCGATTTCTTCCGCTATGGCGAGATTGCGATGAAGCCGCTGGTGCTGCGCGACATCGCCGAGGAACTCGACCTGCACGAATCGACCGTGTCGCGAGCGACGGGCAACAAGTACATGGCCACGCCGCACGGCACGTTCGAGTTCAAGCACTTCTTCCCGCGCAAGCTCGAGACGGCCGGCAAGGGCGTGTGCTCGGCGGCGTCCGCGAAGGTGCTGATCCGCGACATGATCGCGGCCGAGCGGCACACCGACCCGCTGTCCGACGTCGCGCTCGCCCACAACCTCGCGGGGCGCGGCATCCTGCTTGCGCGCCGCACGGTGACCAAGTATCGCCAGGCGATGAAGATTCCGCCGGCCGACTTGCGGCGCCGCGACGCCGCATGACGGTCGCCGGCGAGCGCATCGCGCGCACGTGCCGACCGTCGCGTCGACGTGCGCGCCAACGACAGGCGCGCAATCATGCCAGCGCAATCGCAGGCCGGCAGCGCGCGGCAGGCGACGCGCGGTCGGCCAGGCGCGGCAGTACGAACCTCAGGGACCTCGAGCCGCCGGAGAGGTCGACGACCAGGTCGATGAGCGAAAAGCGTCTCGAAACAAGGGCGTCCATACCGGGCCGCGGCAAACCGGAGCACCCGCACGATGCGTGAACGGCGACGACGTGTACTGACGACAGCTGCCATCCAGGAGGTATCCATGCTGCGATACGCGGTCATCTTCTTCATCATCGCGATCGTCGCGGCCGTGTTCGGCTTCGGCGGCATCGCGGCCGGCGCGGCGGAGATCGCGAAGATCCTGTTCTACATCTTCGTCGTGATCTTCCTCGTCACGCTGCTGCTGGGCGTGGTGCGACGATGAGCGGCGCACCCGGCCGGCCGCAGCGCATCGCGGAACTCGAGCACGCGCTCGCGAACGGCTTCCCGTCGCAGTCGACCGTCGTCGTGCATGCGGACGACGCATCCGGGCGGCTGACGATCCAGGTGTCGTGGGTGCGCGAGCCGGCCGACGAGGGCGCGCGCGAATGGCGTTGCACGGTCGATCTGCAATTCGATCCGGACGTGATCACGCGTTATGCATCGCTCGGCGCGGCCGACCGGCTGCGCGTGCGCACGCATCTGTGCGACAGCGCGCGGCGCGCGGTGGACGAACGCAAGCCGCGCGTCGAGGATGCGGTGATCGAATGCGACGTGACGCTCGACGTGACGCGCGCCGAACTCGACGCGGCGTTGCGCGCGCCCTGACGCCGCCGCCGCGTACAGGGTGGCGGCGCGGCAATGTGCGTGGCCGGCGCGTCCCGAACGCGGCGAGCGCATGTCGATGCCGATTCCTCCGTCAGCCGACCTGATGCCGCAACGCACGTGCCTGCCGGGTGGTTTCCCGTGCGGCGGGGCCTGCGCGGGATGCCGGTGGCCAGGGACTGTCGTTTTTACACGGTCGACGCTCGCGGGGTCATCGCGGGCCGCCATCCGGGTCGTCATCGATGCGCCGCAACAGCGCATCGCAACGTTCGCGCAGCGCGTGCAGTTCTGGCGAATCGGCGTCGAGTCGCACCCGTTCGCCGCTGTCCGGGTCGCGAGTCGTGACCGCCACGTCGTAGATTCCTTGCGCGATCATCGCGGACGCGTCCGCGATCCTGACCCGCGCAAGCCATCCGCATTCGGCGTGACGGCAAGCGAGCCACACACGCTGCGCATCGACGAGCTGATCGGCCGTGAGCCATGCGCCGGTCCGCATGCGCGCGGCCAGCTGGCTCGTCACGAGATAGGAGAGCAGATCGGTCGTTTGATTCACACGAGGCTCCTTCGCGAAGGGTCGGGACGTTCGATCCGCGAGCCCGGCCGCGGGAGCGGAGCCGGGAGGGCGTCGGTGCGCGGATCGTCGTCCGGTTGCAGGGGGAACCGCTTCGCGGGCTCGCGGCGCGTGCCGGTGGCGGTTCGACGCATGATCGGCGCGCAAGCCGCGTGCCGGCGGGCAGGTACCGGGCACGGCGCGTGCGCACCGGGCCGACGGGGCGTGCGGCGATCATGCGGCGCGCATTTTTTGCATCGTCATCGCAGACAGGTACAGGAGGCCACCGTGCAAAATCAACAGGACGCACAGATTCGCGACCCGTATCGCGGGCACGAGATACGCGTGTGGGCGCGGCGCAAGGACAGCGGCGCGTGGCATGACGAGGTGCAGGTGTATGTCGGCGGGGAGCGCATCGAGCTGGTCGTGCCGGCGGCGGACAGCCCCGACTGGATGACCGAGAACGAAGCGCTGCTCGCGGGCGTCGAGCGTGGCCGGTATCTGATCGACAAGCGCGTGGACGACGATTGACCGGCATGGCGCTTGCGGCGTCATGGACCGCGGCGGCATCGGCCCGCGCCGGGAGGAGCCGATGAACGATCCGCGCACCTTGCATCTCTGCCGCCACGACTCCGATCGCAACGTCCGGCCCTGCCAGTGGCGCTTCGCGAGGATCCGTACCGGCTGTTCCGCCGCCGGACGATCATGAACTGCACCGACGTGTGCCGGAAAGGGCTACATCCGACAAAGGCGATGCCGGAGATCCGGACGATGCCGGCCAGGCGGACGGTGTGACGCGTGAGTCTGAATGCTTGCTCTCTAACTTATGAAAGTAACGCGATCAATCGTTGCAGCAAAGGTAGTTGCGCCGTCCACCCGTCCATCGTGGAAGGCGGCATGGCGATGAAGCGCAACGGAGACGCCTTCGATTGGTCGTAGTAGAAAATATTGTCGTCGCCGTACTCCAACTCCCGAGGGGCCGCATCGTTAATCGTGCGCACCGTAAAATATCTCTCTGCCAGCACATTCCCTGCCGGTCCGGTCACTTGGAGCCGAATTTCGTCGCCGTCGCCAAAAGAGCGAGGTGCCCCACACAGTTCGATTTTATATTTCTTGCCGCCCAGCTCTTTCGTTCCTCCGTTAAGAGCCTGAGTATAGCTTTTGCACCCCTCATATGATTTTCGCAGCGTAAGAGACGAAATCGCCAGTGCCAAAACGAGCGCGATCGCGACCGAGATTAAATTTTTTCCGGTGACCTGCATATTTCACCCAGGCTCAATTTAATGGGATTTGTCAACTTGAGGTATCGCAATTTTGAATATATCGCAAAATCCTCTCCGCGATTATGCTTGATTCTCCAGTCGTCGTAGGTTTTGTTGAAAACAGGATAGTGCACATCACACGCCCTGAATTTCTTGATCAGACCTTTCCGTGCATCAATCGGCTTATCAAGAAAATCATCAATCAGATACCTCCACTTAATCCTCGACTCAATATCGAGAGAGTCACCAAGATTCGAATTGATGCCACTTCGATACAGGAGCTCCCTGATCCTTCCTCCATTCGTGATAATCATGCCATTTTTATTCCAATGCCCCAAATACTGGCTGCTCGACGGCGATTTTCCGTCGTTGAAGGAGTAGCTATCTTTTATGTATACGTAGATATGTGTTATGGATGCAGTCAAGTCGGTGCAGTAGGACTTGGTTTTTCCGAGGTTGTCGTATTTGTAGTATCTGTCTCCAGAAAACTCCGCGCGCCCAATGGCGGCATAGATATTGAAATTTGCCAGAGCAGCGGTCAAGTCTGTCGGTGCGTACGGGATCCCCCCTGTCGTGTCAAAGCTGGACACATTAACGAGTTGAAATTGCCACTTCCTGCAAAACTCGACGGGATTGCTTTTGTCACTGACTGTCTGAAAATCGAAGGCCACCGAAGATACGAATTTCTCCTTCACCACATGTCGTAGCAAATCTCTCAACCTTACTCTGGCATTTTCGTTGTAGATATTTTTCGAGATAAGCTCGTCATATCGTTCTTTGACCTTCCCGAACTTGAGCGCCCAATCCAGAGTGACGGTGCTGTTGTCAAACGGCTGGTCCGTTTTGAAGCTGTTGTCCCAAACGTGCTTGGGGCCACTGAACCATCGTCTGGCGAGCTTGGCCGCAACAGGCCATTTCATTCGTTCCATCACCTCAGGAACGTCCAGCAGATCAAAGGGCGGGGGATTCTCGCAATCTTCCGCATCGGCTGGCTCGGACGACTCGCGAGGTGGCGCTTGCTTGGGTGGAGAAGTCTTTGCAGGCTCAGGCGTTTTCATCGCCTCAGGCTTTGCTGGTTGGGGTTCCGGAGGCTTGAAAGGTTTGGGTTCGCCCGGAGCAAGCTTGTCCATGCAAACGCCGTGTGGTGTATTCAAGGGAACACACCCGTTCACGCCAGCGTATTCCTTCCACTTCGGCAATGAGAATGGAATCGATGATGCCTTGATTTCATAGTAGGGCACTTTTTTGACGTTCAACATGGAGGTTTGGATGGTGAATTTTTAAATGGCCGAATACAGATTGATCAATACAAAAGAGAACGAGCGGCAACAATGAAAACAACTGTCAAGTCAGCGCGCATGCTCGATGGGCATAAAGCGTCGGACAGCCCGCCGTCAAAGGCGAACATCAGTTCGAGGCGATTGGTGTGTGCCGCTCGATGCGACATCGGCATCGACCACGACGGCAGCGCATGCGTGCTGCCTCAGCCCTTCCGCTTTCAACTGCAACTTTTCGAGTTCCGCTTTAACAGGCTGATAGAGTAGCTCTTGCCGTCGTGTTGGCTACTCCCGTTTGTTCATCGAGACCCGTCTAGCTACCGGAATGCAGCAGGGCGGCCACAAATACCCGCGACAATAATTTAATAATCGATCGACGAATTGAATGAGCACATCCATTCGTGAATTGCTGGTTGCGGTTATCGGATGCGGGAAACACGCTCGTTCACCGAGATTCATGCATGAGCGTTATTCGTTGGCAACTTGAAATAACGGGAGAAAGAGGCAGGCGGTGCTCGCAGCGAGCGTTGATCCCGGCGTTGTACGCGTCACGCTCGTTGCGCCGACCGCGAAGCCCGACGTCGATTTAGCGCATCGCGATGAACCGGAGGGCAATCTGCCGTTGCTGGTTGCTGTGACGGCAACGGTCGATGCCAATTTGTGCGGATATAGCGGGCTATTCCTGACAGCCGAACGGCGGCCGTGCTATCTGGTGGTGCGCGGAGTGCCAGACACCGCCGAGCAGGGCGCCAAGGTGTATTTCGGTTGGGCGCGCACCATTCACGTCAAGCTTGTCACCCACCCAAGCTGCCGATAAGTTGCGTGCGATCGCTGCACCGGTCCTCGTGCGGATCCGCTGTCAACGTCACAGGCCGGCCGGCGCCTACGGCCGCGCGGCAATCTCGTCGAGATGCCACAGCAGATCGGCCGGATCGTCGTACACGCGCAGCGCGCCCGCGCGTTCGAGTTCGTCGCTGCCGTATCCGCCCGACAGCAGCCCGACGCCGAGCGAGCGGCAGCGGGCAGCCGCCAGCATGTCCCAGATGCTGTCGCCGACCACGACCGTATGCTCGATCGGCACGTTCAATTGCGCGGCGGCCGTCAGGAACAGGTCGGGATCCGGCTTCGCATACTTGACCTGGTCGCGCGTGACCACGACGTTTTTCGCCGGATCGACGCCGAGCGCCTCGAGATTGATGGCGGCCGTTTCCATCCGCCCGCTGGTCGCGATTGCCCAGCGAATGCCGGCCGCCGACAGCGCGGCCAGCAGTTCGCGCGCGCCCGGCAGCGGCCGGACCTGCGCGCGCAGCCGCTGGTACGCAGCCGCATGGAGGCGGGCGAGTCGCTCGACGCGCTCGGCGTCGAGGTTGCCCGACGTCTCGCGCAGCAGCTGATTCAGGAACAGGCCGCCGCTCATGCCGATCTTGCGGTGGATGCGCCACACCGACAGTTCGATGCCTTCGGCATCGAGCGCTTCCTTCCACGCGAGCACGTGCTGGTAGACGCTGTCGACGAGCGTGCCGTCGAGATCGAACAGAAAGGACGTTTCAATGCGCATGTGAATCTCCTGGCTCGATGGGGCTCGAGCGAACGGGTCGTGAGAAGCCGGTCGGCACATTATCGGCGCGTGGCCGTGTCATGACCATGTCCCGCGGCCATCCCGCGCCGCGCCGTGTCATATGCCGCTGGTACAATCGCGGCGATCGCCGGGCCGGGTTCTCCGCGCCGCGCGCCCCCAACCCTCGTCTCGCCGATTCCAGGTATGGCTACACCGGACGCCGTCAGTTCCAAGCACTCGTGGTGGGGCGTACTGGCCCTGGCACTCACCGCCTTCATCTTCAATACCACCGAATTCGTGCCCGTCGCGCTGCTCAGCGCGATCGGCGACAGCCTGCACATGCAGCCGACCGACGTCGGCCTGATGCTGACGATCTATGCGTGGGCCGTGGCCGTCGTGTCGCTGCCGCTGACGCTGGCCACGCGCCATGTCGAGCGTCGCAAGCTGCTGACGGGGGCGTTGCTGGTGTTCATCGGCAGCCACGTCGTGACCGGCGTCGCGTGGAATTTCGCGGTGCTGATGGTCGGCCGGCTGGGCATCGCGTGCGCGCATGCGGTGTTCTGGTCGATTTCCGTGCCGCTGGCCGTGCGCCTCGCGCCGAGCGACCGGAAAAGCCGCGCGCTCAGCCTGCTGGCGATGGGCACGGCGATCGCGATGGTGGCCGGCATTCCGCTCGGGCGCGTGGTCGGCGAGACGTTCGGCTGGCGGGTCACGTTCCTGATCATCGCCGGTGCGGCGGCTGTCGCGTTGCTGCTGCTGCGCGCGACGTTGCCGGTGCTGCCGAGCCAGGGCGCCGGGTCGCTCAGCAGCATCGGCGTGTTCCTGCGCAAGCCCGCGCTGGTTGCGCTGTACGCGATCACCGTGCTCGTCGTGACCGCGCACTTCACGTCGTACACGTACATCGAGCCGTTCGTCCAGAGCGTCAATCACGCCAGCAGCAGCCGGATTACCTACGTGCTGATCCTGTTCGGTATCGCCGGCATACCAGCCGCGATCTGCTTCAACCGCATCTATCCGCACCGTCCGGACGACTTCCTGCTCGGGTCGATCGTCGCGCTGGCGGGATGCCTGCTGATCCTGTTCCCGTGCGCGCTGAACATCGTCACGCTGTCCGTGCATACGCTGGTCTGGGGCGGCGCGATCGTCTGCTTCGGCCTCGCCATGCAGGCATGGGTGCTGAAGCTGGCGCCGGAGGGCACCGACCTGGCAGTGTCGATTTTCTCCGGGCTTTACAACGTCGGCATCGGCGCCGGTGCGCTGATCGGCAACCATATCGCCGGCGACTTCGGGCTGCCGTGGGTCGGCACGTTCGGCGGCGTGGTCGGCGCGGTGGCGGTCGGGATCGCGTGGCTCGCGCTGCGGCTGCACGCGAGGCAGGCGGTGGCGTAGTCGAGGGACGCCGGCTTGTGGCGTGCGGCGAAGGCGGCCACGGCCCGGCCTCGCGCTTCACCGGTCATGCCACCGAGTAACCGCCGTCGGCCACGAGCGCATGCCCTGACACATAGCTGGAATCGTCCGACGCGAGGAACGCGACGATCGTCGCCATCTCCTCGGCGGAGCCCCAGCGTCCTGCCGGTGTCGATGCGGCAAACGCCTGTTGCGCCTCCTCCGACGGCCAGATGCCGCGATGATGGAACGGCGTTTCGATCAGCCCCGGGCACAGTGCGTTCACGCGCACGCCTCGCTTGAACCATTCGATCGAAGCGGTCTTCGTCATCCCGATCACCGCGTGCTTGCTCGCGATATAGACCGACGCATTCTCGAAGCCGATCAGCCCGCCCATCGACGCGTTGTTGATGATGCTGCCCGACCCCTGCCGCAGCATGATTTCGGCGGCGAACTTCATCGAATTGAATACGCCGCGTACGTTCGGCTCGAACACCCTGTCGAACCGCTCGGCATCCTGCTCGAGCAGCGGCGCGAACACGCCTTCCGTACCGGCATTGTTGAACGCGATGTCGAGGCGTCCGTAGGTCTCTACTGCGAAACCGAACAGCTTGCGCAGATCGTCTTCGTTCGCGACGTCCGCGACGAAGGCCCTGGCTTCGCCGCCGGCGGTGATGATTTCGTCGACCAGTTGATCGAGCTCGGGCTTGCGCCGCGCGGAGACGACGACCTTTGCACCGCGACGCGCGAGTTCGATCGCGGAGGCGCGGCCAATGCCGGAACTGGCGCCCGTCACCAGGGCGATGCGGCCGTCGAGTTGGGCCGGTTTCGTGCTTGCGTTCATGATGAGATGCTCCAGAGTGATGGATGAAAGCGCCGCATGTGGCTGAGTCGGATCGGTTGCGATGCACGCTTGATGTGCATTGTGGTCGCTCGCGCGTCGTAAAAAAATGGAACAATGGCGCATTCAGAATTCCCGTTTCGGGAATGAAAAGCGCGGCCGCCTGCGCGTGCCAGGAGCGTTCTCCATGCTCAACCGACTCGACATCCTGAAGATCTTTTCCGTGGCTGCCGCGGCGCCCACGTTCCGCGAGGCGGCAGCGCGCCTGGGTGTATCGCCGCAGGTCGTGACGCGTGCGGTGCGCGAACTGGAAGAGATGCTGGGCGAAACGCTGTTTCACCGGACGACCCGGAGCATCCGGATCACCGCGTTCGGGCAAGCGTTCGCGCGTGACGCGCACACGGCGCTGGCCGCCGTCGACGGGCTGTTCGGGCCCGCGACCGGCCAGGCCGACGAGCCGGTGGGCGTCGTCAGGATCACGGCGCCGTCGGGCATGGGGCGTCGTTACGTCCAGCCGATCCTGAGCGATCTCATGCGGCGCTATCCGGGGCTCGTGCCCGACCTGAGGCTGTCGGACGTGCCGTCGCCGGTGGTCGACGAACAGATCGATATCGGCGTGCGCGTCGGGGCGATCGGCGACAACCGCTTCGTTGCGCGGATGGTCGGGCCGTTGCCGATGTGGATCGTCGGCGCGCCGTCGCTGATCCGGCGGCTGGGTGAGCCCAAAAGCCGCAAGGACCTCGAATCGATGCCGGTGACGTGCCTGATCGATCGCGCGAGCGGCCGGGCGTGGCCGTGGATGTTTCGCGGGGAGCACCAGTTCGTCCCGTCGTCGCCGGCGTATCTGACCGACGACACCGAGGTAGAGATCGAGGCCGTGTGTGCGGGAGTAGGGCTCGGCCAGTGCTCGGAGTATCTCGTCCGGCCGTATATCGACAAGGGGCGACTCGTGCGGCTGCTGCCCGGCCTCGAGCCCGAGCCGTGGAAACTGCACGTCTATCGGCCGCGACGCGGGCCGATGCCCCGGCGCATCCGGGTCGTGTACGACGAGTTGGTGGCGAAGCTTGCGGACGCAACGTGGCGAGGGTAGCCGGTGCGGCCGCGCTGCCCGGCCGCTGATCGCGTTGGCGCGCAGCGGCGTCAACCACCGATCGACGGCATCGGCACACCAGAGCAGCAGGAACGTGTGCCGCGCTCGGGCATCCAGCCAAGGGTGGTTGCGCCATTCGCCGCCAGACACGCGACAAGCCGACATATTGCGGCATCATCATGGCGCCGCCGCACCCGCATTCGGTGCCCGATAATCGACTGGAGACTGTGCATGCCGATACCCCGGATTGAAACCCGCGACGCGATGGGCGATCCCGATGTGGTCTATCTCAACCCGGATCACGTGCTGTGGATGTCGCAGCCGACCGCTGCGCAGCGGCGGCCGGGCGGCACGGCCATTCGCGTGGACGACCGCGTGAAGGGCGGCTCGTTGCTGATGGCCGACAATCCGCCGGCCGCTCGACTTCTGCAGGATCTCGGGCCGTTCGTGACGGTGACGCTGGCGAATCCGTCGTCCGACTACCCGGACGGTCTCGTGCATGTGCGTGCGCATGCAATCGTCAAGATCGCGACCGACGACCACGACAAGCCGCTCGCCGAGCGCACGCTCGGCTGGGTCCACGTCCAGGACGGCTCCGCCTTCAAGGTCAGGGATTACGCCGGCGTGGCCGCGCAATGGCAGGCGTCGGTGGCGGCTGCCGGCCGCTGAGCGGGTCTTCACGCGTGCGCCATGACGCTGCGATCCGTCGTGCCGCAGTTGGCGGGCCGTGGTTCTCCCCGGGATACCGGCTGCCTTGCCTCGTGCGCCGGGGCGAACGGCCCAGGTGCCGGATGGCCGGGGCGAACCCTGCGCCCGCTCGGTGTCGTATTCGATACGCAATACGCAATACGCGATGCGTCGATCAGCCGGGTAACATGGCGCATCGTGACGAACCCGTGCTCGTTCGGGCCTTGGTCGCGGAATCGCCCGTCGAAGCGCTCGATACAGGTGTTCTCCACCGGCTTGCCGAGGAACCGTCCGCCATGAACCTTGCCGTGTCCGATATCACGCCGGAGGAACTCCGGCTGTTCGGCGACATCGTCGCCCGCCTGGAAGAACTGGGGCCGGTCGTCGATGTGAGGACGGTCGTGCTGCCCGCGATCACGCAGCTGCTTCGCGCGGATTTCGCCGCATCGTTCGATTGCGACGAGCAAACCGGCCTTTGGCGCAACGGGTTCGCGTACAACGTCGATCCGTTGCAGATCGCCCGGTACGAAGCATGGTTCCAGCATATCGATCCGGTGACGTCGCATCTGCGCGCGCGCCGCGTGGCGACCTGCGTCGACGAGGTGGTGAGCCGGCGCGAGCTGGAGCAGACCGAGTTCTACAACGATTTCCTGTGCCGCGACGGCATGCACCACGGCATCAACGTCTACGCGTTCGACGGCGCGACGCACGTCGGCGACCTGCGCATCTGGCGCGCACAAGGGCGGCCCGATTTCACCGAACGCGACAAGCTGCTGCTGAATGGCATCGAGCCGTTTTTCCGGCGCGCGCTGCTGCGGCGGCGCCACGCGTGCGCGGGGCTGACCGAGCGCGAGAGCGACGTCGCGCGGCTCGTCGCCGCCGGTTATACCGACAAGGACGTCGCGCGCACGCTCGGCATCGGGCTGTCGACGGTCCGCACCCATCTGCGGCGCGTGATGGCGAAAAAGGGCGTCGCCAACCGCGCGAGCCTGGCGGCCGCGCTGGCGTGACCGGCTGCGTGGCCGTCGGCCGGGGTCATCCATTGTGATGATGGGCGTCAAAATCGGCGCGCCCTACCTTGTGACGATCCCCTGTCACGAGGACCGACGACGATGCCCACCCTGGGACACCTGACGCTCACCGAAGCCCGGCACGCGCTCCTGCGCCGGGAGTTTTCCTGTGTCGAATACGCGTACGCAATGATCGAGCGGCACGCGCGCTGGCGCTACCTGAATGGTTTTACGTGCGTCGACGATGCGCGGCTGCTCGCCGAAGCGGCCCGCTGCGACCGCGACCTCGCGACGTCGGCCACCCCGCACGCGCTGCTGGGCCTGCCGATCGCGATCAAGGACAACATCGACACCGCCTGCCTGCCGACCGGCAACGGCACGCTGGCGCTGCACAACCGCGTGCCGCCGCAGCATGCGCCGGTCGTGGCGCGGCTGCTGGCGCACGGGGCGCTGATCGCGGGCAAGACCAACCTGCACGAGCTGGCATTCGGCGTGTCGGGCAACAACCGCGTGACGGGTGCGGTACGCAACCCGTATGACTTCAACCGGATGCCGGGCGGCAGCAGCAGCGGCTCGGGCGCGCTGGTCGGCGCGGGCGTGGTGCCTGCCGCGCTCGGGACGGACACCGGCGGTTCGGTCCGGATTCCGGCGGCGCTGTGCGGCGCCGTCGGCCTCCGGCCGACCGTGGGGCGCTACCCGTCGGCTGGCGTGGCGCCGATTTCGCGCACGCGCGACACGGTCGGCCCGATCGCGCGGTCGGTCGAGGACATCGCGCTGCTCGACGCGATTCTGTCGGGCACCGGCGCCGCAACGTCGCTGCCGACGCGCAACACAACGCGCCCGGTGCGCCTCGCGGTCCCGCGCACGACGTTCTGGCGCGGCCTCGCGCGGGATGTCGACGCGGTGGCGAATGCCGCAGTGGCTAAGCTGGCGCAAGCGGGATTCGAGTGCGTCGACATCGACCTGAACGACTATCCGGGGTTCTTCGACGACGAGCCGGCCATCATCGCGATGTATGAATTCCGTTCGTCGATGCACGCGTATCTGGTCGAGAACGGCTACGACCTGTCGGTCGACGACATCGTCGTGAACGTGGGGAGCCCGGACGTCGCGAAGATCGCCCGCCATATCACCGGCCCCGACGGTATCGGCGAAGCGGCGTACCACACCGCGCTCGACCGGCGTACCCGGTCGCGTGCCGCGTATCGGCAGTGCCTCGCCGACAGCGGCGCCGATGCGCTGGTCTTTCCGACCACGATCGCCACCGCGTGCCCGATCCCGTCGGGTGACGCGATGATGCTCGACGGCGAGACCGCGTCGGTGTTCTCGACCTACATCCGGAATACCGAGCCGGGCAGCAATGCCGGCGTACCGGGCATGACCATCCCGGCCGGCCTGACGGCGGCCGGGTTGCCGGTCGGTCTCGCACTGGACGGGGCGGCCGGCACCGATCGTGAACTCATCGCGGTCGCGCTGGAGGTCGAGCGGGCGCTCGGGCGGCTGCCGTTGCCGGACGATGGGTATGGGGCAGAGGGCCGGTTGGGCGGGTACCCGGGCGTCGATGGCGCGTCGTGACGCCGTGTTGCCGCGCCGGGGTGGTGTGGTGCGGCGGCAGAATGAATCGCCAGCGCCGGCGGCGCTCGCCACGATGCCGGCCGGGCACGTCCTGTGGATTGCCCAGACGCCGCCCCGCGCGCGTGCTCGACCCGGTGCGCAAGCACCGCTGCCGTGAATCTTGTCGGCGCCACATAAGCTTGCGCCGACAACCGGTCGAACGAACGGCCACGAAGCCGATTGCCGACCGCGCATGGCGAGAAATTTGCCCCCGAGCCCCCGTGCCAGGCATCAGGAAAACCCTGGCAGCGGCCCGCCGAGGCCACTTTTTTACGTCGCTGCGCGCGTGGCGACCGATGCCAAACCCATCTGCGGCCGCTCGCATCCCGGGTGGCCGCTCCCCTCGATCCAGCATGGCTTCCAGGTCGTATTGCCTGTCATGGAGGGTATGGTAAACCGCGAAATCAAACGAATATTCCCGAATTTCAATACCTGTCAGGTATTGAAATGGCCGCCTAAAAGTATTGGACGCTCGATCCGGCCGAGACGTATAAATCGCCTCAAGAACTTCACCCCACGGCGTGCCCCATGTCCTCCGTCACCATCGAACGCATCGAAACCCGCCTCGTCGATCTGCCGACGATCCGCCCGCACAAGCTGTCGGTGGCCACGATGTACGGCCAGACGCTGATGCTCGTGAAGGTGTTCTGCAGCGACGGCGTGACGGGCCTCGGCGAAGGCACGACGATCGCCGGCATGGCTTACGGCCCGGAAAGCCCCGAGGCGATGAAGCTCGCGATCGACACGTATCTCGCGCCGGCAATCGTCGGCAAGGACGCGACGCGCATCCAGACGCTGATGGCGTTCCTCGGCAAGCTCGCGAAGGTCAACCACTTTGCGAAGAGCGCGCTCGAAACCGCGCTGCTCGACGCGCACGGCAAGCGGCTCGGCGTGCCGGTGAGCGAGCTGCTCGGCGGCCGCCGCCGCGATCGCCTGCCGGTCGCGTGGACGCTCGCGTCGGGCGACACGGCCACCGACATCGCCGAAGCCGAGCGGATGCTCGACCAGCGCCGCCACAACGTGTTCAAGCTGAAGATCGGCGCGAAGGCGCTCGATACGGATATCCGCCACGTGGCCGAGATCAAGAAGGCCGTCGGCGATCGCGCGTCGGTGCGTGTCGACGTGAACATGGCATGGAGCGAAACACAGGCCGCGCGCGCGATTCCGGCGCTGGCCGATGCCGGCTGCGAACTGGTCGAGCAGCCGGTGGCCTCGGCCGCGGCGCTGGCGCGCCTGATGCGCCGCTTCCCGATTGCGCTGATGGCCGATGAAATCCTGCAGGGCCCCGACAGCGCATTCGACATCGCGAAGCATCACGGCGCGGACGTGTTCGCGATCAAGATCGAGCAGAGCGGCGGCCTGTTCGCCGCGCAGCGCGTCGCCGCGATCGCGGATGCGGCCGGCATCGAGCTGTACGGCGGCACGATGCTCGAAGGCGCGTTCAGCACGGTGGCGTCCGCGCACCTGTTCGCGAGTTTCGCGAACCTGCAGTGGGGCACCGAACTGTTCGGCCCGCTGCTGATCACCGAAGAGATCCTGACGCAGCCGCTCGATTACAGCGACTTCGAACTGACCGTGCCGGACGGCCCTGGCCTCGGCATCGAACTCGACGAGGACAAGGTCAGGCGTTTCACCCGCGACGGGCTGACGAAAGTCGCGCGATAACCCGAGCCAGGCAACGGCCGTCATTCCCCCTAATACACGTGGAGACACCATCATGAGCGTCAAAGTTTTCGATACCCGGGAAGTGCAGGATCTGCTGAAGGCCGCGTCGAACGCGGGCGGCAACGAAGGCAACGCGCGCACGCAGCAGGTCGTGCTGCGGCTGCTCGGCGACCTGTTCAAGGCGATCGACGATCTCGACATCACGCCCGACGAAGTGTGGGCCGGCGTCAACTACCTGAACAAGCTCGGCCAGGACGGCGAAGCGGCGCTGCTCGCGGCCGGCCTCGGTCTCGAAAAGTATCTCGATATCCGGATGGACGCCGCGGACAAGGCGGTCGGCCTCGATGGCGGCACGCCGCGCACGATCGAAGGGCCGCTGTATGTCGCGGGTGCGCCGGTGCGCGACGGCGTGTCGAAGATCGACCTCGACGCGGACGACGGCGCGGGCC
This sequence comes from Burkholderia aenigmatica, assembly GCF_902499175.1. Lineage (GTDB taxonomy): Bacteria > Pseudomonadota > Gammaproteobacteria > Burkholderiales > Burkholderiaceae > Burkholderia > Burkholderia aenigmatica. Next base: position 158,559 of record NZ_CABVQC010000006.1, read on the forward strand.
CGCTGGTGATCCACGGCACGGTTACCGGCCTCGACGGCAAGCCGATCGCGGGCGCGGTGGTCGAATGCTGGCACGCGAACTCGCACGGCTTCTATTCGCACTTCGACCCGACCGGCAAGCAGAGCGATTTCAATCTGCGCGGCGCGGTGAAGACGGGCGCCGACGGCAAGTACGAATTCCGCACGCTGATGCCGGTCGGTTACGGCTGCCCGCCGCAGGGCGCGACGCAGCAGTTGCTGAACGGCCTCGGCCGCCACGGCAACCGCCCGGCGCACGTGCACTTCTTCGTCGACAGCCACGACCACCGCAAGCTGACGACGCAGTTCAACATCGATGGCGATCCGCTGATCTGGGATGACTTCGCGTATGCGACGCGCGAGGAGCTGATCCCGCCCGTGGTCGACAAGACCGGCGGCACGGCGCTCGGCATGAAGGCCGATGCGTACCAGGACATCGAGTTCAACTTCGTGCTGACGCCGCTGGTGCAGGGCAAGGACAACCAGATCGTCCACCGCCTGCGCGCAGCCGCGACGGCGTAACCGCCCGCCGGCGCGGCGCGGATGCGCCGCCGCCGGCCGGGTTCCCGCGAGATTCAACCGATTACCGATGCGAGCGTGCTTGCAGGACGCGGCACGCGCATGGGAGGAGCCAACATGTCCGCCACGATCGACCAAGCCACCGACCTGGATCACCTGCTCGCCACCGCCGTGCAGGACGACAAGGCAGCCGGCGTATTCCGCTGCCGCCGCGACATCTTCACGAACGCCGAGCTGTACGAGCTGGAGATGAAGCACATCTTCGAGAGCAACTGGGTGTACCTGGCGCACGAAAGCCAGATCCCCGCCAACAACGATTACTACACGACGTGGATCGGCCGCCAGCCGATCGTGATCACGCGCGACAAGACCGGCGAGCTGCACGCGGTCATCAATGCCTGCGCGCACAAGGGCGCGATGCTGTGCCGCCGCAAGCATGGCAACAAGGGCAGCTTCACGTGCCCGTTCCACGGCTGGACCTTCTCGAACACCGGCAAGCTGCTGAAGGTGAAGGACGAGAAGACGACCGAGTATCCGGTGCAGTTCAACACGCACGGCTCGCACGACCTGAAGAAGGTCGCGCGTTTCGAGAACTATCGCGGTTTCCTGTTCGGCAGCCTCAGCGCCGATGTGCTGCCGCTCGAGGCGTACCTCGGCGAAGCGCGCGTGATCATCGACCAGATCGTCGACCAGGCGCCGGACGGGCTCGAAGTGCTGCGCGGCAACTCGTCCTACATCTACGAAGGCAACTGGAAGATGCAGATGGAGAACGGCTGCGACGGCTACCACGTCAGCACCGTGCACTGGAACTACGCGGCGACGATGGGCCGCCGCAAGGAAGACGGCACCAAGGCCGTCGATGCGAACAGCTGGAGCAAGTCGGTCGCGGGCGTGTACGGCTTCGACAATGGCCACATCCTGCTGTGGACGCAGACGATGAATCCGGAAGTGCGGCCCGTGTATCAGCACCGTGAAGAGATCAAGGCGCGCGTCGGCGACGTGCAGGCCGACTTCATCGTCAACCAGACCCGCAACCTGTGCGTGTACCCGAACGTGTTCCTGATGGACCAGTTCAGCACGCAGATTCGCGTGGTGCGGCCGCTCGGCGTCGACAAGACCGAAGTCACGATCTTCTGCTTCGCGCCGAAGGGCGAGAGCGAGACCGACCGCACGGTGCGGATCCGCCAGTACGAGGATTTCTTCAACGTGACGGGCATGGGCACGGCCGACGACCTCGAAGAGTTCCGCGCGTGCCAGGCCGGCTATGCAGGCATCACGGCGATGTGGAACGACCTGTCGCGCGGCGCGCCGCTGTGGGTCGACGGTCCCGACGAGAACGCGAAGAAGATGGGGCTGAACCCGCGCATTTCCGGCGAGCGCAGCGAGGACGAAGGGCTGTTCGTGTGCCAGCACGAACACTGGGTGCATGTGATGCGCGATGCGCTGAAGAAGGAACGCGGGGAGGTGGCAGCATGAGCTTCGATTACCGGACTGTCTGCGCGGCGCTGTATCGCGAAGCGCGCCTGCTCGACGATCGCCAGTGGGACGCGTGGCTGACCTGCTACACGGAGGACGTCACGTACTGGATGCCCGCATGGGACGACGACGATCGGCCGACCGAGGATCACCAGAGCCAGATCTCGCTGATGTACTACCCGGACCGCGGCGGCCTCGAGGATCGCGTGTTCCGGATCAAGACCGAGCGCAGCGGCGCATCGACGCCCGAGCCGCGCACCAGCCACAACGTGACGAACGTCGAGGTGCTGGCCGAGCGCGACGACGAGGTGGACGTGCGCTACAACTTTCACACGCTGAACCACCGCTACCGCGTGACCGATCACTTCTTCGGCACGATGTTCGTCACGTTGCGCAAGGTGGGCGATGAACTGCTGATCTCGTACAAGAAGATCGTGCTGAAGAACGACTACATCCGGCAGGTGCTCGACGTGTACCACGTCTGACACCCGTTGCTTTGTCATGAAAGGAAGTGGAGGCGACGCCATGTCCAGTTACAAGATTGCACTGAATTTCGAGGACGGGGTAACCCGCTTCATCGACTGCAAGGCCGGCGAGAAGGTGCTCGATGCCGCCTTCCGCGCGAAGATCAACCTGCCGATGGATTGCTCCGACGGGGTGTGCGGCACCTGCAAGTGCCGCGCCGAAAGCGGCAGCTACGACCTCGGCGACGACTACATCGACGATGCGCTCACCGAAGATGAAAAGGACGGCGGCCTCGTGCTGACCTGCCAGATGGTGCCGCAAAGCGATTGCGTGATCGCGGTGCCGACGTCGTCGGTCGCGTGCAAGACCGGCCAGAGCGGGTTCGCCGCGACGGTGACGAAGGTCGAGCAGCACAACGACGCGGCCGTCGTGCTCGAACTCGATGTCGGCGCGGCCGCGCCCGTCTTCCTGCCGGGCCAGTACGTGAATATCGACGTACCCGCGAGCGGGCAGCACCGTTCCTACTCGTTCTCGTCGGCACCGGCCGATGCGAAGGTCAGCTTCCTGATCAAGAAGATTCCCGGCGGCGTGATGAGCACCTGGCTCGAATCGGCGCAGCCCGGCGACAAGCTGGAACTGCACGGGCCGCTCGGCAGCTTCTACCTGCGCGACGTGCAGCGGCCGCTGCTGTTCCTCGCGGGCGGCACGGGGCTTGCGCCGTTCCTGTCGATGCTCGAAGTGCTGGCGCGCACCGGGTCGCAGCAGAAGGTGCACCTGATCTATGGCGTGACGCGCGATCTCGACCTCGTGCTGGTCGAAGCGATCGAAGCCTACGCGGCGAAGCTGCCGAATTTCAGCTTTGCGACGGTCATCGCGGATGCCGCGTCGAGCCATCCGCGCAAGGGCTGGGTCACGCAGCACATCCCGGCCGGTGCGCTGAACGACGGCGACGTCGACGTGTATCTGTGCGGGCCGCCGCCGATGGTCGACGCGGTGCGCAAGTACTTCGACGACGAAGGCGTGAAGCCGAACAGCTTCCACTACGAGAAGTTCACCCCCAACGTCACGGCAAAGGCGGCGTGATCATGCAACGATTCTCTGGCAAGGTCATCGTCGTCACGGGCGCCGCACAGGGCATCGGCCGCGGCGTCGCGCTGCGCGCGGCGGCCGAGGGCGGCAGGGTGCTGTTCGTCGATCGTGCGGATTTCGTCGCCGAGGTCGCGGCCGAAGCGACTGGTTGCGAGACGGCCGGCTTCGTCGCCGATCTCGAAACGTACGAAGGTGCGCAGGCGGCGATCGCGCACGCCGTGCAGACGTTCGGCGGCATCGACATCCTGATCAACGGCGTCGGCGGCGCGATTCGCATGCGCCCGTTCGCCGAATTCGAGCCGGCACAGATCGATGCGGAAATCCGCCGTTCGCTGATGCCGACGCTCTATACCTGTCACGCGGTGTTGCCGCACCTGCTCGCGCGCGGCGGCGGCACGATCGTCAACATCTCGTCGAACGCGACGCGAGGCATCCGCCGCGTGCCGTACTCGGCGGCGAAGGGCGGCGTCAATGCGCTGACGGCGGCGCTCGCGATGGAATACGCGGCGCACAACATCCGGGTCGTGGCGACCGCGCCGGGCGGCACCAGCGCGCCGCCGCGCCGCGTGCCGCGCAACGCGGCCGGCGACAGCGAACAGGAACAGGCATGGATGGGCGAAGCCGTGCGCCAGGTTACGGAATCGACGTTCTTCAAGCGCTACGGCAGCCTCGACGAACAGATCGCGCCGATCCTGTTCCTCGCATCCGACGAGGCGAGCTACATCACCGGCACGGTGCTGCCGGTCGCGGGCGGCGACACGGGTTGAGCGGCGCGTCGTGACGCCGCTTGCACGTGTTCAACGTGTGTTCATCGACAACCAACCGGCCGGCGCGAAGACGCCGGCCACGGAGACCCCCATGCGTGATCGCAAAGCCATCGTTCCGGCAGGAATGGAAGCGGTGTACGAAAAGATCGGCTACGCGCCCGGCCTGAAGGTCGGCGATACGCTGTACGTATCCGGCCAGATCGGCCGCGATGCGGCGATGCAGCTCGTCGAAGGCCGTGAAGCGCAGATCGTGCAGGCGTTCGAAAATCTGAAGCTTGTGCTGGATGCCGCCGGCGCATCGTTCGCCGACGTGGTCGACCTGACGACCTTCCATACCGACATGCGCGACCTGCCGTTGTTCATGCAGGTGCGCGACCGCTACCTCGACACCCACCCGAAGCCGGCGTGGACGGCGGTCGGTGCGCACATGCTGGGCGGCGCGCCCGGCTATATCGTCGAGATCAAGGCGGTGGCCGTGTTGACGGCGTGAATCGCGTTGACGTGATGCTGGCGCGAGGAGCCGCCGTCCGTGCATCGAATCGTCCCGTCGCGCGCTGAAATGGCGCGAGAACCTTCGCGACGCACGACGGAATCCTGACGAAACGCTTTCTCTCGACCTGCGGCGTGAATCGTCGCGCCGCAGTCAGCGACAAGTCGGGCGAGATCGTTTATGGTGCGAGGGAACGCAGCGTCGTCTCTTTCCTTCCGTCGAGAATCCGCGATGAAATGCCTGCCACGCGCCATCTTCGCCGCCCTCGCTTTCACCGTCGCGCAAGCTGCGCTCGCCCAGGCGCCGGGAACGGTGCAGCTCGAAGACATGACCTGGACCGAACTACGCGACAGCATCCGGGCCGGCAAGACCACCATCCTGATTCCGATCGGCGGGACCGAGCAAAGCGGGCCGTACGTCGCGCTCGGCAAGCACAACGCGCGGGTCAGGGTGCTGTCCGAACGGATTGCGGAAGGCCTCGGCAACGCGATCGTCGCGCCCGTCATCGCCTATGTGCCCGAGGGCGGCTATGCGCCGCCGACGTCGCACATGCGCTTTCCGGGCACCATCACCGTGCCCGACGACGTCTTCGAAAAGACCCTCGAATCCGCGGCCAACAGCTTCCGGGTCCATGGCTTCACGAACATCGTGTTTCTCGGCGACCACGGCGGCTACCAGAACGACATCAGGCAGTCGGTCGCCCGGCTCAACAAGTCGTGGGCCGGCACGGGCACGCGCGCGTTCGTGCCGGCCGAGTATTACGGCACCAGTTCCGACGGTTATGACCGGATCCTGCGCGAGCATGGCGTGCCGGCCACGGATATCGGCACGCATGCGGGGCTGGCCGACACGTCGCTGCTGCTGGCGGTGGCGCCGCGCATGGTCAGGGTCGACAAGCTGCGCGACGCCGCGAAGCCCGGTGCCGTCGACGGCGTCTACGGCGGCGATCCGCGTCATGCGAGCGTCGAACTCGGCCGGCTCGGCACCGACGCCATCGTGTCGCGCACCGTCGACGCAATCAGAAAGGAAATCGCCGGCCGCTGATGCAGCCGCGCCATCGCGCTATTTTTGCCGTCGTTCCATTCAATCGAACGGGAACACCGCCATGCAACCGCGTTTTCGCCGTCACAACCGCTTCCCCCGTCTCGCGATCGTCATTGCGGCAGCGCTGGCCGGCTTCTGCGCTCACAGTGCGATCGCGGCGTCCGCCGTCGCGGCCGTACCCGGCATGCCGCCCGTCATCAATCCCGACAACCTGTACAGCGAGGCGCAGGCCGGCCGCATGAGTGTGGCGGTAGCGGGCGCCTTGCCGCGCATCTATGTGCCGAACCTGCGATCGAACGACGTCTACGTGATCGACCCGGCCACGTACAAGGTCGTCGACCGGTTCGCCGTCGGCCGCAGTCCGCAGCACGTCGTGCCGGCCTGGGATCTGCAGACGCTATGGGTCGCGAACAATGCGGAAGGGCGAACCGACGGCAGCCTGACGCCGATCGATCCGAAGACGGGCAAGCCCGGTCAGGCAGTGAGCGTCGACGATCCGTACAACATGTATTTCACGCCCGACGGCAAGGATGCGATCGTGGTGGCCGAGGCACATGCGCGGCTCGACTTCCGCGACCCGAAAACGATGGCGCTGAAATCGAGCCTCGATGTCCCGCAATGCAAGGGCATCAACCATGCCGACTTTTCGATCGACGGCCACTATGCGCTCTTCACGTGCGAGTTCGGCGGCAAGCTGGCGAAGATCGATCTGGTGAATCGCAAGGTGGTCGGCTACCTCGAGCTCGACCGGAAAGGGATGCCACAGGACATCCGCGTGTCGCCGAATGGCAAGGTGTTCTATGTCGCCGACATGATGGCGGACGGTGTATACGTCGTCGATGGCGACCGCTTCACGAAGGCCGGTTTCATCCCGACCGGCGTCGGGACGCACGGACTGTATCCGAGCCGCGACGGCACGAAGCTCTATATCGCGAATCGCGGCTCGAATCTGGTCCACGGGCCGCGCCACGGCAAGGGCGGCGTATCGGTGCTCGATTTCGCGACGCGCAAGGTGGTCGCGACCTGGCCGATCCCCGGTGGCGGCAGCCCCGACATGGGCAACGTCAGCGCGGACGGCAAGACGCTGTGGCTGTCGGGCCGCTTCGATGACGTCGTCTACGCGATCGACACCACGAGCGGCGCGGTCCGGTCGATTCCCGTCGGCATGGAGCCGCACGGCCTGACGGTGTGGCCGCAGCCGGGGCGCTATTCGCTGGGGCATACGGGAAACATGCGGTAGGGCGGCGGCTGGCCGGCGCGTACCGGCACGGCCGTTCGACAGGCGGGCCGCATGGCTCGTCGATGGAAACGGCGCAAGCAACCGCCGCGGGGCAAACCACGCGCGGTTCGCGCGCCTGTCTGGCCCCTTGCCGCGCATCGCGGCCGCTGCCGCCGGGCACGGGGCGTCCGACGAGCGAGACGCAACCGGCGCGCGTGGTCGCCGTCGCAGCTGCCACGTGGCGTCCCAACCGGAGAAAGCCGATGACCGAACGTCAGTCTCCCGACACGAACCCTCCGCACATGGAGCCCGGCGCGCACGACGCGCTCGAACACCTGCTCGGCAGCCTGCACCGGCATGGATTCCTGCATTTGGCGAGCGAGGTCGTCAGCGCGAACGCGCGGCTGGCCGACACGTTCGTCGATGCACTCGACAAGCCGGGCATGCAGAGCGGCATGCAGAATCTCGCGGTGCTCTTGATGGCGCTGTCGCGCATTCCGCCGGAGCAGTTCGGCAAGGCCGCGTTCGCGGCTGCCGACGCGCTGCACCACGTTGGCGCGTGGCAACCGGCGCAGCACGCGCATGTCGCACCCGGCGTGCGCGGCGCCTACCGGCTGCTGCACGACGAAGCGCTGTGGGACGCGCTGACGCCGTTGCTGGAAGGATTGAAGGTGTTCGCGCAAGGGCTTGCGCGCAATCCGGAGACGCCCGTCACCGCGCTCGGCGAGAAGACGACGGGCACGTGACGGTATCCGGTTGCCGGCCGGTATCGGCGTGCCCGACGCCAATCGGCAACTGCTGCAGGTGCTGCACACATGCAGTGGCAGGTGCGCGGCCGACCAACGCATGCGGTCGCGGGCCACGACAGGCCGCACGCGAAGCGGCGTGTCGACGCGTATGCCGCGTCATTCCCACGCATGCTTGCTGAACTGATAGCCCTTGCAGCGTATCGTCTTGATCCGCTTCGGTTCCGTGATGTCATCGAGCAGCTTGCGGCGCAGCTTCGAGATCCGGCCGTCGATCGAGCGATCGAAGCCGTCGAACTCGATGCCGCGCAACAGCACCGTCAGGTCTTCCCGGCTGACGACCTCGCCGGCGCGGCAGGCAAGGGCCCACAGCAGGTCGAATTCGGTCGACGTCAGGCGAGGCGCGCTACCGTCAGGAAGGCGAACCTTGCGATCCGCCCGGTCGATCGAAAACTTGCCGAACTCGAACCGCTGAGGGGAGGCCGGCACGTAGTCAACCGGTCGCATGCGTAGCCGCCGCAGGTGGGCCTTGATCCGCGCGAGCAGAATGCGCGGCTCGACCGGCTTGTGGAGAAAGTCGTCCGCGCCGAATTCCAGGCCGAGCAGCTCGTCGAACAGTTCGTCGCGGGCCGTCATCATGATGACGATGCCGTCGTACTGCAAGCGTGCTTCGCGGCAAATCTCGAAACCGTCCTTGCCCGGCAGGTTGATGTCGAGCAGCACCAGGTCAGGGCGGCGCGTGACGATCGTCGACACGGCATCGGTGCCGTCAAGCAGCGTGTCTACCTCGTACTGATGCTTGCGCAGATAGTCTGCGGTCAGTATGGACAATTGAACGTCGTCTTCGACGAGCAGGATTCGGATGGGCATCGCTAAACGAGGGGGCAAAACGGGAACATGGCGAGCGGTTAGGCCCAGTCCGAACGCGTGGTAGCCGAAGCGACGCGGATAATACTGCGTAACATTCCAGAGGAATGTGACGAAATCTGCATCGCCCGCTGATCCTGTCCGCGCGGAAATCTTTGCCGACTTGCCGCAAATGCCGACGAACGGCTCGACGAACGGGCAAAATGCGTCGGCGCGATATCCGGCGCGTCGCCGGGAGAGAACCACGCCCCGGTGCCGTTCGGGCAAAAGCGTTGGCGAACGTCAGCTTGTGCGGACGCCGCTACGCCACTCGATTCGGGCCAGGTAAAGGTTACTCGACAGATCATTACGAAATATTACACGATCTGTTGTCAATGGCTCCTTACAATCCCCCAACCGAAGAGAAAAAAGAGGAGCCGCGTTTCCGGCCCGACGTCAAAGACCTGGTGAAGACGACGGCGATAACCGGTACGCGCAGTGACCCGCCCCCGGTGCGTGACTGCTGCCATTGCAGGCGTGCGGATCCGCGTTGACGCCGCATTGGCTTTCGAGGGGAAAAGTTGTCGACGGGACGATGGACAAATAGGAATGCGAAATGGAGCCGTTGCAAGTCATCCACGGTCTCAAGGTGTGGAGCAAAATAATGCTGTCACTCCCGAGTCGCCGTGAATCCAGCCTTTCGGCCCGCGAGGTGCCGATTGCATTGACGATCCAGCAAAAATAGTCAGGTCAAGTCGTCTGCGTCCGCATGGAGTTTGTCAACTCACGAGGCAAACGTCGAGTTCCGGCGGCCCACTCCCCATTGTTTGATCGAATTCCGACGCACGACGCAGCGTTCAGGCTGGACGCTTTCTATCGCGAGCAAAATTCGCTGACGGTGGGAAGGCCGCGTTGTGGGACGTCAGCGGGCAACCGCATGTGTCGGCTTTCAGCTGCGACGTGACATTCGCCCGAAGGTGACATATGGCTGAACCTCGACGCGTTTCGGCCATGCGCCCCATGTAGTACGTACTACGACAGGCCGACTTCCAGGGCGCACGCGGGATTTCAATTCGATCTGCCTGGCGCGATCGGCGGACGCTATTTTCGGTTCTTCAGGAATGCCCGTCCGGCTGCCGTGATCGAAATGCTCGGACGGCCATTCAATGGGGAACTCACCAACCCCGCGCCGATCAATTCCCGCGTGATGGACCAGCCGGGCGCGGGCGCCTGCCGGCCATAGCGGACCTCGGCAAGACGCTCCAGCGCACAGATTGCGGGCGCGGAGAGGATGGGTGCGCTTGTCGTATCGTTGTCGTTCATCGTTTCTCCCGTATGTTGATCATGACCGCGCGCGTCGGAAGCCGGGAAATCAGTTGGCAAGACATGCTTTCAGGCGCGTCCAGTCGTAACTGGCGCCGACTTCAATGCGTACCGCCGTGTCAACGAGATCGAGGCTGTGCCGTTCGGTATGTCGCTCGGCACGTTCCATCAATGCCTCGAGCGATGGCAGGGGGGCGTTGCGCTTCCAGGCGAACGCGATCATGTTGGATGTACTGTCTTCCGCCGGCGCGAGTGCAATCGACGCACCGAACGTGTCGTAAAGCCGACCGAGCATGTCGCCGAGACGCGGATCCTCACCCAAAAAGTTGATAACCAATACACCGTCGTTACTCAACCGTGCATGGCAGGTTTGGTAGAAGGCCGAACTGTAAAGTTCGGCCGGCGCGCCATCTGCATTGAAGCCGTCCAATAGCAGTGCGTCGAACGTTTGCGTCGTGGTCGACAGGTGGCGTGCCGCATCCGCGCACACGACCGTCAGGCGTTCGTCGTCGGGCGGGATGTGGAATCTATCGCGTAGCGCAATCACGTCGGGATTGATTTCGATTGCCGTGATGTGCGCCTCGGGCAGGTATCGATGGCAATACTTCGCCAGCGAGCCGCCGCCCAGACCAATCAAGCCAATACGAGCCGATTCCGGTTGGAATAACAGGAAGCCCATCATCGTGCGTGTGTAACCGAGTGCAAGCGCATTCGGCGCGGCGCGCAGCATGGTGCTTTGCATACCGCGGCCGTCGAAGCACAGCGAGACGAGGTGCTCGGTTTCCACGACGATCGGTTTGTCCGTGTGAGCGGTTGCATGATCGGCTCGAACGGCAAGGAGCGGAAGGTCAAGCGGCGGCATGCGCGTCACCCCTTCTGTAGCAATGGCCTAAGCGCTTGAAGTGCGGCTTCCTCGTCCGGGCCGGCAGCGAGTACCTGAGCGGAGGCGCCGCCACGCACCTGCAACGACGCGACGGCCATGCCATCTTTCGCGTTACCACGGCGCCCGTTCGCGACGGGCAGGATGTCGCTCGCGAAGCGACGCGCCATATCGACGAGTGCATCCTGGGCCGGGGACGCACCTTTCCCAATCCGGAAGCAAACGACTGCTGCCACGTTGTGCAAGCCTCGACCGAGATCGTTGGGTTCAGCACACGCCGACCGTGCAACGCGCAACGAACGCCCGGAATTCACTTTCCCACGTCGCGCCGCGCAAATCGACAACGTCGGCGAGTCGTCTCATTTCACCGTTCTGGTACACGGTGGCCAGCGATCGTGGCGGCACCTCTCGCGTGAAACAGCGTCCGTCCCAGTCGAGGAGCAAGTGCGGATGACACCGAAATCGGGCGCTGGCCGCCGAGAGCGGATCCATGACGTGCCTGGCCGATTCCCGGGGATAGACGAAAGCAAGGTGAATGCCGATGGCTGCAAGCTGTTCGCCCACGTCGTGGAAGCGATGAACCATCTGGAATCCACGTTCGCCAGCGCGCCCGACACCTACGGCGATGAGCCCCCGGTTTCCCGCGACGTCCCGCAGGGTTACCGGTCGTCGGTCGGGTGCCAGTAGTGCCCTATCCAGATCGAACATGTCGACATCCTCAGCGAATCCACCCTCAAGTCCAGTGAAAGGCGGCAAGCGCACGATTATAATCCAGCGGTGCGTTTATGTGTGTTTGATTATAATGGTGTGTGCATGTCTGGATGGCCGTCCAGGCGACGGTGCGGCGTTGTCGCCGGTGCAGCCGGCCGCCCTCCACGCTGACCGACTCGATCAGATCGATTGGACGCTGCAATGAAGGCAGCCCCTTCATCTCCGCAATGCGCGATGGAAATACCTACCCGGACGGCACCTTGTACGGGTGCGCCGACTGCGGTCACGAGTGGTCGCCGAACGCCGGCGCCGCCGCCGACGCCGCTGACGAGTCGGTAGAGAACGTCGTCAAAGACGCCAATGGAAATGTGTTGTCAGACGGCGACGCGGTCGTGCCGATCAAGGATCTGCGCGTGAAGGGGGCATCGATCACGCTGAAGGTGGGCACCAAGGTGACGAGCATTCGGGTCGTTGGCGGCGACCACGAATTCGACTGCAAGACGGACGCCGGCAGTTTCATGCTCAAAGCGTGCTTTCTGAAAAGGGCATGACGCCGTGTCGTGTTCACGGATGGTTGCGTAGCCGCTGCCGATCACTCATCAATCGTTCGACCGCGTGAGCACGCTGAGCATGGATAGTGACGACCGAACCTCCGGCGACACCCTCGTCAATTTCCTGTCAACGGCGTTGAATGGCGGGCAGCCCTTTGTGCCGGAAACGTGCCGCGCAATCTTGTGGCCCTTCGATCGCTTCGCCGCCCGGCGCTTCATCTCGCGCTGCGCACCCGAGCAGATCGCGCTCGGCTACACACGGATGAGGGGATTTCCGCCGCTGCAATCCGCGCCCCGACACATCTGCATGATCGGGCTTGGCGGTGGATCGCTGGCGAAATACGGCTACCGGCATCTGACCGGGGTGGCGATCGATGCGGTCGGGATCAATCCTGCGGTGATTGTGCTGCGTGACTCGAATTCAACCCGCGCTTCGTTTCACCCGTTTGCCGAGCGGGCTCTTTGTCTTGTCGCTCACGCCGTGTCGCTCGAGGTGCTCGCGGATCAACTGCCGCACCACTTGCGACACCGTCAGATCTTGTGCTGTGCAGAGCATTTCAAAGGCTTCTTTCTTCGCCGGATCGATCAGGATGGTCAGGCGTTCGGTTTTCGTTTCCATTGCGGGGAAGGGGCAGCCAATATGCCAATCGAATTATATTGCATTTGCTTTCGCCGGCGCGGCGCGGCTGGGCGGCAGCCCCCGGTTGCGATTGACGGAGAGTCAGACGGTATCGTCGGCTGACAGTACGCTGACCAATGCCCGAGCGGCCTGTGCTTCGTCGGGGCCGATCGCGGTGATACGAATGACGGTGCCGGATGGTGCGCACAACGTCATGACCGACATCACGTCTTTGGCGTTGACCGCCTTGCCGTGCGACGTGCAAGTGATGTCGCTCACAAAGCGCGACGCCGTCGTCGCGACAAGCGCGGAACGGTATCCGTTCAGGCCAAACCGGCCACCAACGTAGACTTGCTCTTCGAGCATGCATGCTCCGGGGTTGTGGGTCGAGATTCACGCCGCCTCGCGCGGCTTCAAGGCCGGCGATTCAGCCGGCAGAGACAGGCGAGCACATCGTCGACGACAGGTACGATCGCGAGTGTGACAAGCGCTGCGGCGAGCGGGACCGTCGACACGTAGCCCACATGCTTGAAGCCAACTGCACCGGCCAGGCCGCCAATCAGGAAGGACGCCAGCATCGTGCCATGGATCTTCAGCTTCGCGCGGTTGGCAATGACCGCGTGCACGTCCGCATCGACCTTCGACCGATTCCAGTAAAAAAGCTTCCCCAGTTCGATACCGAGGTCCGTCACGATGCCGGTCATGTGGGTCGTGCGGATTTCGGCGCCGGACAGCTTCGTGATCATCGCATTCTGCAGCCCCATGATGAAGCACAGCAGGATCACGGTCACGGGCACGAAGAACGCCTCCCAGAGTGCAAGGTGACTGCCGAGCAGGCCGAACAGAAGCAGCAGCGCAGCCTCGACCACCAGCGGCAGCACGTACTGGCTCTGAAGACTGCGGCGGCGCCCCCAGTTGACGAGCACCGCGGAGCACCCCGCGCCCACGAGAAACGACGCGAGAGAACCAATGCTGGCGAGCACCAGCCGAATATCCCCGAGCGCCGTCTGGTCGGCGATCGCCGATACGATGCCGCTCATGTGCGACGTGTATTGCCTGACCGCAAGGAAGCCGCCGGCGTTGGTCGCGCCGGCGACGAAGGCGAGCGAAAATCCGAGCTGACGGTTGGCGCTCGCGCTGCGGTGTTTTCCGGTCAGGCTACGAAAGTACTGCGCTGGCATAGGGTCTTCACTCAATCGCGCGGATTGGGATCCGGGCCGCCGTTCAGGCACCCGGGGCCCGGGTCGCAAAGAAGCGGCGCAGGGCGCGCCGGATGCTCCGTGGCATGTGGTTCACATGATAATGGCATTATCATATCCTGTTAGCTAGATGAGTCGTTCAGTGTCATAATGCGCACGGAACGATGCCGTGCGGTTCCGCGGCTATTTCGTGCAACTCGCCCAACCCGGGCGTACTGGAGACAATCCGGATGCCCCCCGTGCCTGTCGTCCATCTGGTCCTGCTGGCCGCGGCCGTCTGGCTCGCGATCGGCACGCTGGGGCTTGGTGTGCTGCATCGCACAAGGCTCGTGGCGCATGGGTTGTTTCCGCTCGGCGCGCTGGTCGGGCTACTGTTGGGCGCGGCGGGGCTCGCCGGCATCTTTGCCGAACCGTCGGCTGCGGTGCTGCCGATCGGACTGCCCGACCTGCCGTTTCATTTGCGTGTCGACCGGCTGTCCGGTTATTTCCTGTTCGTACTCGGCATCGTCAGCGCCGGGATCGGTGCCTTCTCTGCAGGCTATTTCCGCAAGGGCGAAGGGGCCGCGCCGGGACTCATCTGTTTCGAATACCACGTGTGCGTCGCGAGCATCGCGCTGGTCCTCATCGCGGACGATGCCTACGTGTTCATGGTCGCCTGGGAAATGCTGACGCTGTCCGCGACCTTCCTCGTGATGACCAACCACCGGCTCGGCGAGATCCGCCGGGCCGGCTACCTGTATTTCCTGATCTCGCACGTCGGCGCGCTCGCGCTGCTGCTCTGTTTCGGCATCCTGCAGGCGCGCACCGGCGACTACACATTCGCAAACATGCGGGCGCAATCGCTCGACGCGTTCTGGGCGTCACTCGCGTTCCTGTTCGCGCTCTTCGGCTTCGGCGCAAAGGCCGGCATTTTCCCGCTGCACGTGTGGCTGCCCGAGGCCCACCCTGCGGCGCCATCGCCTGTATCTGCGCTGCTGAGCGGATTCGTGCTGAAAGTCGGTCTGTATGGCCTGCTGCGCACGGTGTTCGACTTGTTGCACGTGCAGATCGCCTGGTGGGGCGTGCTGTTACTCGTGCTGGGCGTCGGCACCGCGCTGCTCGGTGTCGTGTTCAGTACGATCCAGGTCGACATGAAGCGCCTGCTCGCCTATTCGTCGATCGACAATGTCGGTCTGATGATCGTCGCGCTCGGGATCGCCGTGCTGTTTCGTGCCTACGGGATGACAAGTCTTTCCGCGCTTGCATTGACCGCGATGCTCTACCAGATCGTGGCCCACGCGGCGTTCAAAAGCCTGCTGTTCCTTGGTACGGGTGCCGTGTTGCACGCCACCGGTGAACGCAATCTCGGCAAGCTCGGCGGCCTGATCCGCTTCATGCCATGGACCGCATGGGCGATGCTCGCGGGCGTCGCGGCGAGCGCGGGTTTACCGCCGCTGAGCGGATTCGCCGCCGAATGGCTGCTGCTGCAGAGCGTCCTGTTTACGCCGAGCTTGCCGAATTCGA
Source organism: Burkholderia aenigmatica (assembly GCF_902499175.1). Lineage (GTDB taxonomy): Bacteria > Pseudomonadota > Gammaproteobacteria > Burkholderiales > Burkholderiaceae > Burkholderia > Burkholderia aenigmatica. The sequence continues at coordinate 174,023 of NZ_CABVQC010000006.1, forward strand.
TACTTGCGATGACGGTGCCGATCGTCGCTGCGCTGATCGCGATGTCGGCTGCGCTGGCGGGTTATACGATGGTCAAGTTCTTCGGCATCGTGTTCCTCGGGCAACCTCGGGAGGCGAAGCTGGACCGCGCACGCGATGCGAACACGTGGGAGCGGCTTGCGTTCGGCTGGTTCGCCGTCATCGGCGTGCTGCTTGGACTGATGCCCGCGCAGTTCGTCAAGGTGCTCGATCGCATTACGCGCGCACTCGTCGGCGCAGGCGTCGGTGCCGAGAATCACGGCTGGTTGCTGTTCGTGCCGGTGTCGACCGCGCGGGCGAGCTACATGCCAGCGGTATTCATGCTGTTTTTCATTGCGTGCTGTGGGGGCGCATGGGTGCTGGTGAGACGGTTCTACCACGGCCGGGTGCGGCGCGCAGCGCCGTGGAGTTGCGGCTTTCCGTTCACGTCTGCCCGGATGCAGGACACCGCGGAAGGGTTCGGGCAGCCGATCCGCGAGATCTTCTCGCCGCTGTTGCACATCGAGCGGCAATTGCCGTCGCCGTTCGACGCGCAGCCGGTGTACCGCGTATCGATCGCCGATCGAACCTGGTCAGCGTTCTACGCGCGTATCGCGGCGCTCACGCAGCGAGCCGCAGACTGGGCCGGTCGCCTGCAGACGGGCAAGATTGCCGTCTATCTGACCTATAGTTTCGCCGTACTGATCCTGCTCCTGATGCTGGTGAGACGATGGTAACCCTATCCGGCGTGCTATCGCAGACCCTCGAGATCGTGGTCGCGCTCGCGGCGGCGCCGCTGCTCACGGGCTGGGTCAATCAGTGCCGCGCCTGGTTGCAGAACCGGCGCGCGCCGTCGATCTGGCAGCCGTATCGCATGCTCCACAAGCTGTTCAACAAGGAATCGGTCGTCGCGCACGGCTCGAGTCCGGTCTTCCGCGGCGCCCCCTACGTCGTCTGGGCGGCGATGACGCTCGCATGTGCGATCGTGCCGACGCTGTCGACCGAGTTACCCCTGTCGCCGGCCGCGGACGCGATCGCGCTGGTCGGCCTGTTCGCACTCGCGCGCGTCGCGCTGTCGCTCGCCGCGATGGACGTCGGAACGGCGTTCGGCACGCTCGGCGCCCGCCGCGAAATGCTGATCGGCTTCCTCGCGGAGCCGGCGCTGCTGATGGTGCTGCTGTCGGCCTCGCTGATCACGCAGTCGACACTGCTGACGAGCATCGTGGAGACGCTGGGGCGTAGCGAGCTCACGATCTACCCGAGTCTGGCCTTTGCCGGGATCGCATTCACGCTGGTGTCGCTGGCCGAGAACGCGCGGCTGCCCGTCGACAATCCGGCCACCCACCTTGAACTCACGATGATCCACGAGGCGCTGATCCTCGAATACTCGGGGCGTCATCTCGCGTTGATGGAATGGGCAGCCAGCCTCAAGCTGTTCGCGTATTCGTGCATCGGTCTCGCCCTGTTCATACCGTGGGGGATCGCGAGTGCTGGCAATCCGCTCGCGCTCGTACTGGCCGTGCCGGTGCTGTTCGCCAAGCTGATGGCAGGTGGCGCCGCGCTTGCGGTCGTCGAGACGGCCAACGCGAAGATGCGGATCTTCCGGGTGCCGGAGTTCCTTGCCACCGCCTTTCTGCTCGCGGTGATCGGCATGCTCGTTCATCTGTTGCTGGGGGCATGAATGCACGGCTACGCGACGCAACTGATCAATTTTCTCGCGGCCGTGCTGCTGATGCTGTCGTTCGCGATGCTCAGCCAGCGCCGGATCCTGACGCTGATCCATCTCTATACGTTGCAGGGTGTCACACTCGTGTCCGCGAACCTGATCCTCGGCTTCGTGACGGGCGACGGGCACCTGTACGTGTCCGCCGGGCTGACGCTTGCGCTGAAGGTTGGCCTGATTCCATGGATTCTGTACCGGCTGGTTCGACGGCTCGATGTCCAGGCCGACGTCGAACCGCTCATCAATATTCCGACGACGCTGCTCATCGGCATCGTGCTCGTGGTGATTGCGTTCAACGTCGCGTCGCCGATCAGCCAGCTTGCAACGTCGGTGGCACGCGGCACGCTCGGGATCGCGCTTGCGTGCGTGCTGCTGTCGTTCATGTCGATGATCACGCGCGCGAAGGCCATTCCGCAGGTGATCGGTTTTCTGTCGATGGAAAACGGGCTGTTCTTCGCGGCGACGGCCGCCACCAACGGCATGCCGATGATCGTCGAACTCGGCATCGGGCTCGATGTGCTGATCGGTATTCTGATCCTGGGCGTGTTCATGTTTCAGATTCGCGAGCAGTTCGACAGTCTCGACATCCATCACCTCGAGAAGCTCAAGGATGAATGACGCTCACGTCGTGTTCACTGTGCTCGGCATCCCGCTACTGGCGGCCGGATGCCTGGCGTCCGTGCGGCCGAGCCATGTCGCACGCGGCTTGAACGTGGGCTTCAGCTTCCTGACATTCGCGGCAACGCTCGTGCTGGCCGCACGCACCGTCGAGCACGGGCCGTCATTTGTGTTCGGGCAGGCTTTCTTTGTCGATCCGCTCAACGTGTACCTGGTTGCGCTCACCGCGTTCGTCGGCTGGACGACGTCGCTGTTCTCGCGGCCGTACATGCAGGTCGAGGAAGCCCGCGGCCGGATGACGCAGGCGCGGATGCGGCTTTATCACAGCATGTATCAGCTTTTCATGTTCGCGATGCTGCTCGCGCTCCTCACCAACAACCTTGGCGTGCTGTGGGTCGCGATGGAGGCCGCAACACTGGCGACCGTGCTGCTGGTCAGCGTCTATCGCACCGCCGCGAGTCTCGAGGCGGCTTGGAAGTACTTCATCCTGTGCGGCGTCGGTATCGCGCAGGCGCTGTTCGGCACGATCCTGCTGTATCTGGCCGCGAGCCGGCAACTGACCGACGGCGACGCGCTGCTGTGGACGAGCCTGGCCGCCGTCAAGGCCCAACTCGATCCGACGATCGTTTCGATCGCGTTCGTGTTCCTGCTGGTCGGCTATGGGACGAAGGTCGGGCTCGTGCCGATGCACAGCTGGCTGCCGGACGCGCATGCGGAAGGGCCGACACCGATCTCGGCGGTGCTGTCGGGCCTGCTGCTGAACGTCGCGCTGTACGCGGTACTGCGCTGCAAGGTGCTCGCGGACGGCGCGCTCGGCAACGGTTTGCCGGGGCGGCTGCTGGTGGGTTTCGGACTGGTGTCGGTGCTGGTCGCGTCGTTTTCGCTGTTTCGGCAGAAGGACGTCAAGCGGCTGTTCTCGTATTCGTCGATCGAGCACATGGGGCTGATGACGTTCGCGTTCGGGCTCGGCGGTCCGGTCGCGACGTTCGCCGGGCTGCTCCACATGACGGTTCACTCGCTCGTCAAGTCGGCGATCTTCTTCGCAGTCGGCCACGCGGTGCAGAAAGCCGGCACGCAAGCGATCGAAGGCATCCGCGGGCTACTGCAGGTCAGCCCGACGGTCGGCTGGGGAATGATGCTCGGCACGCTTGCGATTCTCGGCCTGCCGCCGTTCGGCGTGTTTGCGAGCGAGTTCCTGATCCTCACGACCGCAATGAACACGTTACCGTGGACCGCGCCGTTGTTGCTGCTCGGGCTTGCCGTCGCGTTCGCGGCAATCTTCGCGCGCGTGCAGCGGATGGTGTTCGGCGGCGAGACGACGGCCAGGCCGCTCGTGCACCGGCCGGCGCTGCTACCGGTTTTCGTCCACCTGGGGCTTGGCCTGATGCTCGGCCTCTACGTGCCGCCTTATCTGGCGATGTGGTACCGCCAGGCGGCAACAATGCTGGCGGGGTGACGCATGCGGCTCGATTTGATGCAGATCGGCAGCGCTACGCGCCTTGTGGAAGGCGCAGGCCAGATTCCGGCGATCGTGACCGATGTCGACGAATCGAAGTGGCTCGAGATCGCCCATGCGGCGCAATCGGAACAAAGCCGGCTCGTTGCGATGTGGGGCGACGAAGCACCTGAGCGCGTATTCACGGTGAATGCGGCGTATGAATGCGAGGACGGCATCCTGTGGGTACGTCTCGCAACGGGCGACAAGCCGCGGCCCGAAGGGGATTTCCCCGATCTGGCCGAAATTTTTCCGTACGCGGCGCGTATGCAGCGGGCGATTTTCGATCTAATCGGCTTGCGCGCCCGTGCGGCTCGGGATACACGCCCGTGGCTCCATCACGGAAATTGGCCCGCCGATTACTTTCCGTTGCAAACGCAGGCGACCGGCGTCGAACGCTTCGAGTCGAATGAGGCAGATTATCCGTTCGTACGGGTGGCCGGCGACGGCGTACATGAGATCGCCGTCGGGCCGATTCACGCCGGCACGATCGAGCCAGGCCATTTCCGGTTCTCCGTCGTCGGCGAGAAGGTGCTGCGGCTCGAGGAACGACTTGGCTATGTACATCGCGGCGTCGAACGGTTGTTCGAACGGACGGCCGCATCGAACGGCCATCGCGTTGCGGGCCGGGTTGCCGGCGACTCGACCGTCGCGTTCTCGTGGGCCTATTGCATGGCGCTCGAGCAGGCGTATGGTGTCGAGCCGTCAAGGCGTGCGCTTTATGTGCGCGCGCTCCTGCTCGAGCGCGAGCGTATCGCCAATCATCTGGGCGACTTGGGCGCGCTCGGCAACGATGCCGGTTTCGGATTCGGTCTCGCGCAATTCTCGCGGTTCAAGGAGGACTGGATACGGATGAACGCGCGGGTCTTCGGGCATCGCTACCTGATGGATCGGGTTGTGCCGGGAGGTGTGGCAGTTGATCTTTCTCTCGAGCACGCGGCCGAACTGTCGGTTCAATGCGAAAGCATCGAACGCGACGTCCACGCGATGCGGCAGATTTACGACGATCAGTCGGGATTGCAGGACCGCTTTCTCGGCACCGGCCGGCTGAAACCTGACGTCGTCGAGCATTTCGGTGTGCGCGGCATGGCGGCCCGTGCCAGCGGCCGAGCGTTTGACCTGCGCGCAGACCTGCAAGCAGCGCCATATGGCGACCTCACCGTCAAGACGGTGAGCGACGTACGCGGCGACGTCGCTGCGCGCGTCGCCGTCCGTTTTGCCGAGATCGACGAATCGCTCCGTTTGATCCGGTTGCTGCTGGCGAATCTTCCGCGGGGGCCGATCGTCGTCGACGTGACGCCCGCAGCCGGACGTTCCCGGGGAATCGGCTGGATCGAAGGCTGGCGCGGTGACGTGTTCGTTGCACTCGAGACAGCACCGGACGATGCGGTCGTGCGGTGCCATTGCCACGATCCGTCGTGGCAAAACTGGCCGGCGCTTGAGCACGCGATCATCGGCAACATCGTTCCCGATTTCCCGTTGATCAACAAGTCGTTCAATCTGAACTACGCGGGGCATGATCTCTGATGTGGCAACTCATTCGTCAGTTCGTGCGCACTGATTTTCCGAACGAACCCGTGCCTGCGGTGGAAGATGCGTGGCGTCACGAGGCGCAGCGAATTCGCCAGGACATTCTCGATTTGCTTGGGCGAGCACTGTGCATTCGACAGATCGACGCGGGCTCGTGCAATGGCTGTGAGCTGGAAATCCACGCGCTGAACAATCCGTACTACAACATCGAAGGACTCGGCATCAAGTTCGTCGCGAGTCCGCGGCACGCGGATCTGTTGCTCGTGACCGGGCCCGTGACGTTGAACATGCGGGCGGCCGTGCTCGCCGCGTACGACGCGACGCCCGCACCGAAGCTGGTGGTCGCTGCGGGCGAATGCGCGTGTACCGGCGGCATCTTTGCCAACAGCTATGCGGTGTGTGGACCGCTCTCGTCGATCATGCCGGTCGACGTCACGATTCCCGGATGTCCGCCGCCCCCCGTCGACTTGCTGCGCGGCATTTTGACCGCTTGCCGATCACGCGAGGATTGACGCGCCGTGTCAATGAAAGTGAGTCGAGCCGACGGGACTGCCCATTGGACGGTGAGAGCCGTGGCTCTCCCGAGTCCCTTCCGGGCGCGTCGTCGGGGGATCGTGGAACGGAGAATCGCAACCGATTTGAACGAAATCAGGACCACTGACGCTGGTCAAAACTCTGCGGTAAAGGACAGGAATTGAAAGGATCTTCCTTTGATGTGCTGAAACATGGATCCGTGACCAAGACCAAGGTTCATGAAAAAAAGCGGGCGAAGAAAAAATATCACCACGTTACGCCAATGGTGATTGAGAACGACGAAACCATTTCCCTCTACTTTGACTCAACAGCAGTCCAGAGCACGATGCTGCTCGATGACCCCTACGTACTAACCTTGGGTTATACGCGAACCATGATGGGATTTTTGCTTTTTAATTCCAATCCGAGACGGATCTCAATGATCGGCCTGGGCGGTGGTTCGCTCGCCAAGTACTGTTATCGGCACCTGCCCGATACGGAGATTGTGGTGATTGAAATCAATCCTGAGGTTATCGCTTTGCGCGATCGATTTTCAATACCTACTGACGATCAGCGTTTCCAGATTCTCTGCGACGATGCCGCGCATTACGTCAAAGTCAAGAGTCAACGGCCGGACGTGCTGATCGTGGATGGTTATGACGTGGACGGTTTACCCGAGGAACTTGGAAGCCGAGCGTTCTACCAGGCGTGCTATCGTCACTTGAGCGACGATGGGATGTTAGTGATGAATCTGATCACGGACGACCCCGACTTCCACCGCTATTTGAGTGCTCTGAGGGGCATATTTGCCGACGCGATCACGTTGGTTCCCTCGGAGGATAGCGATTCCAATGTTACGGTATTCGCCTGGAAAGGCGCGCAGCGATTGCCGTCCCTCGCGGATATGCTGGATCGCGCACGCACCTTGGCATCGGGGCATACGGTGAATTTGCATGCGACCGCTACCCGCATCGAGTATGGCAAGCGTTTCAATTGGAAGCGCTATGATCAGCGGTGAAAAAATCATCGGGAAGCAAGCGTTCAGTTCTTTGCGAAACGAGAAAAATGAAGTTGGCCTGGCAGCGACTCATCGTGGTTTTATATTCGATAGTCGACGGAAATTGACCTGCCAAGTGAAGGCCGCAAGCGTTATTCAGTTGAAGGAGAGAGAAGATGGCCGAAAGCGGTAAAGATCAGATTGTTCGTGCATTTCGCGCAGTGTTTTTTGCTTTTTTGGGTGTCAATAAACGAAAAAATCTCGAGACGGACGCAACGCAACTTAACCCCCTTGTTGTTGTAATTGCCGCACTCGTTGCCGTTGGCATATTTATCGGTGTGCTGCTTTTTGTCGTGCATCTGGTCACGGGTTGACCGCCGAACTAACGCACGGCGCTGCAGCTGGCGCCGCATGATCCTGGCCGATCTGGCCATCCGGCGCGATGCTATCGACGATCACCTTCAATTACGACCAACTGACGCAGCGCGCCGAAGCGGAGATTCGCGCCTGGATGGCGCGTGCCAATCAAGACGGCTTGCGCAAACGGGAGCGGGTCCAAGGCCGTGAACGTGCGATCGGAGCGCTACAGCTTTGGCTCGCGCTGACGCACCCACATGTCCTTGGTTCGAGTTTGGCCGTGCGGGTGACGCATGCGGCCGACGCGGCAAGGATGTGCGAGCGGGTCGGTCTGCCCGAGCAGGCCGCCCGCTGGCGTATCGCACCGTTTGCCGGTCGTGGATCGGGAGCGGTCGCTACCTCGGAGCGCGAGGCAGACGAAGCCCCAATACCCTGGCGGATTCTCGATCGCCCCGGAGGGCGTTGACCTGGGCCGCACCGATGCCGCGTCGACGGCTCAATCAGGCCGCACCGTTCCGGTAGCGGTGCAATGTCGAAAGCGCATCGGTCATGTCGATCCAGCACGGTGGTTCGTCGATGGCGACCATGATCGGTTGGAGACCCGTGAAGGCGACGAACGCTCGCCACGCCGGAAGGCTGGCGTTCGGTGAAGCCGGGGGCTGGAGCGGGCTCGATGAGCGCGGAAACTGTTCCGTCCGATGGACAACGGGTGCTTTACCCGTCTTTATGCACCGGTTGCGGCGTGAGCGGGGCGGGCGCGCCGGCGCCGCAAGCGCATGCGGCACGCCCGCGATAACCGGTACGCCATCCCGCTTACCGGCTCGCGCGCGAAAACAGCAATGAGTCGGTGTCGTTGAACCGGATCCGCGTCGGCTCGCCGTAACCGGCTTTCTCCGCCACGCGGATCGATGCGACGTTGGTCGGCGCGATCACGCACACGCTGCGCTCGAACCGCTGCTGCCCGTCGAGCCACGCCAGCGCGGCCGCGAGTGCCTCGGTCGCGTAGCCCTTGCCGTGCGCCCACGTCGCGAGTGCCCAGCCGGCTTCCGGCACGCCGCGAATCGACGGCTCGATCAGACGGTAAAAATCGGCGAAACCGAGATCGCCGACATAGCGGCCCGATGCCTTCTCGCGAATCGCCCAGTAGCCATAGCCGAGCAGCGGCCACAGCCCGCGATACGCGAGCATGCGCATCCACGAGTCGCGCGTCGCGGACGGCTCGCCGTTGAAGATGTGCTCGACGACCTTCGGCTCGGCCCACATCGTGGCAAGCGCATCGAAGTCGCCGAGCGGATGGCCTTCGAGGATGAGGCGCGGCGTGTCGAGAACGGGCGGGGAGGAGACTGGCGGCATCTTGATTTCCGGAAAGGAGGGAGCTTGGGACGGCCAGGCCGTCAGCACGTCGATGCCGCGCTGGTTGTGTCCCGTCCGCGCACCCGCTGGCAGATCGGGCGGCGATGTTCCTCGACGAGCAGCGGCGTGCGATCGACGACCGGCGACGGCGGCACTCTGCGAGCGGGCATGTCCATTTCGGCAAGACAGGGAGCCGGAATGATAGCAAAACCCTTGCCCGGGCGGGCGCCGCGCCGAGCGGCCGGGATTGACTCCGCCGCATTGGCGGCGGCCGCGAACAGGAAGGGGGGGTGTCGCCGGCGACCTTGCGGACTTGCGCATAGACGCCGGCGCTTGCGCAGGTGGCGAATTCGATGGCGGGAACGGCGATGCGGCGCATGACTGGCTTCGTGACCCGAACGCTACCTGATGCCTGTTCGTTCGAGGGGAGGCCACTTCAGAAGCGCAGCACGATCCGCACAAGACGCACATTCGCCAATACGATGCTCAAAAAGGATCGAGCCGATTCGCCGCCGCTGGGGAGATCTACTTCCGGCTTTTCAGGAAGGTCCGCCCTTCGGCCGTGATCGACGCGCCGGAGCGGCCATGGGCGGAATGGCTGACGAAGCCCGCGCTGACGAGCTCACGCGCGATCGACCAGCCGAGCGCCGGCGCATCGCGCCCATAGCGGACGTCGGCGAGGCGTTCGAGCGCCCAGATGGCGGAGGCCGACAGGTTCGGGGTGTTTGACGTGAAGTTGTCGCTCATCGCTTCCTCGTGAGGTGGGGATTCGGGGTGGGCGGGATGCCATGACATCGGATGGCGCGCGAATCAGCGCGCCTGCAGGACGGGCAGCAGCGCCTGCAGTGCCGCCTCCTCGTCGGGGCCGGTGGCCAGCACTTGCGCGGACGTGCCGCCGTGCACCTGCAGCGCCGCGACGGCGGCGCTGTCTTTCGCGTCGCTGCTGATCCCGTTCGCGATCAGCAGGATGTCGCTTGCGAAGCCGCGCGCCGCGTCAACGGCTGCTTCTCGTGCGGCGTAGCCGCGGTTGCGGTTCCACGCGGGGCCGATTTCAACGTACACAACGGTTGCCACGATGTCGGAATGCCTCTGGACGGGACGTCGGAATCGGTGTGCGGCGCCGGGCCGGCAGTGCGCCAGGCGCGCGTGAAACGCGCTGCCCCGCACGACTCGGGGCGGCCGGCAGCGCAGCCGGGGTATGTCATCCTGCTTGGATGTGCCGGCATTCTCGGTGAAACGGGCCGCAAGTCCGGCGAACGACCCGAAAGCGGGAATTATAATACAGAGGCCAAGATATGTGTATTGCATTATAATGCCGTGTGCGCTGACGGCGGCCCGCCGATCCGTCGGCGCGTGCCTCCCGGCCATTCGGGCGACGCTGCCAGCGCGCCCGGCATTTTTATCGACGACCCAACTCCTCCCGAATGGAAGCTGCAATGAACGCCGCCCCCGCCTGCCCGCAATGCGCGATGGAAAACACTTACCCGGACGGCACGCTGACCGTATGCGCGGACTGCGGCCATGAATGGTCGGCCGGTGCCGGCGCCGAAACGGGCGACGAACCGGCGGGCGACGTTGTCAAGGACGCGAACGGCAACGTGCTGTCGGATGGCGATTCCGTCGTGCTGATCAAGGACTTGCGTGTGAAGGGCTCTTCGATCACGCTGAAGATGGGTACCAAGGTCAAGAGCATCCGCCTCGTCGGCGGCGATCACGAGGTCGACTGCAAGACCGACATGGGCGGCTTCATGCTGAAGGCCTGCTACCTGAAGAAAGTCTGAGCGCGCACACCCCGATCGACCGTTTGCAACTCACTACCCGCGTATGGCCGAGGAACGAATTTCCTACGATGCGTTCGTCAGATTCCTGGCGACGCCGCTGAACGACGGCCGGCCATTCGTGCTGGAGACGCAGCACGCGCTTTCGCTGCACTTCGACCATTTCGGTACGCAGAGCTTCATGTCGCTCCGGGATCCGGGGCGGCTTGAGCTCGGCTATACGCGCGTGATGATGGGCTTTCTGCTGTTGCAGCCCGAACCCGCGCACATCTGCATGCTCGGGCTCGGCGGCGGTTCGCTGGCGAAGTACTGCTACCGGCACCTGCCCGGCGCGGCGATCGACGCGGTCGAGATCAACCCGGACGTGATCGCACTGCGCGACACATTCAGAATTCCTGCTGATGACAACCGATTCAAGGTGGTGTGCGCCGACGGCGCGGATCATCTGGAGCGGGCGGATATCAGGACGGACGTGATCCTGCACGATGCGTTTGTCGCCGACGGCCTGCGTGGCCGGTGTACGGGCGCCGCATTCCTCGCGGCATGCCGCGAGCGTCTGAGCGAAACCGGCGTGCTGGCGATCAACTTCATGGACGACGATCCGGCGTTGCCGCAGCATCTCGAGCACCTGCGATCGGTGTTCGGTGCGTCGTATACGCTGGTGCCGTGCGGCGACGATAACAACTTCATCGCGTTTGCGTGGAAGGGCGGCACCCGGTTGCCGTCGTTGCGCATCCTGCTCGAACGCGCACTGGCATGTGCCCAGGCTGGCGAGCTCAAGCTGGCAGCGACGGCGCGGCGCATGAAAGCCGGGGAGGGCGTCGAGCCTCGGCGGCTGGTGCAGCGCGCGCAGCCGCACGAGCGATGGGAGATCGGCGCGTAACCGGCGCCGCGGGCGTGGCCTGTGCGGCCGCGCTTACTTCACGCGCTTGCCGAGCGCGCTCTTGGTCTTGTACGTCACGCCGTGGCGGTCGAGATACTCGCGGATCAGTTGCCGCACGACCTGCGAAGGCGTGAGATCCTGCTCGGCGCAGAGCATCTCGAAGGCTTCCTTCTTTGCGGGGTCGATCAGAACGGTCAGGCGGGCAGTTTTCGTTTCCATTGCGGGGCGAGGGTGGTCGGTATGTTAATCAAATTATAATCGATCCGCCTTCGGCGCCACCGCCGAAAGTGCTCTCCTGGTGCGCGATCAGGTCGTCGATCACCGGCACGATCGCGAGTGTGACGAGCGCCGCGGCGAGCGGTACGGTCGATACGTAGCCGACATGCTTGAAGCCGATCGCGCCGGCCAGGCCGCCGATGAAGAACGGCGCGAGCATCGTCGCGTGAATCCGCAGTTTCGAGCGGTTGGCGATGACCGCATACGCGTCGACGTCGACCGCCGTCCGGTTCCAGTAGAACAGCTTCCCGAGCTCGATGCCGAGGTCGGTCACGATGCCGGTCATGTGCGTCGTGCGGATTTCCGCACCCGACAGCTTCGTGATCGTCGCGTTCTGCAGCCCCATGGTGAAACACAGCAGCGTCACGGTTACCGGCACGAAGAAGGTTTCCCACGGCGCGAGGTGGCTGCCGAGCAGCCCGAACAGGAGCAGCAGCGCGGCCTCGACCGGCGGCGGCAGCCCGAACTGGCTGTGCAGGCCGCGGCGGCGGCCCCAGTTGACGAGAATCGCCGAGCAACTTGCGCCGACCAGGAACGACCCCAGCGAGCTGATGCCCGCCAGCGCGAGCCGCACATCGCCGAGTGCCGTCTGGTCGGCGATCGCCGACACGATGCCGCTCATGTGCGACGTGTATGGCTTGACCGCGAGGAAGCCGCCGGCATTGGCCGCGCCAGCGACGAACGCCAGCGAAAACCCGGGCTGACGGTTCGCGGTCGCGCTGCGGTGTATTCCCGTCAGGTTTCGAAACTACTGCGCTGGCAGCTTCGCTCGATCGCCGAGGATCGCTCGAATTATGTGACGAAAATGATAATGAAATTATCATGCTCTGTTAGCCGCATAGGGCTTTCAGTACAATGTCATGCGGCGCGGCCTGACGGCGGCTTCGCTGTCGCACGGCCGCGCCGCCCGCATTCGCGATCACTTCTGCCCACCGCTTCATGACCCCGATCAAGTTCATTCTTCGCTACACGGCGATCCCGTTCACGGCCATCGTGGCCGTGGTGATCTGGACTGTCATACCATCGTCGAAAGAGATCGATGCGAGACAATATGCAGCGCTGTCGCGCGCGTACGCGAGTTTCCCGTTGCCGTTCCGGCGCGAGATCTCGGAAACGATGGACCAGGGCCGGATCAACGACCGGCGCTACCAGGCGCTCGTGCGTGATTCGCTGGGCAATGGCGTCGCGCTGGACTGGCCGGCGTCGGGCGTCGGCGACCTCGCCGACGAGCGGCAAAAACTGGCCGAACTGATACAGGCCGATTCCGATCTTCAAGGGCATCACCAATGAAAACTCTGCTGGTTTCCGTGGCATTCGCGATGATCATCGCGAGCCTGATCTTCGCGCTGTATTTCATGAATCACGATCGCGGCAAGTCCAAGCGGATGGCCTGGTCGCTCGCGGCCCGCGTCGGGCTGTCGGTCACGCTGTTCCTGTCGCTGCTGATCGCTTACAAGCTGGGCTGGATCGAGCCGACGGGGCTGCCGATCGGGCGCTGAAAGACGGACGCCCCGTGGCATGCGGGGCGTTCGCGAAAATGCAGGTTTGGATCTTAAATAGAGCTATTGTGATAAGAATACTTATCCTGATGTGTAGATTTCCTGCTCGAGTTCAGGTTGAGCGCAACGTGTGATCGGGACTGGCGGCGCCGCAACGGCGCCGCACGAAAGCTGACATCGCTCTTCGCGACGCTGCGGGGTGCAAATCAATGCCCGGCAGACAACTTGGCCATGGCGGGATCCGGCGACGATAGGGCAGTTCGCCGGTGCGGCGATGACAAGGAAGAACAGATAACGAAGGACGTTGTTCAGGCCGATGCTTGCGCTTCTTCCTCGATCCAATCCGCGAACGCTTTGACCTCCGGGCGCTGCATGGCACCTGGCAGCGTCACCAGGTAATAGGCGAAACGTGCCGGCCAGGGCTTGTCCAGCACCTGCACCAAACGTCCAGCGGCGATTTCCTCGCGTGCGTATTCCTGCGGCACCAGGGCTAGCAGGCCGTTGAAATACCTCTCGGCCTGACGCATTTCCCCTACCGCTATTCGAGGCAGCCACCGCGAGGCGTTCGATTTTCAGTTCGTCAGCGCAATTCAGCGGGAGTTACCTCGGATCGGCCCCTCCTGGTGCTTGCTCTGGGGCATTACGCAACCATCGGGCGCAATGCGGCCAGCGATCTCAATCGCGTCAGGTTATAAGCCGCCATCGTCAGCGTGAGCAATTGATCAACCTTCTCCAGGCCTCGAACCATGACCTGCCGGAGCGGCCCGATCGT
>NZ_CABVQC010000007.1 GCF_902499175.1 Burkholderia aenigmatica
GTGTCGGGCCGTACGGAAAGCCACGTGATGCTGGTCGACCTGCGCGCAAAGAACATCACCGGCAAGGCAGCGGAAGCAGCGCTGGGTGCGGCGCACATCACGGTGAACAAGAACGCGATCCCGAACGATCCGGAAAAGCCGTTCGTGACGAGCGGCGTGCGCCTGGGTTCGCCGGCAATGACGACGCGCGGCTTCGGTCCGGCGGAAGCGGAACAGGTGGGCAACCTGATCGCGGACGTGCTGGACAACCCGGAAGATGCAGCGACGATCGAGCGCGTGCGTGCGCAGGTCGCCGAGCTGACCAAGCGTTTCCCGGTCTATCGCTGATCGACGATGCGCTGCCCGTTCTGCCGGCATGACGACACGCAGGTCGTGGACTCGCGCGTGTCCGAAGATGGCGCCGCGATCCGGCGGCGCCGTCGCTGCTCGGCTTGCGACAAGCGCTTCACGACGTACGAGCGGGTCGAGCTGTCCCTGCCGTTCGTCGTGAAGAAGGACGGCAGCCGCACGGAATTCGACCGTCGCAAGATCGTCGCCAGCATGCAACTCGCGCTGCGCAAGCGGCCGGTTGCTGCCGACGCGATCGACGCGGCGGTCGCCCGCATCGAGTATCAACTGCTCGCGACAGGCGAGCGCGAAGTGCGTAGCGAGAAGCTCGGCGAACTCGTGATGAACGAGTTGCGCGGCCTCGATACGATCGCTTATGTCCGCTTCGCATCGGTGTACCGCCGGTTCGAGGACGTTTCCGAATTTGCCGACGTGATCGAAGAGTTCCGTCGCGCCTCTCCCGCCAAGACTCCGCGTAAGCGCTGACGCGCTGCGTCCGTTCATCGTCTTCTCCGTTGGGTCAGTTCGCGCCGATTGTGTCGATCGCGATCGCATGCCACCAGTCGGCCATTCGGCAAATGGTGCGCGTCCGCACACGCCGCTACAGTCGTCGCATCACCCCGGCGAAGGACGACTGCGATGGCACGGCACGCTCAACCCCTGAAATATGTATTGCAACGCTCGGGCGGGTTCACGCTCGTCGAGCTGATGGTTGCCATCTCGCTGGCGGCGGGGCTCGCGCTCTACGTGGCACCCGTGTTCGACCAGTGGCGCATGCGCGAACGCGTGGACGCACGCTCGCGCGCGTTGCTCGGCGCGCTGTCGTTTGCGCGCACCGAGGCGACGCGTCTCGGCGTGCGCGTCACGCTGTGCCGGGCCGCGAGCGGCGGCACCTGCCTGCGTGCCGGTGAGCGGTGCGATCCGGCCGAATGGTCGTGCGACTGGATCGTCAGCGGGCAGGTCGACGGGCAGTCGCGCGTGCTGCGGCGCTATCCGCACGATGCCGAAGTGGCCGTCGCGGGTGCCGCGCACGATCTCGCGTTCGCACCGCCGGTCGGTCAGGCAATCGGTGGCATCCGGCGTTTCGAATTGCGTCCGCGACGCGACGTGCCGGGGGCTGGCGACGCGCGAGTATCGCGTTGCGTGCGGATCGCGGCAGGCGGCCGGGCGCGAGTTGTCGCCGGCCGCTGCGACGCGGCGTGAGCATCATGCGCAACGCCATGCGCGGCACGTCGCTGATCGAAGCGATGCTGGCCGTCGCGCTGCTCGCGACCGTGATGCTGGCTGTAGCGGGTAGCCAGCTTGCGATGGCGCGTGCGCAGCGCGCGACGATCTGGCGCGAGCGCGCGCTGTGGCTGGCCGATGCGCGTATCGAGCGCTTGCATGTAGTCGCCGGAGCCGACGATGGCCTCGCGGCGCGGGCTGCGGCGTCGCTGCCCGGCGGCGCGATGACGCGCGGTGACGGGCCGGATGGCGTCCACTACGCGGTTGTCGGCTGGCACGGCGGCAGTGCGGCTACCGGGTCGCGATGCGAAGCGGCGGGCAGGTCGGTGCAGCCGCCGTCATGCGTCCGGATTCCATATCGGGAGGTCGACGCCGATGAACGCTGATCGCCGCATGCGCGCGCATACGCTGCTTGAAGTGTTGATTGCGATGACCGTCGGTCTGCTCGTGGTCGTCGCGGCCGGTGCGTTGTACCACGCGCAGCGCGTTGCGCAGCGGCGCGCGGACGACGGGTTCCGGATGCGCGATGCAGCCGCCACGGCACTGATGCTGATCGGCCAGCAGATCCAGATGGCCGGTTTCCGGCCGCTCGATGCGGACGGGGTGTCGTCATTGCCGCCGGTGTTCGGCTGTTCGATGGCGCGCGTGAGGGGCGATGGCGCACAGGTACGGTGCGAGCCCGTGCGCGCTGCGTCGGACGCGTTGTTGATCCGGTATGTCGGCGATGCCGTGTCGACGTGGCCCACCGTAAGCGGCCAGGTGTCGGATTGCCTAGGGCAGGGTGTCGGCGTGTCCGGCGAGCGTGCGCGGGTGGAGAACCGCTTCGACGTCCATGTCAGTCCGTCGACGGGCGAGCCCGAACTGTATTGCGAAGGAAACGGCCGTCCGGGTACGCCGCAGCCGGTCGTGTCGGGAATCGACCAGCTGCGGGTGCGCTATCTTCGCCGCGGCGGCACGCAGTTCGTCGATGCCGGTGCAATGCGGAGCGACGATTGGCCCGATGTCGTGGCCGTGCACGTCTGCGTGCGTGCGCGCGGCGAACCGGCGGGCGAACCGGCGCGACACGTCGATTGCGACGGCCGCACTGTCGTTGCGCAAGACGGCCGCGCGCGTCTGACGCTCGATCGCATCGTCGCGTTGAGGAATGCCGAACACGCAGTCGACGATACGTTGCGCGATGCAACGGATAAACGCGAGGTGCCGCGATGAACGGAGCGGGGCAGTACGCGGCGAAGAGATTGCGATACGTCGCGGCAGGCGATACGCATGAGCATATCGCGACGCACGGCGACGAGCCGCTGCAGGCTGCAGGTGCGGAAGCCCGGACGACAAGCCGGCGAGCGTCGCGCATACGCTTGCGGTCAGCCAGCCGCGATTGGCATCGCGATGCGGGCCTTGCCTTGCCCGCGGTGATCGCGGTTGGCGCGGCGGTTGCGGCGCTGACTGGCACGTGGTTCGAAGCCGCCCTGACGGAGTCGCGCCGCACGCGTGCGTTGTCCGATCGGCTGGTCGCATTTCACGCGGCCGATGCCGCGCTTGCTGCGTGCACCGCACGATTGCGCCGGGGTTCCGCGCCCTACGTGAGCGAACGCGAGTCGCACACGGAGCCGGACGCGTGGCGGCGCATGCCGGCGCTGGCGGCCGCCGAAGCGTTTGCGCCGTTCGCCGGCTGGCCGATGGCTGCGCAACCGCCGCGATGCCTGATCGAAGCATGGCGCGGGGCAGGGCCGGCAGGCAGCCGCGCTTATGTCGTCACTGCGCGTGGCGTCGGTGCGCATGCATCGAGCGCCGTCTGGCTGCAGCATCAGGTCGCGATACGCGACGGACACATCGTCGCCTTGCGCTGGCGTCGCGTCGCGACAGTGCTTCGATGAACGGCCGCACGTCGGTGTACCGTTCGGCGGGATTTACGCTGATCGAGTTGATGATCGTGCTCGCGATCGTCGCGGTACTGGCCGGATGGAGCATCCCGTCGTATCGCGCGCATGTCGCGCGCGTTCATCGCGCGTCGGCGGTCGCCGCGCTGTACCGGGCGGCCCAATATCTCGAAACGCGGGACGGTGCGCCGCCTTCGGCATTACCAGATGCGCTCGCGCAGGCGCCGCCGGACGGGCGCGCGGTCTATCGAGTGGCGATCAGGCGGCCGGACGGCGGTGATTCGCCGGTGAGCTACGAACTGGAAGCCATCCCGCTCGACGCGGGCCCGATGCACGACGATGCGTGCGGTGCCTTCACGCTGCGCTCGGACGGGACGAAGGGCAATGTGCGAAGTGATGGCGCCGATGAACAGGTCGCGGTGTGCTGGGGTGTGCGTTGAGGTCGGATGGAAGGCGCGCCACGGCGCGTGGCCGTGCGCGCAGGATGCCGACGGTCAGTCGTCGTGCGTGTCGAGCCCGCGCTCGTTGCGGGACTGCTTCCAGATCCGGTAGACCTCCCATGCAGCGAAACCGAGGGTGCCCCACTTCAGCGCGGGCCCCGCGCTCGCGCGCAGCAGCGAGCGAACGGGTTTTGCGAGCACGAGCGATGCGAGCGAGCTCAGCATCGGATACTGGTTGACGAGCTGGCCGAGGCTCGCGTTCAGGTTCTTGGCGGACTGGCTGAACTTGTTGCTGGACAGGCCGGGGATGAACACCTTGAGCCAGCTGAAGCGCGTGACGGCCTGGCGCATTTCGCCGGCGGCTTCCGCGAGTTCGAGCCGCTCGACTTCGGATCGCAGGATCAGCAGTTCCTTGCGGAGCGCGCGATGCTGCGACGCGCTCCAGTTCGATCGCGACGAATGGGAGCGGGGTGAATTGCCCGTGATGTTCTGGCTCATGGCGCGTCGGCGAAATAGGTGGAAGGGGTGAGCGCGATTGCGTTCACGGCTTGCCGCGGAACAGTTCGCGGTCTTTCTCGATCTCGGCGAGCGTTGCCTCGAATACGGTCGGCGCATCGCGCAGGCCCGAGCGGGCCTTCAGTGCGCATACGATGCCGCCTGTGGCATACAGCGCGGTGATCGCCGCGAGCGACTGCCAGCGGTAGGTATCCCAGAACGCGATCGCGACAAGCACGGTGAGGCTGATCAGTGCCATCGTCGCGAGCATCATCGCGGCGAGCCCGAGGAACAGCACGCCCAGCAGGCGCTCCTTCTCCTCGGCAAGCTCGATGCTCACCAGTTCGAGGCGCGTTTGCAGAAGTCCGATCGCGGAGCCGACGAGGCGGCGCAGCGGTCCTTGGCCGGACGGCTGCGAGGTGGTGTCTGTCGTCATGGGTGAGGTGCGTGCGCGTGCAGTGTGCAGCTAGGACAAAGCCGGCCGGCGGAAACCGCCGGCTGGCTTCGACGCCCGCAGGCCGCGCGACGCGGCCAACGGGACGAAACGGCGCAGAGCGCGTTACTTGCGGTTGATCAGCAGGCCGATCAGCACGCCGACGCCTGCGGCGACGCCGATCGACGTCCACGGATGCTCGTGCACGTAATCGTCGGTCGCGCGTGCGGCCTTCTTGCCTTTCTCGACCACCACGACCTGGACGTCGGCCGCCTTTTCCTTGGCCTGCTTCAGGCGCGACATGGCTTTTTCGCGCAGCTCGGCCGCACGGTCGCCCGTGCTGCTCGCAGCTTGCTTGAGCAGGTCTTCGGCGTCCGAGAGAACGGTTTTGATATCCGACATCAGTTTCTCCTTGTTGATTTCCGACATTGCAACTCCCTTCATGCTGTCATGCTGCAGGTTCACATCGTAGCGAAACGCCTGCCTGCTGGCGAGCCGGGAAGACACACGACGGCCGTGCAAGACCGCATGGTAAACGACTTGTAATCATCAACAGAGCGGCAAACGGGGTGAAAAGTTTCCCGCGTGGTCGCGCGTCCTGCGCCGACGCCGGGCAAAAATGACAAAAAAGTATGAATATCAAACGGAATAATCGTTCGCACGACCCATTGCTTCCCGTAAGCTGACAGACTTTCCCGCGCCGATCCGGGCGCGGTTTCAACCAGCATCGTTCGAGGAGGGAACATCATGAGTCTGCGTCTTGGCGACATCGCACCGGATTTCGAGCAGGAATCGAGCCTGGGCCCGATCAAGTTTCACGACTGGCTGGGCGACAGCTGGGGTGTCCTGTTCTCGCATCCGGCCGACTACACGCCGGTGTGCACGACCGAACTCGGGCTGACCTCGAAGCTGAAGGGCGAATTCGAGAAGCGCAACGTGAAGGTGATCGCGCTGTCGGTCGACGGTGTCGAATCGCACAAGGGCTGGATCAACGACATCAACGAAACGCAGTCGACAGTCGTCGGTTTTCCGATCATCGCCGATGCGGACCGCAAGGTTTCGCAGCTGTACGACATGATCCACCCGAACGCGAACGAAACGCTGACGGTGCGTTCGCTGTTCGTGATCGACCCGAACAAGAAGGTGCGGCTCACCATCACGTACCCGGCCAGCACGGGGCGCAACTTCGACGAAGTGCTGCGCGTGATCGACTCGCTGCAGCTGACCGACAACTACAAGGTCGCGACGCCGGGCAACTGGAAGGATGGCGACGACGTCGTGATTGTGCCGTCGCTGCAAGATCCGGAAGAGCTGAAGAAGCGCTTCCCGAAGGGCTTCAACGCAGTGCGTCCGTATCTGCGCCTCACGCCGCAGCCGAACAAGTAAGCAGCGGCTGCGCGCGAACGCGGTACCGGGCTGGCGCCCGGTGCGCGGCTCCGATGAAAAACGGCCCGCCCGGCAGTCATGCCGGGCGGGCCGTGTCTTTTGTGCGTACTCGTGCGCAGCATGGCTGCCGCGCACGCCTCACCCGGACGATCAGAAGAACGCCTGGATGCCCGTCTGCGCGCGGCCGAGGATCAGCGCGTGGATATCGTGCGTGCCTTCGTACGTGTTGACCACTTCGAGGTTCACGAGGTGGCGTGCGACGCCGAATTCGTCGGAGATCCCGTTGCCGCCGAGCATGTCGCGCGCGAGCCGGGCGATGTCGAGCGCCTTGCCGCACGAGTTGCGCTTCATGATCGACGTGATCTCGACGGCCGCCGTGCCTTCGTCCTTCATCCGGCCGAGGCGCAGCACGCCTTGCAGGCCGAGCGTGATTTCGGTCTGCATGTCTGCGAGCTTCTTCTGGATCAGCTGGTTCGCGGCAAGCGGCCGGCCGAACTGCTGGCGGTCGAGCACGTACTGGCGCGCGGTGTGCCAGCAGGACTCGGCGGCACCCAGCGCGCCCCATGCGATCCCGTAGCGGGCCGAGTTCAGGCACGTGAACGGGCCGCGCAGGCCGCTCACGTTCGGCATCAGGTTCTCTTCCGGGACGAATACCTCGTCGAGGACGATCTCGCCGGTGATCGACGCGCGCAGCCCGACCTTGCCGTGGATCGCCGGTGCCGACAGGCCCTTCCAGCCTTTCTCGAGGATGAAGCCGCGAATCGCGTCCTTGCCGTTTTCTTCCAGCTTCGCCCACACGACGAACACGTCGGCGATCGGCGAGTTCGTGATCCACATCTTCGCGCCGGACAGCGAGTAGCCGCCAGGCACCTTCTTCGCGCGGGTGACCATGCTGCCCGGATCGGAGCCGTGGTTCGGCTCGGTCAGCCCGAAGCAGCCGATCCATTCGCCGGTCGCGAGCTTCGGCAGGTATTTCTGCTTCTGCGCGTCGGAACCGAATTCGTGGATCGGCACCATCACGAGCGACGACTGCACGGACATCATCGACCGGTAGCCCGAATCGACGCGCTCGACTTCGCGGGCGATCAGCCCGTAGCTCACGTAATTGAGGCCGGGGCCGCCGTATTCCTCGGGAATCGTCGGACCGAGCAGGCCGACTTCGCCCATCTCGCGGAAGATTTCGGCGTCGGTACGTTCGTGGCGGAACGCTTCGGTCACGCGCGGCGCGAGCTTGTCCTGCGCGTACGCTTGCGCGGCATCGCGCACCATCCGCTCTTCTTCGGTCAGTTGCTGGTTGAGCAGCAGCGGATCGTCCCAATGAAAAGTTGCAGCACTCATCGTCTCATCTCCTGTCGGCCCGAGTTGGCGCTTCAGCGCTTACTCGGGTCCCATGCTTTGCGGTCGGCCCGAGTTGGGCACTTCAGCGCTTACTCGGGTCCCATGCTTTGCGGTCGACCCGAGTTGGGCACTTTAGCGCTTACTCGGGTCCCATGCTTTGCGGTCGGCCCGAGTTGGGCACTTCAGCGCTTACTCGGGTCCCATGCTTTGCGGTCGACCCGAGTCGGGCACTTCAGCGCTTACTCGGGTTCCATGCTTTGCGTTTGGCCCGAGTCGGCACTTCGGCGCTTTCCCGAGCCCCATGCTTTACGGTCGGTCCCTGATTCAGCCGGGTTTGTTGCCTGAGAGTTTGCTTGACGGAAGTTCCGCTGTGCGGAACAATGTTTTGCAAATCGAACCCAGTGTAGCACCAGATGACACTTTCAACCATCGACGAAACCACGATCGACGAACGCAAGTTCGTCGTCGCGCTCGCGCGCGGGCTCGACCTGCTGCGTGCATTCCGGCCCGGCGAGACGATGCTCGGCAACCGCGACTTCGCGGAGCGTACGGGGTTGCCGAAGGCGACCGTGAACCGGCTCGCGTACACGCTGACCGTGCTTGGCTACCTCCGCTACGACGAGACGCTCGGAAAGTATGCGCTCGACGCCGGCGTGCTGTCCCTCGGCTACGCACTGCTGTCGGGCTCGGGGACGATCGACCTCGCGCGGCCGCACATGCAGGCGCTCGCGCGCGATATCGGCGCGGCCGTATCGCTCGGCTGTCGCGACGGGCTCGACATGATCTATCTGGAGACGATCCGCAGCGAGACCGCGCTGACGCTTGGGCTTGCGCCCGGCTCGCGGCTGTCGATGCTGACGAGCTCGATGGGGCGCGCGTACCTGGCCGTGCAACCGGAGGACGTGCGCCGCGCGCTCTATGCGGAACTGCATCGCGCGGCCGGCGGCGCGGCCGACGCCGATGCGCTCGTCGCCGCCGCGCAGCACGCGGTGGCCGAGTTCTCGGCAGGCGGTTGCTGTTATTCGTTCCGGGCGTGGCACATGGACGTCAACGCGGCGGCCGTACCGTTTCGCGAGCCGCGCGAGGGGCGCTGGCTGATCCTGAGCTGCAGTGGCCCCGCGTCGTCGATGGACGAGGACGTGTTCCGTACGCAGGTCGGGCCGAAGCTGAAGGCGCTCGCGCAGCGGCTCGGGCAGACGGCCTGAGCAGACGGCCTGAGCAAAGAGCGCGAGCGGTAGCGGTGCCGTCGCCGGCACCGGCACCGGCGACAACGCACGAGAGCGATACCGCCGCCTCCGCCGCCGGTTGTGCCACGGACGAACCGCGCGCATGATCGTTCGCCAGCTCACCGACGAAGAGGGTTGCCATGTCTCACGCAGAACTGATGGAAGGCGGATGCGCATGTGGCGCGATTCGATACCGGATCGCCCATGTTCCGACTGACGCCGGCTTTTGCCACTGCCGGCTCTGCCAGCGCACGACCGGCGCAGCGGTCGTCGCGTCGGCATCGGTGCCGATCGACGCGTTCGAATACCTTCAAGGTGAGCCGACGGTCTATGCGTCGAGCGCGTGGGGTGAGCGGCGCTTCTGTGGCCGTTGCGGCGCACAGCTCGAATACCGGCAAATCGATGCACCCAAGACGGTCGAGATCAATTCCGCGACGCTCGACGAGCCATCACGGTTGCGTCCGGCCTGGCATGTCTGGTACGGGGATCGCTATCCGGGCATCGAGATCGACGACGATCTGCCCAAGTACGACGATGGCGGAAGAGCGTAAGCGGTAATCGCCGGCACCGCCGGCGCCGGAAGTGAAGGGCGCCCACGAAGCCGGTCTTTCAGCGAGGTCGGCAACAACCCGCCGGACATCGGACGGCCGGTCACGCCAGACGACCCGATCCTCCCGACACATCACCCGCGCCCCACATCCGGCGTGCCGGCCACCTCATCCACTCACGCCGTCACGACCTTCGCAAACACGGGCCCCTGCATGAACCGCACGTCGTGCTGGCGCAGCAGTTCGCACTGCGTTTCGTCGACGACGCCGTCGAAGATCAGCGGAATCCGCACGCGCTGCGCATACGCGACGAGCGCCTTGACCATCCCGTCGCGCAACGCGATGCCCGCATCCATCTTGATGTAGTCGGGGCGCGCCATCTCCGATTCGACCGCGAGGATGCGGCCCGGGTCGGGCAGCTTGTCCGCGACCTTGAAGCCGTGATGCTGGTAGCTGCGTGTCAGGTAGCCGAGGAAGGTCTTGTGCGCGACCGCGACCGCCGGCAGCTCGATCACGATCCGCTCGCTCGGCAGCCCGAAGCGCTGCAGCACCGACGAGAAGTGCTTGCCGTGGTCGTACTTCACGCTCTTCAGCAGCCGCTCGTGCACGCGCAGGAACAGCAGCCCGTGGCGCTGCGCGCCGAAGAAGTTGATCGAGTGCAACGTGCGCGACAGGCGGTCGATCGCGACGAGCGTCTGGTCGTCGACGGCCGAGTCGACCGGATCGTGCGGCGCGCCCGTGACGACGGTGACGGCCTGGAAGCCGAGCTCGTCGCCGTAGCGCTCGATTGCGTCGGCGAACGACGTCGATTGCGGCGCACCCGGCATCGTCACGTCGTAGATCGGTTCGTAGGCGCTGCCGAGCGTGCGCTCGGGCAGGTTCGCGCTGGCGGTGCCGCCATCGGCGAGCGTGAGGTGATCCCGCAGATACGGCAGTTGCCCCGCACGGGCGACCAGCTCGGGAATGGTGGGCGGAATCATCGGCGTAAGAAGGAAAAACGGCGGCCGAACGGGCCGCCTCGTAGCTTGATATTAGCAGCGCCGGCCAAGCTCGGCTTGGCGTTTCGTTCATATGGTTATCCCGTCCTCGATGCTTCGCCTAGGGTTTACGTTGATTTCACTATTCGTAATTGGTTTTACTATTCGTAAATCCAGGATTTGTCGCCGATCAAGAAATGCGGCATGCGGGCGCCGCGAAACGGCGCCGTTCACGAATCAACAGGAAGCAAGGAGCGAGACGTGGCGGTTGACAGGAATTGCACGCGGGAGGGCGGCGCGGTGCGCCGGCAGGCGACGGACGGGATGACGGGCGGGCTGGCGCGCGCCCGGCAGGGTTGAGGGGCGGATGGCGACCATGAGCATCGATTACCAGACGCTGAAGTTCGAATACCGCGCGCGTGCGCAGGACACCGCCGTTCACCCGGTGATCGTCGTCGGCGCGGGCCCGGTGGGCCTCGCGGCCGCGATCGACCTCGCGCAGCAGGGCGTGCCCGTCGTGCTGCTCGACGACGACGACACGCTGTCGACCGGCTCGCGCGCGATCTGCTTCGCGAAGCGCACGCTCGAGATCTTCGACCGGCTCGGCTGCGGCGAGCGCTTCGTCGACAAGGGCGTGAGCTGGCACGTCGGCAAGGTGTTCCTGCAGGACGAGCAGCTCTACGCGTTCGACCTGCTGCCCGAGGAAGGGCATGCGCGCCCCGCGTTCATCAACCTGCAGCAGTACTACGTCGAAGGCTATCTGGCCGACCGCGCGTTCGAGCTGCCGAACATCGACATCCGCTGGAAGCACAAGGTGACGGGCATCGACCAGTCGTCCGAGCACGCGGTGCTGACGATCGAAACGCCGGAAGGCGTCGCGACGCTGCGCGCACAGTACGTGATCGCGGCCGACGGCTCGCGCAGCCCGATGCGCACGATGATGGGCCTCGAAAGCCACGGCCGCACGTTCAAGGACCGCTTCCTGATCGCCGACGTGAAGATGAAGGCGGAGTTTCCGACCGAGCGCTGGTTCTGGTTCGATCCGCCGTTCCACCCAAATCAGTCGGTGCTGCTGCATCGGCAGCCCGACAACGTGTGGCGCATCGACTTCCAGCTCGGCTGGGATGCCGACCCCGTCGCCGAGAAGCAGCCGGAGCGCGTGATCCCGCGTGTGCGCGCGCTGCTCGGGCCGGATGTCGAGTTCGAGCTCGAATGGGTGAGCGTCTATACGTTCCGCTGCCAGCGGATGGAGTCGTTCCGTCACGGCCGCGTGCTGTTCGCGGGCGATTCCGCGCATGGCGTGTCGCCGTTCGGCGCGCGCGGTGCGAACAGCGGCGTGCAGGATGCGGACAACCTCGCGTGGAAGCTGAAGCTCGTGCTCGACGGCCGCTCCGGCGACAGCCTGCTCGACACGTATGCGAGCGAGCGCGAGTTCGCGGCCGACGAGAACATCCGCAACTCGACGCGCTCGACCGACTTCATCACGCCGAAGAGCCCGGTGTCGCGGGTGTTCCGCGATGCGACGCTGAAGCTCGCGCGTGACTGCGAATTCGCGCGCAAGCTCGTGAACAGCGGCCGCCTGTCGGTGCCGGCGGTGCTGGCCGATTCGCCGCTGAACACGCCGGACCGCCACGGCGACGCCTTCGCGGGCGCGATGCGGCCGGGTGCCGCGGCAGCCGATGCGCCGGTGCGGACGCAGGGCGCGTCAGGCTGGTTGCTGCAGCATCTGGGCAGCGGCTTCACCGGCGTGCTGTTCGGGTTGCCGGGCGACGCGGCCGCGCTTGCGCAGGCGCTCGACGGCCTTGCGCTGCCGGTGCGGCCCGTGCTCGTCGTGCCGGCCGGGCACGCGCAGCCGGTCGCGGGTGTCGTCGTCGTGGAGGACGTCGACGGCTTCGCCGCGCAACGCTACGACGCGAAGCCCGGCACGTTCTACCTGCTGCGCCCCGACCAGCATGTCTGCGCCCGCACGCGCACGCTCGACCGTCAGGCGCTTGCCGACGCCCTGGCGCGCGCGACCTGTGCACGCTGAAAACGATAAAGACACTGGAGACTCCGTCATGCCCTCACTCGACACCCGCCCGCGCCTGGCTGACCCGGACGCGTTCTATGAAGCGCTGATCGACATGCATCGCGACCTGTCCGACGCCGACAGCCAGCTCGTCAACGCGAAGCTGATCCTGCTGCTCGCGAACCAGATCGGCGACACCGACGTGCTGCGCGAAGCGATGACGCTCGCGCGGCAGGGCGTGACGCCGCCCGTGCATCCGGCTGCCGAGGTCGCGCAATGAGTGCGGCGCCGGCTGACGCACGCGTGCTCGAAGTCGAGTGCGTGATCGACGATACCCATCGCCCGGGCTTCCACTGGATGTTGCTCGTGTTGTGCGGGCTGTGCCTCGTGATCGACGGTTTCGATGCGCAGGCGATGGGCTACGTCGCGCCGAGCGTGATCGCCGAATGGGGCGTGCCGAAGCAGGCGCTTGGGCCCGTGTTCAGCGCGAGCCTGTTCGGGATGCTGCTCGGCGCGCTCGGGCTGTCGGTGCTGGCCGACCGGATCGGGCGGCGCCCGGTGCTGATCGGCTCGACGCTGTTCTTCGCGGTGACGATGCTCGCGACGCCGTTCGCGGGCTCGATCCCGGTGCTGATGGCGCTGCGCTTCGTCACGGGCCTCGGCCTCGGCTGCATCATGCCGAATGCGATGGCGCTGGTCGGCGAGTTCAGCCCGGCTGCGCATCGCGTGAAGCGGATGATGATCGTGTCGTGCGGTTTCACGCTCGGCGCGGCGCTCGGCGGCTTCATCAGCGCCGCGCTGATTCCGGCCCTCGGCTGGCGGTCGGTGTTCTTCGTCGGCGGCGCGGTGCCGCTCGTGCTGACGGTCGCGATGGTCGCGCGGCTGCCCGAGTCGCTGCAGTTCCTGGTGCTGAAAGGGCGCGTCGCGCAGGCGCGCGACTGGCTCACGCATTTCGCGCCGCAGGCCGGCATCGATGCGAATACGCGGCTCGTCGTGCGCGAGCGCGCCGCGACCGGCGCACCGGTCGCCGAGCTGTTCAGCCATGGCCGCCTGCCGGTCACGCTGCTGCTGTGGGCGATCAGCTTCATGAACCTGATCGATCTGTACTTCCTGTCGAACTGGCTGCCGACCGTGATGCGCGACGCGGGCTATTCGCCCGGCACGGCGGTGATCGTCGGCACGGTGCTGCAGACGGGCGGCGTGATCGGCACGCTGTCGCTCGGCTGGTTCATCGAACGCCACGGCTTCGTGCGCGTGCTGTTCGCATGCTTCGCGTGCGCGGCCGTGTCGGTGGGGTTGATCGGCTCGGTCGCGCATGCGCTGCCGTGGCTGCTGGTGGTGGTGTTCGCGGGCGGGTTCTGCGTGGTCGGCGGGCAGCCG
The DNA here is from genome assembly GCF_902499175.1 of Burkholderia aenigmatica. GTDB lineage: Bacteria > Pseudomonadota > Gammaproteobacteria > Burkholderiales > Burkholderiaceae > Burkholderia > Burkholderia aenigmatica. Next base: position 13,660 of record NZ_CABVQC010000007.1, read on the forward strand.
GCCGTCAACGCGCTCGCGGGCCAGTATTACCCGACGTCGCTGCGCTCGACGGGCATCGGCTGGAGCCTCGGCATCGGCCGGATCGGCTCGGTGCTCGGGCCGCTCGTCGGCGGACAACTGATTGCGCTCAACTGGTCGAACGGTGCGCTGTTCCACGCGGCCGCGGTGCCCGTGCTGTGCTCGGCGCTGTTCGTCCTCGGGCTTGCCGGTGTGACGCGGCGCAACGGCGCGCAGGCGCCGAACGCCGCGATGAATTGAGGGAGAAAGGAAACGATGACGCTTGACCTGTCGAAACCGGCGACCGCCGGCTACCAGAGCGGTTTCGGGAACGAATTCGCGACCGAGGCACTGCCCGGCGCGCTGCCGCACGGCCGCAACTCGCCGCAGCGCGCGCCGTACGGGCTGTATGCGGAGCAGCTGTCGGGCACGGCATTTACCGCGCCGCGGGGCCACAACCGCCGCTCGTGGCTGTACCGCATCCGTCCGGCGGCCGTGCACCGGCCGTTCGAGCCGTACGCTGGCCCGCAGCGGCTCGTGTCGGAATTCGGCGATTCGGCCGACGTGCCGCCGACACCGCCGAACCAGCTGCGCTGGGATCCGCTGCCGATGCCGGTCGATCCGACCGATTTCGTCGACGGTCTCGTGACGATGGCCGGCAACGGCTCGGCCGCCGCGATGAACGGTTGCGCGATTCATTTGTATGCCGCGAACCGCTCGATGCACGATCGCTTCTTCTACAGCGCGGACGGCGAACTGCTGATCGTGCCGCAGCAGGGGCGGCTCTTCATCGCGACCGAATTCGGCCGGCTCGACGTCGAGCCGTTCGAGATCGCGGTGATCCCGCGTGGCGTGCGTTTTTCCGTCGCGCTGCCGGACGGCGACGCGCGAGGCTACATCTGCGAAAACTTCGGCGCGCAACTGCGCCTGCCGGATCTCGGCCCGATCGGCTCGAACGGTCTCGCGAATCCGCGCGATTTCCTGACGCCGCAAGCCGCCTACGAAGACCGCGAAGGCGCGTTCGAGCTGATCGCGAAGCTGAACGGCCGCCTGTGGCGCGCGGACATCGGCCATTCGCCGCTCGACGTCGTCGCATGGCACGGCAACTACGCGCCGTACAAGTACGACCTGCGCCTGTTCAACACGATCGGCTCGATCAGCTACGACCATCCCGATCCGTCGATCTTCCTGGTGCTGCAGTCGCAGAGCGATACGCCGGGTGTCGACACGATCGACTTCGTGATCTTCCCGCCGCGCTGGCTCGCAGCCGAGGATACGTTCCGCCCGCCCTGGTTCCACCGCAACGTCGCGAGCGAGTTCATGGGGCTCGTGCACGGCGCGTACGACGCGAAGGCCGAAGGCTTCGTGCCGGGCGGCGCGAGCCTGCACAACTGCATGTCGGGCCACGGGCCCGACGCGGATACGTTCGAGAAGGCGTCCGCGAGCGACACGACGAAGCCGCACAAGGTCGACGCGACGATGGCGTTCATGTTCGAAACGCGCACGCTGATCCGGCCGACGCGCTACGCGCTCGACACCGCGCAGCTGCAGGCCGACTACTTCGAATGCTGGCAAGGCATCAAGAAACATTTCAATCCGGAGCAACGATGAGCGATACCCAAGACTGGCGCGCGACGCTCGACCCGGCTCGCAAGAGCTGGGTCGAGACGGCGAACGATCCCGCCTGCGATTTCCCGATCCAGAACCTGCCGTTCGGGATCTTCAGCGATGCGAAGCAAGCGTCGCGCCGTGCAGGCGTGGCACTTGGCGACCAGATCGTCGATCTCGCGGCGCTCGCGCGCGCGGGCCTCGTGACGCTGCCGGCCGGCGCCGATGCGTTCGCCGCGCCGACACTCAACCCGTTCATCGCACTGGGCCGCGACGCATGGCGCAGCGTGCGCGTGCAGCTGTCTGATTTGTTTTCGCGCGACAATGCGCGGTTGCGCGACGATACGGCGCTGCGCGCGCAGGTGCTCGTCGCGCTGCGCGACGCGACGCTGCATCTGCCGGTCGACATTCCCGGCTATACCGACTTCTATTCGTCGAAGGAGCACGCGACCAACGTCGGCTCGATGTTCCGTGATCCGAAGAATGCATTGCTGCCGAACTGGTCGGAGATGCCGATCGGCTACAACGGCCGCGCGTCGTCGGTAGTCGTGAGCGGCACCTCGGTGCGGCGTCCGAACGGGCAACTGAAGCTGCCCGACCAGGAGCGTCCGGTGTTCGGTGCATGCCGCAAGCTCGACATCGAACTCGAGACGGGCTTCATCGTCGGCCAGGGCAACGCGCTCGGCGAGCCGATCGCGTGCGAGGACGCGGAAGCGCATATCTTCGGGATGGTGCTGCTGAACGACTGGAGCGCGCGCGACATCCAGCAGTGGGAATACGTGCCGCTCGGCCCGTTCAACGCGAAGACGTTCGCGACGACGATCTCGCCGTGGATCGTCACGCTCGACGCGCTCGAACCGTTCCGCACCGCGCAGCCGGAGCAATCGCCGCAGCCGCTCGCGTACCTGCGGCACGCAGGCAGGCATGCGTTCGACATCGCGCTCGAAGTGACGCTGCGCGAGGAAGGGGCGGCCGAAGCAACCTCGATCTGCCGCACGAACTTCAAGCACATGTACTGGACGATGGCGCAGCAGCTCGCGCATCACACGGTCGCGGGCTGCAACACGCGAGTGGGCGACCTGATGGGTTCGGGCACGATCAGCGGGCCGACGAAGGATTCGTTCGGCAGCCTGCTCGAACTGACGTGGAACGGCAAGGAGCCGGTCACGCTGAACGGTGGCGGCAGCCGCGCGTTCATCGAGGACGGCGACGAGCTCACGCTCGCCGGCTGGTGCCAGGGCGACGGCTATCGCGTCGGCTTCGGTACGTGTGTCGGCAAGATCCTGCCGGCGTTGAAGGCGTAACGCGCAACGTGGCGCGAGCATGAGCAAGACGGCCCGCATTGCACGGGCCGTCGTCGTTTCGAAGTCGGCGTATTCAGTGAAAGGGCGGAGCGCGGTGGCGTGCTCGCGCCGGCGTCAGACCGCGCGTTGCAATGCGGCGCGACGTTCCCACAGCGCGGCCGCGACGAACGCCGCGACGCAGACGACCAGCACGCCGACCAGCGCGTTGCTGCCCAGTTGCTCCATCAGCGCACCGGCGACCAGCGGGCCGCCGAAGCTCGCGGCGCTCCACGACGCCGACACGAGCGAGCTTGCGGTGACGAGCGCCGCACCGCGGAAGCGTTGGCCGCACGCGACGAGCGACAGCGTATAGATGCTGCCGGCCGCCGCGCCGAGCACGAATAGCAGCGGCCAGCACAGCCACGGATTCGCGATCACGAACGGCAGCAGCGGCAGGCCCGCGAGCACGATCCAGCCTGCGCCGAGATGCACGCGTTCGCGGCCGAGCTTGTCCGCGAGCCAGCCGATCGGGAACTGCATCGCGGTATCGCCGAACAGCATGATCGACGCGAGCAGCACGGCCGTGGCACTCGCGACGCCGTGATCCATCGCGTAGAGCGGCAGCAGCGACAGCGCGAGCGTATCGAACAGCGCGAAGAAGCCGGTGCCGATGATCAGCGCGGGCATGCGCGGCAGCACGGCGAGCCAGTGATCGTGCTGCGCGTGATGCGCGTCGTCGCCGGCGAGCGGCGCGCGCCGGATCGTCGCGAGCGTCGGCAGCGCGAGCAGGAACAGCGCGCCGCACAGCGCGAAGCGGATGCTCGTCGCGCCCGCGATCTGGCTCACGAGCACGGGGCCCGCCATCTGGAACAGCGTGAAGTTGGTCGCGTAGATCGCGACGACGCGGCCGCGCGTCGAATCGTCGGCGAGCTGGTTGACCCACGCTTCGCCGATCGTAAACAGCAGCATCAGCGCCGCGCCGCACAGCACGCGCAGCGCGCCCCACAGAATCAGGTTCGACGTGAACTGCATCAGCGCGGTGGCGGCCGCGAGCAGCACGACCGATACGACGATCGCGCGGCGCGAGCCGATGTGTCGCGCGAGCGCGGTGACGAACGGGACGATCGCAAGGCCGCCGAGGGCCTGCGCGGCCGTCAGCATGCCGACGACGTTGGTGCCGTGCCCGGCTTCGGTCAGCGCGAGCGCGGTGAGCGGCAGCGTGGCGCCGGTACCGAGACCGACGACCGCGACGCTCAGAATGAGGGCGAGGAAATCGCGATTAAGAATGGCTTTCATCGGGCGCGATGCTACACCTCGGACCTTGAAAGGTCCATGAAGGCCATCAGCTTCGAGTGGAGTTGTGCACGCAACGATTTCAACAGGGTTGAGTTACACGTATTCGGTCGGCACGGCCACCGGGCGGCGTTCGAGCGACGCCGACCACAGCGTGAGCGCGAGTGCTGCGACGGCCATCGCGACGCCGACCCACGGCAGGTTCACGAGCGACATGCCGGAGCCGATCGCCATCCCGCCGAGCCACGCGCCGGTTGCGTTGCCGAGGTTGAACGCGCCCTGGTTCAGCGTCGACGCGAGGTTCGGCGCGTCGCTGGCGCGGTCGACGATCAGGATCTGCAGCGGCGGCACGATCGCGAACGCGAGGATGCCCCACACGAAGATCGTCGCGAGCGCGGCGAACGGCAGATGCATCGTGCCCGCGAACAGCGCGAGGATCACGCCGATCAAGGCGAGCGTCGCGATCAGCGACGGCATCCGGCGCCAGTCGGCGAGCTTGCCGCCGAGCGTGCCGCCGACCGTCAGGCCGAGGCCGAACAGCAGCAGCACATAGGTGACCTGGCGTGGCGAAAAGCCCGTCACGTCCTCGAGGATCGGCGTGATGTACGTGAACACGCTGAACAGGCTGGCCGATGCGAGCACGCTGATGCCGAGCACCATCAGCACCTGCGGATGCTTCAGCACGCTGAATTCGCGCGTGATGCTGGTGTCGGGCATCGCGAGGTTCTTCGGCAGGCAGACGGCGAGCGCGGCGGCCGCGGCAATGCCGATGCCGGTGACGGCCCAGAACGTCGCGCGCCAGCCGAACGCCTGGCCGAGCGCGGTGCCGAGCGGCACGCCGAGCATGTTTGCAAGGGTGAGGCCGGTGAACATCAGCGCGATCGCCTGCGCGCGACGGTTCGGCGCGACGAGGTTGCTCGCGACCACCGAGCCGATCCCGAAGAACGCGCCGTGGCAGAACGCGGTGACGACGCGTGCGGCCATCAGCACCGCATAGCCCGGTGCGATCGCGCAGAACAGGTTGCCCGCGATGAACAGCCCGATCAGGCCCATCAGCGCACGTTTGCGCGGCATCTTCGCGGTGACGATCGCGAGGATCGGCGCACCGATCGTCACGCCGAGCGCATAGCCGGACACGAGCATCCCGGCGGCCGGGATTGACACGCCGAGGTCGCGCGCGACATTGGGCAGCAGCCCCATGATCACGAACTCGGTGGTACCGATTCCAAATGCGGCGACGGCGAGGGCGAAAAGAGGTAAGGGCATCGCGGTAGGCTCGGGAATAGCCGCCGCTCGGGCGGGCGCGGGATGCGCGGGACGGGCGGACGGTAAGGCGAACGACAGCCGCGATTCTACTTCAGTGAAAACCCCTATGCTTGGGGCCAAAACGGATGTTGCCGGCGTGCGACGGGGCAGTGTGCGAGACGCTCACAGTGTGGGATTCGACGCGGTTTGCGGCGGCGAATGCGCCGTGGGCGGCGTGATGACGGCGGCGGGGTGGTCGTCAGGCGGAGCGTTCGGGGGATCCGTCGACACGGGTGCGCGATGCGCTTGCCGCATCCGCGTCGGCATCCACGGGCGACGACGGCGAGCCGGCGGCATCGCTCGCGGCCGGATCGTCCCAGCCGTTTTCGAACAGGCACGCTTCGATCGGCATCCGCGCAGCCCAACGCTCCTGCTCGAGCATCGGCTTCGCATAGAACGCATCGACGTGCCCGACGCACAGCACGGCGATCGGCTTCGCGCCGTTGGGCATCCGCAGCAGCGAGCGCAGCGCGTCGACGTCGAACAGCGATACCCAGCCCATCCCGAGCCCTTCGGCGCGGGCCGCGAGCCACATGTTCTGGATCGCGCACGCGGCGGACGCGAGATCCATCTCCGGCAACGTGCGGCGGCCGAACACATGGCGCTCGCGGCCGTCGGCGAGCGCGACGACCAGCAGCTCGCCGCATTCGCGCACGCCTTCGACCTTCAGCCGCATGAACTCATCCTGGCGCTCGCCGAGTGCGTCGGCGGTCGCGCGGCGCTCGGCCTCGACCAGCGCATGGATCGCGGTCCGCAGCGCGGGATCGGTGATGCGGATGAAGCGCCACGGCTGCATGAAGCCGACGCTCGGCGCGTGATGCGCCGCGCGCAGCAACCGTGCGAGCACGGCCGGATCGACGGGGGCCGGCGTGAAGTGGCGCATGTCGCGCCGTTCGAAAATGGCGCGGTAGACGGCGGCGATGTCGGAGTCGTCGAAACGCATGAGCAGGCGGGGGCGGGATAACGTCGGCGCAACGATAGCAGACGGCGCGCGGGAATCGTTACATCAGTCGAAACAAAGCGAGAAATTGTTGATGCAAAAGATCGCATTTTCAGTGCCGATCAAAAGCAAACGATTGCGGTGGCGCCGGTCACCATGAAATTGGCTGATTTCGTCGATTTGTCAGCGATTCGCCGTCACGACGTTCTGCGGCGTGCCCGCATGCCACGCCTCGATGTTCAGCAATGTGGTGTGCGCGATCTCGGCGAGCGCCTCGCGCGTGAAGAATGCCTGGTGCGACGTGACGATCACGTTCGGGAACGTCAGCAAGCGCGCGAGCACGTCGTCCTGCAGCGGCAGGTCGGAGTGATCCTCGAAGAAGAGTCCGCTTTCCTCTTCGTACACGTCGAGCCCGAGATGGCCGAGCTGGCCGCTCTTGAGCGCGTCGACCAGCGCCTGTGCATCGACGAGGCCGCCGCGCCCGGTGTTGATCAGCATCGCGCCGTGCTTCATCCGCGCGAGCGTCCGTTCGTTGATCAGATGGTGCGTCGACGGCAGCAACGGGCAGTGCAGGCTGACGATGTCGGCGTGGTGCAGCAACTCGTCGAGCTCGACATAGCGTGCGCCGAACGCGATCAGCTCGTCGTTGTACGGCGGCACCGAGTGCGCGAGCACATGCATCCCGAAGCCCATCATGATCTTCGCGAACACGCTGCCGATGATGCCGGTGCCGATCACGCCGACGGTCTTGCCGTGCAGGTCGAAGCCGAGCAGGCCGTTCAGCGAGAAGTCACCTTCGCGGGTGCGCGCGACGGCGCGCGGCAGGCGGCGGTTGAGCGCGAGGATCAGCGCGACCGCGTGCTCGGCCACAGCGTGCGGCGAATAGGCGGGTACGCGCACGACCGTGATGCCGAGCCGCTCGGCGGCGGCCAGGTCGACATGGTTGAAGCCCGCCGAGCGCAGCGCGATCAGGCGCGTGCCGCCGTCCGCCAGCCGTTCGAGCACCGCCGCGTCGACGGTGTCGTTGACGAACGGGCAGACGACGTCATAGCCATGCGCGAGGATCGCGGTTTCCGCGTCGAGGTGCGACGGCTGGAAGTGCAGCCGATAGCCGAACCGCCGGTTGGCGGCAGCAAACGAATCGTCGTCGTACTGCCGGCTGCTGAACAGGATCACGCGCACGCTGCACCTCCGATGGCTGACGCGCGCAGTTTACTGCAGGCCCGTGACGATGTCGGCGCGCTCGGGCCCGCGCGGCGGCAGCAGGAAGCCGTAGTCGGTCCGTTCGCGGGCCGGCTGCGCGCTGAAGTGATCGAGCGCGTGCTCGACGAAGCTGCGCGTCCGGGCAGGCACGTACTGGCGGTTCGGGTAGACGAGCGACAACTGCGTGTCGGGATCGTCGATCCGGTAGCCGGCCAGCAGACGCACGAGCGTGCCGTTTGCGAGCGCGCTGGCGACGCACGGCTCGGGCAGTACCGCGATGCCGGCACCGGCCACGGCGGCCGCCTGGACGAGCGCGAGCTGGTTGACCGTGCAGGCCGGACGCACCGTGACGGAATGCGCGATGCCGTCGTGGCCGACCAGTTGCCACGTGGGCGCATGCTGGTGCGGCGCGAGCGTGACCCAGTCGTGGCCCGGCAGGTCGTCGGGCACGCGGGGCTCGCCGCGTCGCTCGAGATAGGCCGGCGCCGCGACCGCGACGAACGGGTTCGGCGCGAGCGCGTGGCCGACCAGCGTCGGGTTGCCGTCGAGCCGGTTGCCGGTGACGATGCCGACGTCGTAACCCGAATCGAGCACGTCGAGCGGCCCCTCTGCGACGGTCAGTTGCACACGCAATTCGGGGTAGCGATGCCGGAAGCTGCTGACGAGCGGCGTCAGCGCAAGCGGCGACAGCAGGCCCGACGCGACGACGCGCAGCGTGCCGGCCGGTTCGCGCACGGCATGCGCGACGGACGATTCGAGGTGGTCGAATTCCTCGAGCAGCGCGCGACACCCGTCGAGGTAGCGCACGCCGGCCTCGGTGAGCGACAGGTTGCGCGTGGTGCGGTGGATCAGCCGTGTGTTCAGGTGGCCCTCGAGCATCGCGATCGAACGCGTGACGAGTGCATTGGACACGCCGAGATGGTGCGCCGCGCGCCGGAAGCTCTGCTGCTCGGCGACGCAGACGAATACACGCATGGTCTGAATCTGGTTCATGGCTTGCGTATTTCTGGCCCGGTTGATTGATTATGGTTGTGGTTTTTCGTCGCGCAACCCCGAAAGCGCATCGCGCGACACCCAGTTCTCCCTCGTATCGAAAAATCGCTTTTTTCGATTCCGCAGACGATTGTTCAATACGGAAGCGATATCCGTCAACCTGAGAAAAGGGGCGGGTTGCGAAAAATCGAATTCGGGGGTAACGCGTTAAACCCGGCGCTGTCTCGCTCGTCTGCCGTTCAAAGACGGCGGGGTATTCGAATAAGCATGGAGGGATCGAATATTTCGTATGTTAATCAATAGGTTGCAATCCAGCATGGCAGGCTTGTTCCGGTATTGACCGGAAGCGATCCCCAATACATGCCGGAATAATGGATGTTTTTCGCCCGTGCGTGGATTTTTCGTATCGGATTCTGTTCGGCGATTTTTATCGTGGATCCGGTCTATTTCGCTCGATACAAAGTCGCGCTGAACCGGCGATCTCGGCGAATCGTGCTGTTATTGACGGAGTAAATCGTGTGCTTGCTGCACGAATGGAACCGTTTCACAACCCGGCCGGCAATCTTTTTTCAATCCGGATGATTGGCGTGCGACCCGCGCGCGGCCGGCTGGCCCGGTGCGGCGACCGGGCCACCGTCGCGCTGTCCGGCCGCGGGTGCCTCTTGCGCGAGGCGGCGGAACGCGGAATGATCGATCAGTTCGCCATGTCGTGCGGCGGGCGCCCGTGCACTTCCTTTCCTCACTTTTTACCAGCCATGTCCATCGATTACTCGCCGATTCCCTGTCCCGTCGTCGTGCCGCTCGACGCGATCCTGCCCGAAGAACCGCTGCTGATGATGGGGGCCGGCCCGGTTCCGATCCCGGCCGCCGTCGCGAAGGCGAACACGATCGTGATCAACCACCTCGGCGCGACGATGGCGAAGATCATCGAGCAGGTGAAGGAGATGGCGCGCTATGTCTTCCAGACCCGCACGAAGTGGGTGCTCGGCGTCGCGGGCCCCGGTTCGGCCGCCATGGAAATGGCGATCTCGAACCTCGCGTGGCGCGGGACGCGCGTGCTGTCGATCCGCAACGGCTTCTTCAGCGCGCGGATGGCCGAGATGGCCACGCGCGTCGGCGCCGACGTCTCGACGCTCGAAGTGGCCGACCGCGCGGTCGCGAGTCTCGACGAGATCGCCGACGCGATCGCCCGCGAGCGGCCCGAGATCGTCACGATCGTGCAGGGCGAGACGTCGAACACCGTGTGGAACCGCGACCTGCGCGACATCGCGGCGCTCGCGAAGGCGGCCGGTGCGCTGGTGGTCGTCGATGCGGTGTGTACGCTGTCGACGATGCCGCTCGAAATGGACGCGTGGGGCATCGACGCGGTGATCACCGGCGGGCAGAAGGGGCTGTCGTCGATCCCCGGCGTGTCGCTGATCGCGTTCTCCGACGCCGCCTGGGACCGGATGAAGCAGCGCCCCGAGCCGAATGCGCACTGGTGCCTCGACATGGCGCTCGCGGAAAACTTCTGGCACAACGCGGGCTATCACTACACGGCGCCGGTGTCGGGCGTGCTCGCGCTGCACGAGGCGCTGCGGCTCGTTTGCGCGGAAACGCTCGAAAGCCGCTTCGCACGCCACCTGCGCTGCTCGCTCGCGCTGCAGGCGGGCGTCGAGGCGATGGGGCTCAAGCTCTATGCGCCGAAGGACTGCCGGCTCAATTCGGTGGTCGGGATCGAGACGCCCGAGGGGCTGACGCCCGGGATGGTCTGCGGCCATATCTCGAAGCAGTACCAGGTCGAGATTTCGGGCTCGTTCGGGTTGCCGATCGTGCGGATCGGCCAGATGGGCGAGCAGTGCCGCGAACACAACCTGTTTCGCACGCTGCACGCGTTCGGCCGCACGATGGTCGACCTGAAGGTGCCGGTCGATCTGCCGGCCGGTGTCGCGGCGCTTGAACAGGAACTGTCGCAGCGCGGCGCGTAAGCCGCGAAACGACGAGAGGGGCCGCGCTCAGCGGCCCTGCATCGCGCGCCGGTACGTATTCGGCGTCGTGCCGTGCGCGTCGCGAAAGCGATGGCCGAAGTGGCCGGCGTTCGCATAGCCGCAGTCGGCCGCGATCTGCGCGAGCGGCAGCGCCGTCGTGCGCAGCAACTCGCGCGCTCGCGCCAGCCGTTGCTCGGCCACCCACGCGTGCGGTGCGCGGCCGAACGACAGCCGGAACATCCGCGAGAAGTGGTATTCGGACAGCGCGGCGACGTCGGCGAGTTCGCCGAGCGTCAGCGGTTGCGTCAGGTAGGTGTCGATGTAGTCGCGCACGCGGCGGCGCACGGCCGGCGCGAGCCCGCCGCGGAACGACGTGTCGGTGCGCGTCGTGCTCTGCCCGCGCAGCAGCAGGCTCAGCACCTCGTGCGCGGTCTCGTTCACGCGCAGCCGTTCGTCGGCATCGTCCCAGCCGTCCAGCGCGAGCGAACGCAGCAGCGTCGCGACGCGCGCATCCTCGAAGTAGGTGCGGTCGGCGAGCTTCAGCTCGCGCGGCTCGCGGTCGAGTTCGCGGATCGCGCGCTGCGTGAAGTGTTCGGGCAGGAAATACAGGTGGATGAAGTGCATCTCGCCGCGCACCCACCAGCGCGATTCATGGTCGCCCGGCAGCGCGCACAGCAGGCTCGGCGCGCCGTAGCGCGGCACGCGCTGGCGTTCCGTCCGGTAGCCGCCGTCGAGGTAGCACGACAGCGTATGGTGGCCGGGCTGTTCGTAGACCGTCTCGCTTTCATCGGTGATCCGCGTCCATTCGGCGATCGCGAGATGGTCGCCGAGCCACGCGAAGCGCTCGAGCGTCGCGTTCGCGTCGGCGAGCGTGCGGCAGACCGACTGCAGGCCGAACGGCAGATCGCCGCCGGCCAGGGCGGCGGGGTGATCGACAGGCGGGGCGGACAGGGAGAGGCTCATGATGGGCCGAGTATAAGCGGGTGCGCGGCGCCGCGTGCGGCGACCCGAAAAAGACCGCAATTCCGGACAATCGGCGCGCGCCGGGCGGCGGCATAGTCGGGATCCGTTTCACCTGTTTTTTCGGATCGTTGCCGCCATGAACCTGTCGCTTTATTTCGTCACCGTGCTGATCTGGGGCACCACCTGGATCGCGATCAAGTGGCAGCTCGGCTCCGTGCCGCCACCCGTGTCGATTGCATGGCGCTTCTGGCTCGCGGCCGCCGTGCTGTTCGCGCTGCTGCGCGTGATGCGCCGGCCGGTGCGCCCGCCGCGCGAAGCGTGGCGCTTTCTGCTGGCGCAAGGCTTCGCGCTGTTCTGTCTGAACTTCCTGTGCTTCTACTACTCGGAGCAGGTCGTGCCGAGCGGCCTCGTCGCGGTGATTTTCTCGACCGCGCCGCTGTTGAACTCGATCAACGGCCGGCTGTTCATGGGCCGTCCGCTGCGGCCGTCGGCGATCGCCGGTGCGCTGCTCGGGCTGGCCGGCATCGCGTGCCTGTTCTGGCAGCAGATGGCCGGCCATCTCGACGACCACGCGACCTGGACGGGGCTCGCGATCGCGTTCGCGGGCACGATGTGCTTCTCGGCCGGCAACCTGCTGTCGAGCCGGATGCAGTCGATGGGGCTGCACCCGCTCGTGACCAACGGCTGGGCGATGCTGATCGGCGCCACGATCCTGACCGTCGGCAGCGCGGTGGCCGGGTTGCCGTTCACGCTCGACACGAGCCCGCGCTATCTCGGCGCGCTCGTCTACCTGGCCGTGCCGGGCTCGGTGATCGGCTTTACCGCGTATCTGACCCTGGTCGGCCGGATCGGGCCGGAGCGTGCCGCGTATTGCACGGTGCTGTTCCCGATCGTCGCGCTGGCCGTGTCGACGGTGTTCGAGGGCTATCAGTGGTCGCCGCTCGCGGTGGTCGGGCTGCTGCTTGTCGTGGCCGGCAACCTGGTCGCGTTCGACCTGACGCGGCGGTTGTTTCTGCGGACCGCCTGACCGGCTTGCCCGCCGTACCGGCCCCGTCCGGATACAAAAACGCCCGCGCGATGCGGGCGTTTTCTTTTGGGCGGCCGGCGGTGACAACCGCGCGACCGGCCTCCGTGCGGCAAGCGACGCGCTCAGGCCGCCGCGCTGCTTCCCTCGACCCGCGCCTGCCGCTGGTACAGCACCATCGACAGCGCCACGCCCGCGGCAGCCGCCACCGCCGCGAACAGGAACACCTGCGGATAGCCGAACGCGCCCGCGACATAGCCGGCGAGCGGGCCCGTGATGCCGAGCGACAGGTCGAGGAACACCGAATACGCGGACAGCGCCGCGCCGCGGCTCGCGGGCGGCACGAGCGCGACGGCTTCGACGCCGAGCGCCGGGAAGATCAGCGCGAAGCCGAAGCCCGTCAGCGCGGCGCCGACGAGCGCGACGTGCGGCACGGGCGCGAGCCACAGCAGCACGAGGCCCGAGCATTCGAATGCGAACGACACGATCGCGACGCGGAAGCCGCCGTAGATCTTGATCGTGTTCGCGAACAGCAGGCGCGCACCGATGAACAGCGTGCCGAACACGGTCAGCGACAGCGCGGCGTTCGGCCAGTGGCGCGCCGCGTAGTACAGCGTGACGAAGGTCGCGATCGAGCCGAAGCCGGCCGAGCCGAGCGCGAGGCCGAGGCCGTGCGGCAGCACGCGCGTGAACACGCTCGCATACGACATCCGCTCGCCGTGCACGAGCGGCACGGAAGCGATCAGGCGCGCGAGGTAGAAGCCGGTCGCGGCCAGCGCGATCACGATCACGCCGATCAGCGCCGGATTCAGCGTATGCGCGATCGCGACGCCGACCGGCGCGCCGAGCGCGAGCGCGCCGTAGGTCGCGATGCCGTTCCACGAGATCACCTTCGCGTTGTGCGTGACGCCGACCCGGCCGATGCCCCACAGGATCGCGCCGGTGCCGCACAGGCTCTCGCCGACGCCGAGCACGAGCCGGCTCGCGACCAGCAGCACGAGGCTCGCGACCGGCCAGTGCGCGAGCAGCAGCGCGACGAGCAGCAGCACACCCGACACACCGCAACCGACCAGCCCGCGCAGCACCGTCTGCTTCGGCCCGAGCGTATCGGCCAGGCGCCCCGCGAGCGGCCGCGATGCGAGCGTCGCGAAGTACTGGACGCTGATCGCACCGCCCGCGACGATCGCGGAGAAGCCGAGGTCGTCATGGACGAAGCCCGGCAGCACCGCGAGCGGCAGGCCGATGGTCAGGTAGCAGATGAACGTGAAGCAGACGACGGACACGATTTGCAGCGTGACCGCGAACCCGCTGCGCGGCGGTGTGGCGGAATCGGTTGACATGGGGTCGGAACGAATGAACGAAGCGGACGGGGGACGGCGAAAAAGGGAATCGGGATTTTCCCATGGAACCGGTTTTCACGCAGGTACCATTTAGTTAATCGCGACCTGTTTTTGAGGATGACGGACGGTTGCGGGGGCGCAGGGAAGGGCCTGGGAGCCCCACGTGGAAAGGCCGCCGAGCGGCCCCGGCGCTCATATCGCGGCAGTTATATGGGCCCCATGCGTGATGGGCTATGGGTTGCGGAATTTGATGGTGATAGCGTGCAAACTGTCAGAAAAACGTCGGTCGAGTGCACTGCGCAGGCCGCCTTGCCCCCATTTGAAGAATCATCGAGACATGAGTGAGCCGATCCGCTTCTACCATCGTCACGCGATCCGCGAAGTCAGCGGCGCGGACGTTACCCGCACCGTGCTGCAATACCTGCGCGAGGACGCGCATTGCACCGGCACCAAGGAAGGCTGCGCGGAAGGCGACTGCGGCGCGTGCACGGTCGTCGTCGGCGAGCTGACCGACGCCGGCGCGGTCGAGTTCAAGGCCGTCAACGCATGCATCCAGTTCCTGCCGACGCTCGACGGCAAGGCGCTGCTGACGGTCGAGGACCTGCGCCAGCCGGACGGCTCGCTGCATCCGGTGCAGCAGGCGATGGTCGACTGCCATGGTTCGCAATGCGGGTTCTGCACGCCCGGCTTCGTGATGTCGATGTGGGCACTTTACGAGAAGCACGGCCACGAAGGCTGCGGCAGCGCGTGTGCGAAGGCGAAGGACGTGCCGACGCGCACTGAGATCGCCGATGCGCTGACGGGCAACCTGTGCCGCTGCACCGGCTATCGCCCGATCGTCGATGCGGCCGTGCAGATGTTCGATGCACCGGCGCCGTCGGCGCCGGTCGACACGGCCGCGCTGGCCCGCACGCTCGCGTCGCTCAAGCGCGACGACACCTTCGACTACACGACGATCAACGGTGCGCGCTTCGCGGCGCCGCGCACGCTCGACGCGCTGGCCGCGCTGAAGGCCGAGCGGCCGGACGCGCGCATCCTCGCAGGCAGCACCGACATCGGCCTGTGGGTCACCAAGCAGATGCGCCGGCTCGACGACCTGATCTACGTCGGCCAGATCGCCGAACTGCAGCGCGTCGTGGAACGCGGCGACTGGATCGAGATCGGCGCGGGCGTGACGGTCGAGAACGCGTATGCGGCGCTGGCTGGTACGTATCCGGAGCTGATCGAGATGTGGAAGCGCTTCGCGTCGCTGCCGATCCGCAACGCGGGCACGATCGGCGGCAACGTCGCGAACGGCTCGCCGATCGGCGACTCGATGCCGGGCCTGATCGCGCTCGGCGCGCGCGTGGTGCTGCGCGGCGGCGACACGGTGCGCGAGCTGCCGCTCGAGGCGCTGTACACGGGCTACCAGCAGAAGGACATGGCGCCGCACGAATTCGTCGTCGGCCTGAAGGTGCCGACCCGCACCGGCGCGCGCGAGAAGCTGCAGTTCCGTACCTACAAGCTGTCGAAGCGGTTCGACTCCGACATCTCGGCCGTGTGCGCGGCGTTCGCGTTCATCGCGGACGGCGACATGATCCGCGAGCCGCGCATCGCGTTCGGCGGGATGGCCGCGACGCCGAAGCGCGCGGCCCACACGGAAGCCGTGCTCGACGGCGCGCAGTGGCACGAAGCCACCGCGCAGGCCGCGATGCAGGCGCTCGAGCGCGACTACCAGCCGCTGTCCGACATGCGCGCGACGAACACGTATCGCCTCGATACCGCGAAAAACCTGATGTACCGATTCTGGCTGGAGACGCGCCCGCACGACCCGCTGCCGCCGCAAGCCCTGAATGTGCGTGAAGTGGCCGCTGAAGTCGGCACCGACGCGGCGCGCGTCTGAAGACGGAGAACACCGAACATGAACCAGCAAGCAGAACCGTTCCTGAGCACCCTCGACCCGCAAGCCGACGCCGCGCAGGTGCACGTCTCGCGCGCGCACGAATCCGCGCACCTTCACGTGAGCGGGCGTGCCACCTACACCGACGACATCCCGGTCGTCGCCGGCACGCTGCACGCGGCGCTCGGCCTGTCGGCGAAGCCGCATGCGCGGATCGTGTCGATGAACTTCGACGCGGTGCGCGCGACGCCGGGCGTGGTCGCCGTGTTTACGGCCGACGACATCCCGGGCGTCAACGATTGCGGCCCGATCATCCACGACGACCCGGTGCTCGCGAAGGGCATCGTGCAGTTCGTCGGCCAGCCGATGTTCATCGTCGTCGCGACGTCGCATGAAACCGCGCGGCTCGCCGCGCGCCGCGCACAGGTCGACTACGAGGAGCTGCCGGCGATCCTCACCGCGCAGGAAGCGCGCGCGGCCGAAACCTACGTGATCCCGCCGCTGAAGCTCGCGCGCGGCGACGCGGCTGCGCGGCTCGCCGTCGCGCCGCACCGCAAGTCGGGCGAAATGCTGCTCGGCGGCCAGGAGCAGTTCTACCTCGAAGGGCAGATCGCGTACGCGGTGCCGAAGGACGACGACGGGATGCACGTGTACTGCTCGACGCAGCACCCGAGCGAGATGCAGCACCTCGTCGCGCACGTGCTCGGCGTCGCGTCGCACAACGTGCTCGTCGAATGCCGCCGGATGGGCGGCGGGTTCGGCGGCAAGGAATCGCAGTCGGGCCTGTTCGCGTGCTGCGCGGCGCTTGCCGCATGGAAGCTGCTGTGCCCGGTGAAGCTGCGTCCGGACCGCGACGACGACATGATGATCACCGGCAAGCGGCACGATTTCCATTACCGCTTCGACGTCGGCTACGACGACGACGGCCGCATCGACGGCGTGGCGCTCGACATGACGTCGCGCTGCGGCTTCTCGGCCGACCTGTCGGGCCCGGTGATGACGCGCGCGGTGTGCCACTTCGACAACGCATACTGGCTGGGCGACGTGAACATCGCCGGCTACTGCGGCAAGACCAACACGCAGTCGAACACCGCGTTCCGCGGGTTCGGCGGCCCGCAGGGCGCGTTCGCGATCGAGTACATCCTCGACGACGTCGCGCGTTCGCTCGATCGCGATCCGCTCGACGTCCGTTACGCGAACCTGTACGGCAAGACCGAACGCAACGTCACGCCGTACGGGCAGACGGTCGAGGACAATGTGCTGCAGGAACTGCTCGGCGAACTCGAGGCGACGAGCGACTACCGCGCGCGGCGCG
Source organism: Burkholderia aenigmatica (assembly GCF_902499175.1). GTDB lineage: Bacteria > Pseudomonadota > Gammaproteobacteria > Burkholderiales > Burkholderiaceae > Burkholderia > Burkholderia aenigmatica. The sequence goes on from NZ_CABVQC010000007.1 coordinate 30,770, forward strand.
CGGGCGTGCGCGCATTCAACGCGCGCAACACGGTGCTGAAGAAGGGCATCGCGATCACGCCGGTGAAGTTCGGCATTGCGTTCAACGTCACGCACTTCAACCAGGCCGGCGCGCTGGTGCACATCTACACCGACGGCTCGGTGCTCGTGAACCACGGCGGCACGGAGATGGGGCAGGGGCTCAACACGAAGGTCGCGCAGGTCGTCGCGCATGAGCTCGGCATCCGCTTCGGCCGGATCCGCGTGACGGCGACCGACACCAGCAAGGTCGCGAACACGTCCGCGACGGCCGCGTCGACGGGCTCGGACCTGAACGGCAAGGCCGCGCAGGATGCGGCGCGCCAGTTGCGCGAGCGGCTCGCGGTGTTCGCGGCGAAGCAGTTCGGCGACGGCAAGGTCGATGCGGCCGACGTGAAGTTCGGCAACGACTTCGTGTGGGTCGGCGGCAACGGCGTGCCGTTCGGCGAAGTGATCGCGAAGGCGTACCTCGCGCGCGTGCAGCTGTGGTCCGACGGTTTCTACGCGACGCCTAAGCTGTACTGGGATCAGTCGAAGCTGCAGGGCCGGCCGTTCTACTACTACTCGTACGGCGCGGCCGTGTCGGAAGTCGTGATCGACACGCTGACGGGCGAGATGCGCACGCTGCGCGTCGATGCACTGCACGACGTGGGCGCGTCGCTGAACCCGGCGCTCGATATCGGCCAGGTCGAAGGCGCGTTCATCCAGGGGATGGGCTGGCTCACGACCGAGGAGCTGTGGTGGAACCAGGGCGGCAAGCTGATGACGCATGCGCCGTCCACGTACAAGATCCCGACGGTGAACGACACGCCGCCCGAATTCAACGTGCAGCTGTTCAAGAACCGCAACGTCGAGGACAGCATCCACCGTTCGAAGGCCGTCGGCGAGCCGCCGCTGCTGCTGCCGTTCTCGGTGTTCTTCGCGGTGCGCGATGCCGTGGCCGCGGTCGGCGACTACAAGGTGAACCCGCCGCTCGATGCGCCGGCTACCGGCGAGTCGATCCTGCGCGCGGTCAGCGCAGTGCGTGCGGCGAAGGCAGGCTGAGATGAAACGGCCCCCACGTTCTCTTCGTTCGCTGCCCCCCGTGGGGGCGGTCAGCCTCCTTGGGGCGGCCCGGCGGAGGCTGACATGAACGGCCCCGCACGCTCGCTCCGCACCGCGTCGACCCCGGCGTTCGCGCCGGGCACCGGCCAGCGCAACCGCGCGACCGGCACGCCGGCGCCGATGCACATCGTGCTGTTCGGCGCCGGGCACGTCGGTCACGCGCTCGTCACGCTGTTCGGCGCGCTGCCGTGCGTCGTGCAGTGGGTCGATACGCGCGACGAGCTGTTCCCGGACGAATGTCCGCCGAACGTGCAGCCGGAGCCGACCGACACGCCGGAGGCCGTCGTCGACGCGGCGCCGCCCGGCGCGTACTTCCTCGTGATGACGCACAACCACGCGCTCGACTTCTCGCTCGCCGCGCAGATCATGCGGCGGCGCGACTACGCGTACTTCGGGATGATCGGCTCGCGCACCAAGCGCGTGAAGTTCGAGCGGCGGCTTGCCGCGCGCGGCGTCGATCCGGCGCGGCTCGTGGAGATGGTGTGCCCGATCGGCGTCGCGGGCATCGTCGACAAGGCGCCGGGCGCGATCGCGGTGGCCGTGTGCGCGGAGCTGCTGCAGGCGCGCTCGGGCATGCCGGTGGCCGAAGCGAAGGCAGCCGCAGCGGGGCGGGCACGCGACGACGTGTCCTGCGCGCGGTAGCGCCGCGCGGCCAGCGCAGGGCCGCGCGTTTTTGCATACACTGCACGACGACGCGCGGCATCGGGCCGCGCCTTACCGTGCACATGCCATGTCCGATCATCAGGTTTATCTCGACACGCTCGAATCGAGCCTCGTCGCCATCGAGCGCTGGCTATCCGGCGTCGATACCGCGCCCGAGGCGCTCGACGCGATGCTCGCACCGTTTTCCGCCGATTTCACGATGATCCTGACCGACGGCCGCGAGGTCGACCACGACGGTACGCGCGCACTGTTCGCAAAGCTCGCCGGCGCGAAGCCGGGGCTGCGCATCACGCTGTCGGACACTCGCGTACTTGCGGCCGACGCGTCGCATGCGACGCTCACCTATCTCGAAGCGCAGCACGCGGCTTCGGGCGAACTGCCTGCGCGCCGTGCAACCGCCGTGTTCGAGCGCGACGCGGCGGGCGTCGTGCGCTGGACCCATCTGCAGGAAACCTTCTGCACGGCCTGAACTCGAGCGGCCGTGCCGCGTTTTGCGCCGCGGCTCAGCGCTTGCGGCTGCGGGGAACCGTCAGCTCGTCGGACACGCTCTGCATCAGCGCGCACAGCCACGCGATGTCGGTCGGGCGGTCGGGCTGCGGATGCGTGAGCAGGTAGCTCTTGATGCGCGGGAACGGTACGGGCGGCGTGACGACCACGAGCGGCAGCAACTGCGCATAGTGCGTCGCGAAGCGGCGCGTCGTCGTGAAGATCAGGTCCGACTGCAGCAGCACCTGCGGGACGATCCCGAAATACGGCAGCGTCGTCACGATGCGCCGCGTGAGGCGTGCGCGCGCGAGGCCGATCTCGATCGCGTTGCGCTTGTCGCCGGTGTACGGCGTCGGCGCGACGTGCGCGGCCGACGCATACGCTTCACGCGTGAGCGGCACGCGTGCGAGCGGGTGCGCATCGCGCATCAGGCACACGATCGTGTCGGAGAACAGGTCCTGGCGCGCGAACTGCGGGTCGGGCTTCGGCCAGTTGCCGATCACGAGATCGAGCGCGCCGGATTCGAGCGCGCCCGCGTGATCGAGCGCGGGATTCAGCGAATCGATTTCCAGATGGGCATGCGGCGCCGCGTCGCGAAAGCGCTCGATCAGCGTCGGCATGAAGAAATCGTTCAGGTAGTCGGGCGCGGCGACGCGGAACGTGCGCCTTGCGGACGACGGATCGAAATCGCCGTGCGGCGTCGCGATGAAGTCGACCTCGCGCAGCGCGCGCTGCGCGGCCTCGAGCAGCGACGCGCCGTATTCGGTCGGCACCATGCCGGATTTGCCGCGCACGAGGATCGGGTCGTTCAGCGTCTCGCGCAGCTTGCGCAGCGCGGTGCTGATCGCGGGCTGGGTCTGGTTCAGCCGCAGCGCGGCCTGCGTGACGCTGCGCTCGAGCAGCAGCGTGCGCAACACGCGCACGAGCCAGATATCGAGCGAGGCGGTACGGTCGTCGTCTTCCATCGGTTGGGGTGATTCAGGTGAAGCGTAACCTTACCGCAGCCGCGCGTTGGCGTGCGTGATACCGGCCATCACGCACGGCCCTTCGGCAGCGCGCTGATCCGCTTGACCTCGCGCGATTCGAGCCAGTTCGGCGTGCGCGCGCAGTACAGCACCATCGGCAGCGCGTCCTCGCCCCAGAACAGCTGCTGGTTCATCCAGAACGTCGGCACACCGAACACACCGAGCGCGATCGCGTCGGCGTTGTTGCGGGCCAGTTGCGCGGTGGTCTCCTCGAACTCGATCAATTCATCGCCGTGGCCGACGCCGACCCGCTCGCACAGTGCCGCGAAGCCTTCCGGCGTCGACGGATCGTTGCCGTCGCGCCAGATGAATCGGAACATCTCCCGTACGGTCGCGATATCGGCGCGCAGCGCGATCGCGAGGCGCAGCAGCTTGTCCGATTCGAACGGGTGCGCGGGCGGCATCTTGAAGCGGATGCCGAGCTGCTCCGCGCGAAACAGCGCGTGACGGTACGTGAACACGCGCTTGGCCGGCACGTCGGCGCCGGAGCGCTGCCCCCAGTGACGCTGCAGGTCGATCAACGACACGGCGGCGGGTTCGAACGGCACGTCGGGCCACTTGTCATGCTGTTCGAGCAGCAGGTAGGAGAACGGCGACACGAAGTCGAAGAACCAGGCGGGCTGGGTGGTATCGAGGCCGGTTGTCATGTCGATCTCCAGTGGGTGGGGCGTGCGGCGCCTGGCGGCGGCCTTCATGTTACGCGGCGGCGCGCGCATGCGGCAATGATCGCGGATCGTCCGCTCACGCGGAACCGGGAGTCGCCCGGGGGGGATCGCCAGCCTGCGGCGGCGCGGTGTCGGCACGTGCGTGCGGCTGCCCACCGGCACCGGGCGGGTTGGCCGTCGGATCCTGGTCGTGCGCGGTGAGCCGTTCGCGCACGAAGCCGATGTGCTCGCGCAGCACGTAGAACTGCCCGGCATAGGCGAGCGGCATCTTCATCCGGTTCACCGCTTCCTCGATGTCGTCGAGTTCGTCGAGCAACTGCACGCGTTCCTCGGCCGTGTGTTCGCCGAGCGCGCTGCGCTCGAGCGAAATCAGCGCGCCGTACCAGCGGTAGATGCGCGAGCGCACGCGCCAGCCGTACAGCGACGGCACGAGCCGCAGCCCGGGGATCAGTACGACGATCAGCGGCACGGCCACGACGAGCAGCCGGTCGACGAGGCTCGCGACCCAGAACGGCAGCCGCCGGTACAGGAAGGTCTTGCCCGATTTGTAGTAGCGCGCGGCGTCGTCGGAGAGCGGGAAGCCGCGCGTGACCGGCGACGGGAATTCGCCCGCGTGCTGCAGGATCGTCGCGTGGCCGTGCACCTCGCGGGCGGCCTCGATCAGCAGGTCGGACAGCGCCGGGTGCAGCGAGTCGCGCGCGACGAGCTCGATCGTCGGCGCAACCGTGTGGATGTCGGCGGGCGGCAGGTTGCGGCCGAGATCGTAGACGCCCATCGGCAGCGTGATCGCGGTCAGGTACGGAAAGCGGCGCGCGTACGCCTCGGCCTGCGTGAACGAATACACGTGCACGCCCGGCGCGCGGAACAGCTTCGCCATCACCGGGATCTGCGTCGAGTCGCCGGACAGGAACGCCGCGTCGATCTTGCCGTCGAGCAGCGCGGTGGCCGCATCTTCGCCGGCGGTGGGCAGCAGCTCGGTCGAACCGCCCGGCACGATGCCGTTCATCTTCAGCAACGCGAGGCTCAACTCGCGCGCGCCGCTGCCTTCCGCGCCGAGTGCGAGCCGCTTGCCGTTGAAGTCGGACAGGCGTGCGACGACCGGGCCACGGTACATGATCGCGAGCGGCACGTAGCCGATGCTGCCGAGCGACACGAGGTGTTCGTCGCGCTCCTTCGGGCCGATGCCGCTCTGCACGAAGCCGACGTCGACCGGCGCGTTCGGGTTCGACAGCCTTGAGAGGTTCTGGGCGGACCCTTCGGACGACTGGACGTCGAGCGTGACGCCGTTCTTCGCGAGGATCGTCTTGTACTTCTGCGCGGCGTTCCAGTACGTGCTGCCGGGCGGCCCGGACGAGATCACGAGCGTGGACGGCGGTGCCGGCTGGATCAGCTTGACCGCGAGCCAGACGGCCGCGACGGCGAGCAGCACGGTGGGGCCGATCGACAGCGCGAGGTCGCGCCACGACACCGCGACGAAGCGGGCGAGGATGCGGCGAGGCGGGCGAGGGCGGGCTGGCTTCATGGCGGCGGTGGATGACGCTGGCGTGACGGATCGGTGACCGTCGTCGCGGACGATGGGGATTCTCGCGGCGATGGTACCCGGTTTCGCCGCGCGTGCGCGAGTGGGGCGGCCTGGCGCGGCACCGCGGCGACAGTGGCGGGCGGCCCCGCGTCAAAAGCTTTGCGCTTCCGCGGGCGCTGGATTACATTGTGCGACGCAGCCGCGCCCGATTTGCGCGCGACCCGGCACGCAATCAGACCGGGCGCGTTCGGCCGGCGGCTGTCCGGCCCGGCCGGCCCGCTTTTCGCGTGCGCCGACCGCCAGCCCGTCTCGCCTCTCTCGTATCGCCGTGGAAAACACCGGCTGTCCCGCCCGTTCGCGCGTGGGCCGGCTGTTTTTGGGGGTATCCGGCCGTACTGTGCACGGCCGTTCCGGAGTGATAAGGAGATAGCATGAAGTCGATCGTGTTGAGAGCGTTGGGCGTCGCCGCCGTGGCGGCCTGTCTGTCGGGCAGCGTGTATGCGCAGTCGAGCGATGCGGCGGCAACGGAAGCGCCCGCGGCCGCGACCAGCGCGCCGAAGGCCGCCGCGAAGACCGCGAAGAAGGCGAACCGCAAGCTCGGCTACGCGGTGCGCAAGGCGATTTCGAAGGAAGCCGGCGTGAACGTGTCGAACCTCGTCGTGCGTTCGAAGGGTGGCGCGGTCACGCTGGAAGGCACGATGCCGGCCCAGGATCAGATCGACAAGGCCGAAGCTGCAGCCAAGGGCGTGAAGGGCGTGACGTCGGTCGCGAACAAGCTGACGGTTCAGCAGCAGTGATGCCGGGCCGCGGCGCGCGAGCGCCGTGTGCGCCCGTGTTCAGGCGGGCCCCGGCATGCCGGGGCCCGTTTGCGCTTGAGAGGCCGCGAGCCGCATGAAGCGGCGGCGGACCGATAACGATATCGAGAGGGCGGCGATGACGAGACTCGGGTGGGGCAGGCGGATGGTTTTCGGCGCGGCGCTGGCCGCGGTTGCGATACTCGGCGCCTGTAACGGCGACGAGTCGGCCGAGCGCAACCGGTTGCCCGGTTTCGTGTCCGGCAGCGTACGCACGACGGCCTATGACGGCGCGAGCGACGACCTGCTGACGGCCGGCCTCGGCAAGACCGGCCTCGGCTCGGCGAGCGCCCCCGCTTTCGCGAATGCCGCCCGGCCGACGAGCGCCGAGCTGCGCCGCCTCGCGATCTGGTCGAACTATCGCGCGCTCGTCGACATGAGCGCGAACGGCGGCTACGGCCGCTTCTGGGGGCCGAACGTCGACCTCGACGGCAACGACACGCTCGGCGAAGGCAAGATCCCCGGCACCGAATATCTCGCGTATTCCGACGACGGCAGCGGCAGCAAGAACGTCACGCTGCTGGTGCAGGTGCCCGCCAGCTTCAATCCCGCGCAGCCGTGCATCGTCACGGCGACGTCGTCGGGTTCGCGCGGCGTGTACGGCGCGATTTCCGCGGCCGGCGAATGGGCGCTCAAGCGCGGCTGCGCGGTGGCCTACAACGACAAGGGCGGCGGTAACGGCGCGCACGAGCTGATGTCGGATACCGTCACGCTGATCGACGGCACGCTCGCCAACGCGGTGCTGGCCGGCACCGCGAGCCTGTTCACCGCGAACGTCACCAGCGGCGATCTCGCCACGTTCAATTCCCGCTTCCCGAATCGCTACGCGTTCAAGCACGCGCATTCGCAGCAGAACCCCGAGCAGGACTGGGGGCGCGTGACGCTGCAGTCGGTCGAGTTCGCATACTGGGCGCTCAACGAGCAGTTCGGACCGCTGATCGACGGCTCGCATCACGGCGTGCGCTATCGCGCGGGCGACATCACGACGATCGCCGCGTCGGTCAGCAACGGCGGCGGTGCGTCGCTCGCGGCGGCCGAGCAGGACAGCCGCGGCTGGATCACCGCGGTCGTGGTCGGCGAACCGCAGATCAACGTGCGGATGGCGCCGAATGCGGTCGTGCGCTCGGGCGGCCAGACCGTGCCGTCGTTCGGCCGGCCGCTGGCCGATTACGCGACGCTCGCGAACCTGCTGGAGCCGTGCGCGGCCGCATCGGCGTCGCTCGCCGGCGCGCCGTACCTGAGCGCGCTGCCGGTGGCGACCACGCAGTCGATCCGCACCCAGCGCTGCGCGACGCTCGCCGCGGCCGGGCTCGTGTCGGGCGCCGATACGCAAAGCCAGGCCGCCGACGCGCTCGCGCAGCTCCACGCGGCCGGCTACCTCGCCGATTCCGACCTGCTGCAAGCACCGATGTGGGATTCGCAGGCAATGCCGGCGATCGCGGTCACGTACGCGAACGCGTACACGCGCTCGCGCGTCACCGACAACCTGTGCAATTTCAGCTTCGCGACGACGAACCCGGCGACGGGCGCTGTCGCCGCGCCCGCCACGTCGCCGATGCCGGCCGTGTTCGGCGTCGGCAACGGCGTGCCGCCCACGGCCGGCATCGACCTCGTGTTCAACACGGGCGCGGGCGTCGACCACCGGCTCGCGACGCCCGATGCGAGCTTCGCGGGCGCGTTGTGCCTGCGCCAGCTGTGGACGAACGGGATGCTCGGGATGCCCGCGAACGTCGACGCGGTGCGCGTGAACGCGAACCTGCAGGGCAAGCCGGCGATCATCGTGCAGGGCCGCAGCGATGCGCTCGTGCCCGTGAACCACGCATCGCGCGCGTACGTCGCGCAGAACGGTATCAGCGAAGGCGGGCGCAGCCAGCTCGCGTTCTACGAGGTGACGAACGGCCAGCATTTCGACGCGTTCCTGCCGGTGCCGGGCTTCGACACGCGCTTCGTGCCGGTTCACTACTACAACCTGCAGGCGCTGAACCTGATGTGGAAGCACCTGAAGAACGGCGCGCCGCTGCCGCCGTCGCAGGTGATCCGCACGGTGCCGCGCGGCGGCACGCCGGGCGCCGCGCCCGCGCTGACGAGTGCGAACCTGCCGCCGATCTCGGCGGCGCCGGGTGCGAACGCGATCACGGTCGGCGCCGGCGCGATCGACGTGCCGCTCTGACGGCGTCCGCCGCGCCGCCCTCACCAAGCCGGACAGTTGTCCGGCTTTTTTTTGGGGTGGTCTGGAATCGGTCCCGTACTGCCTTTTATCGGAATGGCGAGTGCCGTAACAAATTATTACTTTACGGTGGTAAATCGGGGCCCTAATATGCGCCGGTATTTTCACTTAATTTAATAAATTCTAGATACGAGGCATTTCTTTCCATTTAGTTAATCGATCCTTTCGATTTTATTAAATCGGCTCGAGTCGCGATTGATCGCGGATTTGCGATTAATCGGCACCTCGCCGAGGGGGATTGTTCGTCTGTTCTAAGCGGGGCGCCCTTGTTGGGCGGGCCTTGCGGGGCATGTTTTTGCCGTCGATTTTGTGCAAGTGCAAATTCGTTGAGTGAATTCGTATTGCTGCGGATTATTGAATGGTCGTGTGCAGTGGAATGGATTTCATTGTGCAGTCGCAAAAAAATATGGGTGGGGTAAATCGTGCCGATCGGTATTTGCCGATCCGGTAAAAAACTCGGAGTGCGTCGCATAACGAATGCATTCCTGGTGCGGAGCGCCGGCGCAAATGATCCTTTGCGACCGGCGGTATTTATCGTTCTGTTCGAGAGGCAATAATGACGACACGGAAGTCCTTGAAAGACGGTTTCGCGCTATTCGGAACGACACTGAGCGTGCCGCTCGCCGCAGCGGCGGCCGCAGCGCTGCTCGTCACGGGGTGCGGCGGCGACGACGGGTCGAGCCCGGCCGCGGCCGCCAACGCGGCCGCGACGACGTCCAACGGCAGCACGTCGGCCAGCACCAACGCAACGAATGCCACGCCGGCCGACCAGCCGTACGTCGACAACGACGTGTACGGCACCGGGCCGAACGACGCGGTCACGGATTCCACGGAAGGGGCGGCCGTCGTGCACCGCACGGTCACGGTCGGCGGCAAGACCATCAACTACACGGCCACCACCGGCCACCTGACGACGATCGACCCGACCACGTCGGCGCCGAACGCGAAGATGTTCTACGTCGCGTACACGCAGGACAATCCCGATCCGTCGAAGCCGCGCCCGGTCACGTTCTTCTACAACGGCGGCCCCGGCTCGTCGTCGGTCTACCTGCTGCTCGGCTCGTACGGGCCGAAGCGCCTGCAGTCGTCGTTCCCGAACTTCACGCCGCCCGCGCCGTACAAGCTGCTCGACAACCCGGACAGCCTGCTCGACCGCACCGACCTCGTGTTCATCAACCCGGTCGGCACCGGTTACTCGGCGGCGATCGCCCCGGCCAAGAACAAGGACTTCTGGGGCACCGACCAGGATGCCCGCTCGATCGACCGCTTCATCCAGCGCTACCTGACCAAGTACTCGCGCTGGAACTCGCCGAAGTTCCTGTACGGCGAGTCGTACGGCACCGCGCGCAGCGCGGTCGTGTCGTGGGTGCTGCATGAGGACGGCATCGACCTGAACGGGATCACGCTGCAGTCGTCGATCCTCGACTACGCGAACGCGCTGTCCGCGCCGGGCACGTTCCCGACGCTCGCGGCCGACGCGTTCTACTGGAAGAAGACGACGCTCAACCCGACGCCGACCGATCTCGACGCGTACATGATCCAGGCCCGCAACTACGCGGACAACACGCTCGCGCCGCTCGCGCAGAAGCCGAACCCGCAGGACGGCGGCTTCGTGAACGTGCGACTGAACCTGAACCTGCAGACCGCGCAGCAGATGGGTTCGTACATCGGCACGGATCCGACGTCGCTGATCCAGACGTTCGGCAACCCGGCCGCGCTCGGCAACGTGCCGTCGTCGGACGACAACCCGCCGTACACGTTCTTCCTGACGCTCGTGCCGGGCACGCAGATCGGCCAGTACGACGGTCGCGCGAACTTCACGGGCAAGGGCATCGCGCCGTACATCCTGCCGAACTCGGGCAGCAACGATCCGTCGATCACGAACGTCGGCGGTGCGTACACGGTGCTGTGGAACAGCTACATCAACACCGACCTCAAGTACACGTCGACGTCGTCGTTCGTGGACCTGAACGACCAGGTCTTCAACAACTGGGACTTCAGCCACATCGACCCGACCGGCGCGAACAAGGGCGGCGGCAATACGCTGTACACGGCCGGCGACCTGGCGTCGACGATGAGCGTGAACCCGGACCTGAAGGTGCTGTCGGCCAACGGCTATTTCGACGCCGTCACGCCGTTCCACCAGACGGAGCTGACGCTCGCGCAGATGCCGCTCGATCCGACGCTCAAGGCGCAGAACCTGACGATCAAGAACTACCCGTCGGGCCACATGATCTACCTGAACGACGCGTCGCGGACCGCGCTGAAGGGCGATCTGGCCAACTTCTACGATGGCATCCTGGCCAACCGCACCGCGCTGCAGCGCGTGCTGAAGCTGCAGATGCGCACGCAGCAACTCAAGCAGCAGAAGCTGCAGCAGCAGGGGCAGTAAGCGCAGCGGGCGGCGTGCGCCGCCTGCGGCAATGCGATGCGATGCGTGTCGCCGGTTCGCCGCCGGGCCGTGCGCGGATCGCATCGCCCCGGATGGACGACAGCCCGATCGGCGTAGGCCGGTCGGGCTGTTTTTTTGTGAAGCGGGAGACGGGCCGGCGCGTCGTACGCCGGCGGGGGTAACTGCGGGGGAGGGGCAGCCGCGCCCCTTACGCGAGCACGAGCCGCACGCCAACCGCGACGAGCGTCGCGGCGAGCAGGTTGCGCAGCAGCCGCTCGGGCGCGCGCGCCGACAGCAGGCTGCCGAGCACGATGCCGGGCAGCGAGCCGAGCAGCAGCGACAGCAGCATCGACCAGTCGACCGAGCCGAGCAGCCAGTGCCCCATGCCCGCGACGAGCGTGAGCGGCACCGCGTGCGCGATGTCGGAGCCGACGATGCGGGTTGTCGCGAGCGCCGGATACAGCAGCAGGAGCACGGTCACGCCGATCGCGCCGGCGCCGACCGACGTCATCGACACGAGCACGCCGAGCACGGCGCCTGTCAGCACGGTCGACCACAGCGTACGCGCGGGGCTCGGCGCGAGCGGGTTGCGCGCGGCGAGCGCGGTGAGCTGCGGCCGGAAGATCAGCGCGAGCGACGTGAGCAGCAGCGCGACGCCGAGCACGAGCTGGATCATCCGCGCGGTGCCCGGCGCGTTCATCCCGTGCGTATGCAGCCACCACAGCGTGACGGCCGCGGCCGGGACGCTGCCCGCCGCGAGCCGGCCCGTGATGCGCCAGTCGATCGAACCTTTCAGCCCGTGGACGAGCGTGCCGGTGCCCTTGGTCGCGGCCGCGTACAGCAGGTCGGTACCGACCGCCGTCGCGGGGTGGACGCCGAACAGCAGCACGAGGATCGGCGTCATCAACGAACCACCGCCAACGCCCGTCAGGCCGACGAGGATGCCGACGAACAGGCCGGACAACGAGTACAGCAGATCGATATGGGGAAGCGACATCGGAAGCAGACGGTTATGCGGCGTTCGGCGGCGGCGCGTGGATCAAAGTCCGCCATTGTCGCAAAAGTGGCGCGTGGATGTACGACTGCGTTAAAAATCGGTGGGGAAAGCCCGTGGGGCGGGCATCCGGAGCGGGGGTGAAACAGGCGTTTGAACAGCGGCGGGGCGTGGTGGCCGGCGCGATCGCGCCGATCGGCCCGAAAGGCCGGGAGAAGCGGCGGGCGGGTGTCCGAGCCCGCCGCGCGTAAAAAGGGCGCGACTGTGCGCGCCCGGGTTCGATGGCGGCGGCGGACATCGCCAGCCGCCGGCCACCGGTCAGTGCATCGCGGGGCCGACGCCTTCGACCGCACCCTGCTGCCGGATGCGCAGCGCGAGGCCGATCAGCGCGGCGGCGGCGGCGAACGCCGCGCCGAACGCGAAGGCCGCATGGTAGCCGCCGTTCAGCGCGACGAGCGGCGCGTGCGTCGCCGCAAGCACGTCGGTGCGGGCGGCCGCGAGGCTCGCGAGCACGGCGAGGCCGAGCGCGCCGCCCATCATGAACGCGGTGTTGACGATCCCCGACGCGAGCCCGGAATCGGCCGGATCGACGTCGTTCATCGCGGCGAGCAGCATCGGGTTGAACGCGACGCCCGCGCCGATACCGAGCAGCGTCATGCCGGGCAGCACGTGCCAGACGAAGCCGCCGTCGACCGGCGCGCGCGAGAACAGCGCGAGGCCGCAGGCCGCGATCAGCAGGCCGGCCGCGATCGGGCCACGGATCCCGAAGCGCATCACGATGCGCGCGGACAGCCCGAGCGAGAACGCGGCCATGATCAGGTTCGCCGGCAGGAACGCGAGACCGACCTGCAGCGGCCCGTAGCCGAGCACGCGCTGCATGTACAGCGCGGACAGGAAGAACCACGCGAACATCGCGGCTGCCCACAGCACGCCGATCACGTTCGCAAGCGCGACGTTGCGCGCGGCGAACAGCGTGAGCGGCATCAGCGGATGCGCGGCGCGCGCCTCGATCGCAATGAACAGCGCGAGCAGCGCGACGGCCGCGCCGATCAGCGCGACGGTCTGCAACGACAGCCAGCCGGCTTCGTTGCCGCCGACGATCCCGTAGACGGCCAGCATCAGCGACGCGGTCACGGTGATCGCGCCCGCGACGTCGAGCCGCGCGGTACCGGCCGGCGCGCGCAGGCGCGGCAGCAGCGCGACGCACATCGCATAGACCGCGATGCCGATCGGCAGGTTGACGAGGAAGATCCAGTGCCACGACAGCGAACTCGTCAGCAGCCCGCCGAGCAGCACGCCGATGCTGCCGCCACCTGCGCAGACGAAGCCGTACACGCCCATCGCGCGGGCGCGTTCGCCGGGCTCGGTGAAGAGGTTCATGATCAGCGACAGCGCGACGGCCGAGACGACCGCGCCGCCGATCCCCTGCACCGCGCGCGCGGCGATCAGCATCGTCTGCGACTGCGCAAGGCCGCACGCGAGCGACGCGAGCGTGAATACGACGAGGCCCGCGAGGAACATGCGCCGCTGGCCGTACAGGTCGCCGAGCCGGCCGCCGAGCAGCAGGCAGCCGCCGAACGTCAGCAGGTACGCGTTGACGACCCACACGAGGGCGGTTTCGGTGAAATGGAGGTCGGTGCTGATCGACGGCAGCGCAACGTTCACGATCGTGCTGTCCAGCACGATCATCAGCACGCCGAGGCAGAGGACGATCAGCGCGTACCAGCGCTTCTCGCCGTGAATCCCGTGGGTCATGGGCTTGCAGCCTTCTGATAGTTATTTGAAAGGATGCATTGTAGACCCCATCGGCGCAGGCTTCCTGCCGGTTTGTGGCAGCAGCGAAGCGTAGTCGCGCGTCCGGGCGGGACGCGCGCGATGGATGCGACGGGCGTTACGAGCGCGCCGGCAGTGCGCAGCCGTCGGGGCCGCAGGCGGCTGCGTCGTCACCGTCGAGTTCGACGATGCCGTCGCGCCATGCCTGGTCGAGCGCCTGCGCAAACGCGTCGGCCGGCTGCGCGCCCGACACCGCGTAGCGGCCGCCGAACACGAACAGCGGCACGCCGCGACCGCCGATCTGCGCGGCGCGCGCGGCGTCGGCTTCGACTTCGTCGCGGTACAGGTCGCTACGCAGCACGGCTTCGACGGCCGAGCGCTCGAGTCCGGCTTCGACCGCGAATTCGGTCAGCTCGGCGTGATCGAACAGCGAGCCGTGCTCGCAGAAATACGCGCGGTACAGCCGCTCGGTCAGTGCGTGCGCGCGGCCCGTCGCTTCCGCGAGCTTCACGAGCCGGTGGCCGTCGAGCGTGTCGCCGACGAGCGTGCCGGGCAGGTCGTAGCGCAGCCCGACGCTCGCGGCTGCGTCGGCGACCTGGCGCAGCATCTGGTCGACCTGCGCGGGCGACATCCGGTACTTGCCGCCGAGCATCGCCTCGACCGGCTCGACCGGCTGGCCGGGCATCAGCCGGTACGCGCGCAACGCGACGTCGACGCGGTCGGCATGCGCGAACGCGGCGAGCGCCTCGTCGAAGCGGCGCTTGCCGATCCAGCACCACGGGCAGATCAGGTCGGACCAGATTTCGACGGTCAGGGTCGGGCGGGCAGTCGGGGCGGGAGCGGTCGTCATGGGCGGTTCCGGGCAGCAAAAAAATGTAACCGGGACTATATCATTTTGTGCTTCGACGCTTGGGCTTGCCCGGGCGGCCGTGTGAAACGGACGCCCGGCGTATCACGAAGCATAGACACGGAAGCGGCGTCCCGAAAGCGATTGCCGATGCCGGCCGCCGCCGCGCGTCGCGGCGAACCGGCCCGCGGGGTGGGTCGCTTACGCGTCGCCTTGCGTTTCCTTCAGGTGCTTGAGGTGCTTGTAGACCGTCGCGCGGCCCATTCCGAGCACGTTCGCGACGTAGTTCGCCGCGCTCTTGCCGCGAAACGCGCCCTCCGCATAAAGCGCTTCGACGAGCTCGCGCCGGTGCTCGCGCGTGAGCCCGTTCAGCCCGACCTGCCGTTCGCGCAGCCAGCCGTGCAGGAACGTGTTGATGCGCTCCTGCCAGTCGTCGCGGAACAGCTCGTCCGGCTGCGCGACGACGCCCGCGCCCTTGATGAACAGGTCGAGCGTCGCGCGCACCTCGTCGAACACCGCGATGTTGAAGTTGATGCACATCATCCCGGCCGGGCGGCCTTCGTCGTCGAACAGCACGTTGCTCACGCAGCGCATCCGCCGGCCGTCCCAGTTCAGCTTCTCGTACGGACCGATCACGCGCTCGCGCGCGGAATGATCGATTTCCTCGAGCGCGGAATCGTCGCCGACCTCGCGCTTCGACAGGTTGTTCGCGAGATACAGCACGGTCTGGTCGTGCAGGTCGTGGATCACGACTTCCGCGTACGGGAAGAACAGCGCGGCGATACCGTCGGCGATCGGCGCATAGCGGGTGAGCAGCAGGTTCTTGACGGGGGATTGCTTCTTGCGCATCGGGTTCGCCATCTCGGGTGGGCGGGGGCCGGGCAGCGCATCGGGCCGGCGTGCCGGCGCACCGTTGGCCGGCATGCCCGTGCGCCCGCGCGCGGCCGCCGCGGCGGTTGCGCCATTGTATCGGCCCCGCGCGCGCGTGCCGCTCATGCGCGCGTCAGGTGCGTGTACAGCGCGTGTGCGATCGCGATGTCCTCGAGCCCGAGGCCGATCGAGCGGAAGAAGGCATGACGGGCGTACGACGGTGCCGGGCAGGAGCCGGCGACGAGCGCGGGCAGGTCGCCGGCGATCCGCGCGGCGTCCCAGCCGTATTCCGCCGTCGCGATCTGCATCTCGCCGGCGCTCGCGGGCGTCGTGTGCCGGTAGTCGCAGTACACGTCCATGTCGGGCAGCCACGCGGGCGGAATCTCGTGTGCGCGCGCGACGTTCGTGCTGATCGACGTGACGAGCGCGGGGCGCGTGAGCATCCCGTCGCCGAGCACGGGCGTGCCCGACGACGTGCACAGCATCACGACGTCTGCGTCGCGCACACAGGCTTCGATGCTCGCGGCGGCACGGGCGCGCGGATCGAGCTGCGCGAGCGTCGCCTGCTGCGCCGCGTCGCCGGCGAGCGCGGGCGAGTACACGCGGATCGTTTCCCAGTCGCGCAATCCCGCCGTGTGCCGCAGATGCGCGAGGCCGACCGCGCCCGCGCCGACGATCGCGAGATGGCGCGCGTCGCGCGGCGCGAGGCAGTCGACCGCGAGCGCGGTCGTGCCGGCGGTGCGCTCGACGGTCAGCAGGCCCGCGTCGCACCACATCAGCGGCTGGCCCGTGCGCATCGACATCAGCGCGGTCCACGCGGTGACGATGGGCTTGCCGCCCGTCACGACATACGGCGACAGCTTCGCGCCGAACACCTGCGCGTCGGCGAGCGCGCCGAGATACGTGATGAAGTCGCCGGCCTGGTCGGGAAACAGCGTGAGCGTTTGCGGCGGCTGCACCGCGCGCGCCGCGGCGAGCGACGCGAACATGCTGCGCAGCGTGCCGAGCACGTCGAGCGACGGCAGGGCCGCGCGCACCGCGGCTTCGTCGACGGTCAGCGGCAGGGTCGGGGCGGTTTGCGTCATGGGGACATCTCCGGTCGGGGCCGGACAGGACTGTCTCGTTCGACGGTGTCCGGCAGTGTTCGTGATGGACGAAAAGTCTAATATAGACAAACTAAGTCAGGAGAATTTTTCTTTTCGAGACTGCGTTTCGCCGCGTGGTGCTGAAAAAACATCAATAAATCAAATGCATTCCGGGTGGTCGGCGACATTTCGATGCGATGTATCGGGACACGATTCTTGTATCCCCTATAGTCTATAGTAGACTTTGAGTCTATATTTCGCGTGCAGGATACGACGCGTCGCCGCGTGGCGGCCGCCTGCTTCGAATGCCGATCCGGCGCCCGGCCGAGGCCGTCGTGCGACCGATCCTCATCGCCTCAATCCAGAACGGAAGGACCGTCATGAACTGGAAGCTCTCCCTCTGCGCCGCTGCGGCGCTTGCCTGCGCGGCCGTCACGGCCCACGCGGATCAGACCACGTTGCGCTTCGGGATCGAAGCCGCCTATCCGCCGTTCGAGAGCAAGACGCCGGCCGGCCAGCTGCAGGGTTTCGACGTCGACATCGGCAATGCGGTGTGCGCGAAGCTGAACATGAAATGCGTCTGGGTCGAGAATTCGTTCGACGGCCTGATCCCGGCACTGCAGGCGCGCAAGTTCGACGCGATCAACTCGGCGATGAACATCACGTCGAAGCGCCGGCAGAGCATCGACTTCACGCCGGCGATCTACGTGGTGCCGATCGTGATGATCGCCAAGCACGGCTCGCCGCTGCGGCCCGACGTCGCGAGCCTGCGCGGCAAGCACGTCGGCGTGCTGCAGGGCTCGTCGCAGGAGGATTTCCTGAAGGCGCACTGGGCCAATGCAGGGGTGGCCGTCGTGTCGTACCAGGATCAGGACCAGATCTATGCCGATCTCGTTGCAGGTCGTCTCGACGCGGCCGTGCAGGAAGCCCAGACCGCGCAGGACGGTTTCCTCGACAAGCCGGCCGGCCGCGACTACCAGATCGTCGGCGAACCGCTGAAGGACCCGGCGACGCTCGGCGAAGGCACGGGCTTCGGGATGCGCAAGAACGACAAGGCGCTGCAGGCGAAGATCGTCGGCGCGCTCGATGCGCTGAAGAAGGACGGCACGCTCAGCGCGCTGTCGCAGAAGTACTTCAAGCGCGACATCGTCGCGAAGTAACCACCGCGGCGCGCCGGCCGCCGCGCCGGCGCGCGTCGCATCGAATCTCGACGCAGTACGGGGAACCATGGATTTCGACGTCATCGTTCTGGGGGCCGGCATCGTCGGCGTGTCGTCGGCGCTGCATCTGCAGGATCGCGGGCTGCGCGTCGCACTCGTCGACCGGCGTGCGCCCGGCGAGGAAACGAGCCACGGCAATGCGGGGCTGATCGAGCGCTCGTCGGTCGTGCCGTACGCGTTTCCGCGCCGGCTCGGCACGCTGCTGCGCTATGCGCGCAACCGCTCGGTCGATCTCTACTGGGACTACCGCGCGCTGCCCGCGTATGCGGGCTGGCTCGCGCGCTTCTGGCGCGAATCGTCGCCGCAGCGGCTCGCGGCCGCCGCGCGCGACCTGCTGCCGCTCGTCGCGGCGAGCGTCGTCGAGCACGACGCGCTGCTCGCGCGCACCGATGCGCAGCCGCTCGTGCACGACGGCGGGTGGATCGAGGCGTTCCGTTCGCCCGCGCTGTTCGATGCGGAAACCCGTGCGCAGCAGCGCGTGGCCGACGCGCACGGGCTGCGGATGACCGTGCTCGATGCGCGTGCGCTGCGAGCGAGCGAGCCCGGTATCAGCGACGCATTCTGCGGCGCATTCCACTGGCAGGACCCGAAGACCGTGTCGAGCCCGGGCGGACTGACCAAGGCCTACGCGCGGCTGTTCGAGCGCGACGGCGGCACGTTCGTGCGCGGCGACGCCAAGACGCTCGCGCAGGTGGGTGACGGCTGGCAGGTCGGTACCGAACACGGGCCGATCTCGGCGCGCTCGGCCGTGGTGGCGCTCGGGCCGTGGTCCGATCACGTCTTTGAGCCGCTCGGCTACCGGATTCCGCTGCGGGCGAAGCGCGGCTACCACATGCACTACCGGCCGACGCGCGCGCCGTTGAACGTGCCCGTGTGCGATACGGAGGAAGGTTTCGTCGTCGCGCCGATGGAAGGCGGCCGCCTGCGGCTCACGACCGGCGTCGAGATCGCGCTGCGCGGTGCGCCGCCGACCGGTGTGCAACTCGCGCGCGCCGAACCGCTGGCGCGCGACGCGTTCGGCATCGGCGAGCGGCTCGATCCCGAGCCGTGGCTCGGGATGCGGCCGTGCACGCCCGACATGCGCCCGGTGATCGGGCCCGCACCGCGCCATCGCCACCTGTGGTTCGCGTTCGGCCATTGTCACCACGGGCTCACGCTCGGCCCCGCGAGCGGGCGCCTGCTCGCCGAAATGATGACCGGCGCGCCGACCTATATCGATCCCCATCCGTACCGGCCCGCGCGCTTCGGCTGAACTGAACGCGCGGGGCGCGACGATGCCGCTCCGGCCATCGTCGCGCCCCGCATCGCGCTCCGGTGGCGCGTTGCGGCCGTCACAGTTTTTCATTCTGCTATCCGTATTAATGGCGGCTACGCAATCGGAAATGATCTGCGTAATCGTCAAGAAAGAAATCGCGAGATAAATAAAATCAGCAAATTCGCGATTCGGCAATGCATTTTCATTTCGCTGAAATACGCAATGGGCAGCCGGCCCTGACGAGGTGCGGGACCGTCGGGAACGGCCGTTACGGTGTCCCGCGGGATGTACCGGAACACGTTACTACGGGGCTCGCAAACGTTACGTTACATCCGCGCTCCGTCGGCCTTTTTCGTCCGATGATTCGGGCTCCACATCCCGTGGTTTTCGTCGGAAATCCATTAAAAAAACGTTATTGCCAAGCAATAGGCAGACGAATGAATCCATTTTTTTGAATTGGCACGCTTCGTGCAATCCGTCCCCATGCTTTATCAACGTAGTGCCAACCGAGATGGGGAAAATAAAGATGGGACAAAATCTTAAATTGACGGGTGTGGCGCTGTCGGTCGCGACGGTGTTCGGGGTGCTGGCTTCGGGTTCCGCGATGGCGGGGGCCCTTGATGCGCTGCCGATTCCGCAAGTGATCGTCAACCCGCAGACGAACGGCGTGTCGGTCGGGCTGGTCGCGACGGGTACGTCGCCGCTCGGCTCGGTCACCTTGGCGGCAGGTGGGGCGGGCGCGATCCAGACGTCGCTTGGCGATCCCGGCCAGGCACTGTCGGGCGCCGTGGGGGCGGTGACGGGTGCACTCGGCGGTGGCGGCGGCTCGGTGCAGCCGCTGGCGCCGGTACAGGGCGTGGTGAATCAGGTAACGGGTGCACTGAGCGGCGGCAACCCCGCCGGCGCGTTGACCGGCGCGCTGAATACGGCGACGGGGACGCTGAGCAACGCGGTTGGCACGGTAACGGGGGCACTGGGTAATGTCGGCGGCGGGTCGAACCCGCTGGCGCCGGTGCAAGGTGTCGTCAATCAAGTAACGGGTGCGCTCGGTGGCGGCAACCCGGCTGGTGCGTTGACGGGTGCACTCGGCACGGTGACCGGTGCGCTGGGCAATGTTGGCGGCGGCGCGAACCCGCTGGCGCCGGTTCAAGGTGTCGTCAATCAAGTGACGGGGGCGCTCGGTGGCGGCAACCCGGCAGGCGCGTTGACGGGTGCACTCGGCACGGTGACCGGTGCGCTGGGTAATGTCGGTGGCAGTTCGTACCCGCTGGGGGCGGTTCAAGGCGTCGTCAACCAAGTAACGACGGCGCTCAATAGCGGTAACCCGGCAACCGCGTTGACGGGTGCACTCGGTACGGTGGCGGGTGAGCTCGGTGCCGGTAATCCGGCAGGCACGGTGACCGGTGCGATCGGTAACGTGACGGGGGCACTAGGCGCATTGGGCGCTATCGGCGGTGGCGCGAATCCGCTGGCGCCGGTCCAGGGCGTCGTCAATCAGGTGACGGGCGCTTTGAGCGGCGGCAACCCGGCGGGTGCGCTGACGGGCGCACTGAACACGGCGACCGGGACGTTGAGCAACGCACTCGGTACCGCAACGGGCGCACTGGGCGGCATCGGCGGCGGTTCGAGCCCGCTGGCACCGGTACAAGGCGTGGTGAACCAGGTGACGGGCGCGCTCGGTAGCGGCAACCCGGCAGGCGCACTGACCGGCGCACTGGGCACGGTGACGGGCGCACTGGGCGGCATCGGCGGCGGCGCGAACCCGCTGGCGCCGATCCAGAGCGTCGTCGACCAGGTCACGGGTACGCTCGGCAGCGGCAACCCGGCCGGCTCGCTGAGCAACGCGGTCAACACGATCACGGGCACGCTCGGCAACGTCGGCGGCGCAGGGAGCCCGCTGGCGCCGGTGCAGGGCGTCGTCACGCAACTCGCGGGCACGCTCGGCGGGTCGAGCCCGCTGGCGCCGGTGCAAGGCGTCGTCAACCAGGTCGTCGGCACGCTGTCCGGCGCAGGTGGCGGCAGCCCGATCACGCCGATCACGAACCTCGTCAACGGCCTGCAGAACGCGCTGCCGACGGGCGGCAACCCAGCCGGTGCACTGACCGGCGCACTCGGCTCGGTGACGGGCGCGCTCGGCAACCTCGGCGGGTCGAACCCGCTGGCGCCGGTGCAGGGCGTCGTGAACCAGGTCGTCGGCGCGCTCGGCAACAGCAATGCGGTCGGCACGGCCACGAACGCACTGGGTAACGCGGTCGGCTCCGTCGTGGGCGCGCTCGGCAACGTCGGCGGGTCGAACCCGCTGGCACCGGTGCAGGGTGTCGTGAACCAGGTTGTCGGTACGCTCGGCAACGTCGGCGGCACGAACCCGCTGGCACCGGTGCAGGGCGTCGTCAACCAGGTTGTCGGCACCCTCGGCAACCTCGGCGGATCGAACCCGCTGGCGCCGGTGCAAGGCGTCGTGAACCAGGTCGTCGGTACGCTGTCGGGCGCGGCGGGCAACAACCCGATCGCACCGATCACGAACCTCGTGAACGGCCTGACCGGCGGCAGCAACCCGGCCGGTGCACTGACCGGGGCGCTCGGTTCGGTGACGGGCGCACTCGCGAACGGTCCGGTGGCCCTCGGGCAGGCGGCCGGTGCGCTGTCGGGCGCGGCCGGTTCGACGGCAGCGGCGGGCGGCAGCCTGCTCGGCTCGGGCGCGAACGCGGCCGGCGGCACGGCGGGCGCGGCCGGCTCGCTGCTGTCGACGGGCGCCAACTCGACCGCGACGGTCGTCAACGCAGTCGGCACGACGGTGGGTACGGCGCTCGGCTCCGCGCCGGGCCTGTCGGTCACGCCGCATTCGGGCAGCAGCGCGCCGGGCAACCCGCTCGCACCGGTGTCGTCGCTGCTCCAGTCGCTGACGGGCGCACTGCCGAAGTAACCGGCCGGACACGCACGGCGGCGCCGGATCGGCCGCCGTGCGCAACGGGTCGCGCAACGCGGCATGACAGCGATGTCATGCCGCGTTGTCTTTTTGTGTCCCCCTTTCTTTCGTCGCATGAATGGCCGTAGTCGACGCTCGTCGGCCGGCGTGGAATAACCGGTCGCCTCCATCCGTTTACCTACCGAATCCCGGCAGCGCCGGCCGGCAGGATAATGGCCGTGACGAAGCCGATCGACCCGGCCGGTGCCGCGCTGTCGCGACGCCGTGCCAAGGAGAACGGGCATGAAACGGATATTCGCCGCCACCGCGCTGGTGGCGGCAATCGTGCGGCCGGCCGCCGCGGAACCGCCCCGGGCCGGCGACGGGAAACTGGTCGACGAAGATCACATGACGCTGTACGTGTTCGATCGCGATGCGCCCGGCAAGAGCGCGTGCGACAGCACGTGTGCGGCCAGCTGGCCGCCCGCGCGCGCCGACGCGTACGACAAGGCCGCGGGCGCGCTGAGTCTCGTCGCACGCGACGACGGCAGCAAGCAATGGGCGTACCACGGGCGCCCGCTGTATCGCTGGAAGCAGGATCGCAAGCCCGGCGACGCGGGCGGCGACGGGATCGGCGGCATGTGGCACGTCGCGCGTCCATGACGGCGGGCGGTGGGGCGGTGCGCGAGGCATCCTGATGAGCTACGAATCGGATCTGCTGGTGTGGTTGCCGCATCTCACGCGCTATGCGCGCGCGTTGACGGGCGATCGGGCCTGGGCGGACGATCTCGTGCAGGACACGCTCGAGCGCGCGCTGAACCGCCCGCCGCGCGATGGCGGCAACCTGCGCGCGTGGCTGCTGACGCTGCTGCGGCACCGATTCATCGACCAGTTGCGTGCGCGGCACGAGATCGCAGTCGATGACGCGACGGCACCGTGGCAGACGATGGCCGCGCCGGCCGGCGAAATTGGCGGGCTGGTGCTGCGCGACGTGCAGCGCGCGCTGTACCGGCTGCCGGTCGAGCAGCGCGAGGTGCTGCTGCTGGTCGCCCTTGAGGAATTGAGCTATCGCGATGCCGCAGAGGTACTCGGCGTACCGGTGGGAACGGTGATGTCGCGGCTCGCACGGGCGCGCGGGCAGATGCGCGCGCTGCTGTCGGACGAGCCGTCGGCGCACGGCACGGCCGCGTTACGGGTGATCGGGAAGACATGATGGACGATCCGCACAAGCCTTCGAACGAGCGGGACGACGATGCGTCGGCGCAACTGCTGTCCGCGTTGCTGGACGGCGAGCTGTCCGGGAATGAGCGCCGCGAGGTGCTCGAGCGCGTGCTGGCCGATCCGGAGGAAGCCGAACGATTCGCGCACTACCGTGCGCAGCGCGACGCGCTGCAGGCGCTGTTCCCGTTGCCGGGCGCCGCACCCGCGCTGTTCGTGCAGCGCGGTGCGCCGCGACGGCGCGGGATCGCCTATGCGTTCGCGGGGCTGGCGGCCGGGCTGCTGATCGGCGTCACGCTGCATGCGGGCTGGATGGCGTTCGGCCGCGAACCGGCGTTTGCCGCGCGCGCGGATGTCGCGTACGCGACTTACGTGGCCGACCGCGAACATCCGATCGAGGTCGGTGCAGGCGACCCTGAACGTCTCGTCGCGTGGCTGTCCGCGCGTCTCGGGCGGTCCGTGCGTGCGCCGTCGCTCGACGAATACGGCTACGAGCTGCTCGGCGGCCGGCTGCTCCCCGGCGAAGCGGGGCCGGCCGCGCAACTCATGTATCAGCGTGCGGACGGCGAGCGCGTGACGCTGTACATGACGGCCTACGATGCACGGCGCCTCGCGCCGCAGGCGATGTCGGCCGGCGATCGCTACACGTATTTCTGGTCGGATCGCGGGATGGGCTACGCATTGTCCGGCCAGGGCGACGAACGGCGCCTGCGCGAACTCGCGATCGACGCGTGCGGTGCGCTCGGCGGCCCGACCGACGCGTGGAAGGGGTGACGCGCGCGGCACCGGTACGGAGCAGGCGATGAAGACGACGATGACGAAGGGCCTCGTGCTGATGCTGGTGCCGGCGGTGTTCGCCGCGGGCGCCGCGCTTGCGCGGGCGGACGGCGACGCGCCGGTGCGTGTGCCCGTCGACGCCGACGGCGTGCAGCGGGTGGCGATCGTCGGCGGCAGCTATTTCTTCCGGCCGAACCACGTGATCGTGCGGGCGCACCTGCCGGTCGAACTGACCGTGTCGGCCGAACCCGGCCTGGTGCCGCACAGCTTCGAAATCGATGCGCCGCAGGCCGGCATCGCAGTGCACACCGAGCTCGTCACGACGCCGAAGACGTTTCGCTTCACGCCCACGCAGCCGGGCCGGTTCGCCTACTATTGCACGCATCGGCTGCTGTTTTTCAGGAGCCATCGCGAGCGCGGGATGGAAGGCGTGCTCGATGTCGAGGCGGCGCCGTGATCGCCGCGTTGCTGGCCGCCAGCCTGATAGGAGCGAGCATGACCGCCGATCCCGTGACCGTCGCGCAGGCGCATTTCGACCACGTCCGCTCGTACCGCGCGACGATCCGCTCGTCGGCGCGCAGCGGCGAGCACACCGAAATCCGCTACGCGTACCTGAAGCCGGGCTTCGTCCGGATGGATTTCGTGTCGCCGCATCACGGCGCGGTGCTCGCATACGATCCCGGCGACGGCAAGGTGCGGCTGCGCCCGTTCGGCGCGCACGCGCCGCCCGCGTTGACGCTGTCGCCGTCCAATCCGCTCGTGCGCGACCGCAGCGGCCACCGGGTCGACCGGTCGGACGTCGGCGAACTGCTGCGCAACGTCCATGCGCTGCAGGAAGGCGGCGCGACGGTGACCGAAGGCGAGGAGGCCGTCGGCGGCCGGACCGCGCTGCGCGTGTCGGTCACGGGCGCGCCCGCGCACGCGGTCGATGGCGTGCATCGCTACCGGCTGTGGCTGGACACCGAGGACGGCTTTCCGCTGAAGGTCGTCAGCTTCGCGGACGATGACGACGTGCCGCTCGAAACCGTGACGCTCGACGACGTCGAGATCGACGTCGCGTTTCCCGAACGCTTCTTCGCACCCTGAGCGGTGCGCTGACTCATGCCCCTGACGGGCAGGCCGGAGGCTGCATGGCGGAATACCGGTTCTCGACGACCTGGCGCGTGGACGCGCCGCTCGCGGTGGTGTGGGACGCGATCTATCAGGTCGACCGCTGGCCCGGCTGGTGGAAGGGCGCCGTGAGCACCGTCGAGATCGAGCCGGGTGATGCGCGCGGCGTCGGCGCGCTGCACCGGTACACGTGGAAGGGGGCGCTGCCGTACCGGCTGGCCTTCGACATGCGCGTGCGACGCGTCGAGCCGCCGCATCGGCTCGAAGGCCGCGCGAGCGGCGCGATCGAAGGCGACGGATGCTGGACGTTCGCCGCCGACGGCGCCCGCACGATCGTGCGCTACGACTGGCATATCCGTACGCACGTGCGCTGGATGAACCGGCTGGAGCCGCTTGCCCGCCCGCTGTTCCGATGGAATCACGACGTCGTGATGCGCGAAGGCGCGAAGGGGCTCGCGCGGCTGCTGGGTGCGGCGGTCGAGACGGATGGCCGGACCTTCCGGCCGTTGCCGGATGCGGACTGCGCGGACGCCTGATGGCGTGTGAATGCGAGTGAAAGCGCTGAGCGACGGACCGCGCCGCTCAGCGCGCGTACGCCATCACCGCACCATCCACCGCGAGCGCGACACGTTCGCCGACGGCCGGACACCGGTGTCCCGGCACGCGTACGCGCACGAGCACGTCGAGATCGGCCTCGAGGCGCACGAGCACGTCGGCGTCCTGGCCCGCGAACTGCGCGGCTTCGACGCGCGCCGTATGGCCGCGCGCCGCATCGGCCTGCGCAACCGGCACGATTCCGATCTGCTCGGGACGCAGCATCGCATCGGCCGGCCCGTCGGGCAGCGACGCGACGAGCGGCAGTTCGCCGAGCGCGCACGCGATGTGCCCGTTGCGCACACGGCCGGCGAGCAGCACGGCCTGCCCGACGAACGACGCGATGTCGCGCGTGACCGGCTGCCGGTACAGCGTCTGCGGCACGGCCGTCTGTACCAGCCGGCCGTGCCACATCACCGCCACTTCGTCGCCGAGCGTCATCGCCTCGGGCTGGTCGTGCGTGACGAGCACCGATGTCGCGCCCGCCGCGGCGAGCGCATCGGCGACCGCGCTGCGCGTTTCGTGGCGCAGCGACGTATCGAGCGCGGAGAACGGTTCGTCGAGGATCACGAGCGACGGCTCGGGTGCGAGCGCGCGTGCGAGCGCGACGCGTTGCTGCTGTCCGCCGGACAGTTGCTGCGGCGCACGGCTCGCATACGACGCGGGCAGCCCGACCATCTCGAGCAGTTCATCGACGCGGTGATGGCGCCGCCGCGCCGCGCGCGGCAGCCCGAATGCGATGTTGTCGGCCACCGACAGGTGCGGAAACAGCGCGCCTTCCTGCGGCACGTAACCGATCCGGCGCTGTTCGGGCGGCAGGTGCACGTCGGGCGCGGCCACGCGGCGTCCGTCGATTTCGACGGTGCCGCGCTCGGCGCGTTCGAAGCCGCACAGCACGCGCAGCAGGGTGGTCTTGCCGCTGCCGGACGGGCCGAGCAGCGCGAGGCGCGAGCCGCGCCGCACCGTGAGATCGATGTCGTGCAGGACGGTATGCGATCCGAACGATTTGGACAGGCCGTGGATGCGTAGTTCGCTCATGGGCGGTTCCGGGGAAAAAGGGCGGTGTTCAGTCGCGCACCGACGCGCGGCCGAGCAGCACGAACAGCAGTCCCGACGCGCCGAGCGACAGCGCGACGAGCAGCGCCGCGTAGGGCGCCGCGGCGGCGAATGCAAGCGTTGCCGTATCGCTCCAGACCTGGGTCGCGAGCGTGCGGGTGCCGATCGGCGACAGCAACAGCGTCGCGTTGAGTTCCGTCATGACCGAGATGAACACCATCGTCGCGGCTGCGCCGAGGCCGGGTGCCGCGAGCGGCAGCACCACGCGCGTGAGCGTGGCGCGCCAGCCGAGACCGAGCGCACGCGCGGTTTCCTCGAGCCGGGCCGGCACGTGCGACAGCGCGGCGCGCACGCTGACGACCGCGAGCGGCAGGAACAGGATCGCGTACGCGGCGACGAGTGCCGGTGCGCTCTGGTAGAGCGGCTGCAGCAGCCGTACCGTGATCGACACGATCGCCAGCGCGACGACGATGCCCGGCACGCCCTGCACGGTCATCGCCGTGCGCTCGAGGAGCGTCGCGACGCGTCCCGGATAGCGGACCATCAGGAACGCGAGCGGCAGCGCGAGCAGCGTCGTGACGGCTGCCGCCATCAGGCCGTAGCCGGACGACGCGAGCGTGGCCTGCCACAGCAGCTCGGGCGACACGTCGGCCGGCGTGACGGCGGCCGCGCCCTGTTGCGTGAGCCAGTAGCCGATCATCGCGAGCGGCACGCCGAGCGTCGCGGCGGCGAGCGCGGCGAACGCGACGGTGACGGGGCCGCGCAGATGGCCGAGCGGATAACGCATCGCGACGCGGCGCGCGGCGCGGTGCGTATGACCGTAGCGCGCATGGCCGCGTGCGCGTGCCTCGATCGCGAGGCACAGCAGGCACAGCGCGATCAGCACGCAGCCGAGCAGCGATGCGCCGCCACCGTCGAACGCGGTGCGGTATTCGGCGTAGATCTCGGTGGTGAAGGTGCGAAAGCGCAGCAGCTGGAACGCGCCGAACTCGGACAGCACGCCGAGCGCGACCAGCAGCATCCCGCCGCACAGCGCGGGGCGCAACTGCGGCAGCACGACGCGGAAGAAGGTGCGCCACGGCGAGCAGCCGAGCGTGCGCGCGCTTTCCTCCAGCGCGGGATCGAGCTCGCGCAGCGCGGCGGCCACCGGCAGGTAGACCAGCGGGAAGTAGGCGGAGGTCAGCACGATCAGCGCGCCGAGAAAATCCTGCAGGTCGAGGCTCAGCGACACCCACGCGTAGCTCGTGATGAACGGGGGCACCGCGAGTGGCGCCGCCGCGAGTGCGGTCCACAGCGGCCGGGCCGGCAGGTCGGTGCGCTCGATGAACCACGCGACCGCTGTGCCGAGCAGCGTGCACGCGAGCGTCGCGGCGAGCGTGATCGACAGCGTGTTGACCAGCAGTTCGCCGACGAGCGGGCGCCATATCAACTCGATCGCATCGTCGAGACCGAAGGTGGCCGCGCGGTACAGCGTGAAGCCGAGCGGCAGCAGGATCGCGAGCGGCCCGCACGCGGCCGCGGCGACGAGCGCGCGCGACGGGCGCCGCCGCGTCGCGGTGCGCTCGCCGTCGCGCGCGGTGCGCGCCGTGCGGGACACGGCGTCGCTCATGGTCAGAGCAGGCCGGCCTGGCGCAGCAGCTTGCCGGCCTGGCTGTCGTCGCCGAGCTGTTCGAACGTCAGCGCCGGCGGGCTCAGTTCGTTGAACGGCTTCAGGATCGGATCGGGCGCGACGCCCGGATGCAGCGGATACTCGAAACTGATATGGCCGCCCGCCATCAGCTTCTGCGCGCGCTCGCTGACGAGATACGCGACGAACTTCTGCGCTTCCGGCTGGTGCTTCGAGGCCTTCAGCACCGCGGCGCCCGATACGTTGACGGCACCGCCGACGTCGCCTTTGCCGAAGTGGTAGATCGCGCTGCGGGTCGACTTGTCGCCAAGCTCGGCGTGCAGGCGGTCCCAGTAGTAGTTGTTGATGATGCCGGTCAGCACGCCGCCACGGTTGACGGCCGCCGTCACGCCTTCGTCGTCGTCGAAGATCTGCGCGTTGGCCTTCAGGCCCTTCAGCCATTGCAGCGTCGCGGCTTCGCCGTGCAGCGCGAGCACCGCGCTTACGAGCGGCAGGAAGTCCGCATCGCTCGGCGCGACGCCGACCTTGCCCTTCCACTCGGGCTTCGCGAGATCGAGCAGCGAAGCGGGCAGCTGCTGAGACTGGATCTTCGCGGTGTTGTAGACGAGCACGTTCTCGCGCGCGAGCACGCCGACCCAGTTGCCGTCGGCCGGGTTGAAGCGCGCGGGCACCGACTGCAGCGCGGCGGCGTCGGTCTTCGCGAGCAGGCCCTTGCGGTCGAGCAGCACGAGCTCCGGCGAGTTTTCGGTGAAGTACACGTCGGCCGGCGTGCGGTCGCCTTCCGTGGCGAGCTGCGCGGCGAGTGCCGGGCCTTCGCCCGAGCGCACCTTCACGGTGATGCCGCTCTGCGCTTCGAAGTCCTTGACGAGCTGGTTGACGACCTGCTCGTGCTGCGCGTTGTACAGCGTGAGCGTCGCGGCATGCGCGCGTGCGGCGTGCAGCGCGCCGGTCAGCATCAGCGCGGCGGCGGCCGCGGAAATCAGGTGCCGCAGCGGGCGGCTAACGGGTGAAGTGTTCATGTCGTGTTTAGCAGGTTGCTCCCGGCCGGGCCGGGAAGGAGTGCCTTGGCTTGCGTTGCGTGTCGTCATGCGTCGAACAGCGCGGCGCCGATGTACGAACCAGGTTGCGCGCCCGGCGGGCACGCGAAGATCGCGCTGCCGACGTGCGTGGTGAACTGGTTCATGATGTCCAGCTTCGCGAGCTTCTCGTTGATCGGAATGAAGCCCTTGCGCGGGTCGCGCTGGTGCGCGACGAACATCAGCCCCGCGTCGTACTCGGTCTGCTGGCGCCACGGCGGCCAGCGCTCGATGTAGAAATTCGTGCTGTCGTTGTACGAGTACGCGCGGCGCAGGATCTGCGCGCCGTTGTTCAACTGCGGCGATGCGAGGCGCGCGTGCGCGTTGTCGGGGATCACCGGGTTGCCGTCCTTGTCGGCCGCGTCGAGATCGAGTGCCTCGAACTCGTGCTTCTGGCCGAGCGGCGCGCCGCTGTACTTGTGACGGCCGACCACCTGCTCCTGGAACCCGAGCTCCGTGTTGTCCCAGTGCTCGAGCGTGATGCGGATCCGGCGCACGACCGTGTAGGTGCCGCCGTTCATCCATGCCGGGCCTTCGCTGCCGGCCCAAACGAATTCATCCATCGCGGCCGGATCGGACATCGGCGGATTCATCGTGCCGTCCTTGAAGCCCATCAGGTTGCGCGGCGTCTCGCCGGGCTTGCCCGACGTGAAGCCGGCCTGGCCCCAGCGCATCTGCGTCGCCTTCGCGCCGAGGCGCACGAGCTGGCGTACCGCGTGGAACGCGACCTGCGCGTCGTCCGCGCACGCCTGGATGAACAGGTCGCCACCGGTCTTTTCGGGCAGCAACTGGTCGCCATTGAAGCGCGGCAGGTCGACGAGCGCGGCGGGGCGATGCTTCGCGAGGCCGTAGCGGTCCTTGCCGGCGAGCGCGAACATGCCGGGGCCGAAGCCGAACGTGATCGTCAGCCGCGCAGGGCCGAGGCCGAGCGCGTCGCCCCCGTCGGCCGGCGCGACTTCGTCGCTGCCCGTCGCGGCGAGCGGCAGTGCGGTATCACCGCGCGTCATGCGTGCGGCAGCGTCGGTCCAGGTTTTCAGCAGCGCGATGACGTCCGCGCGCTGCGCGGTCGTCAGGTCGAGCGCCGCGAAATACGCGTGGCGCTGCTGCGGCGTCGCGATGCCGCTCTGGTGCTTGCCATAGAACGGCTCGACGCCGTCATGCACGGAAGCGGTGGCGGGCGCATCCGCGGCCTTCGCGGCCGGGATCGACGCCGCCGCGAGGCCGGCGGCCACCGCGGCGCCGCCCGCCTTCAGGAAGCCACGCCGCGCGGGGCGGGGTGGCTGGTTGGAATCGTCTGCCATGGTTGGCTCCATTACTTCGCGAGCAACAGCGTGTTGACGTCGTCCGCGACGTAGTAGAAGCCGTCGCCTTCAGGCGTCATCGCGATGCCGAACAGGTTGCCGTTGCCGGGGGGCGTCTGCGCCTTGTCGGTATTGATCCAGCGCGCGTAGAGCTGCTTGCCGGCGACCGGGTCGATCTCGACGACCTGGCCGTTCTGCGCGTTGGTCGCGAGCAGGTGGCCGTTCGGCGCGGTCGCGAGCGCGAGCGGGCGGCGCAGGAAGCCGTCGGCGGTGATCTGGCGGCCGACGCCCGCGCTGGTGTCGCGCGTGAGCGGGTCGTCGATCTCGACGATGCGGTTGCCGATCGCGTCCGACACGTACAGCTTCTTCTGGTCGCCGGACAGCGCGAGGCCGGTCGGGCCGACCAGGAATACGCCCTTGTCGGCCTGCGCGCCGAGGCCGCTCGCGACGACCGTTTCCTGCTTGATCACGGGCGGCTTGCCGGCCGGCACGTCGAGGTCGAGACGCAGCACGGTCGCCTGCTTGTAGACGGGCGGATTGCCGTCCGCGCCGCCGACGCCGAAGCCGGCCATGCTGACGAACAGCGTCGCGCTGTCGCCGCGGTCGACCACGGCCATGTTGCCCCACGGGTCGTTGATGTTCGGGGTCGACCACGTCGACGCGATCTTGCCTTGCGAATCGAGCACGATCAGGCAGCCGGCGCCCTTGGTGTTGGTCGTGCCGTCGTTGCTCGGCGTGCTGCCGACGATCACCCAGCCGGATTTCAGCATCGTCATCGCCGTCGACAGGCCGACGCCGCCCGGGCACGCCTTCAGGTCGCGCGGGATCGATGCGAACAGGCTCAGCTGCTTCGTCGACGGGCGGTAGTTGACGATCGTGCTGCCGGTACCTTGCAGGTTCGCCGAGTTGTTGAAGTTGTCGACGAGCACGTCGCCCGCCTGGATCGTGCCGGCCGACACCGGCGCGACCGCGATCGCGTACGGGTTCTGGTCGCCGTTGTCCGGCACCGTGTTGACGAGCGTGGTGTGGCGATGCAGCGTCTCGAGGAAACCTTGCGGCTCGGCGAGTGCGCCGGCGGCGGCCGTTAGTGCGGCGACAGCCAGTGCGCCCGTCGCGAGGCGGCGAAGCGGGGCGGATGGATTCATGTGACTCTCCTGGGGAGCGCGCCGTCCGGGTGGCGCGCGAAATTGGGCAGCGTGCGCGTCGCTCAGAACGTGATCGTCGTACGCGCGCCGAGCACGAACGTATTGCGCAGCGGCTGGGTCGCGTCGCTCGGGTTCTGGCCGGCGCCGGCATTGAACGTGTACTGCGCGTCGGCCTGGACGATCCACCACGGGTTGACCTGGTACTGGTAGGTCGCTTCGAGCGTCGTCTCGCGGGTGCGCACGCCGTACGGGCTGGCTGCGAACGTCCGCGCGGTCTGGTCGAGGTCGGTCACGTGGTTGCCGACCTGGATGTACGTGACGCCGAGGCCGACGCTGTCGTTGTCGCGGCCTTCGAACGGCGCCTTCAGCACGATCCCCGCGTTGGCCGAGAAGCTCACCAGGTTGCGGTCGCCCGGCGCGCCCATCACGCGTGCGAACACGCCGAGGCTTCGCGGGCCGGTCGGGTCGGGGCGCCAGACCATCTGGTCGGCCACCGCGTAGAAGCTGTAGTTGCCGTGACGCTGCTGCGCGTTGCCGTTCGATGCGGGGTCCGCGAGCGACAGCCCGTCGGTGCCGACGTTCTGGTCCGCGAAGCGGCCGTTGTGATACCAGACGCCGATCTTGTAGGTGCCCGGCAGCCCGTTCGAGTGGCCGGTGTCCATTTCGCCGTCGGACGGCTGGTTCAGCGCGTACTGCAGTTCGCCGATGTAGAGCGCACCGTTGTGCAGGTTGAAGTTGGTGCCGCTCAGGTTGCTCGGATTGTTGCCGAGCGGATCGCCGTCGAACACGCCCGCGAGCGCGGTGACCTTCGGCGTGATCTGCGCACGCACGCGCACGCCGAGGCCGGCGAGCGGATACGCGGGGCCGCCGTTCGGCAAGTCGTACGACGGCAGCGCGGGCCAGCCGAACATCGTGTTGACGAACGTGTTCGCATACGTGCTGACCATGAATTCCTGGTCCAGGCTCTGCTGGCCGATCT
Organism: Burkholderia aenigmatica; assembly: GCF_902499175.1. Classification (GTDB taxonomy): domain Bacteria; phylum Pseudomonadota; class Gammaproteobacteria; order Burkholderiales; family Burkholderiaceae; genus Burkholderia; species Burkholderia aenigmatica. The sequence goes on from NZ_CABVQC010000007.1 coordinate 63,557, forward strand.
TCACGTCGACGCGCTTGTCGAGGAACGACTGCTGGTACCAGAGCTCCCACAGGCGCGTCGTGCCCTGCGCCTCGATGCCGCTCGCGGTGTTGAGCGTGCCGAGGTTTCTCGTGCTGAGGTTGGTGCCGTGGATCTGCAGCGCGCTGACGTTGAACGTGCCGCCGGGCAGGCCGATCGCCTTCTGCGTGTCGACCGTCAAGGTGGCCGTCGTCAGTCCGTCGTACGCGCCGCCACGGTTCAGGCCGCCGCGCAGGTTCGCCAGGTATTCGCTGGTTTCGGTGATCTGCAGCGTCGCGCCGTACTTGCCGAGCCACGGGCGGATGCCGCCCATGTCGCCGAGCAGGTTCTGGCGCGTCCAGATGCCGGTCAACGCGTTGGTCGGCTTCGCGTGGATCGCGAGGTCGGCCTCGGGCGCTTCGGGCTGCGCGTCGACGGGCGTGTCGGCGAAAGCCGCGCCGCTCGCGAACGAGGCGCACGCGAGGACGGCCGCACAGGCGGCGGGGCGCATCCGGGCACGGACGCTGTCTCCCTGGAACGACGCAAACGTCATATCAAACCCCTGGTTCTATTTGGTAAGGAATCCTGCTTGTCGGTCGCTGTCCGGACGCTCGGCACCGATCGGCCAGGGCACGAAGATGAACGCAACGCGGCGCATCGTAGGAGTGTCAAATGGGAAAGTCAATGTAAACGAGAATGATTCGCATCTAAATTACTGTCTGTAATCCGAACCCTTACGGATGGGGCCTGACACGTGTTTTGGACGAGGCAAACCGTAAATATCTGTGTAATGACAATGTATGATTTGATGCGGATCGATGGATCCGCGCGAGGGGGGATGAAACTGCCGAGGTGGAGGGGGACGGGCGCGTCGCGGCGGACGGAATCGACGCTCGCACAGGTTTTTTCATGCGATGCCGCCGATCGCAGGAACTCCGTGCTTACCCGGTGTCCAAACGGGGCTGAATGAGATTCGCCGGCCGCGCGGGCCCGCCGGCCGGGCCGGGAAAGGTTCGTCAGGGTATTGTTTTAAAAGGGGTTTTTGTTGTTTTTGCGTGCCTTTCCCGCCGCATCGCCACACTGAAAATTCCTCCGGTTTCCCTTCTTGAATTTGTCAAAACCCGTCCATATAATTAGCACTCGCTGCACGAGAGTGCTAACAATTCTCTGCCGGGCGACAAGCCGGGCAGATTCCCTAAGCGTTCTTCAATCTCAGTCAAGAGAGGAGTGAATATGAACCTTCGTCCTTTGCACGATCGCGTGATCGTCAAGCGCCTGGATCAGGAAACCAAGACCGCCTCGGGCATCGTGATCCCCGACGCCGCTGCTGAAAAGCCGGACCAGGGCGAAGTCCTGGCCGTCGGCCCGGGCAAGCGCGACGACAAGGGCGCCCCGATCGCGCTCGACGTGAAGGTCGGCGATCGCGTCCTGTTCGGCAAGTACGCAGGCCAGACCGTGAAGGTCGACGGCAACGAACTGCTGGTCATGCGCGAAGAAGACATCATGGCCGTGGTCAACGCCAAGTAAGCGCGTCCACCGACGGTACATATTCCCAAGAATTCAAGGAGTTAGAAGATGGCAGCTAAAGACGTCGTATTCGGCGATTCCGCCCGTTCGAAGATGGTCGAAGGCGTGAACATTCTCGCCAACGCAGTCAAGGTCACGCTGGGTCCGAAGGGCCGCAACGTCGTGCTCGAGCGCAGCTTCGGCGGCCCGACGGTCACCAAGGACGGTGTGTCGGTCGCGAAGGAAATCGAGCTGAAGGACAAGCTCCAGAACATGGGCGCGCAAATGGTCAAGGAAGTTGCTTCCAAGACCAGCGACAACGCAGGCGACGGCACGACGACGGCAACCGTCCTCGCGCAATCGATCGTTCGCGAAGGCATGAAGTACGTCGCATCGGGCATGAACCCGATGGACCTGAAGCGCGGCATCGACAAGGCAGTCGCAGCGGCTGTCGAAGAGCTGAAGAAGATCAGCAAGCCGTGCACGACGAACAAGGAAATCGCACAGGTCGGCTCGATCTCGGCGAACAGCGACACGTCGATCGGCGATCGCATCGCTGAAGCGATGGACAAGGTCGGCAAGGAAGGCGTGATCACCGTCGAAGACGGCAAGTCGCTGGCTGACGAACTCGACGTCGTCGAAGGCATGCAATTCGACCGCGGCTACCTGTCGCCGTACTTCATCAACAACCCGGAAAAGCAAGTCGCCGTTCTCGACAACCCGTTCGTGCTGCTGCACGACAAGAAGGTGTCGAACATCCGTGATCTGCTGCCGGTACTCGAGCAAGTCGCGAAGGCTGGCCGTCCGCTGCTGATCATCGCTGAAGACATCGAAGGCGAAGCACTCGCGACGCTGGTCGTGAACAACATCCGCGGCATCCTGAAGACCGTTGCGGTCAAGGCGCCGGGCTTCGGCGATCGTCGCAAGGCGATGCTGGAAGACATCGCGATCCTGACCGGCGGCCAGGTGATCGCTGAAGAAACCGGCCTGACGCTCGAGAAGGCAACGCTGGCAGAACTGGGCCAGGCGAAGCGCATCGAAGTGGGCAAGGAAAACACGACGATCATCGACGGCGCAGGCGAAGCCGTGAACATCGAAGCACGCGTGAAGCAAGTGCGCGCGCAAATCGAAGAAGCGACGTCGGACTACGACCGTGAAAAGCTGCAAGAGCGCGTGGCCAAGCTGGCCGGCGGTGTTGCAGTGATCAAGGTCGGCGCAGCGACCGAAGTCGAAATGAAGGAAAAGAAGGCACGTGTCGAAGACGCACTGCACGCAACGCGCGCAGCTGTGGAAGAAGGCATCGTGGCAGGTGGCGGCGTTGCGCTGATCCGCGCTCGCACCGCGATCGCAGGCCTGACCGGCGCTAACGCCGATCAAAACGCCGGCATCAAGATCGTGCTGCGCGCAATGGAAGAGCCGCTGCGCCAGATCGTCACGAACGGCGGCGAAGAAGCCAGCGTCGTGGTGGCGGCAGTTGCTGCAGGTACGGGCAACTACGGCTACAACGCAGCAACGGGCGAGTACGTCGACATGGTTGAAGCCGGCGTCGTCGACCCGACCAAGGTCACGCGCACCGCACTGCAGAACGCAGCTTCGGTTGCAGGCCTGCTGCTGACGACGGACGCAGCTGTCGCAGAACTGCCGAAGGAAGATGCACCGATGCCGGGCGGCATGCCGGGCGGCATGGGCGGCATGGGCATGGACATGTAATCGACTTCGGTCGATTGTCCGGAACGCGCAGCGATGCGCGTTCCAGCCAAAAGAAAAGACCCGCAGCGATGCGGGTCTTTTTTTATGCGTGCAGATTTCGGTGCGTGCGCGGGGCAACCGGAGCGGTCGCGCCCAAAGCGGCGCGGCAGGTGCGACGGCGGGGCATGCCCCGCCGTGTCCGCTTCAATGCCGGTGCGATGTCCTCGGCACCGGGTCGGCCTTCGCGGCGGGCGGGGTGTCCGAGTCTTCGTTGCTGCGCGCCCAGAAGAACCGGTCGGGCAGGTACGCGCCCATGCCGGGCCGGAACGCGTCGCGAACGGCCTGGTACAGGTATTCCTGCGCTTCGCGCACGGCTTCGGGCGGCTCCTGGCCGTTCGCGAGCAGCGCCGCGATCGCTGCGCCCAGCGTGTCGGTGATGCCCATCAGCCGGTGCGGCGAACGATCCCACATGTCCTCGCGCAGTTGGCCTTCCTCGCCGTACAGCGTGTTGACGAGCCGGTGCGAGCCCGTCTCGGACGACAGGATGTATTCGCAGCCTTGCGACAGCAGGTGCGACAGGGCCGCATCGAGATTCGGCGCCTCGGCATCGCCGTCCGGCTGCGCGAGCGCGATCAGCGTCGCGTAGTCGGCGACCAGCAGCGTGGTTTGCGGTGCGAGCAGGTCGGCGATCGATTCGCGCAGGTCGTCGGCGGCGAGCACGTGCTCGTCGTCGAGCGTGAAATCCGGCGCGAGCACGAGCGGCACGCCGTCGTAGTCCGCGACCACTTCGGCGATCGCGCTGACGACTTCCGCGCGCGTGGTTGCGCCGATCTTGAACGCGGCGACCGGCATGTCCTCGAGCAGCATGCGCGCCTGGGCGGCGACGACGTCGGGATCGAGCCCCGTCACTTCGTCGCAAGCGGCCGAGTCGCGCACGGTGTAGCCCGTCAGGACGGACACACCGTGACAGCCCATGCTCGCCAGGGTCAACAGATCGGCTTGAATGCCAGAGCCGCCGGTGGGATCGGACAGGCCGAAGGTGAGGACGATCGGAGGGGCGTTGCTGGACATGTAAAAATGGGGCAAGAGAAAAACGGACAAGCGACGGACATGCGGACGGCGAGGCGAAATGGGCGTTTTCGGCCCTGTGTTGCCCGGCAGGCCGCACTTTTCAGTCATTATGCGGCGGAATCCGGCCCGCACGACGGATTTTTTAGCGCAGCGCAACGTAGTCGCGTTACTCCAGCGCGATTGCTAGGCAGTCCGGCCCCGACACGGTACCATCATGGCTCCCGAATTTACCGACTTTCCCGACGCGGCTTAAGATGGAATACAAGAGCTGGATGTGCCTGATTTGTGGCTGGATTTACGACGAAGAAGCCGGGCTGCCGGAAGAGGGCATTGCCCCGGGCACGCGCTGGGAAGACGTCCCGATCAACTGGACGTGCCCTGAATGCGGCGCCCGCAAGGAAGACTTCGAGATGGTCCAGATCTGACCGGATCGCTGGCCCACGGACACACCGCTCAGGTCTCGCATCGGCCCGGCGCTTGCGCGCCGAGGGTCGCGCGAGCGACTTGACGATGACAGGCGCGCGTGTCCATGAGGCCAGAACCGGCGAACGTTCCCCACCCTGACGCACTGCCCAACCCGCGCGGCGGGGCCGTGCGTGCGGCCGACGCATGGCTTGCGGCGGCCGCCGACGCTTTCGAGCAGCGTGACGATGCGGCCGCGCCGCTGTCCGCCGCGGCGGCCGTGCTGGCGGAAGCCGGCTGGCTGCCGGCCGCGCGTTTCGCGGGGCAACTGTCGGCCGCCGTGCCGCTGGTCGCCGTCGAGCCGACTTCGGCCGGCTGGCGCGCGGCGCTGCGCGATTTCCGCGCGGCCGTTGCACGCCATAACCTGCGCGAGCTTGCCTGCTCGCCCGTTCTATTCGAGCATTTTCGTGCATTGCGTGCGCAAAGCGCCGCCGACCTGCGCGCGAACGCGCCGCTCGACGCGCTCGCGCTCGTCGGTCGCGCGGTGCCGCCGGCCACGCTGCGCGCGCTGCCCGATGCGTTCGCGACCCGAATTCGCGCCCGCTTCGAACAGGCGCTGCTTGGCCTGCTGCGCGCGGAACACGGCGCGCCCGACGCGGCGCTCGACGAACTCGATGCGATGCTGGCCGCGCTCGCCGACGACGATCCATACGATTTCTGGCGGCTCGCGGCCGCGTGCTTGCGCGCGTTGCGCGCCAGCGGCGCGCCCGAGCTGAAGCGCTTTCTCGCGCGCACGAACCTGCTGCTCGGCGAGCACGCGCAGGGCCGGCGCGACGCGCCGCCCGAGTTCGTGCGTGAGACGGTCGCGCTGCTATGGCGCGATTTCGCGCTGTTCGGCGCTGCGGCCGAGGATGTCGCGCTCGTCGACGTGCTGCACGACTACGGGCTGACGGTCGACTGGCACGTGGCTGGCACGCCCGCGTCCGAAGCGCTGTGGGAGGCCGATGCCGCGCGGGCCGAGCACGATGCGGTCGCCGCTGCGCCGACGCGCGCGCTCGGCGTCGTGACGGTCAATGCGCATGCCTATGAGGATTTCCTGCAGACGGCCGATGCGTCGATGGCCGACCTCGCAGCCGATCCGGCCAGAGCCGACGCGAGTGCCGCATGGCATGCATCCGGTGCCGCCTACCGGGTCGGCACGGCCGCCTGCGCGCTCGGGCTCGGCCACGCGGCGCTCCTGGCCGACACGCTCGGCCTCGCCTGGCGGCGTGCGGCGCACGGCGTGCCGCTCGCCGACGGCGGCCTCGACGCGCACGGCCACGCGTCCGACATGCTGCGCGCGGCGCTGCTGAAGATCGCGGCCGGCGTCGCGCCGCCGGATCTCACCGCGGCGTCCGGCGCGCTCGGCGCGGCGCTCGGCCGAGCCTGACGAACAAGGGGACGAACACGCGCCGGCGGCCCTTGCTGCGCGGGCCCGCAACACGCTGCCGACAGCGCCCGCGCGCGTGTTAGAGTGCCGTGTGATCCGTGCGCGCCGTTGCCAGCGCGGTGCGGCGTTGCTTGTTGATCGCGGCTCGGTCAGGCCGCGGCGTCTTTGCTAAAATTCAAACCATGTCAAAGCCTTCCGATCGCATCAATCTCACCAACCAGTTCCTGATCGCCATGCCTAACATGGCCGATCCGACGTTCTCGGGAACGGTGGTCTATCTTTGCGATCACAGCGAGCGCGGTGCGCTCGGCCTCGTCATCAATCGTCCTACCGACATCGACCTCGAATCGCTGTTCAACCGCATCGACCTGAAGCTCGACATCGAGCCGCTGCTGCACATCCCGGTGTACTTCGGCGGCCCGGTCCAGACCGAGCGCGGTTTCGTGCTGCACGAGCCGGTGGAGGGCGCGAGCTACAACTCGTCGATGTCCGTCGAGGGCGGGCTGGAGATGACCACGTCGAAGGACGTGCTCGAGGCGGTCGCGACGGGCACCGGCCCGAAGCGCTTCCTGCTGACGCTCGGCCATGCGGGCTGGGGGGCCGGGCAGCTCGAGGAAGAAATTTCCCGCAACGGCTGGCTGACTGTGGCCGCCGATCCGCGCATCGTGTTCGACACGCCGGCCGAAGAGCGCTTCGAAGCCGCACTCGGCCTGCTCGGCGTCAGCTCGTCGATGCTGTCCGGCGAAGCAGGGCACGCATGAGTGGCGCGAGTGCGCGCGATGCGACGCTCCTCGCGTTCGACTACGGCGAAAAACGTATCGGCGTCGCGATCGGCAATGCGCTGACGCGCTCGGCCCGTGCGCTCGTCGTGATCCAGAACCTGAACCGCGAACACCGCTTCAAGGCGGTCGGCGACCTGCTGGCCGAATGGCGGCCGGACGCGCTCGTCGTCGGCCTGCCGATGCATCCGGACGGCACGCCGCACGACATGACGCAGCAGGCGAAGCGCTTCGGCAACCAACTGAACGGCCGCTTCGGGCTGCCCGTCACCTGGGTCGACGAGCGCTATTCGTCGGTCGAGGCCGAGGCCGGGCTGCGCGAGCGCAACGTGCGCGGCCGCGCACGGGCCGAGATGCTCGATGCCGAGGCCGCGCGCGTCATCCTTCAACAGTATCTCGATCAATTGTCCGACCATGAGCACCATTGATGCCGAGGCGCTTTACCGCGTCCTGCTCGACCAGATCCGCGCCGCGTACGGCATGGCTTTCGCCGAACCAGGCGGCCCGCGGCTCGCCGGCATTCACAGCGGCGGCGCGTGGCTTGCCGAGCGGCTCGCGCGCGATCTCGGCGCACCGGCGTTCGGCGTCGTGAACGTCGCGCTGCACCGCGACGACTACGCGAAGAAGGGGCTGCACAGCCAGGCCAGCCCGACGTCGCTGCCGTTCGAGGTCGACGGCGCGCGCATCGTGCTCGTCGACGACGTGCTGTACACCGGGCGCACCGTGCGCGCGGCACTCAACGAGCTGTTCGACTACGGCCGTCCTGCCGCGGTCGAGCTCGCGGTGCTCGCCGATCGCGGCGGCCGCGAGCTGCCGGTCGCCGCACGCTTCGCGGGTGGCGCGCTCGACGTGCCGGCCGATGCGACGCTCGTGCTCGCGCGCGACGATGCGCAGTTCACGCTGCGCGTCGAGGCGCACGGCGCCTGAACGACACGCGAACCGTATCCCGGGCCGCCGGTTTGCACCGCGGCCCGTTTGCATAGTTGGAATCACGCACACCATGACCACCGACACCACTGGCCGCACCGGCAATCCCGCTGCGGCCGCGAGCCCCGACCGGTTTCGCTACGGCTTCCTGAAGGGCAACCCGCAGCTCACGAAAAACGGCGAGCTGAAGCACCTGCTGTCGATCGAGGGCCTGCCGCGCTCGATCGTCAACCACATCCTCGATACGGCCGAGCAGTTCGTCAGCGTGACGGACCGTGAAGTGAAGAAGGTGCCGCTGCTGCGCGGCAAGTCCGTGTTCAACCTGTTCTTCGAGAACTCGACGCGCACGCGCACGACCTTCGAGATCGCCGCGACGCGCCTGTCGGCCGACGTGCTGAACCTGAACATCAACGCGTCGTCGACGAGCAAGGGCGAATCGCTGCTCGACACGATCAACAACCTGTCGGCGATGCATGCCGACCTGTTCGTCGTGCGTCACGCGTCGAGCGGCGCGCCGTACCTGATCGCCGAGCACTGCGCGCCGCACGTGCACGTGATCAACGCCGGCGACGGCCGCCATGCGCACCCGACGCAGGGCCTGCTCGACATGTACACGATCCGTCACTACAAGCGCGACTTCACGAAGCTGCGCGTGGCGATCGTCGGCGACATCCTGCATTCGCGCGTCGCGCGCTCCGACATCCATGCGCTCACCACGCTCGGCGTGCCGGAAGTGCGCGCGATCGGCCCGCGCACGCTGCTGCCGGGCGGTCTCGAGCAGATGGGCGTGAAGGTGTTCCACAACCTCGACGAAGGGCTGAAGGGCGTCGACGTGATCATCATGCTGCGCCTGCAGAACGAGCGGATGAGCGGCGCGCTGTTGCCTTCCGCACAGGAATACTTCAAGACCTGGGGCCTGACGCCCGAGCGCCTCGCGCTCGCCGCGCCCGACGCGATCGTGATGCACCCGGGCCCGATGAACCGCGGCGTCGAGATCGATTCGCAGGTCGCCGACGGCCCGCAGTCAGTGATCCTCAACCAGGTCACGTTCGGCATCGCCGTGCGGATGGCGGTGATGGGCATCGTCGCCGGCAACAGCGACTGAGCCCGCTTTCGCGCATCCCTATTCACGCAATCAACGCATTCACAGACAGCGCATGAAGATTCATATCAAAGGCGGCACGCTGATCGACCCGGTCGCCGGTACCGAGCAACAGGCCGACGTATTCGTCGCAGGCGGCAACATCGCCGCGCTCGGCACGGCGCCGGCCGGTTTCAACGCGGACAGGACGATCGACGCGTCGGGCCTGATCGTCGCGCCCGGCCTCGTCGACCTGTGCGCGCGGCTGCGCGAGCCCGGCTACGAGCACAAGGCGACGCTCGCGTCCGAGATGGCCGCGGCCGTCGCGGGCGGCGTCACGACGCTCGTGTGCCCGCCGGACACCGACCCCGTGCTCGACGAGCCGGGCCTCGTCGAGATGCTCAAGTACCGCGCGCGCAACCTGCACCAGGCGAACGTCCATCCGCTCGGCGCGCTGACGGTCGGCCTCAAGGGTGAAGTGATCACCGAGATGGTCGCGCTGACCGAGTCCGGCTGCGTCGGCTTCACGCATGCCAACGTGCCGGTGCGCGACACGCAGGTGCTGCTGCGTGCGCTGCAATACGCGAGCACCTACGGCTACACCACGTGGCTGCGCCCGCAAGACGCCTTCATCGGCCGCGGCGGCGTCGCTGCCAGCGGCGCGCTGGCGTCGCGGCTCGGGCTGTCCGGCGTGCCGGTCGCGGCCGAGACGATCGCGCTGCACACGATCTTCGAACTGATGCGCGTGACGGGCGCACGCGTGCACCTTGCGCGGCTGTCGTCGTCGGCGGGCCTCGCGCTCGTGCGCGAGGCGAAGGCCGAGGGGCTGCCCGTGACCTGCGACGTCGGCGTGAATCACGTGCACCTGATCGACATCGACATCGGCTACTTCGATTCGCAGTTCCGGCTCGATCCGCCGCTGCGCAGCGAGCGCGATCGCGAAGCGATTCGCGTGGCGCTCGCCGACGGCACGATCGACGCGATCTGTTCCGACCATACGCCGGTCGACGACGACGAGAAGCTGCTGCCGTTCGGCGAAGCGACGCCGGGCGCGACGGGGCTCGAACTGCTGTTGTCGCTGACGCTGAAGTGGGCGGACGAGACGCGCACGCCGCTCGCGCAGGCGCTGCGCCGCATCACGTCCGCACCGGCCGACGTGCTGCAGCTGCCGGCCGGCCGCCTGGCCGAAGGCAGTGCGGCCGACCTGTGCGTGTTCGACCCGCGCGCGCACTGGCGTGTCGAGCCGCGTGCGCTGAAGAGCCAGGGCCACAACTCGCCGTTCCTCGGCTACGAACTGCCCGCCTGCGTGCGCACGACGCTCGTCGCCGGGCAGATCGCGTTCGAGCGCCCCTGAACCACGCCGGACCTTCGCCATGATTGCCCTTCGCAAGCTGCGTCTCGTTTTTCACCTGTTGCGCGGCATGGCGATCGTCGCGCTGCGTTTTTCGCATGTCACGCCCGCGCGGCGCGCCGAGATGACGCGCCGCTGGACGCTCAAGATGCTGCGGATCTGCGGGATGCGACTCGTCGTGCACAACGACAGCGCGCGGCTCGACGCGAGCGCGCTCGTGGTCGGCAATCACGTGTCGTGGCTCGATATCTACGCGGTCAACGCGTGGCGGCCGACGCCGTTCGTGTCGAAGGCCGAGGTGCGGCAGTGGCCGGTCGTCGGCTGGCTCGCGGAGAAGCTCGACACCGTGTTCCTGCAGCGCGAGAAGCGCACGGAGGCGATGCGGGTCATGCACGAAATGGCCGAGCGCCTGCGCAACGGCGGGCTGATGTGCGTGTTTCCGGAAGGGACGACGACCGACGGGCAGGAACTGCTGCCGTTCCATGCGAACCTGTTCCAGTCTGCGGTATCGGCCGGCTGCGCGGTGCAGCCGATCTGCCTGATGTACGAGGATGCGCAGCGGCGGCAGTCGGTCGCGCCGGCCTACACGGGCGAGCTGGCGCTCGGCAAGTCGCTCGACATGGTGTTGCGCGGCGGTCCGCTCGTCGTGCACCTGTACGTGTGCGAACCGATCGCGCCGGGTGGCGACCGGCGGGCGACGTCTGCGGCGGCACGCGACGCGATCGCGGCCGCGCTCGCGACGCTGCAGGCAAATGTCGGCAAGCCGACGGCCGAGTCGCTCGCGGAACTGGCCAGGCATGCGTATCCGGCGACCGAGATCGGCGCCGGCGCGGCAGCCGACGAGGCGGCCGACGCACCCGTGCCGGGGCGCGAGGGTTGACGCGCCTCCCGGCCCCGCGAATCAGCCTGTAATCACTCTCCGCCCGGCGCGCGGCACGCGTCGCACTGCACCTGCGTGACCGTGCGCTGCGCCGGATCGGCCGTCAGCCGCACGGCCGACAGCTGGTTACCCCACACGCACCCCGAATCGAGCGCGACGACGTTGTCGCGCAGCATCAGGCCGAGCGCGGCCCAGTGCCCGAACACGACCGTCACGTTCTCCGTGCGGCGCCCCGGTACGTCGAACCACGGCAGGTAGCCGGGCGGTGCGTTGTCGGGGCCGCCGTTCGCCTTGAATTCCATCGTGCCGTCGGGGGTGCAGAAGCGTAGGCGCGTGAATGCGTTGAACGCGACGCGCATCCGGTCGCGTTTCTTCAGATCCGGGCTCCATTGATACGGCTCGTTGCCATACAGCTTCTGCAGCGTGTCGCGCCAGTCGGGCGCGCGCAACGCGCGCTGGAGTTCGTCGGCGAGTTCCAGCACGAGCGTGGCATCCCACTGCGGCAGCATGCCCGCATGCACGAGCAGCATCCCGTGTTCCGCATGCACGAACGGGCGGTGGCGGACCCAATCGAGCAGCGCGTCGGCGTCGGGCGCGTCGAGAATCTCGCCGATGGTGTCGCCCGGGCGTTCGGTGCGCAGGCCGGCGGAGACCGCAAGCAGGTGGAGGTCGTGATTGCCGAGCACGACGGTCGCGCGCGGGCCGAGGTCGACGAGTGCTCGCAGCGAGGCGAGGGAGTCCGGGCCGCGGTTGACGACGTCGCCGGCGATCCACAGCGGCGTGTCGGCGGGGGCTGAAAGCTTGTCGAGCAAAGACTGGAAAGCCGAATGGCAGCCCTGGATGTCGCCGATGGCGATGGGGGGTGAAAGCATGAGGGTCGGATCGTGACGAGTCTGGGTGAGCTGAGAAAGCATCATTCAAATACGCGTGTGGCGCAAAGGACGTTCCGCATCGGGCCGCTTGCGTGGCACAGGATTCTTGTGGCGCAAAGGGCCGGGGCGCTGTATCAAGTTGTTAGCGGCATGGAGTTGGCGCCGGCTGGATTCCTATAATTGGCATTTTCGCTCCGAAATTAACATCTCGTGACTTGGCCGGTCATGGCGACCGGTTAAAATGCCGGGCCTGATCGGCCGAGACTTGGCCACTGTGACATGACAAGAAGTGCGAAGTGCGCCTGTCAGGCGCGCCGCACATGATTATTACTAGAGGACGTTTCATGATCCTGGTTACCGGCGGCGCGGGTTTTATCGGTGCCAATTTCGTACTCGACTGGATGGCAGCTTCCGGCGAGGCCGTGCTCAATGTCGACAAGCTGACCTATGCGGGTAACCTGCGTACGCTGGCCCCGCTGAACGAGAATCCGGATCATGTGTTTGCCCGTGTCGACATCTGCGATCGCGCGGCACTCGATGCACTGTTTGTCGAGCACAAGCCGCGTGCCGTGATCCACTTTGCCGCCGAAAGCCACGTCGACCGCTCGATCCACGGGCCGGCCGATTTCGTGCAGACCAACGTCGTCGGCACGTTCACGCTGCTCGAAGCGGCGCGCATGCACTGGAACGGCCTGGACGATACCGACAAGGCGGCGTTCCGCTTCCTGCACGTGTCGACCGACGAGGTGTTCGGGTCGTTGTCCGCGACCGATCCGCAGTTCTCGGAAACGACGCCTTACGCGCCGAACAGCCCCTATTCGGCGACGAAGGCCGGCTCCGACCACCTCGTGCGTGCGTACCACCACACGTACGGGCTGCCGACGCTCACGACGAATTGCTCGAACAACTACGGCCCGTACCAGTTCCCGGAGAAGCTGATTCCGCTGATGATCGCGAACGCGCTCGCGGGCAAGCCGTTGCCGGTCTACGGCGATGGCCAGAACGTGCGCGACTGGCTGTACGTCGGCGACCACTGCAGCGCGATCCGCGAAGTGCTCGCGCGCGGCGTGCCGGGCGAGACGTACAACATCGGCGGCTGGAACGAGAAGAAGAACCTCGACGTCGTGCACTCGCTGTGCGACCTGCTCGACGCCGCGCAGCCGAAGGCAGCTGGTTCGTACCGCGACCAGATCACCTATGTGAAGGACCGCCCGGGCCACGACCGCCGCTATGCGATCGATGCGCGCAAGCTCGAGCGCGAACTCGGCTGGACGCCCGCCGAGACGTTCGAGACGGGGCTCGCGAAGACCGTCCGCTGGTATCTCGACAACCAGGCATGGGTGGACGAGGTCGCGTCCGGCGATTACCGCAAGTGGGTCGAAACCAATTACGCGCAACGCACGTGAGGGTCTGATCGATGGCACGTAAGGGCATTATTCTCGCCGGCGGCTCGGGCACGCGGCTGTATCCGATTACGCACGTCGTATCGAAGCAATTGCTGCCGGTGTACGACAAGCCGATGATTTATTACCCGCTGTCGACGCTGATGATCGCGGGCATTCGCGACGTGCTGATCATCTCGACGCCGCAGGACACCCCGCGCTTCGAGGCGATGCTCGGCGACGGCAGCCAGTGGGGGATGAACATCCAGTATGCGGTGCAGCCGTCGCCCGACGGGCTGGCACAGGCGTTCATCATCGGCAGGGACTTCGTCGGCAACGATCCGTCCGCGCTGATTCTCGGCGACAACATCTTCTACGGGCACGACCTCGCGAAGCAGCTCGAGCGGGCCAGCACGAAGGAGGCCGGCGCGACCGTGTTTGCCTATCACGTGCAGGATCCCGAGCGCTACGGCGTGGTCGAATTCGACCGCGCGTTCCGGGCGGTATCGATCGAAGAGAAGCCGGCCGTGCCGCGCTCGAGCTACGCGGTGACGGGGCTCTATTTCTACGACCGGCAGGTGTGCGATATTGCCGCCGACATCAAGCCGTCGGCGCGCGGCGAACTCGAGATCACGGACGTCAACTCGCGCTATCTGGCGGCCGGTGAGCTCGACGTCGAGATCATGGGGCGCGGCTACGCGTGGCTCGATACGGGCACGCACGATTCGCTGATCGAGGCGGCGACCTTCATCGCGACGCTGCAAAAGCGGCAAGGGCTGGTCGTGGCATGCCCTGAGGAAATCGCCTATCGGATGCGCTGGATCGACGCGGAGCAAGTGCTGGCGCTGGCACGACCGCTTGCGAAGAACGCTTACGGTAAATACCTGCAACACATTCTCGACGACCAATTGGCATGGCCATCCAAGTAACCGAAACGGCATTGCCGGAAATCAAGATCATCGAGCCGAAGGTGTTCGGCGATGCGCGCGGGTTCTTTTACGAGAGCTTCAATGCGCGCGAGTTTGCCGAACAGGTCGCGCCGGACGTGACGTTTGTGCAGGACAATCATTCGCGATCGGCGAAGGGTGTTCTGCGCGGGCTGCATTATCAGATCCAGCATGCGCAGGGGAAGCTCGTACGGGTCGTGGAGGGCGAAGTGCTCGACATCGCGGTCGATATCCGGCGCAGCTCGCCGAATTTCGGCAAGTGGGTCGGCGTACTGCTGTCGGAAGCCAATCATCGGCAGCTGTGGGTGCCGCCCGGCTTTGCGCACGGCTTCGTGGTGTTGTCCGACTCCGCGCAGTTCCTGTACAAGACGACCGACTACTGGTATCCCGAACACGAGCGCAGCCTGCTGTGGAACGATCCCGCGCTGGGTATCGACTGGCAGCTCGATGGCGAACCGGTGCTTGCGGCGAAGGATGCCGCCGGCAAGCCGCTCGCGGAGGCCGACGTGTATGAGTGACGCACGACGGATTCTCGTGACGGGCGTGGACGGGCAGGTCGGGTTCGCGCTCGCCCGTTCGCTGCAGGGGCTCGGCCGTGTCGTCGCGGTAGACCGTGCCGCACTCGACCTGGCCGATCCGGACCGGATTCGGGCGGTGGTGCGCGACGTGCGGCCCACGCTGATCGTCAATCCCGCGGCCTACACGGCGGTCGACCAGGCGGAGCGCGACGAAGACGCGGCAATGCGTATCAACGCGACCGCGCCGGGCGTGCTGGCCGAGGAGGCGAAGGCGCTGGGCGCTGCGTTGATCCATTACTCGACCGACTATGTGTTCGACGGTGCGAAGGCCTCGCCGTATGTCGAGACCGATACGCCCGCGCCGCAGAATGTCTACGGAAGCTCGAAGCTCGCGGGCGAGCGTGCGATCGAAGCCGTCGGCGCGGCCGCGATCGTATTTCGTACCAGCTGGGTGTACGGCGCGCGTGGACGCAACTTCCTGCTGACGATGCTGCGGCTCGCGGCGGAACGCCGGGAGTTGAAGATCGTCGCCGATCAGGTCGGTGCGCCGACCTGGGCGAACACGATCGCCACGATGACCGCGCACGTCGTCGCGCAGGCGCTTGCCGCCGACGATACGCCCGCGTGGTGGGCGTCCCGTTCGGGCGTCTATCATCTGACGGCTGGCGGCGAAACCTCGTGGCATGGTTTTGCGAGCGCGATCGTCGAGCTCGCCGCGCTTGAGGCGCGTCCGTTGGTACTGCCGATTCCGTCGTCGGAATATCCGACACCCGCCGTGCGCCCGGCGAACTCGCGCTTGTCGAACGAAAAGCTCTTGCGGACGTTCGGGCTTGCCGCACCGGACTGGCGCGATGCACTGGCGCTTTGCCTCGCCGAAATCCGGCGGGACTGAGCGCTTGCCGGACCGCGCGTCATCGCGGTCCGCTCACGGGCATTCCGGGTCGGTCAGGCTGTGCCGTCGGCCTGGAGAGGGTGATCCTCGTGCTTCCCGACGATGGGGAAAATCTGCTCCGGCATGTGCGGGAGCAGCCCTTCGCTCGCATTGCTCTGTCCCAGGGAGCCCATTTCCTTCACGCGGATGATGTGGACGGTATCCTGCACGATCCGGTGTGCGACGTCGGACCAAAGCGTTTCGATGTTCCAGGTCCAGTCCTCGATCCCGAGCCCCATCGACTTCACGACAGGCTTGTACGGGAACCGCTGGTAAATGCTGCGGTGCGCGAAAATGTTGGCTGACCAGACGTTGTTCAGGAACAGCGAATTGCGATCGAAGCCTTCCTCGTCGCTTGCCCGGTGGCGGAAGTGGAACGATTGGGCCAACGGGTGCGGCAGATGGTTCATCGAGTGCCGGTCGTAATCGCTCTCGTGGAAATAGAACAGACTTTCGGGGTGCCAGATGGAGCGGGCTTCGGCCGGCTCGTCGCGCGAGCACGCAAATGCGCGCGTCAGCCATTGGCTGCCCCACAGGTCGTCGCCATCGAGAAAGGCGAGATATTCGCCGCTTGCCGCTTCGACGCCCTTGTTTCTCGTCAGGCCCAGGTCGCCGCACGAGACGACGTCGAGTGCATCCAGCCACGCGCCGCGCTGTTTCACGATGTCGAGCGTCTGGGGGTCGGGGTTGTCGAGCAACGCTCGTGCTTCGATACGCAAGCCCGATTCGCGCGCGACGCTCACCAGTCGATGCATGCTCGCCAGAGCCGGAATCGCAAATGCCGCCTCTTTGTGGAAAACGATGAAGACGGAAATGTCAGTCACTTTCTAGTCCGAAGATGGTCTTGACGTTCTGCGAGTAGGCGGCAGGGGAGTGGCGGGCGACCACCTGCTGGTACGCGGCGGCAATCATGCGTTCGACTTCCGCGCCGGTCGATCCGCACACCGCGTCCATCGCCGTGCTGAATGCGGCGGCCGTTTCGACGGCGTGGTGCTGGTGGCCGACGAACTTGACGGCCGAGTCGTCGAACGTACCGCGCAGCCCGCCAACGTCCGCCAGGATCATCGGCAGCGCATGCTGGCTCATTTCCAGCACGATGTTGGGCATGCCTTCGAACAGGCTGGTGAAGATGAAGCCGTCATAGTCGACGAAATCCGCGGCCGGCACGTTTTCGAGCACGCCCTTGTGATGAATGTTCGGCGCGGAGAGGCCCAGTTGCGCAATGCTGCCGTGAACGGGGCCGTACACGTCGAATTCGTCCGAGCGGCGCAGTTGCGCGAGCGCGGCCAGGATCTCGGTGCCCTTGAACGGTTCGACGCGGGAAACCCACAGCCAGCGCCGATGCCGGTCGGGGTTGGCCCAGCGTGGCGCGCGGCGCGCCAGGCGGGCTGCGAACGTCGTCTCGTCGATCAGCATGGCCTTGGCCGGCAACTCCACGACGCCGGGGCCGCGAATGCCGCCCCACATGCGCTCGAGGGTATCGGCCATGCGCGCGTTGTCGGTCAGTGCCGCGGCATAGGAAAGCGTGCGGCGCGGGAAGCGTGCGCCGTAAGGGGCGCCGATGCCGTTGACGCCGAGGCTGAAGAACGTGCAGAAGATCTTTGCGTACTGCGACAAGCCGCGGCCGAACTGGGCGACCGCGTCAAGGCCGACCCGGCTGTTGTTGATGATGATCGTATTGGGCCGAAGGGCGTTGAGAAAGCGGGCGAAGACGGCCGCACTGGCGTGGCCCGGGCCGCACGCGTCACGCCAGAACAGCACCTCGTGCCGCTTGAGGGGCGCGAGGATGTTCAGCGCTTCCCAGCCGGCGGATTCCTTTTCGGTTGCCTCGGTCACCACCACGAGGATCGGTTCGGCGACCGAATCGCCAAGCGTCTGCACGAGGTCGGCCACGTATTTCTCGGCACCGCCGGTACACAGGAACGGCGTCGCGACGACCGTGCGCGGCACCACCGACAGCGATTCGAAGATTCTCGACACGTGAACGCCGTCGCGAGCCAGCAGGTCGGTCGCGTCGAATTCGCGAAGATTGCTGATCGCTTTCGCGCCGGCCGCCACGATCCCGAGATCGAATTCGGCCTGTTCGGCGATCTGATCGAGGATGCGTCCGATCGGGCGACGCACGCGGACCGCGACGGGGCGCCCGTTCCAGCGAAAGTACTGCCACGACGCGCCTTCGATGTGATCCATGTCGCCGATCACGACGTCCGTGCGCGGTGCCATCGAGCGACCTTCGTCGATGCCCCACTTCAGCCAGTGTTCGACGGGGTCGACGCCGGCGGCCTTGACGTCCGGGTTGTTGAACAGATAGGCGTCGCGATCGAATTTTTCTTCGACGAACGCTCGAAATCGTGCGTCGCTTCCCGGCTCGCGGTCGCCTTGCGACGGAGCCGTGCCGTTGGGGCTGGCGGCCGTGTTGCTACGGGCGGGCCCGCGGCCCGCCGTCATGCGATGTCGCAGCCGCGACAGAACACGCTTGGAGAGGCGGGCAGTACCTTGAATCGTCAGTTTCATGTGATGAATGCGCAGCCTCGAACGAGAACACGTTAACACACCGGATACACGGAATGTCGGCCTCGATCGGCGGAGGCGGCAAGTGACAACGGCCGAGATTGTACATGACCGCTGTTGTGCCCTTTCCGCGAATGCACCTGTCCGGTGCGTGCGGTCAGGGGCGGGCGGCTGGCGTGGGCGTACCGCGGCAGCCACGGACGTCGCGGGAACGCCGCCGGGACGCAACTCGACAGGCCTTGAAACACCTTTTAACATTATCCGCGGAGTCATTCATGCGACAATGCCGCCTTTGTCGGGCCTGTCGTCAGGCGGCCGAACCGGTCCAAATAGTCCAAATGGTTCAACGGGCCGGGTGCCGGCGGTAACGGCCTGATCGCAACGCGTTTGCGTCTCTCCTCGACTCGAGAGTCGTCCATTCGCACGGGGGTCTCGTGGAGTACGAGAGGCATCCGTGGCGGGAGCGGGAGGCACCCTGTCGTCCGGGGCTGCCCAGGTAGTTCCAGTGCCGGCTCCAGCGCCGGCCAGACAGCTGCAACGCGAGCGGCTGTCCCGGGACGCTGCCGCCTTGTATCCCCGTCCCTCGTTCAGGCGAGTAGACATGACAGAACCACTCTTTCCCCCCGGTCACCCTTTGGAATCAATGTCCAGTCTGAGCACAACCGACCTACCTTGTATCGATATTTCCATCGTTACATACAATTCCGAGCGCTGGCTTGCGGGTTTCTGGGAGAGTCTCGTCGCGCAGCAGTATCCGCTCGACAAGATCACAGTGTTGATTCGTGACAATGGTTCGAAGGACCGCACGGTCGAGGTGCTGCGCGACCTGATCGCGCGATTCGGCGAGCGGTTCCGGTCGGTGTCGCTGGACGTGGGCGCAAACGTCGGCTTCGGCGCAGGGCACAACGCCAACCTTGCGGCGGGCCGGTCGGATTTCTTTCTGGTCACCAACGTCGACCTGACGTACGAGGCGGATGCCATCGAGCGCGCGGTGCGCCGCGCCGTCGCCGACGACGCGCGGGTCGCGGGCTGGGAGTTCAGGCAAAAGCCGTACGAGCATCCGAAGTACTACGATCCCGTCACGCTCGAGGTGAGCTGGGCGTCAAGCGCTTGCATGCTGTTCCGGCGCAGCGCGCTGGAGCAGGTCGGGGGTTACGAGTCACGCTTGTTCATGTACGGCGAAGACGTCGAGCTTTCGTATCGCCTTCGCGATCGAGGCCATCTCATCAAGTACTGCGTCGACGCCGTGTGCTGGCACTACACCTATGAAACCGCGAACGAGCTGAAGCCGGTGCAGTTTTTCGGCAGCACGCGGGCGAACGTCCTGTTGCGCATGCGGTACGGCACGCTGCGCCAGATCGTCGGCGGGATCGCGATGTATCTCGGGTTGTTCATGATCCCGCTGCCGATCCAGGGGCGCATCAAGGGCCTGTTTGCGAACCTGATGACGATCCTGCGCGACGGATTCTATTTCCTGCGGACGCGCAAGCAGTCGGACATCACGTTCTCGTTCCGCGGTTGGGACTACGAGCAATCTCGCGAAGGTGCGTTTCAAACGTTCGAGCACGTGCCGGCGGACGCGCCGCTCGTGAGCATCGTGGTGCGTACGTGTGCGGGGCGCCTGGGCAAGTTGAAAGAGGCCGTGCAGTCGGTCGTGCATCAGACTTACCCGAACGTCGAACTCGTGGTGGTGGAGGACGGCTCGGATACCGCGCAGTCGTTCGTCGAAGCCGTTCGGGCATCGGGCGCGCTTGCACGGGTGCAGTACCACCCGATTCCGAAAGCAGGGCGCTGTGTCGCCGGCAACGTCGGGCTCGAGGCGTCGACCGGCAAGTACGCGTGTTTCCTCGATGACGACGACCTGCTGTTTGCCGACCACGTCGAAGTGCTGGCGCGCAAGCTCGACAGCCGTCCGGACCTGGCCGGCGCGTATGCGCTCGCGTTCCAGGTGGATACGGAAATCGTCAGCCATGATCCGTGGGTGTACCGGGTTGCCAGCCGCTACGTAGCGTACCGCGAGGGTTTCTCGCGGGCGGCGATCTGGCATCACAACTTCATTCCGATTCAGGCGATTCTGTTCCGGCGCGCGCTGTTCGAGCAGTACGGCGGGTTCAACGTGCAACTGGATCGCCTCGAGGACTGGGACTTGTGGGTGCGTTATTGCCAGCGCAACGATTTCGAGCTCGTCGAGAAGGTGACATCCGAGTATCGGGTGCCGGCTCAAGACTCGGTTGCATCGGTTCGTCAGCAGGAACTGGACGACTACTATCAGAAAGCGGTGGAGGCCCGGGACGGCATGGTGCTGCAGATGACGCCGAACGAGGTGATGAAGTACGCCGAGGAACTGGCGAAGATCATGTACCCGATCGCGGTGTCGAGGAGCCGGCTTCGCGCGATCGCGCTGCGGATTCCCGGAATCTGGGTATTGCGCCGCTTCTATCTGATTTCTCGTGGCGTAATGGGGCGGGTCAAGCGGAAGTTCGCGGCGGCGGCGAAGCGGCAAGGGTAATCCTGCGCCGGATCGGTCGCTGATTGCGCGACCGGTGCGCTATAATTTGCGCCCCCTCCGATCCGGGCCGGAGTCCGATGCGTGGCGCGAGACGTGGAAAGCCGTTCGCCGTATCGGGTCCGCGGCCGCCGAGCGGTCGCCGGGGCTGGTTTGCATGCCGATTTTGCCAAATTGCCGGTTTCAATTGAACTCGATAATGTTTACCAAAGAGCTGTTTGCCTATCGGCACGTGCTGTACCAACTGGTGACGCAGCAACTGCTGGCCCGTTACCGCCGGACCATCTTCGGATATTTGTGGACGATTCTCAATCCGCTGATGATGATGACGGTGTCCGCCGTCGTTTTCTCGCATATCTTCCGCCTCGGCCTGCGCGACTACGCCATTTTCCTGTTCGCCGCCACGGTGCCGTGGAACTTCTTCAGCGGATGCGTGGTGCAGGCGGGTAGCTCGATCGTCTCGAACGAAGGGCTGATCAAGAAAGTCTATGTCCCGAAGCTGATCTTCCCGATCTCGACCGCGATCGGGTGCCTGCTGGATTCGCTGTTCGGCCTGGTTGCGCTGTTCGTCATCGCGTTTGTCGTGGGCGCGCGCATCAGTCCGGCCTTGTTCTTTCTTCCGATTTCTTTCGCGATCCTGTATTTCTTCGCGCTCGGTCTCGCGCTGATGCTGTCGGTTGCGATGGTGTATTTCCGGGATCTGCAGCATCTGATCGGCGTGCTGATGCAGGCGTTGTACTTCCTGACGCCGATCATGTACCAGCCGAGCGCCATTTCGCCGCGACTGCAAGACATCCTGCGTTTCAATCCGCTGCTCTATTTCGTGGATCTGTTCCGCGCACCGATTTATCGCTCGGAATTGCCGTCGTTGACGGTGATCGGCATCGCGTTGGGCGCTGCGATCGCAAGCTTCTCGATCGGACTCAAGCTGTTTCGGTCGTACGAGAACAAACTTATCTTTAGGCTTTGATTATGTCTTCGATTGAAGTGGTAAATGTGTCGCTCAAATTTCGACTTTACCATGACAAGACGCCGAGTCTGAAAGACTACCTTGCGCAGTTTTTTCGCTCGAAATCCCATTCGAAATTCACGGATTTCTGGGCGTTGAAGAATGTCAGTCTGACGATTCGGCGCGGCGATCGTGTGGGTATCGTCGGGCATAACGGCGCCGGTAAAAGTACGCTGCTGAAGACCATCTGCCGCATTTATTCCGCGCAGTCCGGCGACGTCAAGATCACCGGGCGCGTCGCGCCGCTCATCGAGATCGGCGCCGGCTTCAATCCCGAATTCAGCGGTCGTGACAATATTTATTTCAGCGGCAGCATTCTCGGCTATTCGAAAGACGAGTTGCGCCGCCTGGAAGGCGAAATCATTGAATTCACGGAGCTGGAAGAATTCATCGACACGCCGGTGAAATACTATTCGACCGGCATGTACATGAAGCTGGCGTTTGCAATTGCGACGGCCGTTCATCCGGAAATCCTGATTCTCGACGAAGTGTTTGCCGGCGGCGACGCGTCTTTCATCGCCAAGGCCAAGCAGCGGATGACGGAGTTCATCGACAAGGCCAGCATCATGGTCTGCGTGTCGCACGACATGGACCTGTTGAAGACGCTGTGCAATCGCGTCGTGTGGCTCGATCACGGGCAGGTAAAGGCGGACGGAAATCCCGATGAAATCATCACGCAGTACCTGGCGGCGCGTTGACGCACGCGTAGCGGTCAGCCTGTCCGGCATGACCCCGGTGCGCGTTCGACGTGGCGCCGAAGCGGCGCGGTGCGCCGGCATGCGTGGCGCCGACCCACTCGGGCGGCTGGCGTGACGGGCGGTTCAGATAACCGGCTGTCGGTATCCGTCGTCGTCTATCGGCCTGACGCGACGGTGCTGGCGCGCACGCTCGAGAGCTTGTGTGTTGCCGTCGACGCGACGCGCAAGTCCCGCCCCGGATTTGCCGTCGACCTGTACATGATCGACAACGGCGGCCTTGCGGACGCCGGATGGAACCCGGGCGTGCTCGATGCCGCCGGGATCCGTCATGTGACCGTGAGCGGCCAGGGTAACGTCGGATACGGGCGAGGGCACAATCTCGCGATCGAGCGCGCGGATGGCGGCTACCATCTGATTCTGAATCCGGACATCGACGTCGAGCCCGATGCGCTCACGCACGCGCTGAAATTTTTCGATGCCCATCCGGATGTCGGCCTGCTGACGCCGAGGATCGATGACGGCGACGGCCATATTCAGTATCTGTGCCGCCGCTATCCGACGGTGCTGGACCTGGCCGTGCGGGGTTTCATGCCGGCGCGGTTCAGGCGGTTTTTCTCGTCGCGACTGTCCCGATATGAAATGCGGGACGTGATCAACGATCGCGACATCGTGTGGGATCCCCCGATCGTCAGCGGCTGCTTCATGCTGTTCCGGACCGGCCTCCTCAAGAAGCTCGGCGGCTTCGATCCGCGCTATTTCCTGTATTTCGAAGACTACGACCTGAGCTTGCGCACGCTCGATGTTGCGCGGGTTGCGTACGTGCCGACCGTGCGGGTGTCGCACTATGGCGGTGGCGCTTCGCGCAAGGGATTCGCGCACATCCGGATGTTCTCGGCGTCGGCATTCAAGTTCTTCAACCGCTTCGGCTGGAAGTGTCTATGAGCGATGTGCTCGTGACCGGAGCGAACGGGTTCGTCGGCCGTGCGCTTTGCCTGGCGCTGCAGCGTCACGGGCATACCGCGAGCGGGCTGGTGCGCCGCTCGGGCGCGTGTGTTGCCGGCGTTCGAGAGTGGGTTCATCCCGCCGATGACTTCGCGGGCCTCGCCGAGGCGTGGCCGGCTGCGTTCGCGCCGGATTGCGTGGTGCACCTCGCGGCGCGCGTCCACGTGATGCGTGACGACGCCGTCGATCCGGTTGCCGCATTTCGCGCGGCAAACGTCGAAGGCGCGTTGCGGGTTGCGCAGGCCGCACATCGCCACCAGGTCCGGCGAATGGTGTTCGTCAGCAGCGTGAAGGCGGTGGCGGAGTCCGACGGCGGCGTGCCGCTGGACGAGCGTGCGCCGCCGCATCCGGAAGATGCGTACGGGCGGTCGAAACTCGAGGCCGAGCAGGCGCTGCTCGAGTTTGCGTCGCAAACCGGCCTCGACGTCGTGATCGTTCGCCCGCCGCTCGTCTATGGCCCCGGTGTGCGCGCCAACTTCCTGCGGATGATGGATGCGATCGCGCGCGGCGTGCCGCTGCCGCTCGGCGCGATCGCCGCCCGCCGCAGTCTGGTCTACGTCGACAATCTCGCGGATGCGCTGCTGCACTGTGCGACCGACCCGCGTGCGGCGCAGGGCTGCTTTCACGTTGCCGACGACGACGCACCGTCCGTGACGGAGCTGCTGCAGATGGTCGGCGAGGCGCTTGGCAAGCCGGCGCGGTTGTTCCCGGTTCCGGTCGGGGTGTTGCGCGCGGTGGGCAAGTTGACCGGCCGGACTGCCGCGATCGACCGCCTGACGGGCGGCCTGCAGCTCGATACCGGCTGCATCGCACGGGTGCTCGACTGGCGGCCCCCCCATTCGACCCGGCAGGGGCTCGAAGCGACGGCGGCATGGTATCGTTCGCGCGACACGGAACAATAACCGACATGCATTTCGCGATTTCCACGTGGCCGACCGCCGCCGCGATGGCGCTGGCTTGCGCCATCGTGACGGCAGCGATCCTGCGCACGCTGCTCGTCACCGGGCTGGCGTGGCGGCTTGCCACCGACATTCCAAACGATCGTTCGTTGCACGTGCGTCCGACGCCGCGCGTCGGCGGCTGGGGCATCGTGCCGGTTTCCGTGCTCGCGATGCTGGGGTTCGCGCCGCAGCTCTGGCTGATCGCCGTCGCGGGGGCGGCGCTGGCAGCCCTGTCGCAATTCGACGACCGGCACGGGTTGCCTGCCCGGGTCAGGTTCACCGCGCATCTGGCCGCAGTCGTCGCGCTGATCGCCTGCTATCCGGCCGCGGCCCCATGGTGGCTGCTGGCGGGTGTCGGTTTCGCGATGGTCTGGCTGACCAACCTCTACAACTTCATGGACGGTGCGGACGGCCTTGCAGGCGGGATGGCGCTGTTCGGTTTCGGGGCCTATGCGGTGGCGGCGCTGGCCGGTGTGCATCCGTCCCCTGATCTTGTCGCCGGTGCCGCCGCAGTCGCGGGTGCCGCGCTGGGTTTCCTGTTTCTGAATTTCCATCCGGCGAAGCTGTTCCTCGGCGATGCGGGCTCCATTCCACTCGGGTTCATGGCGGGCGCGCTCGGCTACTGGGGCTGGCGACGCGGGGTCTGGCCGATCTGGTTCCCGGCGATGGTCTTCGCGCCCTTTATTGCCGATGCATCTGTAACACTCCTGAGACGTTTGTTACGCGGAGAAAAGTTCTGGCAGGCGCACCGGGAGCATTATTATCAAAGGATGGTGCGATCCGGCATCGGTCATGGACGCACCGCCGTATATTGGTACCTCATCATGCTCGCGGGCATAATCGTTGCCCTGTGGGCATTGGGTCGCCCGGAACCGCAGCAGTGGTTGCTGTTTGCCGCCTGGTACGGCGTTCTCGTATGTCTCGGGCTCGTCATTGACATGCGCTGGCGCCGGATTCGGCAGGCCGCCGAAAACAAATCATGAGGTTTCCCGCCGATGTTGCGATCCAAAGCATCGTGGCTGTCGCTGAGTGCTTTCCTGTTCGACCTGACCGCGGTACTTGCCGCGTGGTTGTTCGCTTATCTCGTTCGTTTCAACGGTAGCGTCCCGCATGAGTTCCTGCGCGGCGCGCTGAAGGCGCTGACATGGGTGCTGCCCGTGTACGCGCTGATGTTCCGCGGGTTCGGCCTGTATCGCGGGCTCTGGGTATTCGCGAGCCTGCCCGACCTGATGCGTATCTCGAAGGCGGTGGCCGGCGGCGGCGTGATCGTGATGATCGGCGCCGTGATGTTCCAGCCGACGCCGATCATTCCCCGCTCGGTGCTGCTCGTGTCGCCGCTGATGCTGTTCCTGGTGATGGGCGGCGCACGCGCGCTGTATCGCGCGACCAAGGAGTACTACCTGTACGGCGGGCTCGTCGGGAAGGGCAAGCCGGTGCTGGTGCTCGGCGCCGGCACGGCCGGCGCGAGCCTCGCGCGCGAGCTGTCGCGCTCCGGCGAGTGGCGCCTCGTCGGCCTGCTTGACGATGACGTCGCCAAGCAGGGCCGCGAGATATACGGTCACAAGGTGCTGGGCTCGTTCAACGACCTCAAGCACTGGACCGACGCGATGAAGGTCGAATACGCGATCATCGCGATTCCGTCGGCGTCGGTCGAGGTGCAGCGCCGCGTCGCGACGTTGTGCGTGCGGGCCGGCGTGAAGGCGATGGTGCTGCCGTCGCTGACCGCGCTGATGCCGGGGCAGGGCTTCCTGTCGCAGGTGCGGAACATCGATCTCGAGGATCTGCTTGGCCGCGAGGCCGTGACGATCGACACGCCGCACGTCGAGGCGTTGCTGCGTGGCCGCGTCGTGATGGTGACGGGCGCGGGCGGGTCGATCGGCTCCGAGCTGTGCCGGCAGATCCTGCGTTTCGCGCCGGCGCAACTCGTCGCGTTCGACCTGTCCGAGTATGCGATGTACCGGCTGACCGAGGAACTGCACGAGCGCTTCCCCGATTTGCCTGTTCTGCCGATCATCGGCGACGCGAAGGATTCGCTGCTGCTCGACCAGGTGATGTCGCGTCATGCGCCGCACATCGTGTTCCATGCGGCCGCCTACAAGCATGTGCCGCTGATGGAAGAGCACAACGCGTGGCAGGCCTTGCGCAACAACGTGCTCGGCACCTATCGCGTGGCTCGCGCGGCGATTCGCCACGATGTCCGTCATTTCGTGCTGATCTCGACCGACAAGGCGGTCAATCCGACCAACGTGATGGGCGCGAGCAAGCGCCTGGCCGAAATGGCCTGCCAGGCGTTGCAGCAGACGAGCGAGCGCACGCAGTTCGAGACCGTGCGCTTCGGCAACGTGCTGGGCAGCGCGGGCAGCGTGATCCCGAAATTCCAGCAGCAGATCGCGAAGGGCGGCCCGGTGACGGTCACGCATCCGGAGATCACGCGTTTCTTCATGACGATCCCGGAAGCGTCGCAGCTCGTGCTGCAGGCGTCGAGCATGGGGCATGGCGGCGAGATCTTCATCCTCGACATGGGCGAACCGGTGAGGATCGTCGATCTCGCGTGCGACCTGATCCGCCTGTATGGTTTCGCGGAAGAGCAGATCCGCATCGAGTTCACCGGGCTGCGGCCTGGCGAGAAGCTCTACGAGGAGCTGCTCGCGGATGACGAGGCGACGACGCGCACACCGCACCCGAAGCTGCGGATCGCGCGTGCACGGGAAGTGCCGGACAATTTCCTCGACGAGCTGCTGCCGTGGCTGATGCAGCATCGTGTACTGCCTGACGACGAAGTGCGGCGCGACCTGCGGCGCTGGGTGCCGGAATATCAGACGGCCATTGCCCCCGTGTTGCAGAGCGTCCCGTCGGTGCGCGCCGCATCGAACGGGTGACGCGGCCCCGGGCCGTGAACCGGACGGCAAGACAAAAAAAGCGCCCTGCGGGGCGCTTTTTTTGTCCGGAAGTCGGTATGCGGCTCAGTGGCTGCGTCGATGCTTTCTCACCACCATCCACCGCGGCGCCTTGAACCGCACGATGCTGAGGTACAGCCACACGTAGGTCAGCGCGAACAGCACGACGAACACGAACAGGTGCACCGTGTGCCGCCAGAACAGCGTCGCGGGAATCACCGCGACGAGGCACAGCAGCCACAGATACGGCGACGTCAGCGAATTGCGTCGCGTCAGGTCGTGCGCGTGCTTCGTGCCGACCGCCCAGCGCATCAGCCGCTTGTACACGAGCATGTGCAGGTGCACGCCGTCCGGAATGCCGGGCGACATCCCGCGGATGAATTTCTTCCGGTAGATCGAGAAGCAGGTCTCGAAGATCGGGTACATGAACAGCAGCACGGGGTACCACGCGGACACCTCGCGGTTGCGCATCACGAGCAGGATCGCGAGTTCCGCGAGCATGAAGCCGATGAAGTACGCGCCGCCGTCGCCGAGGAAGATCAGGCCGGCCGGGAAATTCCACAGGAAGAAGCCGAGCACGGCGCCCATCATGATGATCGACGCGGACATGACGACCGGGTCGCCGACCTGGAACGCCACGTACGCGAGCGACGCGAACATCATGAAGCTGACCATCGACGCGAGCCCGTTGAAGCCGTCGATGATGTTGACCGCATTCGCGAGCGCCGCGACGGCGAGCACGGTGACGAACGCCGAAATGGCGCCATAGCTAAGCAGGAAATCGAGCGGCGGCACGCTGATGCGCGTGACCGCGATGTGCAGCAGCCAGAACGCGAGCGCGGCCGCCCCCATCGTGCAGAGCAGCCGCGCGCGCGGCGACACGCGCTTGGTCAGGTCCTCGACCAGGCCGGACAGGAACGCCGGCATGCCGCAGGCAACGATGCCGAGAATGCTGCCGGCGATCGTCGGGTAGCGCTGCATGAGCAGCAGCGCCCCGGTGATGACGCCCGCGAGGATCCCGATGCCCCCGACCCGCGGCACGGGCCGCACGTGGAATTTCTGCACGCCGGCCAGGTCGCTGTCGATCGAGAATTTCTCGTGAAGGTGCGCGTAGCGCACGATGAACAGCGTGACGAGCAGGGAGACAATGAAGCCGGACGCGAAGCTGAGCATGGGACCGCTCGAAAAATGGACAGCGGATTATACAAAACCGCGGGGGTTCCCCTCCTGCCATCGCCAGTGATCGGCACACATTTCTTCGATGCCGAGCGTCGCGCGCCAGCCGATGATGTCGGCCGCGGCCTGCGGGTTCGCGTAGCACTCGGCGATGTCGCCCGGGCGGCGCGCCACGAGCTCGTACGGCACCGGCCGGCCCGACGCCTTTTCAAACGCCCGCACGACTTCCAGCACGCTGTAGCCCTGGCCCGTGCCGAGGTTCACGACGAAGCTCGCATCGCGCTTCGCGAGCGCGTCGAGCGCGGCGATGTGGCCCTTCGCGAGATCGACGACGTGGATGTAGTCGCGCACGCCCGTGCCGTCCGGCGTCGGGTAGTCGGCGCCGAACACGCGCAGCTTTTCGAGCTTGCCGACCGCGACCTGGGCGACATACGGCATCAGGTTGTTCGGGATGCCGGCCGGATCCTCGCCGATCAGCCCGCTCGCGTGCGCGCCGACCGGGTTGAAGTAGCGCAGCGTCGCGATCCGCCACGACGGGTCCGACACCTCGAGGTCGCGCAGGATCTGCTCGGCGATCAGCTTCGACTGGCCGTACGGGTTGGTCGCCGACAGCGGGAACGATTCGTCGATCGGCGAGCGTTCGGGCACGCCGTACACGGTCGCGGACGAGCTGAACACGAACTGCTTGACGTTGCGCTCGCGCATCACCTTCAGCACGGCGAGCAGGCCGCCGAGGTTGTTCTGGTAGTACTCGAGCGGCTTCGCGACCGATTCGCCAACGGCCTTGAGCGCCGCGAAATGGATCGTGCCGGTGATCGGGTGCGCGTCGAACACCTTGGCGAGCGCGGCTTCGTCGCACACGTCGACCTGATGGAACGAGGGCGTCTTGCCCGTGATCCGCTCGATGCGGCGCACGGATTCGGCCTTGCTGTTGACGAGGTTGTCGACGATCACGACGTCGTAGCCGTTGTCGAGCAGCTCGACGGCCGTGTGCGAGCCGATGTAGCCCGCACCGCCGGTAACGAGGATGGTGCCTTTAGCGGTCATTGCAGAGGTGCTCCTTCAGAGGGTAATGCCTGTCAATGAATGAATGGTCTGCCGGTAGCGCTCGACGACCTGCTGCTCGTCGAATTCCACCGCGACCTTGTGCCGGCCGCGCGCACCCATCGCGTCGCGTCCGGCCGTGCCGAGTTCGATCATGCGGAGCAATTGCTCCGCGAGGCTTGCGCTGTCGCGCACGCGGCACAGGAAGCCCGTTTCGCCGTCGGCGACGACGTCGCGGCAGCCCGGCACGTCGGTCGCGACGATCGGGCGGCCCATCGCCGACGCTTCCATCAGCGTGCGCGGCACGCCTTCGCGGTACGACGGTAGCACGACGCAGTCGGCCGCCGCGATATGGGGGCGCACGTCGTGCGCTTCGCCGAGATACTCGACGACGCCTTCGCTCGTCCATGCGTGGACATCGGCGCGGCCGATCGCGCTCGGATTGTCGACGCCGAGCGGCCCGAGCAGCTGGAAGCGTGCGTTCGGGAAGCGGGTGTGCACGATGCGCGCGGCCTCCACGTATTCGCGCACGCCCTTGTCCCACAGCAGCCGGCCGATCAGGATGAAGACGGGGGCATCGCCGGCGGGCAGCGGCGCCGGTGCGAACTGTTCGAGATCGACGCCTTCGCCGTGCAGCAGCCGCGCGCGATCGGGATGCGCGAGCAACCGCTCGTCGGTGAAGGTCGCGAGATCGTCGCGGTTCAGGAACCACACTTCACGCGGGAAGCGGAACGCGAACCGGTACAGGCGCTTTGCGACGCTTGCCGCGCGGCTTTTCTGGATGAAGACGTAGCCGAGCCCGGTCGTCACCGCGATCGACGGAACGCGCGCGAGCCACGCGGCGACCGAGCCGTAGATGTTCGGCTTGATCGTGTAATGGAACACGAGATCGGGCCGCAGCGCGCGGTAGTGACGCGTCAGCGCGGCGAGCGTGCCGAGATCCTCGCGCGGGCTCGTACCTTTCGACGCGACCGCGAGCGCCACGCAGCGGCAGCCCATCTGCTCGAGCAGCGGCACCGTGCGGTCGTGCGGCGCGATCACGATGACCTCGGCGCCGCGCGCGACGAGCGCACGGATCAGCCCGTGGCGATACGTGTAGATCGCCCAGGCCGTGTTGCAGACGAGCGCGATGCGCAGCGGGGAGGTGGCGGACATGAAAAAAAGAAAAAATAAAGCGTCGAAATGACCGAAAGCGCCGGATCCGCGTCACGCGGACGGCCGCGCGGCGAACAGCGTCTGCTTGATCCGCTGCAGCGTGCGGTACGGCGTCACGAAATGCAGCAGGTTCTTGGCGAGGCCGGCCCAGTCGTACGGGTTCAGCGCGTTGAAGTGGATCAGCAGCAGCGTGAGCGTCGACACCAGCTGGCGCCGGCGCTTGGTCGCGCTGATCCCGCCCTCGTTGAGCTCGTAATAGAGGCCGAGCTCGGGCAGGTTCGCGCAATCGTAGCGTTGCATTAACCGTAAAAAAAGATCGAGATCCTCGGCTGCGTGGTATTTCACGCGATAGTTGCCCACTTCGCGCACGGCGTCGATGCGCAGCATGACCGACGGGTGCACGAGCGGCGAGCGCAGGAAGCGCGTGCGGCGCAGTGTGCGCGGGTCGGTGGCCGGCGTCAGCATGAAGCGCGGCTCGCCGGCGCGCGACACGACCTGCGTCCACATGCCGACGCAGGCCACCCGCGGGTGGGCGCCGAGATACGCGCGCTCCTTCGCGAGGCGCTGCGGTGCGGCGAGATCGCCCGCGTCGATGCGTGCCGCATAGCGGAAGCCGCGGGCGGCCAGCGCGTCGATGCCGGCCGCGAGCGCGCGCTCGATGCCGCCGTTCTGCGGCATGCGCAGCACCTCGATCGCGAGGCCGGGCAGGTCGGGCACGACGATCGGCGGCGTGCTGCCGTCGTCGACGATCAGCACGTGCACGGGCGTGTCCTCGCGAAACGACGCGAGGGTCCGGACGACGTCGTCGTGCCCGTTGTAGGCCGGCATCAGCACGGCCACATCGTCGAGCGAGGGCGGGCAATCAGGGGACGTCATGGTCGCAGCTTGAAACGGATGTAATAAAAATTGACGGCGGCGGCGGCCAGGTAGCCGGCTGCCAGCCCGACGAGCGCGCCGTACAGGCCGAGCCGCGGGATCGCGAACAGGTTGACGAGCGCGGCGATCGCGAGCGCGAGCAGCCATTTCGACAGCAACACGAATTTTGCTTGATATTTGAGAACGATAAGATTGCCTATCGCCTCGATGCCGGCCGGCACCGACAGCCAGACCGCCCAGCGGAAGATGTCGACCGACGCCTCGTAGCCGTGGCCGAACACCTTGCCGACGATCAGCGGGGCAGCGGCGTCGAGTACGAGCGCGCCGGCTGTCATCAGGCCGGCCGTCATCGCGATCAGCCGGACGATGTTGCGGCGCAGCCGTGCGACGTCCTGCACGCGGTAGACGAAGGCGGGCGCGATCGTCTGCGCAAGCATCAGCGCGAGCGTGATCCAGTTCTCGTTGAGCTGCTGCGCGGCCGAGTAACGGCCGAGATCGGCGAACGAGACATGACGCTCGAGCATCAGGCGGTCGAGCTTCAGGAACAGGTACATGCAGATGAGGCCGAGCCAGAACACCGTGCCGGCGGTCGCAAAGTGCCGGAACAACGGCTTGTCGAAGGTCCAGCCGAGCGCGCCGCCGTTGCGATGCCGGTAGTACAGCAGCAGCGCGAAGCCGATGGCGGCGGCTTCGAGCGCCCACAGCCACGCGAAGCGGGCGGGGCCCGCGGCCGCGCGGACCAGCAGCCAGACGAGCAGCGCCTTCGCCAGCGCGGTGACCATGCTGGTGACGAGCTGTGGCTTGCTGTAGGTCATGCTCTGCAGCCACGCGTTGACGACGCCGACGAACGGCTCGCGGAACACCATCGTGACCGCGAGGCCCGCGAGCATCGCGCCGACCAGCGGGTCGAAGGCGCCCGCGGCGATCGCGATCCAGGTCGCGGCGAGCGCGGCGACCGACACGGCGATACGCAGCACGAACGCGCTGCCGAGCACCGCGCCGAGCTGGGCGGGCGGGCGCTGGACGATGGTCGGGACGAGGATTTCCGCGCCGCACACCCAGGTGAGCGGCGCCAGTACCAGGAGAAGCGTATTCGCATACTGCCATTTGCCGAACACATCTGGCCCGAAATAACGGGCCAGCAGGCCGCTGATCGCGATCGCGACGCCGATCTGCGTGAGCCGTTCGAGCCCCAGCCAGACGAGGTTCGCGACGGCCTTCGCGACATCCGGGTTGCCGAAGCGCTTCAGCATGCGCGGCGGCGGCGTGCGCGCAGGGCGGCCGGCAGGGCGCCCGGGGGCAGCAGATTGGCGGCGGCGGGACGGCTAGGCATTAAAATGGGCGGTATGCGCGTCATCAAAACCCGCGATTATAAGTGGGATCGGGGGCGCTCCCGCCGTTCCGCGCCAGCGGTTTCGCTCGATGCCGGGCCAGCATGTATCATGCGCGGCACCGGCGAGCGGCGGCCAGGCGAGCCAGACAAATTTCCATGCACGCAACTGAGAGAAGAGAATCGATGATCTCCCAATCCATCTTCAAGGCATATGACATTCGTGGCGTGGTCGGCAAGACGCTCGACACCGACACGGCGCGCGGGATCGGCCGGGCATTCGGCAGCGAAGTGCGCGCGCAGGGCGGCGATGCAGTCGTCGTCGCGCGCGACGGCCGCCTGTCCGGGCCGGACCTCGTCGGCGCGCTGGCCGACGGCCTGCGTGCCGCGGGCGTCGACGTCGTCGACGTCGGCATGGTGCCCACGCCGGTCGGCTATTTTGCGGCGAACGTCCCGCTCGCGCTGAAGGACGGCGAGCGCCGCGTCGATTCGTGCATCGTCGTCACGGGCAGCCACAACCCGCCCGACTACAACGGCTTCAAGATGGTGCTGCGCGGCGCGGCGATCTACGGCGAGCAGATCCAGGCGCTGTACCGCCGCATCGTCGACGAGCGCTTCGAGACGGGCAGCGGCTCGTACGAGCAGTTCGACGTGGCCGATCAATACATCGCGCGCATCGTCGGCGACATCAAGCCGGCCCGCCCGATGAAGCTCGTCGTCGACGCCGGCAACGGCGTGGCCGGCCCGCTCGCGACGCGCCTGTTCAAGGCGCTCGGCTGCGAGCTCGTCGAGCGCTTCACCGACATCGACGGCACGTTCCCGAACCACCACCCCGATCCCGCGCACCCGGAAAACCTGCAGGACGTGATCCAGGCGCTGAAGGACACCGACGCCGAGATCGGCTTCGCGTTCGACGGCGACGGCGACCGCCTCGGCGTCGTCACGAAGGACGGCCAGATCATCTATCCGGACCGCCAGCTGATGCTGTTCGCGGAAGAAGTGCTGTCGCGCAACCCGGGCGCGCAGATCATCTATGACGTGAAGTGCACGCGCCACCTCGCGCAATGGGTGAAGTCGAAGGGCGGCGAGCCGCTGATGTGGAAGACGGGCCACTCGCTCGTGAAGGCGAAGCTGCGCGAGACGGGTGCGCCGCTCGCCGGCGAAATGAGCGGCCACGTGTTCTTCAAGGATCGCTGGTACGGCTTCGACGACGGTCTCTACACGGGCGCGCGCCTGCTCGAGATCCTCACGAAGACGGCCGATCCGAGCGCGCTGCTGAACGGGCTGCCGGACGCGATGAGCACGCCTGAACTGCAGCTGTGGCTTGACGAAGGCGAGAACTTCCGCCTGATCGACAAGCTGCAGAAAGAGGCGAAGTTCGACGGCGCCGAGGAAGTCGTGACGATCGACGGCCTGCGTGTCGAGTACGCGGACGGCTTCGGCCTGGCGCGTTCGTCGAACACGACGCCGGTCGTCGTGATGCGTTTCGAGTCCGAGACGCAGGAAGGGCTCAAGCGCATCCAGGAGGACTTCCGCCGCGTGCTGACGGCCGCGAAGCCGGACGTCAAGCTGCCGTTCTGAGCCTCGGCGGCCTATGAGCCGCCAACGGCGCGATGGTGAGTCCGATCGTCGCGCCTCCCCCGAAAAGCGGCGCACGCGACACGCGTGCGGCCGCTTTTTGTCTCTAGGGCCTGTTCCCGCTAATAACGGGCTTGCGCTGGCCGCCAGAAGGGCCGAGCACAAGGAATGCGACGAAGCGAATACTCGACGTATTCGCGAGGAGCATGACGCCGCGATCGGCCCTTCTGGCGGCCAGCCCCACAAAGGAATTTTTAATCACGGGAACGCGCCTTGCCGGCCGCATTGCGGCGTCGCGCGTCGCTTGTTTGGTACGAGCCAAACGGCGCTTCTTGCTTCTTGCACTGCAGCCGGCAAGGCACGTTCGCAAGCCCGTTATTAGCGGGAACAGGCCCTAGGCTCCCCGGGCGCGATAAAATCGCTCCTTTCTGCTTGTCGCCGGCTGCCAGCCGGCGTTTTTTCAGCGTGCAAAAGATCCTGATCGTGCGCGTGTCGTCGCTGGGCGACGTCGTGCACAACATGCCGGTGATCGCCGATATCCGGCGCCGCCACCCCGATGCGCAGATCGACTGGCTCGTCGAGGAAAGCTTCGTCGACCTGGTCAAGCTCGTCGACGGCGTGCGCAACGTGCTGCCGTTCTCGCTGCGCCGTTGGCGCAAGAAGCCGTTCTCGGGCGCCACGTGGCGCGAGATCCGGGCCTTCCGCCAGCGCCTCGCGGCCGAGCAGTACGACCTCGTGATCGACTGCCAGGGCCTCATCAAGACGGCCTGGGTCGCGAGCTGGGCGCGCGGCCCGCTCGTCGGGCTCGGCAACCGCACCGATGGCGCCGGCTACGAGTGGCCGGTGCGCTTCTTCTATCGCAAGCGCGTGCCGATCGCGCCGCGCACGCACGTCGTCGAGCGCTCGCGGCAACTCGTCGCGGCCGCGCTGGGCGACCCGGCGCCGACGCCGGCTGATCCGGTCGACTTCGGCCTCGATACGCGTGCGGCGGCGCTCGCCGTGGCGGCGCTCGGCCTGAACCTGCCGGTGCCGTACGTGGTGTTCGTCCATGCGACGTCGCGTGCCGACAAGCAATGGCCGGACGCCGCGTGGGTCGAGCTCGGCCAGGCGCTCGTGCGGCGCGGCGCGTCGCTCGTGCTGCCGTGGGGCAACGACGCGGAGCGCGCGACCAGCGAGCGGCTCGCGAAGGAATTCGGCGCGGCGGCGATCGTGCCGCCGCGGCTGTCGCTGCCGGCCGTGGTCGGGCTGATCGACGGCGCGGCCGCCACCGTCGGGGTTGATACAGGTCTGGTTCACATCGCGGCCGCGCTGAAGCGTCCGACGGTCGAACTGTACAATTTCGCGACGGCCTGGCGGACCGGCGGCTACTGGTCGCCGAACGTCGTCAATCTCGGCACGGCGGGGCAACCCCCGTCGATCGCGCAGGTGAAGTCGGCGCTCGCGGGCTTCGGTCTCCTGTAACGCTGTCACACGCGCGAACCCACGCGAACCGAACATGAGCGAATCCCAGATCATCGAAGTCTCGTCCGCCGACTGGAGCGGACACAACCTGTCGGCGCCGCGCGAGCAGCTGCTGGCCGCCGTCGAGGAAGGCAAGGTGCTGTATTTCCCGCACCTGCGCTTCGCGATCGAAGGCGGCGAGGAAGCACTGCTCGATCCGGCGCTTGCCGACCCGAAACGCAAGAACATCAGCCTCGCGCCGAACGGCGGCGCGCTTGCCGGCGTGCTCGGCGACAGCGTCACGCAGTCGGCGGTGCGCGCGCTCGTCGCACGCTTCCAGCAGCAGGCCGGCACGCTCGTCGACGGCCTCTTTCCCGAATACCGCGGCA
Organism: Burkholderia aenigmatica; assembly: GCF_902499175.1. Taxonomy (GTDB): domain Bacteria; phylum Pseudomonadota; class Gammaproteobacteria; order Burkholderiales; family Burkholderiaceae; genus Burkholderia; species Burkholderia aenigmatica. The sequence continues at coordinate 99,871 of NZ_CABVQC010000007.1, forward strand.
AGCTGCGCGTCGCGCCGACCAGCCTGCGGCTGATGCAGGTCGAGACGCGCCAGACGTCGTGGCGCAAGGACGACAGCCGGCTGCACGTCGACGCGTTCCCGTCGCGGCCCAACTACGGCGAGCGCATCCTGCGCGTGTTCACGAACGTGAACCCGGCCGGCGTGCCGCGCGTGTGGCGCGTCGGCGAGCCGTTCGAGGACGTCGCGAAGCGCTTCCTGCCGCACATCAAGCCGCAGTTGCCGGGCGCCGCGTGGCTGCTGAACCTGCTGCACGTGACGAAGTCGCCGCGCAGCGCGTACGACCACCTGATGCTGAACCTGCACGACAGCATGAAGGCCGATCTCGACTACCAGAAGACGAGCCCGCAGGAGACGATGCCGTTTCCGCCGGGCTGCGTGTGGATATGTTTCTCGGATCAGACTTCGCACGCTGTGATGTCCGGCCAGTTCATGCTCGAGCAGACCTTCTTCCTGCCGGTCGACGCGATGGTCCGCCGCGAATGCGCGCCGCTCGGCATTCTCGAACGCCTGAAGGGCAGGGCGCTGGTTTGAGCGCGCATTTTCTTCGAAGCAAGACAAGGGACGCGGCATGCTGAGGGTGATCTATCGCGCGCTGTGGTGGCTCGTCGCACCGATCGCCGTCATCCGGCTTGTCGTGCGCTCGCGCAAGGAGCGCGGCTATCGCGAGCATATCGGCGAACGCTTCGGCCACGTGGCGGGCCGCTCGCGTGACGACCGTGCGCCGCTGATCTGGGTGCATGCGGTATCGGTCGGCGAGACGCGCGCGGCGCAGCCGCTGATCGACGCGCTGATGCATGCGCGCCCCGATGCACGCATCCTGCTCACGCACATGACGCCGAGCGGCCGTGCGACCGGCGAACAGATCTTCGGCGATCGCGTGCTGCGCTGCTACCTGCCGTACGACATGCCCGGCGCGGTGCGGCGCTTCCTGCGCGCGTGGCGGCCGACGCTCGGCCTCGTGATGGAAACCGAGGTGTGGCCCACGCTGATCGACGAGTGCCGCCGTGCGGACGTGCCGCTGGTGCTGACCAATGCGCGCATGTCCGCGCGTTCGTTCCGGCGTGCCTCGAAGTTCGGCGCGGCGACGCACGACGTGTTCGGCGGCTTCTCGCGCGTGCTCGCGCAGAGCCCGGCCGACGCGGAGCGGCTGACGTCGCTCGGCGCGCGCAACGTGACCGTACTCGGCAACCTGAAGTTCGACATGACGACGCCGCCGGAACTCGCGGCGCGCGGCCATGCGTGGCGCGACGCGATCGGCGCGCGGCCCGTGTGGGTGGCCGCGAGCACGCGCGAGAACGAGGAGGCGCTGGTGTTGCAGGCATTCGCGTCGATGCGCACGCCCGGCGCGCTGCTGGTGCTCGTGCCGCGTCATCCGCAGCGTTTCGCCGAGGTCGAGGCGCTCGTCGAGCGCAGCGGGCTCAAGTGCGTGCGACGCTCGGTGTGGGCGGCCGACAAGGCCGCGCTCGCGGCCGGCCGGCCGGCTGCCGAGCCGCTGCCGGACGACGTGTCGGTGCTGCTTGGCGATTCGATGGGTGAGCTCGGCGCGTATTACGCGGCGGCCGACGTAGCGTTCATCGGCGGCAGCCTGTTGCCGCTCGGCGGCCAGAACCTGATCGAAGCGTGCGCGGTCGGCGTGCCGGTGCTGATCGGGAAGCACGTATTCAACTTCACGCAGGCGACCGCCGACGCGGTCGCGGCCGGCGCGGCGCTGCAGGTCGAGGATCCGCTCGATCTCGCGCACGTGCTCGACGCGCTGTTCGCCGACAAGGCGCGGCGCATCGCGATGGGTTCGGCTGGTGCCGCATTCGCGTCGCGTCACCGCGGCGCGACCGCGCGCACGGTCGACGTGCTCGCGGCACTGCTGCCGCCCGCCGAACGCGGCGGGCGCGCGCTGCAGGACGAGCAGGATACGTCCGACGACTAGACGAAGGCGGCGCAATGCCGCCGGGAGCATGCGTGGCGGCACCGTGTGGCACCGCCGCGCCGCTCAGACCGTCAGCAAACCCTTCTTCTCGATGAACGCGATCACGTCCGCGACGCCGTCGAGCGCCTTCAGGTTCGTCATCACGTAAGGCCGCTCGCCGCGCATCTTCTTCGTGTCGGACGCCATCACGTCGAGGTTCGCACCGACCAGCGGCGCGAGATCCGTCTTGTTGATCACGAGCAGGTCGGACTTCGTGATGCCGGGGCCGCCCTTGCGCGGAATCTTCTCGCCGCCCGCGACGTCGATCACGTAGATCGTCAGGTCCGACAGTTCGGGGCTGAACGTCGCCGCGAGATTGTCGCCGCCCGATTCGATGAACACGATGTCGGCGTCGGGGAAGCGCGACAGCATCCGGTCGACCGCTTCGAGGTTGATCGACGCATCCTCGCGGATCGCCGTGTGCGGGCAGCCGCCCGTCTCGACGCCCATGATGCGCTCCTCGGGCAGCGCGCCCGCGACCGTCAGCAGCCGCTGGTCTTCCTTCGTATAGATGTCGTTGGTGATCGCGATGAGGTCGTACTGGTCGCGCATCGCCTTGCACAGCATCTCGAGCAGCGTGGTCTTGCCGGAGCCGACGGGGCCGCCGATGCCGACGCGCAGCGGCGGCAGTTTCTTCGTGCGGCGGGCGGAGGAAGGGGCAGGTGCGTTCATGGCGGATAGTGTCGGGTTCAGGAGCGGAACAACCGCGAATACTGGGTTTCGTGCCGCGCGGACAGGATGCCGAGCTGTGGCGCGAACGTGTTGACGGCGTCGGGCGGCGTCGCGAGCGCGCGGCGCACGGCCGCGTCGATCGCGCCGCGCAGCGCGACGATGATGCGTTGCCCGGCGAGCTGGCCGAGCGGTACCGCCTTCAGCGCGGCGGACGTCTGGTTCTCGACCCAGCCGAATGCATACGCGGCGAGCACGGCGTCGGCGCTCGCGTCGTGCGCGGCGGTGGCATAGGCGAATGCGGTGGGCAGCGCGACCGGCGAAATCGACGCGAGCGTCGCGCGGCGCGCGGCGTCGCCCCATTCGAGCGATGCGCACAGCTGCGCAAGCGACCAGCCCATCTGTTCGGTCTCGCGGCGCAGTTCCGCCGATTCGCGGCTCGCGATGAACCACGCGTTTTCGGTGGCGAGTGCCGATGCGTCGTGCGCGTGCCAGCGCGCGAGCTGGTGCGCGAGGAACGGCAGCTCGCCGTGCGCGAGCACGTCGGTCAGGCCGCTCGCGATCCAGTCGCGCGCGGTGTCGGCGTCGCGGATCAGGTTCGCGTCGAGCGCCGCTTCGAGACCCTGCGAATAGCTGAACGCGCCGATCGGCAGTGCGGGTGACGCGAGATGCAGCAGCGCGACGAGTTCAGTGGTGGTCATGGCCGTGGCCGTGAGAACAACCCGGACCATGCTGGTGATCGTGATCGTGATCGTGATCGTGCGAGTGGCCGTGATGCTCGCCGAACACTTGCTGCGCGAGCGCGTAGTCCTCGGCGAACGTCGCGTCGTGCCCGTGCTTGTGGCCGCCGCCGTATGCACCGGCTTCCGGCTGGAACGGCGCGCTCGCTTCCTCTACCTGCGTGCCGAGCCGGCGCAGCATGTCCGCGAGCACCGGGTCGGCTTCGAGCTTCAGGTAGCCGTCGCCGATCTCGACCGGCGTGTGGCGGTTGCCGAGATGGTATGCGGCGCGCATCAGCGTGAGCGGATCGGCGGCGCGCACGAGCAGCACGGTTTCGGGCGCGGCGGCAATGCGCACGAGTGCACCGTCGTCGGCAACCAGCACGTCGCCGTCGCGCAGGATCGTGCCGCGCGGCAGCAGGACCGCGACGTCTTCGCCGGTGTCGAGCGTCGCCGCGAGGCGGCTCTTGCAGCGGGCGTAGTAGGCGAGCGTGAGCGTCGGCGCGCGCGCGACGAGCGACGCGGCGAGTTTCACGTTCGGGGCAATGCGTTTGTCGAGGGTGCGCATGAATCGAAAACCGGCAATCAGGTCAGAACAGGAAATAACGCTGCGCCATTGGCAGCACCGTGGCCGGCTCGCAGGTGAGCAACTGGCCGTCGGCGATCACGTCGTAGGTTTCGGGGTCGACGCTGATCGACGGGCGCCACGCGTTGTGGATCATGTCGGCCTTCGTCACGTTGCGGCAGTTGCGCACGGGCACGATCCGCTTCGCGAGGCCGTAGCGTTCCGCGATGCCCGCATCGGCGGCCATCTGCGACACGAAGGTCAGCGACGTGCGCGCGAGTGCGCCGCCGCGGGTGGCAAACATCTCGCGATAGTGGACCGGCTGCGGCGTCGGGATCGACGCGTTCGGGTCGCCCATCTGCGCCATCGCGATCATCCCGCCCTTCAGGATCATGGTCGGCTTGATCCCGAAGAACGCCGGTTCCCACAGCACGAGGTCGGCCCACTTGCCGGGCTCGATCGAGCCGACTTCGTGCGCGATCCCGTGCGTGAGCGCCGGGTTGATCGTGTACTTCGCGACGTAGCGCTTCGCGCGGAAGTTGTCGTTGCGCGCACCGTCCTCGGGCAGCGCGCCGCGCTGCACCTTCATCTTGTGCGCGGTCTGCCACGTGCGGATGATCACTTCGCCGACGCGGCCCATTGCCTGCGAATCGGACGACAGCATCGACAGCGCGCCGAGATCGTGCAGGATGTCCTCGGCCGCGATCGTCTCGCGGCGGATCCGCGATTCGGCGAACGCGAGATCCTCGGCGATCGACGGATCGAGGTGATGGCACACCATCAGCATGTCGAGATGCTCGTCGAGCGTGTTGATCGTGTACGGGCGCGTCGGGTTGGTCGACGACGGCAGCACGTTCGACTCGCCGCACACCTTCAGGATGTCGGGCGCATGGCCGCCGCCGGCGCCTTCGGTGTGGTAGGTGTGGATCGTGCGGCCCTTGAACGCGGCGACCGTCGATTCGACGAAGCCGCCTTCGTTCAGCGTGTCGGTGTGGATCGCGACCTGCGTGTCGGTGTCGTCGGCGACCGACAGGCAGTTGTCGATCGCGGCGGGCGTCGTGCCCCAGTCTTCATGCAGCTTTAGCCCGATCGCGCCGGCCGCGATCTGCTCGACGAGCGGCTGCGGCAGGCTCGCATTGCCCTTGCCGAGGAAGCCGAGGTTGATCGGCCAGCCGTCGGCGGCCTGCAGCATCCGCTCCATGTGCCACGGGCCCGGCGTGCAGGTCGTTGCGTTGGTGCCGGTGGCCGGCCCCGTGCCGCCGCCGAGCATCGTTGTGACGCCCGATGCGAGCGCCTCGTCGATCTGCTGCGGGCTGATGAAGTGGATGTGCGTGTCGATGCCGCCCGCCGTCACGATCAGCCCTTCACCGGCGATCACTTCGGTCGCCGCGCCGATCGGAATCGTCACGCCCGGCTGGATGTCGGGGTTGCCGGCCTTGCCGATCGCGGCGATGCGGCCGTGCTTGATCGCGATGTCGGCCTTCACGATGCCCCAGTGATCGAGGATCACCGCGTTCGTGATGATCGTGTCGGGCACCTCGGCCGCGACGCGCTGCGACTGGCCCATCCCGTCGCGGATCACTTTCCCGCCGCCGAATTTCACTTCCTCGCCGTAGGTCGTGAAGTCGCGTTCGATCTCGATCAGCAGTTCGGTATCGGCGAGCCGGACGCGGTCGCCCGTCGTCGGCCCGAACATTTCCGCGTACGCGCGGCGGCTCAAGCGTAGTGTCATGTTGCTGTTCCTGAAGAGCGGGGCGCGGCTTACAGCGGCCCCATCACCTTGCCCTGAAAACCGTAGACGGCGCGCTCGCCCGCGAGTGCGACGAGTTCGACGGTGCGCGTCTGGCCCGGCTCGAAGCGCACGGCGGTGCCGGCCGCGATGTTCAGGCGAAAGCCGCGCGCGGCCGCGCGATCGAACGACAGTGCGTCGTTGACTTCGAAGAAGTGGTAGTGCGAGCCGACCTGCACCGGGCGGTCGCCGGTGTTCGCGACGACGAGCGTCAGCGTGGCGCGGCCTGCATTCAGTTCGTGTTCGCCGTCGTCGGTGAGGATTTCGCCGGGGATCATGCGGGACCTCACGGAATCGGGTGATGGACGGTCACGAGCTTCGTGCCGTCGGGGAAGGTCGCCTCGACCTGGATGTCGGGAATCATCTCCGGCACGCCGTCCATCACGTCGTCGCGCGTGAGCAGCGTCGTGCCGTAATGCATGACCTCGGCGACCGTCTTGCCGTCGCGCGCGGCTTCCATCAGCGCGGCGGTGATGAAGGCGACCGCCTCCGGATAGTTGAGCTTCAGGCCGCGTGCGCGACGGCGCTCGGCCAGCAGCGCCGCCGTGAAGATCAGCAGCTTGTCTTTCTCTCGGGGAGTCAGTTTCATGAAGGCAAACGTTCAGGAAAACGTAATTTTTATCGGTGCGTGCGCAACGGGGCGAACGCGCGGGTCATCGTAGCACCGCGCTGTTTTGCGTGCGTCGCGTATCGGTTATGTAAGGAGCAAGGCGTGTGCCATGTGCGTTGTACGCAGCGCGATGCGCGCTCGTGGTGCGCGATGCATGCGCAACGTGCAGCGCCGCTCGCGACGCTGCGCCGAAACGGTGCGTGGTGCGATCGCGCTCAGGTCTGCCAGAGGCGCAGCGGCCGTGCGTCGACGCCGTGCACGATCGGCCGCAGATGCAGCCAGCAGTCGGTGAAGTGGCGTTGCAGCGCTTCCATCGACGTCGACAGCGCGCGGACCAGCACGACGCCCGGTGTCACGCAGGTCGCGCCCGCGCGCAGCGTGGCATCGAACGGCATCCGCGCGGCGAGCGATTCGGCGAGCGCGGCGTCGCACGCGGCGCCGGCCGCCCACAGCGTGCCGTACGCGGGAAAGCCGGCGAGACCCTGCAAAGCACCGCGCAGCGGGTCGTGCGCATCGAGCAGCGCGCGTTCGGTCCATAGTGGCCGGCCGTCGGCATCGACGAGCGCCGACGTCGACGCGATGCGGCCCGCCGACCAGGTTTCGCCGGCCGCTTGTCGGCCGAGCTGCGACGCGTCCCAGCCGATTGCACTGGCGCCCGCGCCGAGCTTGACCGTGAAATCGAGCGACGCGTGCGCCGCGTCGAAGAACAGGTTGTTCTGCGGCAGCCAGTCGAGTTTCGCGTGCTCGCCGACCGCGATGCCGATGCGCTGCGTCGCGTCCAGCCCGTTCGACTTGTACCACTTGGTCGCGCCGGGTGTCGTCAGCACCGCGTGCGTGCCGTTGCCGAGCGCGATGTCGATGTCGAGCCGGTCGCCGCCCGCGACGCCGCCGGGCGGGTGGACGATCACCGCGTGGCAGATCGCGTCGCCTTCCGGGTACAGCGGCCGCTGCACGCGCAGCGGGCCTTCGTGCAGCCGGTGCGCGAGCGTCGTGCGCGCGCCGTGCCGTCCGAAGCCGAGTTCGAGGCGGCCGTGCCACGACTTGGCGACGGCGGGGCGGGACAGCGGGGCATGGGAATCGGGGGCGGACATCGGCGGGAAGCAGGGGGGCGGGCGCGGTGAACGAGGATGCTACCGCAACAATATACGCTGAGGTACCCGCGTTGCGGGGCGTGGCAACGCCGTTCCCGGGCCGTACTGCTTCGCCGGCGCGTGCCCGACAGGCGCCGCTCGGCGAGGCACCGGATCGGTGTTGCGGGCCGATCGTCGGACGCAACGCCGCCCCGGGTCGCCTTTCCCGCTATACCGCGATCAGTTCCCGCACGCCGTTCGTCTCCATGTCGCGCGCGTCGCCGCCCGCGACGATCTCGCCACGGCTCATGACCCAGTAGCGGTCGGCGATCGACTGGGCGAAGTCGTAGTATTGCTCGACGAGCAGCACGGTCATCTTCGATTCGTCGACCAGCTGGCGCAGCGTGCGGCCGATGTCCTGGATGATCGACGGCTGGATGCCTTCGGTCGGCTCGTCGAGGATCAGCAACTGCGGCTCGCTCATCAGCGCGCGGCCGATCGCGAGTTGCTGCTGCTGGCCACCCGACAGGTCGCCGCCGCGTCGCGCGCGCATGTCCTTCAGCACCGGGAACAGGTCGTAGATGCGGTCGGGCACTTTCGACGGCGTCTTGCGGCTCGCCGCGCCGACGAGCAGGTTTTCCTCGACGGTCAGCCGCGGAAAAATGTCGCGTCCCTGCGGCACGTACGCGAGCCCGGCCGCGACGCGCGCGTACGGCGGCATCGCGCCGAGCGCCGTGCCGCGCCACGATACGCTGCCGCTCTTCGCGGCGACGACGCCCATCAGGCAGCGCAGCAGCGTGCTCTTGCCGACGCCGTTGCGGCCGAGCAGCACGGTGAGCTTGCCGTCGTCGGCGGCGAGGCTCACGTTGCGCAGGATGTGGCTGCCGCCGTAGTACTGGTTCAGTGCATCGATCTTCAGCATCGCATCATCGTCCAAGGTAAGACTCGATCACCGCGTCGTCGCGCTTGACCTGGTCGAGCGTGCCCTGCGCGAGCACGGCGCCTTCGGCCATCACCGTCACGCGGCCCGTGTCGCCCGCGAGTGCCGCGACGAATTCCATGTCGTGCTCGACGACCATCATCGAGCAGGTGCCGCGCAGCGTGTTCAGCAGCTCGGCGAGTTCCATCGTCTCGTGATCGGTCATCCCGGCCGCCGGCTCGTCGAGCAGCAACAGGGCGGGGCGCTGCATCAGCAGCATGCCGATCTCGAGCCGCTGCTTCTGCCCGTGCGACAGCTCGCCGGCCGCGCGGAATGCGTGGCTTTCCAGGCCGATCAGCGCGAGCGTCTCCTCGATCTTCGCCTGCGCGGCACGGTCGAGCCGGGCACGTAGCGACGCGAGCCAGCCCTTGTCAGTCTGCATCGCGAGCTCGAGGTTCTCCCACACCGGGTGCTGTTCGAACACGGTTGGCTTCTGGAACTTGCGGCCGATGCCCGCGCGTGCGATCTCGGGCTCGTTCATCCGCGCGAGATCGAGCGTCTGGCCGAGAAACACCTTGCCTGCGTCGGGGCGCGTCTTGCCGGTGATCACGTCCATCATCGTCGTCTTGCCGGCGCCGTTCGGGCCGATCACGCAGCGCAGCTCGCCCGCGTCGATCGCGAGCGACAGCTTCTTGAGCGCGCGGAAGCCGTCGAAGCTCACCTCGATATCCTCGAGGTAGAGGATCGTGCCATGCGACGTATCGATGCCGGGCTGCACCACGCGCCCCATCGATGCGGTGCCGCTGACGGCCAGCAGTTCGTCCTCGGGCGGCGGCGTGAATTGGTAGAGGGCCGTTCCGTTCATGCGCGTTTCCCCTTCGCGAGCACGGTTTCGACGAGGCCCATGATCCCGCGCGGCAGCAGCAGCGGCACGAGCACGAAGATCAGGCCGAGGAAGAACAGCCAGTATTCGGCGAAGTACGCGGTAAACAGGCTCTTCGCGCCGTTCACCGCGAACGCGCCGACGATCGGCCCGATCAGCGTGCCGCGCCCGCCCACCGCGACCCAGATCGCCATCTCGATCGAGTTGCCGGGCGACATCTCGCCGGGGTTGATGATGCCGACCTGCGGCACGTACAGCGCGCCCGCGATGCCGCACAGCACGGCCGACTCGGTCCACACGAACAGCTTGTACGCGAGCGGGCTGTAGCCGAGGAACATCAGCCGCGTCTCGCCGTCGCGCACCGCGGTGACGACGCGCCCGAGCTTGCTCGTGACGATCGCGCGCGCCGCGATGAACGCGAGCACCAGCGTCGCGAACGTCAGCAGCAACAGCACCGTGCGCGTGCCGGGCGACGTGACCGCGAAGCCCGCGATGCGCTTGAAGTCGGTGAAGCCGTTGTTGCCGCCGAAGCCGGTCTCGTTGCGATAGAACAGCAGCATCGCGGCGAACGTCATGGCCTGCGTGATGATCGACAGGTACACGCCTTTCACCCGCGAGCGGAACGTGAAGAAGCCGAACACCCACGCGAGCACGGCCGGCACGAGCACGACGAGCGCGAGCGCCCATGCGAGATGCTGCGTGCCGCTCCAGTACCACGGCAGCTGGTGCCAGTCGAGGAACACCATGAAGTCGGGCAGGTCGCTGCCGTACTTGCCGTCTCGGCCGATCTCGCGCATCAGATACATGCCGATCGCATAGCCGCCGAGCGCGAAGAACAGCCCGTGGCCGAGGCTCAGGATCCCGCAGTAGCCCCACACGAGATCGAGTGCGAGCGCGGCGATCGCGTAGCACATCAGCTTGCCGGTGAGCGTCATCGCGTACGCGGACAGATGGAACACGCTCGACTCGGGCGCGACGAGCGCGGCGAGCGGCACGCCGATGCCGATCGCGATGCACAGCGCGATCAGCGCGAGCCACGCGCGCCGCGACAGCAGCGCGGGGCGGGGCGGCAGGCCGAGCGCGAAGCGTTCTTCCGCGCGGGCGGCGGCAGTCGGCTTCGGCGAATCGGCGGCCGGATTGGACAACGAGTGGGTGAATGAAGTCACGTCAAGCCTCCGCACTGCGGCCCTTCGGGGCAAACATGCCCTGCGGACGTTTCTGGATGAACAGCACGATCATCACGAGCACCGCGATCTTCGCGAGCACGGCGCCCCAGAACGGCTCGATCGCCTTGCTCGCGAGGCCGAGCCCGAAGCCGCCGAGCACGGTGCCGGCGATCTGCCCGACCCCGCCGAGCACGACGGCCATGAATGAATCGATGATGTAGTTCTGGCCGAGGTCGGGCCCCACGTTGCCGATCTGCGACAGCGCGCAGCCGCCGAGGCCCGCGATGCCCGCGCCGAACGCGAACGCATACGCGTCGACGCGCGCGGTCTTCACGCCGACGCACGCGGCCATCCGGCGGTTCTGCGTGACGGCGCGCACGAACAGGCCGAGCCGCGTCTTCGTCAGCACGGCCCACGCGACGAACACCACCGCCAGCGCGAATGCGAGGATCGCGAGCCGGTTGTACGGCAGGATCAGGTTCTGCATCACGGTCACGCCGCCGCTCATCCACGACGGATTCACGACCTGCACGTTCTGCGCGCCGAACAGCATCCGCGTCGCCTGGATCAGGATCAGGCTCACGCCGAACGTCGCCAGCAGCGTCTCGAGCGGGCGGCCGTACAGGTGCCGCAGCACGAGCCGTTCGAGCACGATGCCGACGAGCGCGGCCGTCACGAACGACACCGGCACTGCGACGAGCGGATACCAGTCGAACGCGCCGGGTGCATAGCGCTGGATCAGCGTCTGCACCACATAGGTTGCGTACGCACCGATCATCAGGAATTCGCCGTGCGCCATGTTGATCACACCGATCAGCCCGTACGTGATCGCGAGGCCGAGCGCGGCGAGCAGCAGCACGCTGCCGAGCGACAGGCCGGCGAACAGCGTGCCGACGATCTCGCCGCGGCGCTGCAACGCGTGCAGCGCTTCGAGCCCCTGCTGCGCGGCGTCGCGCACGCGCGCGTCCGGCTCCGCGTAGCTGCCGTCGGCGTTCTTCGCGACGAGCGGGCGCAACTGCTCGATCATGTCGAGATCGCGGCGCGCGGCCACCACCTGCACGGCTTCGAGGCGCTTTGCCGGATCGGCGTCGTGCAGCGCGGCGATCGCCCACAACGCGTCGAGGCGGCGCTTCAATGCGGGATCGGTTTCCTTCGCACGCGCGCGGTCGATCATCGGCTTGAGTGCCGGGTCGGGCGCTTTCAGCAACGCATCGATCGCGTCGCGGCGCGCGGTGACGTCGGGCGATGCGAGCGCGAGCCCCGACAGCGCGCCCGCGATCTTCGTGCGCAGCAGGTTGTTCAGCATCACGGGCTGCGCGTCGCCGGCCGGCGTCGCGGCCTGCGTGAGCGCGTCGTGCGCGGTGTCGCCGGTCTGGATCAGCAGGCGGCCGTCACCGGTCGCGAGCGCGTCGCCGGTCGACAGCGCGTTGAGCAGCGCGACGGCGCGCGGATCGGGATCGGCGGCGAGCCGTTCGATCGCGGCCGTCTTCGCGTCGAAGTCGTCGCCGGCGAGCGCGGCGGTATCGGTAGCCGTCAGCGCGAACGCGGCGCGCGGCAGCCCGCCCGCGAGGGCGGCGCACGCGACGATCGCGACGGCGGCTCGGCGAAAGCGTGTAGGCATCGGGAAATCCTGTCGGGCGTGGGGAAGCGAATGCGGGCGGCGACGCGCGGTCGCTTGCTGTTCATGAAGGCAAGCGTGGCCGGCGCATCGATATCGGCGTCGGTGTGCGAGCGGCACGTCGCGCATGAAGCGCGACGCGCCACCCTGCATCAGGCAAGCGCCGCGCGCTGCCGGCGCAGGAAGGCCGGGATCGACGTGACGATGTCCGGCTTGCCCTGGTTGCCCGCGATGAACGGGCTCCACGGTTGCGCGCGCACCGCGGTCTTGGTCTTCCACACGACGTTGAACTGCCCGTCGCCACGGATCTCGCCGATCATCACCGGCTTGTGCAGGTGATGATTGCCGTCCATCGCGAGCGTGAAGCCCGACGGCGCGGCGACGGTCTGGCCGATCATCGCGACGCGCACCTTGTCGACGTCGGTGCTCTTCGCCTTTTCGACGGCCTGCTTCCACATGTGGATGCCGACGTAGGTCGCTTCCATCGGATCGTTGGTCACGCGCTTCGCGCCGCCCGGCAGGTTGTTCGCCTTCACCCACGCGGCGAACTGGTCCTTGAACTTCGTGTTGGTCGGGTTCTTCACCGACATGAAGTAATTCCACGCGGCGAGGTGGCCGACGAGCGGCTTCGTGTCGATCCCGCGCAGCTCTTCCTCGCCGACCGAGAACGCGACGACCGGCACGTCGGTCGCCTTGATCCCCTGGTTGCCGAGCTCCTTGTAGAACGGCACGTTCGAGTCGCCGTTGATCGTCGAGATCACGGTCGTCTTGCCGCCTTGCGAGAAGTTCTTGATGTTCGCGACGATGGTCTGGTAGTCGCTATGGCCGAACGGCGTGTAGACCTCCTGAATGTCGGCGTCCTTCACGCCCTTCGATTTCAGGAACGCGCGCAGGATCTTGTTGGTCGTGCGCGGATACACGTAGTCGGTGCCGAGCAGGAAGAAGCGCTTCGCGCCGCCGCCTTCCGCGCTCATCAGGTACTCGACGGCCGGGATCGCCTGCTGGTTGGGCGCCGCACCCGTATAGAACACGTTGCGCGACATTTCCTCGCCTTCGTACTGCACCGGGTAGTAGAGCAGGCCGTTCAGCTCCTCGAATACCGGCAGCACGGACTTGCGCGACACCGACGTCCAGCAACCGAACACGCACGCGACCTTGTCCTGCGTGAGCAGCTGGCGCGCCTTCTCCGCGAACAGCGGCCAGTTCGATGCGGGATCGACCACCACGGGCTCGAGCTTGCGGCCCATCACGCCGCCGCTCTTGTTGATGTCGGCGATCGTCATCAGCGCGGTGTCCTTCAGCGACGTCTCCGAGATCGCCATCGTGCCCGACAGCGAGTGCAGGATGCCGACCTTGATCGGGCCGGTGCCCGCATCGGCCGCGTGCGCGAACGGGCTCTTGCCCGCGAGCGCGAGTGCGCCGGCCATCGAACCGAACTTCAACAGACTGCGACGTTTCATCGGGTTCCCCTTGACGTGTTGGATATGCGTGCGCCATGCAGGCGTCGGCCAAGGGGGTAACGCAAGGCATGTGCCAGTCGTGCGGATGCACGTCCGGCGTGCCTGAGCGGGGCGGTGCGTGGCGTCGGGACGGTGCGCATGACGCGTCGTGCAGCATGGGCGGTCCGTCGCGGTGCAGGTTCACGGGCGCAAATGGTGCACGGTCGGGGTTCCCCGTTCCGGTGCCGGCACCGGAACGCGGTGCGGGACTGCCGTGCACCGTGACTTCGCGCCACGCCGGCAGGGCAGGGCTCGGACACAGCGCAGTGCCGCTGCCGGTCATCGAGACGACGCTGAAGTGATTAACCGGAGCGGAAAAGAGAAACGGGCACGCGATGCGTGCCCGTTCGGGGGATCAGTGCGGCCGGCGGCAGTGTGCCGATCGGCGAGGCGGCGAGCGATGCGCCACCGGCAGTATCAGTAACGCGGCACGGACGGATCGACGTCGCGCGACCACGCGTCGATCCCGCCTTGCAGGTTGTACAGCTTCGTGAAGCCGCGCGATTCGAGGAACATCGCGACCTGCGCGCTGCGCATCCCGTGATGGCACACGCAGACGATTTCCGCTTCGTCGTCGAGCTCTTCGCTGCGCGCGGGAATCTGCTGCATCGGGATCGACACGCTGCCGGCGATATGCGCGGTCGCGATTTCCCACGGTTCGCGCACGTCGAGCACGACCGGCGCGGGACGCGCCTTGTCGCCGAGCCATTCCGCGAGCATCGCGGCCGTCAGGATCTGCATGGTGGCTCCGCCGCTCAGAACTTGAAGCGCGACGGCTCGATCGCGTTGACGAGGTGGTCGATGTACGTTTCGAACACGTCGGCGACGCGGTACTGCTTGTCGTCGATGCGCGTGATGATCTGCGCCTTCATCACCGGACGGCCGCCGACGAATGCCGCGAGGCGGCCGCCGACCTTCAGCTGTTCGAGCATTTCCTGCGGCACGACGGGCAGGCCGCCCGCGACGCAGATCACGTCATACGGCGCCTTGCCGGCCCAGCCGCGCGAACCGTCGCCGAGCACGACTTCCGCGTTGGTCACGCCGTCGTTGCGCAGGTTGTCTTCTGCGAACTTCGCGTTGGTCGGATCGATCTCGACGGCCGTCACGTGCTGCGCACGGTGCGCGAACAGCGCAGCCAGGTAGCCCGAGCCGGCGCCGATGATGAGCACGTTCTCGTGCTTCTTGACCGTCAGCTCCTGCAGCACGCGCGCTTCGACGCGCGGGAACAGCATCTTGCTGTTGCCGTTGGGCAGCGGGAGTTCGAGGTCGGCGAACGCGAGATCGCGGTATTCGGCCGGAACGTAGTTTTCACGCTTGACGATCGACAGCAGGCCCAGGACGTCGAGATCCAGCACGTCCCACGGCCGGATCTGTTGTTCGATCATGTTGAAACGCGCGTTTTCGATATTCATGGTGTGGTCACGCAGCCTGGTCGGCCATCAGCGGGGATAGAGAAACTTCGTGATTGTACCAAACGGGGCGGCCGCGAAGCCTTCAGGCGGCCTGCAACAGACCTTTACCCCTTGCTCTTCTTGATCTGCGCCTCGAACGCGAGGTCGAGCTTGCTCGCCTTGCGCGGTTTTTTGGGGCCGAATTCGTCGACGAACTTGACGAACTCGTCGAGCGGCAGCGGCTCGCAGCGCTTCTCGGCCGTGCCGCCGGAGCGGTCGACGAGATAGAACAGGCCGCCCGCCATCGCGACGGCCGCGAATTGCGGGTTGCCGGAGCGGGTCTTCAGGCGTTCGACCGCGTGGGTCGCTTTGGTGGTGCGCATCGTGCGGATTCTGGCGGGGCGTAAGCCCCACACTGTATCAAACCGGCCGCCCGCGTGCGGCCGGCCGGGGCCCGCCGGGTTCAGACCGTGCGCGAGTAGCGCTGCTGCTGCGTCTGGCCGAGATACGCGTCGAATGCCATCGCGATGTTGCGCACGACCATCCGGCCGGCCGGATGGATCGTCAGGCGGTCGGCCACGATCGTCACCAGCCCGTCGCGCTCGAACGGGCGCAGCGCGTCGAGTTCGCGCGCGAAATGATCGGCGAAGCGGACGCCGTGCGCGGCCTCGACGTGCGAGAACGGCAGGTCGAGGTTGCACATCAGTTGCGTGATCACGTCGCGGCGCAGCCGGTCGTCGGGCGTGAGCCGCACGCCGCGCGCGATCGGCAGCCGGCCCGCGTCGAGCGCGGCGCCGTAGGCGGGCAGGTCCTTCGCGTTCTGCGCGTAGACGTCGCCGACCTTGCCGATCGACGACACGCCGAAACCGACGAGATCGGTATCCGCGCGCGTGCTGTAGCCCTGGAAATTGCGCTGCAGCGTGCCGTTGCGCTGCGCGTGCACGAGTTCGTCGGACGGCCGCGCGAAGTGGTCCATCCCGATGTACACGTAGCCGGCCGACGTCAGCATGTCGATCGCGAGGCCGAGCAGTGCGATGCGCGTTTCCGGCGGCGGCAGCGTCGCATCGTCGATCTGCCGCTGCATCTTGAACAGGTGCGGCATGTGCGCGTAGCCGAACACCGACAGCCGGTCGGGCGCGAGTTCGATGATCGTTTCCAGCGTGCGAGCGAAGACGGAGACGGTCTGGTGCGGCAGCCCGTAGATCAGGTCGACGCTCACCGAATGAAAGCCCGTCGTGCGCGCGGCCGAGAGCAGGTCGGCCGTCATCGCAAGTGGCTGGATGCGGTTGATCGCCTGCTGCACGACCGGATCGAAATCCTGCACGCCGAGGCTCAACCGGTTGAAGCCGATGTTGCGCAGGTGCACGAGCGTCGCGGGCGTGACCGTGCGCGGGTCGATCTCGATCGAGAATTCGGCGTCGGCATCCGGCGCGAGCGCGAAGTGCTCGCGGGTGGCCGCCATCAGCTCGGCCGTTTCGTCGTTGGACAGGAAGGTGGGCGTGCCGCCGCCCCAGTGCAACTGGGTAACCGGGCGTGACGGATCGAACAGCGTGGCCTGCAGCGCCATCTCGCGCTTGAGCTGGTCGAGATACGGGCGCGCGCGGCGGTGGTTGTTGGTCGCGATCTTGTTGCAGCCGCAGTAGAAGCACGCGGTGTTGCAGAACGGGATGTGGAAGTACAGCGACAGCTCGCTCGACGACGCGCCGGGGTCGCTTGCCGCGCGCACGTAGTCGGCCGGGTCGAAATCGTCGCGAAACTGCAGCGCGGTGGGGTACGACGTATAGCGCGGCCCGTTCGCACCGTACTTCGCGAGCAAATCGGGACGGAACATTGTGTCGGCAGAACCAGAACGCATGATGGTCTCGCGCTTTTTAGATGCATTCGAGTATATAAACGCGCGATTGGGCTGCATTGTGTAATAACGTCGCAGCCGGCGATGGCACAATGCGGGGTGGGGCTGCCGGCACCGCGTCCGGTTGCCGCACCGTTTTTTTGTTGTTCGTTCGAGAGAGCCGAGTGTCCGTCGAATTGCCTGTCCGCCCGGCGTCAGCCGTCCCGCCGCCGCATGCGTGCCGCGAGGGCTGCGGCGCGTGCTGCATCGCGCCGTCGATTTCCAGCCCGATTCCCGGCATGCCCGACGGCAAGCCGGCCGGCGTGCGCTGCGTGCAGCTCGGCGACGACCTGCGCTGCCGGATCTTCGGCCGCCCCGAGCGGCCCGCGTGCTGTTCCGGGTTGCAGCCGGCGGCGGACATGTGCGGCGCATCGCGCGACGACGCGCTCGCGTGGCTCACGCGTCTCGAGGCCGCGACGCGGCCGTCGTCACCAGGAGAGTGTTTAGCATGACCGCACCTTGCGCGCCCGGCCGGCGCCGTTTTCTTGCCGCAACCGTAGGCGCCATCGGCGTGACGCTCTCGCTCGCCGCGTGCGCGTCGACGTTCCCGTTCATCCCCGATCACTACACGTTCTCGCGCGGTGACGTGCAGAAAGCCGTCGCGCGCAAGTTCCCGTACCAGAAGACGGTCGCGCAGGTCGTCGACGTATCGCTCGCGAACCCGGCCGTCAGCCTGCTGCCCGACCAGAACCGCGTCGCCGTGCAGCTCGACGCGCATTTCGTGAGCCCGTTCCTGCGCGCGCCCGTCAACGGCAAGTTCACCGTGTCGGGCCAGCTTGCTTACGACGCGCCGAGCCGCTCGGTCGTGCTGAAGTCGCCGGCCGTCGACAGCCTCGCGCTCGACGGCGACGCGCAGATGTACGCGCAACAGGTCGGCGCGGCCGCCGGCCTGCTCGCGACGCAGTTGCTGACCAACTATCCGATCTACACGTTCAAGCCCGAACAACTGCAATTTGCCGGGGTGAACTACGAACCCGGTACAATTACGATTCTTACAAACGGCATACGCGTGGCGATCGTCGAAAAATGACGACGACCCGCGCTCGGCCGGAGGGGGGCCGCGCGTGGAAGAGTGGCCCATTCATTCGACCATTTCGGAGTTGGGCCACGGATGGACTGGATCCTGATCTGCAAGGCTTTGATCCTCGGCGTCGTCGAGGGGCTGACGGAGTTCCTGCCGGTGTCGAGTACCGGTCACCTGATCGTCGCGGGCAGCTTCCTGAATTTCAACGATTCGCACGCGAAGACATTCGACGTCGTGATCCAGTTCGGCGCGATCCTCGCGGTCTGCTGGGAATACCGGCAACGGATCGCGTCCATCGTGTCAGGGCTGCCGAGCCGGCCCGACGCGCGGCGCTTCACGCTGAACGTCGTGATCGCGACGATTCCCGCGATCGCACTCGGCCTGCTGTTCGAGAAGAAGATCAAGGCCGTGCTGTTCTCGCCGGTTCCCGTCGCGTTCGCGCTCGTCGTGGGCGGCGCGATCATCCTGTGGGCCGAGGCGCGGCAGCGCGAGCGTCGCGAGCCGCCGCGCGTGGTGTCGGTCGATGCGCTGACGCCGCTCGATGCGCTCAAGGTCGGCATCGCGCAGTGTTTCGCGCTGATTCCCGGCATGTCGCGCTCGGGCTCGACGATCATCGGCGGGATGCTGTTCGGCCTCGACCGGCGCGTCGCCACCGAATTCTCGTTCTTCCTCGCGATTCCGATCATCTTCGGCGCGACGCTCTATGAAACCGTCAAGGACTGGGAGGCGTTCACCGTCGATTCGCTCGGCCTGTTCGCGCTCGGGCTCGTCGCGGCGTTCGTCAGCGCGTTCGTGTGCGTGCGCTGGCTGCTGCGCTACGTCGCGACGCACGATTTCACGGTGTTCGCGTGGTACCGGATTGCGTTCGGGCTGTTCGTGCTGCTGGTCGGGTACAGCGGCTGGCTGAACTGGGCGTGACGCGAATACGGAGGCGGGCGCGCCTCCCATGAAAAAAGCCCGATCGGCGGATGCCGGTCGGGCTTTTTCTTGTCCGGAGCAGGGCGGCATGCGCCGCCGCGGCGGGAGGGCTCAGCTTGCGCGCTTGCGGAACACCAGGTCCCACACGCCGTGGCCGAGCCGCAGCCCACGCCGTTCGAACTTCGTCACCGGGCGGTAGTCGGGGCGCGGTGCGTAGTCGGCGGCCGTGTTTTCGAGCGTCGGCTCCGCGCCGAGCACTTCGAGCATCTGTTCCGCGTAGTTCTGCCAGTCGGTCGCGCAGTGAATGTACGCGCCGGGCTTCAGGCGCGACGCGAGATGCGCGACGAGCGGCGGCTGGATCAGCCGGCGCTTGTGGTGGCGCGCCTTGTGCCACGGGTCGGGGAAGAAGATGTGCACGCCGTCGAGGCTTTCCGGCGCGATCATGTGCTCGAGCACCTCGACCGCGTCGTGCTGGATGATGCGGATGTTCGGCAGATCCTGCTCGCCGATCAGTTTCAGCAGCGCGCCGACACCCGGCTCGTGCACCTCGACGCCGAGGAAGTCGTCGCCGGGGCGGTTCGCAGCGATTTCCGCGGTCGATGCGCCCATGCCGAAGCCGATTTCGAGGATGCGCGGCGCGTTGCGGCCGAACACCGCGTTCCAGTCGGGCAGTTCCGGCGTGTACGGCACCACGAAGCGCGGGCCGAGTTCGTCCATCGCGCGGCGCTGGCCGGTCGATACGCGGCCGGCGCGCGTCACGAAGCTGCGGATGCGGCGGTGGTGCAGCGGATTGACTGCGTCGGCGCCTTCGGCGGCTTCGTCGGGAATGGCGTCGTCGTGCGGCGGCAGGCCGGTTTCGTTCGGGTCGTCGTGCATCATCGGTGACAGAGAAAGGCTCGGTTGCGGGCGAGGGCATCGGGCGCGCGGGACGCGCCAGCGCGGTACAAAAAAGCCGCCTTCGACGAGGCGGCTGGGCGCGCGGTTGCGGAACGTGGCGACGGGAGCGGCGATACGCCGTCAAGCCGTTGATCCTTAAGGATTTCCCGTTCAGCCAACCGGAAAGAGCCGGATTATGGACTGGTTTGATCCGACTGGCAAGGTTGCGGGGGCTGCGGCGGTGCTGCCGTCGGCCCGGCGTCGACGTGCTCGGGGGAGGGGGCATATGGGGACGGGGCCGAAGCGCATGCCACATCGGCCCTCGTTTCAGCGAACGGATGCGTGGCGCGTAACCCGACGCGCTGGTCGAGCCGGCGGCGCGTGATCGCCTTGATCTGATTCAGCGCGTAGTCGCGTTCGAATGCGGTCTCGCGCGACACGCGGCTCTCGAGTTCGAAGAAGATGCTGGCCTTCGTGTAGTGGTGCACGCAGATGATGAACGGGAAGCCATGCTGCTCGCGATACGCGCGATTCATCCGTTGCAGGCGGATTTCCTCGTCGTCGGTCAGTGCGTCGAGGCCGGCGTTCGTCTGTTCGATGACCGATTTTCCCGATGAGGGAGCGTGCGTCTTTTTTCTTGGGGGGCGGGATGGTTCGGACGATTGAGTAGAATCGCGTACGCAGCGGCATGACCGGATGCGTGAGACGCGTGCGCAACGTGATGAAAATGAACAGTGCGCGTTTCGTTTCGACGGCCTGCGGCCAGAACGACAAGAAGCGATGACGGCTGCCGCGACGATTCATGCTTCGCCGGTTGTTGCGCTTGCAACAACCGTGCGAGTGGGTGCGTCGGCATGATCCGCCATCACTGGCCTTTGGGGAGAAAAGCCATGAGTGAAACAACTTCCGTGCGTCGCAAGATCGGTAGCAGCCCGGCCATCCTTGCACTCGCCGAGTGTGCGATTGCCGGCATCGTCGGTATATCGATCCTGAATGATCCGGGGGCCTTCGCGGGGGCGTCGGGATTTGGTGCGATCGGTACGGCGCTGGCTGTCGTGGTTCTGTGCGGGATCGTTTCGCTGGGCGGTCTCGTCTGGGCGATCGGTGCGTTGCTGCATGCGAAAGATGATGCCGGAGTGGACTTGGTGCCGGCCTATTGCGCGATCGTGCTTCATGGCCTGCTGTGCTTGCCCATCCTCATCGTGATGTTGCGGGCGGCATGAGGTAGGCGCCGCGTGCGTCGACCGGCCTTCGCATGTCGTTGGGCGAGGGCGGCTGGAGGTATGTGGCGGATGGGGCAGACGCCGGACGCTACGTCACGGGTGAGCTATCGGTCGATCCTGGCGCAGGCGCGCGACGGAAATGCACCGTGGCACACATTCGAGACGGATATCGCGGGAAGAGGCGCAGTGACTGCCGGAGAACCCTGCAAGCCTTGCGCGGCAGGGGTTTGAGATGTACTGGAGCGGGCGATGGGAATCGAAGCACCGTCCACGCGCCCCCGCAACACCTTGATTTAAAAGGAACATGGAGCGGGCAGCGCTACTCCATGTCGGATGCTTGTGTAGCAGTTTACCAGAGCACTGGGCTCCGATGGCGGTTTCGGCGTCGCAAGCCCGATGAACGTTCGCGGTGACATATCCTCGTGCGAGGTCGCGAGGAAGGGCCATTGCCTTGCTTGACAACCCTATAGCGGTCGGGGAGTATCGCGACCGATAATCAAATACCACGGGGATGAAATGAGGCGATCTTTGCTGGGTGTTATTTTGTGTGCGGTGGCAGTATCCGCGCACGGGTTTACCTATTACACCGACGCGCAGATATTGGCCATGAGTGATGAACAGGCGCGCGCACTGCTAGCGCCGACACAGATGGAAAATCGTGGATACCTTCAGCAGATTCGCCTTCTCCGTGAACAGGAGAAACTCAAGCACGACGCTTGTATGTTGCGCAAATATGCTTTCAAGCGAATGAGTCAGGACGAGTGGGATAACACACCCTGCGCCGATTAGCGCAACGGTTGCCATTGGCCTAATTAACTCCACTATACGGGCGTGGTAGAGCGTTTTGCGCCAGAAAGTCTCAGGCGTTGCTGCCAACTATAAGGATTGGCGATCCGCGGCCTCGATTGAAGGACGCGATACCTTGAGGCGGTCACGGATTCCCTAGGACTCTCTACCGCCGTGCGAAGTCCGACTGGTGCCCTCGTTGGTGCGTTGTAGCTGGACGTTTGCGATGCTAACAGAGTCAGAAACGGGGAGGACCGGGGAACTGCGGGAGAGAACACAGGGAGCGCTACCACGAGTAGAACCGTCGCTCGTCTCGGACGATTCGTTTGTCTGGCCGCATTTCCTAGGCATTAAACGTTGCGTTCAGAGTGCGCCGTCGCCGAATTCAGTGCTTTCAGAAAGCGCCGGGCTCCAGCCTTCGAATATGGGAGGTTTTCGACCGACGATCTCAATAAAAGCCCTTGGAGTTCAACGTAACTCGCGTCGTTCGGCCACAGATGCACACAGGCAATTTCAATATTATCGTGGACAAGGGCAAGTTCGATCGACTTGGCTCCGGTTTCGGCGGCGATAAATATTCCCCGCGCATACGTGAAACGAGGTTCGTCCGCATGACTCCACGTTGTGTGTGTGCGAGTCCGTATTATCTGACCGCGAGGGTTAACTGAAATTTCATCAGCTAGCCATGCGCTTTCCATGTATGAGCCACCCGCGAAGTAAGGACGCAATGTTCCAAGAAATAAGGTTGCGATATCCAATGCGTCTTCTACTTCGTCTAACGTCGGTTTGTAATATTGGTGTTCTAGGACATTTCGCAATTGCGCAATTTTTTTTACGACTCTGGGGGCCAATAAACCCAATGCTTTGAGCCTTTCAAGTCGGTCTGGAAAATTACGCGGCTCCGGCAGTCCCAGCGCGTGCAGCACGCCAAAAATTTGGCAATCAATGGCTCGCTTGGAGTTTGCTAAGCTGTTCACAAGGCCACGAGGGCCGCCGAGACGCAGATCCTTCTCTGCAAACGTAAGATAGTTGTCAGGGCACAAGGGGGTTGAATAACTGAGCATCCCAAAGGACTTGGGGTCTAGTGTGGGGCTCTGCCAAGATGGCACGAACCCACTGAGGTATTCTTGTAAAGCCGTCGTGCTCGAAGAGGGCGCCTCATGCATGATTAGATCGCTGCAAGTCAATAATTGCTCGCCAATACTATATGAACATCAAGGTTTCGACCACCACATTAGCTACTCAAGCGCCAGCAGCCGTCGAACGCGGAATCCCGTCATTGATCGATGATGCAATTGCGCTTGCCATGGAATCTGAAGTGCACGATAACTTCGACCTCCGAAATACGTTGGCGCGTGCATCGATACTCTCGTCAGTGCTCTTTTTAGAGGCGTGTGCCAACGCTTGTCTCGACACGTTGAACCTTGGACGTCGATTTTCTGAAGAGGTCGATCGCTTATCGACGGCCGGAAAGTTCGACTTTTTTCTCAGACTGCACCCGCGCTCGAAGCCTCTTGATCGATCGCGAAGCGAATTCCAAGGATACGCAGAATTAAAAACACTTCGCGATGCATTTGTTCATCCTAAAGCGCAAAAATATGATTGGATAGAGTGGTCAGAGGAATCGTCGGTATCAACCTCGCCAAAGAGTGCAGCTCTCGGGATAGCAAAAATTCCTGCATATTGCTCGACCCAAGACGCGATAGTTGCTCTCCGCGCAGCCCACCGCTTTGTCGGCTATGTGCTCAGAGATTGCGCGAAGCTTAGCAGCGTTCGCGTGAGCGCTCTCTTCCATTCGGAGGCGGTCGTTCCTGATCTAGCGGAGCAAGTGAGGCCTTGCTTACACGCGAGCGTCCGCAGATGGTTGCGATCGAACGACATTGACGTGAGTTATATGAGGATTAGTTGGATATCCGATTAGCTATTGCTTAATGTTCTCGACTTCGCACTCGCTGCTGAAAGCAGGAACGCTATATGCCGTGGACGAGCGGGAGCGCGCATATGTGCGCGCCTTTCCGTGCGGAAAGGCGCGAAAAACCCAGCAAACCGGGACGTATTTTTCTTTCCGCGAGCTTCCCATTCCGGAGTCTCCCTGAAAGCGGAGAGGGGGAACCCAAGGGCGGCGTCAGCCGCCCATGGTTACTCGGATACCTCGTTACTCGGTTACTGGCTACAGGCTATGGAGCGGGTTTTCTTGTAAGCTATTGATTTTATTTGAAAACTATCGGGTCAACTATCCCGTGATATATCCCTGCAACCATCCCGGAATGTATCCCGGATACTATCCGCAGTTCTGCGCCCTACTGCGAGAGGCCCAGGTGCTTTTTGATTGTATCGACCTTGCGTTTCATGCCCCGCACATCGATGGGCTTTGTCCCGCGCATCCTAGCGACAAGTGACGCTAGCTCGTGCGCTGGCGCGTCAAGTCCAATCAGTTCCATTGCTACGCGCACGTCGATCCAGTCGTCGATGTGGCTACGCACGTTCCGCTGACGACGTGTTGCGTTGTTGAGGGCGCTGCGCCATGCAGCCTTGGATCGGTCGATACGCTTCCACTTCTCGCGGATTGAGTCGGTCTGTAGGGCAGCAAGTTCTGCGGCGAGTGCGTCATCGATGCCTAGCGCTTGGAGCTTTCGTTCGCCCGTCCACTTAGCACGCGCAAACTCCGCGGCGCCCTTGAAATCGAACGACTCGCCAGTGAAAAGCTCACGAAAGTCCAGTTCCGTGTCGATCACATAGCGGTGCCCACGTTCGTGCAACCAGTGGCAATCGATAACTTGCCGGTCTCGCCCTAGATACTCATCGGGGCCACCTGCGGCGCATGTATGGGCAGGTTTTGGAAGTGGCCGAAAGCGAGGGGCGATCTTGCCGCGCCGGTTGAGCGCAAGACCGAGTTGACCGATTTCCACGCGGTGCTGCATGTAGCGCCCAGATGTCGTCGGGGAGGTGAGTGGGCCTGTCAACTCGCGTAGCCTGTCGAGGAGTATGTGGTCGTCTACTTCAGTCAGATGCTCCCATCCATCGCACGGAAACTCGT
Organism: Burkholderia aenigmatica; assembly: GCF_902499175.1. Classification (GTDB taxonomy): domain Bacteria; phylum Pseudomonadota; class Gammaproteobacteria; order Burkholderiales; family Burkholderiaceae; genus Burkholderia; species Burkholderia aenigmatica. The sequence goes on from NZ_CABVQC010000007.1 coordinate 124,507, forward strand.
ATGCCCGCGTCTCGGTGCGGACCGCAATGCTAGCCGGTCCGACGAGTTTGAGTTGTGACGCACCCGAGTGCGTCGGTATCGGTAGATCGTCAAGCAGCGAATCCAGATCGTCTCGCGCCTGCAAAGTCGTGTCGTGCTGGATCGCTGCGGCGTTCATTTCGATACCCCGGCCTCGCTTAAGCTGCGCTCAAACCGGTCGCCGATAGTCTCGTAACCGGGCGCAATGCGCTTGATTCCTTTGACGAGATCATCCGGGCCGTAGCTCGCGAGGAGGTTGGTGCCCAGCGCCCATTCCTTGCTGTCGCGCGGAAGCTGTTCGAGCCATGTTCGCAGTTCCCACAGTTCCTCGATATGTGAGGACAACAAACGATTGACGATGCCGGACTCGGTGAGTTCAGTTGCGTCGGCAAGCCAAGAGAGAAGGTCAGCGGTGGACGTATCCACTGCCAGAGTGATGCGGCGCTTGTCAGTAGCCATGAGTCAGTTCCAAAAGAGTGATGGGGAAACAACAGAACAAACTATATCACACCAGTGTGACAAAGTGTGATTGATCGGGCGCCGAATAACGACCGGTTTCCGACACCTCTCCGGCAGCGGGTGCCAATGTGTTGAAAATATAGCCCTTGGCTTTTCCAACAGGCCATCCTAACCTGGCACCGTTTTCTAACAGGGGCGGACAGGATGAAGACCTTCGGATATGGGCGGGTGTCAACCGGCCAGCAAACAACAGAGAACCAGCGACTTGAGCTTGAGGGTGCCGGGTTCGCGATTGACTACTGGTTCGCGGACCACGGGATCAGCGGAAAGACCTGCGCCAGTGAGCGCCCAGAGTTCGGGCGATTGCTCGACAAGATTCGGGACGGCGAAACGCTCGTCGTCGCAAAGCTCGACCGGCTCGGGCGTGACGCTGTGGATGTGCTGCAAACCATTCGGGCACTCGAAAAGCGGTCAATCAAAGTAATCGTGATGCAGTTGGGGCAGACCGATTTAACGTCACCTGCGGGGAAATTGCTGCTCACGATGCTGGCGTCTGTTGCAGAGATGGAGCGCGATCTACTGGTTGAGAGAACGCAAGCCGGACTTGCTCGCGCACGTCAGGAGGGGAAGAAGCTCGGCAGACCGTCTAAAACCACGCCAGAACAGCGCCGCGAGATTCTGGAAGCGGTAGGGCGGGGCGAGTCGGTAAGCGCCATTGCACGGGCCTATGCGGTCTCCCGTGCAACGATCAACGCTATTCGGGATGGAATTTAACGGAAGGTTCTCGACCGCATATAAATTTCCACATGAAGCTGAGAAGTTTGCGCTGACCAATAATCTGCCAGGATCTTGGTGGCCGTAGACTAGGGCGCATTTGGCATTGGTGCTCGCCGGGACGTCTCAAGTCTAGTCAAGCCTCCCAGCGAGACGAGCCGTTATTGATTCAATGGCCTATCAGGCTATAGTCAACCATGCTCGTCGATAAATTGAGAAAATTCTTCGTCGTAAGTTACAAGAAGCTCCGCAAGCTCTTCCAAGGAGTTGAAGTGACAAATGCACCATTGATAGAAGAAGGGGTTATATATCTTGTCGACTATTCGATAGCAGTCGCTCTCGTCCCTAAGATCCTCGATAAATAACACGGCGTCGCTAGGATTTTTAAAGAGCTTTCTCGACCAATTTTCTGGCTCTATATCTGTTTTGATGATTGACTCGGCGAGAAGAAAAAGAGCGCCTTCCATCTCCCCTTCGATTTCTCTATAGAGTTCCTTCGCCTTCGATCCAAAATTTCTGTAGTCCTCGATTACATGGATAGCCATTATTCCTCCGCTTTGTGTGATTGGCTCGCCGTTGCGGCGTGCTTGGGAGGAAGAAGGTTATAAACCGGAGGTAGGCTTTTCAATAGCTCTGGTAGGCAACGTTCATTTTTTTAATTCAATAAAATCAATGAGTTGCGAAGCGAAATTCGCGAGCCTAAAAATTGAGCAGGCGAACGGTAATAATTACATGGCTGCGGTGACCCAAAATGCGACGCGCTGGGCGTATGCGGCCCGGTTTACCGACCGGTTGATGGTGCCCATGCTAGTGCTAGGGCAGCGGTGCGCCAAAGCGCGCGCCGCCCTTCGTGGATGACCCCGGCACTACCGGGTATTGACCTGTCCGCGACTTTGGATGCGGATCATTTTGCCGTCTTTGTCGAAAAGGATTGCAAGGTTGGACGAAGTGCCACCGATCACTGACGCTTGCGAATACATCCATTGTTGAAGCGTGCCGCCGTTCGGCATAGCGTTGGTCGCCGTCGGTGTGCCAAGCTTCTCTTGCGCTTGCCGCATCGTCGTCACGCCCGGAACGAATTGGTCGGCGTCGTGGATGTCGAACTTGCTTCCCATCGTCATGCACGCGGACAGGGTAAGGGCCAGGGCGCAAGCCCCGAGCTTCTTTATCATTGGTCAGGTCTCTTTCTAGATATGGCGGGAGGTGGACAAACGCAACAAGACGTGCCCCGCGTGTGTTGCGCTACGGCAGCGTTGCGTTTCAGTATTCGGAAGCGCAAACCTTGTAGACGGCGCGTTGCAACTGATCCGGTGTGGCGTCGCGTTGACGTTTGTAAACCAGATCGAGTGAGCCCATGTAGAGTCCGCGGAATTCGCGCCGCCACTCGGGCTTGATCGTTTTGAGGCTCGTTTCGAATTTCGCTTGCTCCGTCGCATAGGGAACCCCATCGTCCCTGTCTCGAGCCATCTCCAGCGCCATCCGACTGATCTGCAAACAGATGCCCTCGCTGCCAGCCCATGCCCGGTTGGTCGCTACCGGTCCGCATATCAGCGCCAGCAGCAACGCTACGGAAGCGCGCGTTGCGCGCCGATGGTTTGCATGTGGTTGTGTCATTTATAGGGTGGCTACTTTTAGGGTGGCCATTATTAGGGTGTGGTCGCGATTATACGCGCCCGCCAACATCCCACGGATGACGGCAAACACATCACTCAGGAATCGCTTTGGGGCGAGGGTTCGAGAACTGCGGAAAGCTACGACCGGGTTGAGCCAAGAGGCTTTCGCCGACAAGTGCGGCTTCGTTCGCAGCTATATGGGGAAGATCGAGACGGGCAAGGCGAATCCATCCTTGGACTCGATTCAGACAATTGCCGATGCTCTCGGCGTGCCGGTCAAGACATTGTTCGAGGAAGACGGTGCGGAGGGCGCACCGTCAGTTCAAGACTAGGGGCTCGTCAGCCCGCGTGCCGCTGGATCCACGACGCACAAGTTCCTTCTGACGCTTGGCACATTCAATGGCCCGGATGCCGTCTGACGCAATGAATGGCGCGATGCCGTTTGCCTCACGGAAGGTAAGCCCATTGATGACTGCGGCCAACTGGTCCGCATCCCGGTCCTTCGCATAACGGTTCCAGCTTTCAGTGTCTCCGCGCTGATGCCCTGCTATTTGCGCCATCACCCGTTCCGGGGTGCCCAGACGTTCGGTTGCGGTCAGGAACGTGTGTCGGAACGAGTGAAACGTCTTCATTCCGTTTCGTTCGATGCCGAGCGTTCGTCCCAAGAATCGTTCATTGAACCAAGAACTGGCGGGTTTACCGTAACCTTTTACCGCATCTCGTTTGAGTTCCGGAAATAGACGGGTGTAGCCTGCTTTGCGAAGCGTCTGGACGTATTCCGGCAGCCCGAGTTGGACGAGCCTGTCATGTAGCGGGACGACGCGTAGCGCATTGATCGTCTTGAGAGACTTGTCGCTCTCGTCAACTTTGTCGGGCCCCATGAGGTTGAAATCGAGATACCACGCGCCGCCTTCCGTCTGGTGGATGTCCGACAGGTATAACTGGCAGAGTTCGTTGATTCGTCCGCCAGTGAATAAACCGAGCAAGGGCAGCCAGTAGTAGTGTGGGCGCCAAGTGGTCCAACCCGTCCGGTTGAACGAACCCGCACCGGTAGCAAACCAGTCCTGCGCGAAGATCAACGACAACTCCTGCGAGGTAAATGCGTGTCGCTCGTCCTGAGCGCGCGGCGCATTGAACCGCCCATCGCCACGCTTGTAGTCGGATGCGGGGTTGAACCGCAGCATGTGCTTGCGCTCGCCGAATGCGAGGATCTCGCTAAGGCGTCCAATGTGCCCCTTGATCGTCGCTTCCCGCTTGAGTTCAAGTCCTTCGCGTTCCGCAATGCGGATTAAGTCGTCGAGCGACTCGGTTCCGAACCGGCGCTTGGCTAGATAGATGTCGGAAGGTAGTTGCGCCAAGCGGCTGGCGTATTGGTCGATGGTCTCCAGTTCGATTTCGCCGAGTTCCGGGTCGCCCATGAGGTCGCGAAAAAGACGTGCTTCTGTTGTCATGCGCCGGGTTTGATCCTCGCCCCATGTGCGACTTCGTGCGTAAAGCTCGAACAGGTCCCAGAATCGTTTCTTGCCATGTTTGGCCGTGATCGGATCGAATACGACCGGCGTTGGTTCAATGCGCGTCGGCAACCCGGTTGGGACGGCGCCAACGGTCGCTGACGGGCTTGGGACGGACAATGCAGCTATGGATGCGCTCGAAATGATCGACGGCGGTGGCAGGGCGACAGTGGAGGCAGGGCTGAGTGATGCAACCAGCCGGGCGCGAACCTTTGTGACGGCCGTTTTGTAAACGATGCAACGAGCGAGGTCGATGGCTATCGGGTCGTCAAGAAAGATGCCCGCTGACTTGCCGTCTCGGAACACACCTTCTTGTGCCGCCCCGGCGGTGATGACCTGTTGCAGCGTGGCCCGCCCGTCGAGGACGCGCACGGTTCCGGTGTGGACGGTTCGCTCGCCGTTGATCTCCACCTCGTTCCAGATGAATTCGCCGCCGAAGTCCCGGTCCAGGTCGTTGAGGACGGGCACCCGCCAGCAGGATTGCCCGTGCAGGTGCGTGAAGACCGGCCCGCCATCGTTGAGCAGTTCATTCGCCAGCGATTCCGCCTGCATACCGACGGTCCGGGCAGCCTCGACAATGGGAATCATGCCCTCGCCGTCAAGCAACGGGTTTCCTGCCCGCAGTTTTTCGATGTCCAACGTCATGAAGTGCCCGCGCCAATGCGACTGAATCTGATGGGCGACGAGTTTAGCGGCTTCCCAATCCCGGAGGCGGGTGGACGCGTGAATTTCGTTCTTGCCGACTGCTGAGCGCAACCGCTTGGGGACGACGAGACGGACGACGTAGATGCCGCTGGGGCGACGATAGAGGCAGGAGGTTTGAGCCACCGTAGGAGACCACTGTAGTAGTGGTGCGGTGAAGCTCGTGAGACATGCACTTAGCCCGTTGGAATCAAGGAGCTAGGTGATGTGTGGAGCGGGCGATGGGAACAAATCCGCGCATCCAACCCATTGATTAAAAATGGGTTTTCCCGGTTCGTTGCACTGCAACCGGCCAGTAAGTGTACCAGTTCCAGCCATCTGGCAACAGACGTGTGTCCACCGCAGTCTACCTACATCTACTGGAAGCCATGGCTGGTCCATCGGGCACGTTGGCCTCAATTACTTGCTGCGCTGCCGCCTTGCGAGCGCAGGCGGGCAATGAACCGCTCCAAGGACGGGGACAACGTGTCATTGCTCAGGCGCAGCAGGTAGGTATTGATCACAGCCGAATCCACCGCCAATGGCCGAGCAACCACATCAGTACGCTGACTGGTTGCCATCCTCGCCGCCGTGGTGAAGCCAATGCCGTAGCCTGCTCCGACCAGCGTAAGCATCATGTCCAAAGACGACGCGTGCTCGACAATGTTTGGCTCCCGCTCCAAGGGTCGCAGAAGACGTGTCAGCTCGCGACAGTAGCCCTCGCACACCTGCGGGTCACACAGGATCAACGGGTGCTCCCCGAGCTTGTGAAGCGGTATCTCTTTATGAGCAAGCAATTCATGGCGGATCGGCATGGCGATCACCAATGGGTCTTGCCAGATTGGTTCGGCACATATGCCATCGCCAACTTCGGCCGTGTGAGCGAACCCTATCGTGAAATCGCCGGACCGCAGCCCACGCAACTGCTCAGCCAGCGGGACTTCGGACAGCCGTACCTCAATCTCGGGCTCATCCTCACGGCAATGTGCGAGGAACGCAGACAGCCGCTGATCGGCTGCGCCATCGGATATGGCGATGCGTAGGCTGCCTTTTTGACCGGCTGCGATGGCCCTGACGTTCTCTCTGGCCTGGTCCAGAACAGTGAAGAGTCTGCGGATATCCAGCAAAAAAGCAGCGCCTGCCGGAGTCAGCCGAGTTCCGCGTCGATCCCTGTCGAAAAGACTGACCCCCAGTTCGTCTTCCCGCTCCAAATTTTGATCCACAGACTTCTACTGGGGTCTGTAGGTCATTGAAAAAAGGAGCTTCGGCTCCTTTTTTCATTCCAGCGAGTGCCACGGAAATCCACCCACAGCTACCGTTTTTGAGTGACCAAATAAGGCACAAGAATACGGGTGGGTCGGCTACCGGATAGTTGCTGGGGCTGAGCGGGGACCATGACGAGCATAGGGCCTAAGTCATTACTTAGGAGTCTCGAAATGGCGCTCTCTGATCTGACCGTCCGGCAGGCGAAGACCACCGGAAAACGCTACACCCTCTCCGACAACGACTGCCTGGGCCTGATGGTCTCAGCCGCAGGCGGCAAGTCATGGCAATTCCGCTACTACTGGCTGGGCAAGCAAAAGCGCCTGTGCCTGGGCGGCTATCCTGCTCTCAGCCTGCGCGAGGCCCGGATCGAGCGAGACAAGGCCCAGGCCCTGCTCGCCAGGGGGATCGATCCTCAGGTCGAGCGCGACCAGAAACGGCACGCGGCCAAGCTGGCGGGCGAATACACCTTCAAGACCGTCTTCGATGCCTGGGTCGAGCATCGCCGCAAGGAACTCAAGGAAGGCCGTCAAAGCACGCTGTCGCAGATCCTGCGCATCTTCAACAAGGACGTGTTGCCCACCCTGGGAAGAATGTCGATCTACGACATTCGCCGCCCCCAACTCCTGGGCGTCTTGGCGGCGATCGAGAAACGCAAGGCGTTCACCACCGCCGAGAAGGTCCGCACCTGGTTCAACCAGTTGTTCCGCTATGCCCTGGTCATTGCCGAGGGGTTGGAAGTCAACCCGGCCGCCGACCTGGACGTGGTGGCAGAGCCCAAGCCCCCCGTAGCCCACAATCCCTACCTGCACCTGCCCGAGATGCCCGAGTTCCTCCAGAAGCTCCGGCTCTACAACCCCCGTGGCTGGCAGACCCAGCTTGGCGTCCGGCTGCTGTTCCTGACCGGGGTGCGCACCGGCGAACTGCGATTGGCCGAACCCGAACAGTTCGACCTCGACAGGGGCTTGTGGATCATCCCACCGCAGATCGTCAAGCAGCTCCAGGATGAAATGCGCAAGGCAGGGAAGCGGCCGCAGGATGTGCCCCCCTATATCGTGCCGCTATCCCTGCAGGCCATCGAGATCGTGCGCTATCTCCTGGGGGTGATGCGGCCGGCGCAGAAGTACTTGCTGTCACACCGCAGCGAACTCAAGAAGCGCATCAGCGAGAACACCCTCAACAAGGCCGTGCAGCTCATGGGCTATGAGGGGCGCCTGACCGGCCACGGCATCCGCGGCACTATCTCGACGGCGCTCAACGAGATTGGCTACCCGAAGATTTGGGTGGACGCGCAGCTTTCCCATTCCGACCCCAACAAGGTGAGTTCGTCCTACAACCACGCCAAGTACGTTGAGCCGCGCCGTCGGATGATGCAGGACTGGGCCGATCGGCTCGACCTGCTCGAACAGGGCGAAGTGGAAGCCGCGAGCGCGCATCTGACCATCCGTATCGACGGGGTGCCGGCGATGGCAGAAGTGGAGGAAGCGGTGGATGCGACCCTCGCGATGGCCGAGCCCACTCCTCCCGGCGTCCCGCCCGTCGTGGCCACGCCTATTGTCGTAACCCCGAGCAACGGCGGCATCACGTTCCAGCGGCTGTCTCAGGTACCGCCGCCTCCGACGCATGCCCCAGAGCCGGAAGTGTCCGCGATCCAGCGCGAGCGCGAGGAAATGCTGACCATCTACGAGTCTCCAAGCAGCTTGCCGGTCCCGCTGTTCGGCAAGCTGGCCGGAAAGTCCAAGGACCAGATCAACCGCGAACTGAAAGCGGGCAAGTTGCTGTCCATCAGTTTGGGCAATCGGGGGCAGCGTGTTCCCGATTGGCAACTGGTGCCGCTCAAGCACAAGCTGGCCCAGGTGCTCATGAACCAGTGCCCGCACGCGGATTCGTGGGATCTGTACCGCATGCTGACCCAGCCGCACCCTGACCTGGGGGACCGCGCGGCCATTGATGCGGTCACGCCGACCAACGTGCCGGCGATCATCCAGGTCATCATGGGCGACTACCAGCACTATGCGGATATGCCCGAGGCCATTGCCCCGTACCCCATCCCCGAGGATGTGCGGCAAAGCGTTCGTCGGCTGGTGGATAGCGCAGTAGTTCTAGACGGAGCATAGGGCTCTCAAACCTTGCAGGGGCCTTGCGGCCCCTGCATTACGCTTGCACCGCCTCCACGAGTTCGCTCAGCGTGCGCGGTGCGGGAGCGAAGAACACGGCGCCGGTGTGCGCCGTCGAGAAATCGAGCAGGCGGTCGTGCATGCCTGGCGGATCGCCGAGGAACATGCGCTCCAGCATCTTCTGCGTCACCCACAGATGCCTGGAGTAGCCGATGAAGTAGGTGCCATATTCGCCCTGGCCGGGGCGGCCGAAGGGCATGTTGTCGCGCAGGATGTCGTGCTCGGTGCCGTCGTCGTCCACGATCGTGGCGAGGGTCTTGTGCGATTTCTGGCCGCTCGTCGCGTCGGGCAATTCGACATTGCTGACGATCTCCCGGCCGATGATCCGCTCTTGCTCGTCCTTGGCGAGCCGAGCCCACGGCTGCATTTGGTGCAGATACTTCTGCACCACCAAGTAGCTGCCGCCGGCGAACGCCTGATCTTCACTGCCGACCAGCGTCGAGGCGCCGATGTCGTGCCCGGTCGGGTTGGCCGTGCCATCGACAAAGCCAAGCAGGTCGCGGGAGTCGAAGTAGCGAAAACCGACCACCTCGTCGGCCACCGTCACGCTGCTGCCCAGTTGGTCCAGCAGCAGGCGCTCGAATTCAAAACAGAGGTCCTCGCGTTCGGCACGGATGTGAAAGAACAGGTCGCCGGGCGTGGCAGGCGCGGTGTGCTTGGCACCCTCGATGGGCACGAAGGGCCGTAGTTCCTTCGGGCGCTTCCCGGTCTGGAAACGGTCCCATAGCGCCGATCCCAGTGCAGTGATGCACGACAGCCGGCCGTTGAGATCGCGGAAGCCCACCGTTTTGATCAGGTCGTCCAGCCCGTCCAAGACGCCGGCGACCGCCTGAAGGGCCTCGTGGCCCTCGGCGACTGTCAACGTGAGAAACACCGCCGCGCGCGACAGCGGCGCATCGATGCTTTGCGAGTCAATTGGTACTCGATCCCAACCACTTCCAACCATTCGTGCCTCCAAAGACCATGTTAATTCATCATATTGCCAGAGATGGAAGCGCTATCACTGGCGCGCTAACAGGCGCGTGCCGCTGCAATTACCCGCACGCAGCCTCGGCGAGAGCGGGCTATGGGGTATTCGAGCAAGCCGCCCTGTCCCTGGCAACCAACATTGCCCTGTGCTCGAACCGCTCAGAAACAACATTGGCTCGTCCGTGGGGCCGCTGCAGATATGTCACGATCTCGTAGGGGCCGTCTGAAAGCGGTCGCATAGTGATCCCCCACGCATGGGCACGCTCAATGCGCGATTGCGCGGAGAGCCCCACTCCGTAGCCAGCGGTCACCCAAAGCGCCATCATCTCGAACGAAGTCACGTGCTGAATGCTCTGCTGGCTCAACGGAAGAAAGGACAGTCGCTGATCCAGCAGTAGGCAAGCCTCCGCCGGCCAGCGAAACACCGGATAGTCCAGAAGCTCGGCAAGCGTGATCTTCGCCTGGGCAACTAAGGGGGACCCCAGCGGCACTGCAACAGCCACGTTCTCCACCCAGAGCGGTTGGCTTTTCACGGCCGGAGCACCAGCGTTCCGAAGCGTCATTCCAGCGTCGTAGCGGCCTTCCTCAAGGCCCGTCAACAGATCATCGGCTGAGGTCTCAAAGAACGTGATGGTGACTTCTGGTTCCTCCGCGCGCTGTAGGGCAAGAAGCGTTGTGAGGCAAGAGGATGGCACTCCGGGCGCGATAGCAAGCCTGAAATGGGAAAACTGGCTGGTGGCGTCATGCATGAGGGCCCCCAATAAGCGATCTGTCCAGAAAGGCAAACCAGCGTTGCAGGAAAGAGTGAAGTTTAACGTCGTTATCTTTAACGTGGTTAATTGTGGCAGATTGTTTGACGCTTCTGCTAATGCAGAAATCAACAATTCAGCCAGGCCGTCCTTCTGGCACATCGACGTATGAATCCGAGTCGGCGTTAGCCTTCGGACAGGCCGTGCGCGCTGCGCGCGTCGCTCAAGGAGTCGCGCAAGACGAGTTCGCATCTCGGGCAAGCATTTCGCGTTCTCACATGGGTAAGATCGAGCGTGGTGAGCACGTGCCCACGCTTCCGCTCATACTGAAAATTTCTACGGCACTTGGAATAAGCGCGGCTGACCTGATGACGGCGACCGAACGCAATCTGCGTGCCGACACTGATCCCTGAGTGTCTAGCCTGCCAGGCTCCGTCAACCGTCCGAAGAGTCGCGAAGGCGAACGATAAATCGCTCCACCGAAGCCGATAAATTGCCGCCGTCGGGCCGAAGCAGGTAGGTGGTGATCACGGCAGAATCCATCGCCAAGGGGCGGATCACCACATCCGGCCGTTGGGAGATGGGAATCTTGGTCGCCGTCATGAAGCCGATGCCGTAGCCGGCGCCGACCAACGTGAGCATCATGTCCAGCGAGGACACTTCCTCGACAACATTCAGCTTGTGCTCCAACGTGTTGAGCAGCCGCTTGAGTTCGCGGCAATAGCCCTCGCATACCTGCGGGTCGCACAGGACAAGTGGATGGCCTTGAAGTTCTTGAAGTGGCACCTCCTTGTAGGTGAGCAATGAGTGACGAGCTGGCACCGCAATCACCAGCGGGTCGTGCCAGATTGGTTCGGCAGCGATACCGTCGCCGACATCGCCCGTGTGCGCGAACCCGATCATGAAGTCGCCCGAACGCAAGCCACGCACTTGCTCTGCCAGAAGCACTTCTGACAAGCGTATTTCGATCTCCGGCTCCTCGGCGCGGCAACGAGCCAGAAATGCCGACAGCCGTGGATCGATAGCCCCATCTGATACAGCGATGCGCAGGCTACCGCGCAAGCCCGATGCCACAGCCTTGGCATTTTCACGAGCCTGTTCCAGCACTGTGAATAGACGGCGAACATCTTGCAAGAAGACCGCGCCCGCCGCCGTTAGAACTGTTCCTCGTCGGTTTCGGTCGAAGAGCACTACGCCCAACTCGTCCTCAAGTTCCTTGATGGCTCGTGATAGCGGTGGTTGTTCGATATGCAGGCGCTCAGCCGCCCGCGTGAAATGTAGCTCCTCAGCAAGAACTACGAAGCAGCGAAGATGGCGCAGCTCCATAGGCCACCCTCCCGTTCCGACTTATCCAACACTGTGCTATCTCCCTATAGAAGTGACTGCCATTCTGGCGGCGGCGAGTTCGGCCACATCATTGGAAACTTCTGGCTGAATGAGCCAGGGCTGGGTTGACCGTGCGATGGCCCGAGGCAGGCACAACACCAGGCGAGCCTGATCAAGTCCGTGGGGTGATAAGGATCAGACGAAGGCTATCTCCAGCCACGCACGTCAATGGATGCCGTGCATCGTCCCCGTCTGACCCTTGGCCGATTGCGAACCAAGCGCTTGAACACGCTTGCGGTTGATCATCACCTGCGGATTGCTGAGGCTCTGCTCCTGGTCCGAGCCAAGGCAAGTACCCTGGGGCAGACGGCAAATGCCGGCGAAAATATTCGCCGGCTCCAGTTGCTGCCCGGAGACTGGCGGGACCAGAATGCCTCTCACCAGAAAGTGTGAGACATCCTGATGCTTAGCCCGCGCCGGATGCTTAATGCCGCACTGAACCATGCGGGTCGATGACGTACTTGTATGCAGAACCCGCGTCGAACTCTTTGTACGCGGCGGGCGCGTCTTCGAGCTTGATGAACTTAGTGTTCATCATCGGCGAAAGGTAAGGCATGCGATCGTTCAGTATCGCCCGCATTAACGCGTGGTTGTAGTTGGCCGTCGGAGATTGACCAGCCGACATTCGCGGCGACTTGATCCAGGCGTTGGACCATTCCAGATCCATATGGCCTTTCTTGGCTTTCGGGTCTTTCGAGATCGGGTTTGCGCAGTACACACCGACCGTACTGGTCATTCCGCCGAAGCGGACATATTTGAGCATTGCGTTGGTAACAGCGCTCTCCACGATCTTGTCAGCCTCCGCGCCAAACCCGCGGCAGTCCACACCAACATAGTCGATGACGCGATCCACCTCCCTGTGCCCGGTAATGCGTTCGAGATGCTCCTCGATCGGCACGCCGTCGGAAAGGTTGATGGTTTCCACGCCGTGTGGCTTGAGAAGGTCCAGCCGCTCTTGAATGTAATCGGCAACGATGATGGCGCCTGCACCCAGAAGTCTGGCGCAGGCGGCACCCGCTCTGCCGACCGGCCCGGCACCGAAGATCAGGATGTTTTCGCCGACGACGTAGGCCGGCGCGGCTGGCCAGTCTGGGCCAGCGAACCCATGGAAAGCTGTGGGTAATACGTCAGAGAGAAGGGTCAGGTCGCGGATTTTTTCCATGGCGGCATCCTTGTCAGAGAAGCGAAGGAGATTGAAATCCGCATACGGTACGAAGAGATAATCACCTTGCCCCCCCGTCCAGCCACCGAGGTTGAACCCGTAGGCTCCGCAGTCGATTTCGGGGTTGGTGTTCTCGCATACATCGGAGCGCATATGCTTGCAGTTGTAGCAACGCCCACACCCCACATTGAAGGGAACGGAAACGATGTCGCCCTTCTTCACGACTTCGACGTCTGATCCCACTTCGATCACTTCGCCGGTCATTTCATGGCCCATGGTCATTCCCTTGGGAACAGCAAACGAACCGCGATAAATGTGAAGGTCGCTGCCACAGATATTTGTGGTAACTATTTTGAGGATAGCGCCATGGGGTGCGCTTTTCCCTTGAGGGGTTATCAGCTCTGGAAATTTGAAGGTGTTGACCTTCATTTCCAAGGGCTTCTCGAAAGTCACGATTCGGTTACCGGTCGGAGTCATTTCGTCACCTCTGTGCGTTAATGTTTCCATCTTCTAAATCGAAGTGGGAAACGAAATTTACCGCTGTCAAGAAGAACGATCGTGGTATTGCCTAGCCGTTGGCCGCGTCTCCTTCTGCGGTCTTGACAGCATCGGATCAAGCTCAGAAGTGGTCAAACTGGAATAATCTATGTGCAGATAGGCACGATCTATCTACGCGGGATCGTCGAGCCGTGCTCGTCTCCTAGCCGGGAGAGGGCAACGATCATCGCTACATCGCGCCTCCTAGCTTGATCTAGGAACAGTCAGCTCGACCCAGCGAGACATGAGGAGGCCGCATGCAGCAGGTACTCCTGCCCCCCCGAGTTGCCCCTGGACCTAGTGGCCTTCGATGGGTTGCTCAGCACGTGGCGCCTGTTAGCGGCGCACACGGCATGCCTGCAATCTTCGCCTGGTTGAAGCAATACAGAGTTGCTCTTCAAGACTCGCTATTTCAGGGGGCTTTGAGATGAGTCTGCTTTGGGCTGGAACCGACGATGGATCGATATAACGGATTGAAGAGTGGTGGCGAGTTCGGGGGTGTGCACCATTTCGAGCAATGCACGCGATGACGGTGCCTCGAACGCATTTTTCCCAGCAACGAATCCGACATTTGAGTGCGACATTGGTCCATTGATTGCGATTGCGTGGAGATTTGGAATGTGCGCGAGTTGGCCGGCGAGAGATTGCGGAAGAACTGCCGAATATTTTCCTGTCGCCACGTGTGCCGATAGCACGTCAATTGAATCAGTGCGAATAGTCTGCGCGGTACATTGCATCAGCCTATCTTGAATGGGTTCAGGTACTGCCGAGTTCAGCACGCAGAGTTGTCTATTGAGAACATGGTCCCACGTTGTGCTTCGGGGTTGCTGTGTTCTCGCGGCGTGAAAAAGGAAAATGCGTTCACGGTACAGAAGGTGAGTATCGAAGTCTTCCCCTGGGATATCCTCCAAATGCATGAGTGCGATATCCAAATTGTTTTCTCGAATCGCCTGTAGCAGGGAAGAAGCGCCGGAAACCAGAACTGATTGTTGAAGTAAGGGTGTTTTTTCAGCAAGGGCGATGCTTAATGTGGGCGCTACACCGGCAGTTCCTGGGAGTATCCCTAGCCGGAATTGCCCCTCTATACCTCGCCGTAGTGCGGAGAGTTCTCGCTCCAGCCCTTTGCAGTCGTCATACATCTGCTGAGCCCAAGACAGTACGCGCATCCCTTCAGAAGTGAGGCCGTCATAGCGTCGGCCATGACGCACGATCTCGACACCCATGTCTTCCTCCAATTGCTTAATGCCCGCGGAGAGTGTCGGCTGAGAAACATTGCAGCTTTTGGCCGCGTTGCCAAAATGGCCTTCACGGTGCAAAGCAAGCAAGTATTCAAAGTTTCTTACGATCATATATTTTCTTCTGATAAAGTTGATTGGATTTTATACTTTCACGAAAAACCCTGCGCACGCTTCGATCCGCGTCCAACCTTGGGCACGTAGCTGGCACGCATGAAAGGCTGCCGCGCGCAGTGTCCATACAGTAGGTTCGACTCGTCATCGACGGTCAGCACCACAACGCACGGGACAGCCAATAGCGCGAACACAGGTGCTTTGCGCTGTGGGCGAGTCGTCCTCATGTAGCTTAGGGAAACTTATATGGACGCCTCCCGAAGCTCAATGGGGTAGTCATGCTGACGTATAGGTAGGAGCAGTCTTATATCCGGCCTGTTTGTGCAGGCCGACAAGCCTACTGGCCCTGATGGAATCCGCTGACGAGGCCCTCATCTGAAAATCGAGCTGATGGTGTGCCCATAGCTCATATTCCCTACCAGGTTTACCTCGTCACGGTCTGACCTATTTCGCCATCACGTATCTACCGCGTGCGCTCCTTGTGAAGCCTTTTGTCTATAAGCTTTTTCAATGCCCTACAGGGCATGCCGTAAAGAGTTCTGCGCGATATCGGGAGCCTTTGACCAGCACAGCCCAAACGGTTCTCGCGAGTTTATTGGCAACTGCGGCCACCACCACGTTATACGGTCGCCTGGCAAGCAAGCGCTCAACCCACTCAGACTTCTGCCCCCTGGCAATGATTGAGCGGGCACCATGCATAAACAGTGTTCGCAGATAGGTGTCACCGCGCTTGCTCAGCCCCAGTTGCCGAACTCGACCACCTGTGCCTGTCTGTCGAGGAACCAGTCCCACCCAAGCGGCAAACTGCCGACCGGAGCGAAAGGTTTTGGCATCGCCCAGCGAGGCAACTGCGGCTGTGGCCGTCAACAAGCCTACTCCGGGGATTTCTGCAATTTTTTGACAATCGAGACGCTCACGCATGCAGTGTTTCAAACGGAGTTCAATCGCTTGGATTTCTTCGTCCAGCCGGATTACCCGTGCCCACTGCTCGCGCAGACTTTCCAACAGCACATGGGGTACTTGATTTTCCGCATCGACGAAGGCGTTAGGCACCGCCTTGGTCAGCGGGGTGTAGCCTTCCGGCAACACAATCCCGAACTCATAGAACAAGCCGCGCAATGCATTGCTTTGCATAATGCGAAATTTCAGCAGTTGAGCGCGGATGCGGTGCAGCGAGAGGATGGCCTGCTGATCAGCTTGTTTGATTGCGACTTGGTGGGCGTCGGGCTGCTGCACTGCTGTCCATATCGCTTGGGCATCAGCCGCATCGGTCTTGTTCCTGAGTACGAATGGGCGTACCGAGCGAGGAGCCAGTAAGCGCACCTCATGCCCCAACTGCTGAAGCTGGCGCGCCCACCAGTGCGCACTGCCACAAGCCTCCATCGCTACCAAGTAGGGCTGACGCTCGGCGAAAAACGCCAAAACCTCTTCACGCCGCAGCTTGAAACGTTCGATTTTTCCGGAGCGCTGATCGACGGTATGCAGTTGGAAAACCTTCTTGGCGATGTCCATACCAATCACACTCTGTTTCATGGTGGATCCTCCTGTTAGAGGTGTTCTTGCTGTTCACACGCGTTACTTTGACACTTGTATATCGGGGCCGCGAGATCCGCTTGTCGTGCACAGTGCGGCGGTCGGCCCGCTGCCGGGGGGAGGCGTCCATACCATCTGAAGAAGACTTCCAGATTTTGGCAAAATACCCGGATTCCACCCGCTGAGTTTCCCCATGAAGCAGATGACCTTCGCTGACGCCGAGTACGCCGGTAAGCGCAAACAAACCCGCAAAGAGTTGTTCCTGATCGAGATGGATCGGGTGGTGCCGTGGAAGGGTTTGATTGCCTTGATCGAGCCGCATTATCCCAAGGGTGAAGGCGGTCGTCCGGCCTATCCGCTGATGGCGATGCTGCGCGTGCACCTGATGCAAAACTGGTTCGGTTACAGCGATCCAGCGATGGAAGAGGCGCTGTACGAGACCACCATCTTGCGCCAGTTCGCGGGGCTGAGCTTGGAGCGTATCCCCGATGAAACCACCATCCTCAACTTCCGTCGTTTGCTGGAGAAGCACGAACTAGCCGCCGGCATCTTGGCTGTCATCAATGGCTATCTGGGCGACCGAGGGCTGTCGCTGCGCCAAGGCACGATCGTCGATGCCACGCTGATCAATGCGCCGAGTTCGACCAAGAACAAGGACGGTAAGCGCGACCCGGAAATGCATCAGACCAAGAAGGGTAACCAGTACTGTGTGTCACGAACACAGGTCGTATGACCTGTGATGCTGTACCGAAGATGGAAGTAGGCCTTCCGAAGTCGGCTTGCAGGAGCAGGCTTCAAACCACCCGGTGCTGCTGCATCCAAAAGGTGCGGTGGTGAGCAACCGAGGAAAAGTCATCCCATGATGATGGCAGGTGAGTATGGAGAAGATGAGCGAAAGCAAACCGTCCGATGACGCATCGTTATTCCCTAAAGTGCTGTCGAAACTGAGGTTGAGTACTGGCTTCAGGACGAGTTGGGGCGTTACCTGCTTACGGCCCCAGTGGCAGCCGGTGTAAAGGCGGCATGATCTCCATACAGGCTTGGGTACGGAACGTGAGAACCTTGTTCCAGATGCAAAGGAAAATGACAAATGGCTAAAACCATGAGGAAGAATACCAATGCTGGAATGAGGGGCGGAGCCTCCTGTAGTAGTGATGAAGCCTTTGTAATGAAGGCGGAGCGAAGGGGAGGCGTTATCCTGTCAACGAACGCTGTCAACCTCAGGGGATGAGTGGCGTGAGTTCGAACAAACCTTACAACATAGCGCGTGATATGGGAGGCCTATCAGCAGGTCAGAACCAACCGGGGAGCTGCTGGAATCGACGATGAGACCATTGCCGATTTTGAGCGGAACCTGCCGAAGAATCTTTACAAGCTATGGAATCGAATGTCGTCGGGGTCTTATTTCCCGCCGCCGGTCAAGGTTGTTGAGATACCGAAGGCATCGGGGGGTATACGCAGGCTGGGAGTGCCTACGGTCAGCGACCGTATCGCACAAACTGTAGTCAAACTCCTCATCGAGCCGAAGCTGGATGCGCTTTTCCATCCGGACTCATATGGATACCGACCAGGGCGTTCAGCCAAACAGGCCATAGCGATCACACGCGAGCGCTGCTGGCGATACGACTGGGTGGTGGAGTTTGATATCAAGGCGGCTTTTGATCACATTGATCATGAACTGCTGATGAAAGCGGTGCGAACCCATATCAAAGAGGACTGGATACTGCTGTACATCGAACGATGGCTGGTTGCTCCGTTCGAGGCAGCAGATGGCGTTCGCATTCAACGCGAACGTGGCACCCCGCAAGGCGGCGTGATCAGTCCCATGCTGATGAATCTGTTCATGCATTACACCTTTGACGCTTGGATGCAACGAAACAGCCCAAACTGTCCTTTTGCCCGGTACGCCGATGATGCGGTAGTGCATTGTCGTAGCGAGAGGCAGGCAGAACACGTGATGCGTTCAATCGCTTCACGTCTAGCAGTTTGTGGTCTCACGATGCATCCCGAGAAATCGAAAATCGTGTACTGCAAGGACAGCAATCGACGCGCGGAGTATCCGCATGTGAGCTTTACCTTCCTTGGTTTCACTTTTAGACCCAGGAAGGCAATCGGCCAACAGAACAACCTTTTCACCAGCTTCCTGCCGGGAGTCAGTGCGCAAGCGTTGAAGCGGATGCGGCGAGCAGTGCGCGAGTGGCGGGTCAACCGCCAAACTCACGTGACGCTGGCTGCTGTGGCTCGGCTTTACAACCCAGTGATACAAGGTTGGTGGCAGTATTATGGCGCGTTCTATCGGACGGCCATGCTTGGCATCTTTCGACATATCGATAGCGCACTCAAGCGTTGGGCCGGTCGTAAGTACAAAATACTTCACGGGCGCAAGCGGCGCATATCTCAATGGTTGGACACGGTGCAGACGGCTGCCCCTCGACTGTTTTATCACTGGCAAGTAACCGAGCAACAGGTTGGATAACGGGAGCCGTATGACGCGAGAGTGTCACGTACGGTTCTGCGAGCGGCTACGGGGGCAGTTCCTGTGGCCGACTCACCACTTCGGCAGTGCGACCTGAAAGTCGCATGGGTTTCTGTTCCGCAGGTTAACGCCCGACGGAACCGATTGTTCCACCACTCGTTCCCTACCCAGACAGGCGCGGCCGGTAACAGCTGGGTCTGAAGCCCTGGGGACAATGTAACCGCCGATTTTCGGTAGGTCGAACCGTGAGGCCAGACTGAATCTGCCAGCATCAAGGCGGAGAGGTGCTAGGGATGAACGGGTACGGCTAACACACGTGAACCTCATATAAACGTCGTCAAAATAGCCAAGCCAAAGATGCTGACAGGCTTGAACCAAAAGGTAAGCGGACAGGCAGGGGGTCTTACCGATACCCCCTCGTGGATGTGGTGCCGCCGGCGAAATCGAGGAGCCCGACCCGTTCGGAAATCCATGTGGAACAGGGTAAGCCCGTAGCGCTGCCGGTTTCGGCAGGTGAGCTGTAAAGCAAGCTGTTGGTGCTGCGGGTAAAGGAATGTGGAAAAAGCGAAGGTCGCCCTGTAATGGGGCGAATACAGGTTGAAAGATCATCTGGCGCGAAAGCGAGCAGACTTCCACAAGGTCTTCCATGGCGAAACAACCTGATCAATCGTTGTACGGAGGAAAGCAGATGGTAGTGCTCACATCCCATGCACAAGCACCGGCGGGCACTGGTGCATCTTCGAACTTCGAGTCGGTCTGGCCCCTATCCTGGTGCCAAATCGAATCGCAAGTGAAACGACTCCAGGTACGTATCGCCAAGGCAACACGAGAAGGCAGATGGGGCAAGGTGCAAGCCTTGCAGCGGCTGCTGACTCGCTCGTACCGCGGCAAGATGTTGGCCGTTAAGCGAGTGACGGAGAATAGAGGCAAGAGAACACCGGGAGTTGATGGCAAGATCTGGTCAACCCCTGTGGCCAAATCGAAGGGAGTGAAAGCGTTACAGCATCGGGGCTATTGCCCTCAACCGCTGAGACGTATCTACATACCCAAAAGCAATGGCAAGAAGCGCCCGCTGGGAATTCCAACGATGCGGGATCGCGCAATGCAGGCACTGTGGAAACTGGCACTTGAGCCGGTTGCAGAAACGCGTGCGGATCCAAATTCGTATGGATTTCGGCCGCAGCGATCCACGGCCGATGCAATCGCACATTGCTTCAATGCACTGGCGAAACGCAGTTCGGCGCAATGGGTACTTGAGGGCGACATTCGAGGCTGTTTTGACAATATCAGCCACGATTGGCTGCTCGCCAACGTACCCATGGATAAAGCGGTTCTGCGTAAGTGGCTTCGAGCCGGGTATGTCGATCAGGGAGCCTTGTTCGCAACGGAGGCAGGAACCCCGCAAGGGGGAATCATCTCCCCGATACTTGCGAATTGGACGTTGGATGGGCTGGAACATGTTGTCCACACAAGCGTGGCTTCGACGAACCGAAAGCGACAGCCATTCAAGATACACGTCGTAAGATATGCCGATGACTTCATCATCACGGGAACTTCGAAGGCTATCCTGCAAAGTCAGGTTCGACCTGCAATTGAGGCATTCCTGAAAGAGCGAGGCTTGGAACTCTCTGATGAAAAGACTCACATCACGCATATCTCGCAAGGCTTCGATTTTCTGGGCCAGAACGTACGTAAGTACGCTGGCAAGCTACTCATCACTCCGGCTCGCAAGAGTGTGAAAGCGCTTCTGGATAAGGTCCGGGAAATCACAAACGGAAACAAGGCGGCGATGCAAGCAAACCTGATTCAGGTCCTGAACCCGGTAATCCGGGGGTGGGCCATGTATCATCGTCATGTTGTCGCTGCCAAGCGTTTCGCGTGGATCGACCATCAGATTTGGCGAGTGTTATGGCGCTGGGCTGTCCGCCGGCATGCCATGAAAAGTGCCCATTGGGTAAAACAACGATACTTTCGTGTAGTGGGTCAACGGCACTGGATTTTCGCCAGCAAGGAAAAAGTACGTGGCATGAGTCAACCCGCTTGGCTTTTTGCCGCAGCCAGTGTTTCGATTGTTCGGCATATCAAAATATGCAGTGCAGCGAACCCGTTCGATCCGGCATGGACGTCTTACCTTGAGCGCCGAAGAGCGCATTGTCAGGTAGCCCGGTCTCACTCAGGCTGCTGGAAGGCTTGAGCCGTATGAGGGGTGACTCTCAAGTACGGTTCTTAGGGGAGGCAGGAGTGGTAACACTCCTGCTTTACCCGACTGAAGGCGCACATCGGTGTCGATGATGAGTCGGGCTTGGTGCACAGCGTGGTGGGCACGGCGGCCAACGTGGCCGATGTCACCCAGGTCGATAAGCTGCTGCACGGCGATGAGAACATGGTCGGTGCCGACGCGGGTTACACCGGCGTCGAGAAACGCCCTGAACATGAAGGCCGGGAGGTCATCTGGCAGATCGCCGCCCGCCGTAGTACTTACAAGAAGCTTGATAAGCGCAGTGCTTTGTACAAAGCCAAGCGCAAGATTGAGAAGGCCAAGGCTCAGGTACGAGCCAAGGTCGAGCATCCGTTCCGGGTGATCAAGCGCCAGTTCGGTTATGTGAAGGTGCGCTTCCGTGGTCTGGCGAAGAACACGGCGCAACTGGTGACGCTGTTCGCGCTGTCGAACCTGTGGATGGCGCGCCGACATTTACTGGCGAATGCAGGAGAGGTGCGCCTGTAATGTGGGAAATGGCTGCCGCGAGGTGCTCGCGGCGGCTAAAAACACAGAAATAGGCGGGTGATCTGAGCGTTTTTGATCGATTTGCCGCTTTTAAAATCGGCAGGGGCTGAAGTCAGCCAGAAATACACAACTACTTCAGACCATCCCTAGTAGTCGCCCTGGGCGCGGGCCTGGAGTCCGACGCGCCAGTCCTGGTCAAGCTGGTCGTCGGTGCCGAGTTGAGAGATGTCCTTTTCTACCGGTCGGGGACCATGCACCTCGGGGAGCATTTGAAAGTGTCCGTTCGAAGGCATACAATCGAGAGTCTACATGCAAGCTACAGCGCCGCCACGGTGACACCACGCCGGATGCGGTCAGCAGACCGGGAGGTGTTACTTGAAATGCACAACCGATATGCCCGCCAGTGTCATCACGACACTCACCTACCTGGTCAAGCACGATGCGAAGCCCTATGTGCATACCGAGGCTCTGACCGGCGACAGTGAACCGCATTACTTTGCCGAGCAGGAGGAGCGCGAGGTCACGATACACAGCGGTCGTCCGTTGGCAGACAGCCTTTCTCTGGACAAGCAGGGGTTCGAATTCCATCGGCGGGATACGGTGGTCGACGACCTCTACGACGATACCTCAGTGGAAAACGTCTACTATGAAGAGGTCAAGGCCTTGATCAAGGAGTTGACGGGCGCGAGCCGGGTCATCATCTTCGACCACACCAGGCGCAGCGACGCCGAGGGGCGGGATGTTCGCGGCCCAGCCAGCCGTGTGCATAATGACTACACAGAGCACTCGGGGCCTGAACGTATCCGCGACGCGCTGGGCATGGATCAGGCCGCCACACTGGCAGCGGTGCCGGTGGCCCAGATCAACCTCTGGCGCCCGATGAGCGGGCCCGTTAAGCGCTCGCCGCTGGCCGTGCTGGACGCCTCGACGCTCGACCCCAATGACCTGCTGGCCACCGACCTGGTCTATCCGGATCGTATCGGTGAGATCTACCACCTGGCCTACAATCCGCACCAGCGCTGGTACTATTTTCCGGACATGCTCCGTGACGAAGTCTTGCTGATCAAGGGGTATGACTCGCGTCACGACGGCCGAGCCCGCTTCACGCCCCATACCGCCTTCCGGGACCCAAATACGCCGCCGGGAGCCCCACCGCGCGAGAGTATCGAAGTTCGCACCCTGGCCTTCTTTGATTAAGTTTTTGCCACCTGGCGGATAGCTGATCCACCCATGACTGCAGAGCCCTCGGCTACGGTGTGGGTGATGCCAAACCGATGTCGCTCTCTAGGGACACGCTGATCGATTACGGGTTCCGTTTGCCTTCATCGAAGAACAACCGGCCATTGAACTTTGACGAGTTCGAGAAGGTCAAGCCTCAGACCATCTTTGTTTCCGCTACTCCGGGCGACTACGAGCTGAGGGTGTCGAAAGGCAGGGTTGTCGAACAGGTTATCAGGCCAACGGGACTGCTTGACCCCAAGGTTGAAGTGCGGAAAGCGGATGGATACATAGATGACCTGCTTGCCGAAATATCGAAGTGCGTGAAGAGAAAGAATCGAGTGCTTGTGACTACGCTGACGAAGGTCAGTGCAGAAGAGCTAACGGATTTCTTGACGGACAACGGGATTCGAGCGCGCTACATGCATTCGGACATAAAAGCGGAGGATCGTGTTGAGATCATCAATGGCCTGCGCGCAGGAGAGTTCGATGTTTTGATTGGGATTAGTCTTTTGCGCGAAGGGCTGGATATTCCAGAGGCATCATTGGTTGCCATTCTCGATGCAGACCGTGCAGGGTTCTTGCGTTCGGCCCATGCGCTCATTCAGATGATCGGTCGAGTCGCTCGGAATGAAAACGGCAAGGCGATCTTGTACGCCGACGCGGTGACGCCGGCGATGAAGCAGGCGATCGATGAGACCAATAGGCGCAGGCAGCTTCAAATTGCCTTTAACGAGGAAAATGGGATTTCTCCAGCCTCGTCTGTGCGAAAACTAGCAGGGGAAGAGACGAATACGGAGGAGCCCACCGTTCATTCCGAGGCTTTCTGCGAGAACTTGTCCGACCTTTGCGATCAGATCACTGCCAAGGAACAGCAGCTACTCGAATTTACCGATACCGGTGACGAGCAGCGCGTCGAAGACATTCGTCGTCAGTTGGATGGGTTGTACCGGCAATTCATTTACATCTAATCGTTCGCCGGCATTGGGTTGCATGGCCGACCGATCTGCATCTGGGGCAAGCGGGCAGACGGTCGGCTCATCATTCAACCGGAGGGGTGAGCCGCCGAGGCTCAGTGCCCCGCTTTCCAAGATGTGTGCCCTACAGCGTCTTGCGAGGAGTCAGGGCAAAGCTGGCAACGATCCCACGGCGAGCAGCATTTCATCAAATACCGCTCGAACCCGTCCTGGAATGGGGCCACGCTGAGGCCGATAGACGTACAACCCCCATGCCGGAGGTTCTTCGTTCTCCAGCACTCGCACCAGCTTCCCGTTGGCAATGTAGGGGGCAGCCATGTAGTCCGCCAGTTGCGCGAAGGCGATTCCGGCCAACGCTGCCCCCATTTCGATGTCGGCATTGTCAGCGACGAGAGTGGGTGCGGTAGGTGTCCACTGGCGTCCCGCCTTGAAGTGCCAAGGCTAGGGGCGGCCGGTATTGATATCCAAGGCCACGGTAACTGGCAGGCTGCTTAGCGCATCGATGTTTGCAGGTACGCCCACTTTCTTGATCAGGCGCGGAGCGGCAACGATGGGGAGTCTCATGTCGGCGGCCTTGCGTGCGACGAAGCGGCTATCGCGCATGAATCCGACCCTGATCCCGACGTCAATCCCTTCGTCAACCGTATTGCTGATGCGATCGGACAGGCGCACATCCAGCGTGATGCCGGGATGACGCGCGGCCACGCGCTCCAGTGCCGGTAGCACCGCTCTGGTGCCCAAGCTGTGCGGTGCGGTGATGCGAACCGTGCCGGACAGAGAGGCCTGCTGGTCGGAGCTAGGCGTTCGCCACAGATCCTCGAACCGCTCCAATGCGGGGCGCACTTGGTCTAGCAGCCCTTCGCCGAAGGCGGTGATGCGCACCTGGCGCGTGCTTCGATGAAACAACACCTCGCCGTAGTGTTGCTCCAGTTGCTGGATGGCACGGGTTACACCTTGCGGAGAAGTCCCCAGCCGGACGGCCGCATCGCGAAAACTGCTGCTTTCGGCCGCCACCCGAAAGATGCGCAGTAGTTCCATTTCTTTGTTCATGACGCACGCCTCATGGCCGGTTTCGCTGCTCGTTAATTGTTCCAGATTGTGGAATTATAAAATCGCAACAATTCCATATACAAGGAGAGCGCGGTTGCCCAGACTGACAACACCCCGGAATGCTCCGCTCCGAACAACCCAACAAGGAACGCGAATGAACGCTGCGACTCTCATCACTGCCTACTACGACGCCTTCAACCGCGGCGACCGCGAGGCCATGCTGTCAATGTTGACCGATGACGTCGCGCACGACTTGAACCAGGGCGCTCGTGAGGTCGGTCGCGAAGCCTTCCGCGCCTTCCTGCAGCGCATGGACCGCTGCTATGGCGAGCAACTGCGCGGGATCGTGGTGATGGTCAGCGCCGACGGCCTGCGTGCAGGCGCGGAGTACGTGGTGCATGGCGAATACAAGGTGACGGACGACGGGCTGCCGGAAGCCCAGGGCCAGCGCTACGTGCTGCCGGGCGGCGCGTTCTTCGAGATCCGCGATGGCAAGATCGCTCGTGTCACCAACTACTACAACCTCGGCGACTGGATCGCACAGGTTGGAGGGGACGCCTGAAATGACCAGCGACGTGCAGGTGCTGGTTCGTCGTGGCCCGGACATTGCCGAATGGTTCGATGCCGTGGCAGGCCTGCGGGCGAGCGTCTTCCGCAGCTTTCCTTACCTGTACGAGGGCGACACCGAATACGAGAAGCACTACCTCGCCATGTACGCCCGTTCGGCAGACAGCCTGCTGGTACTCGCGCTCGCTGATGATGTGGTCGTGGGTGCGTCCACGGGGTTGCCGCTCGGCGATGCGGAGCCGGCCTTCCATGTGCCGTTCGCCGATCGAGGAATCCCGGTGGAGGCAGTGTTTTACTGTGGCGAATCAGTCCTGCTCCCGGCCTTCCGGGGCCTTGGCCTGGGCCATCGCTTCTTTGACGAGCGCGAAGCGCATGCCCGTTCGTTGGGCGGCATGCAGTGGGCATCGTTCGCGTCGGTGGATCGTGCAGACGACGATCTCCGGCGTCCTTCCAACTACCGCAGTAATGACCCCTTCTGGACCCGTCGCGGCTACGTGCGGCAGTCGGACATGAAGGTTACGCTGCCCTGGAAGCAGGTGGGTGAGCCGAGCGAAACCGAGCAGACGCTCACGATGTGGCTGCACTCCCTGGAGAACGCGAAATGAAAGTAGCAGTTGCGAAATACTCAGTGGGTCAGCCCGCGGGCTTCGAGGCATTTGCTGCGCGGCAGCGGCTGGTTCTGGAGGAGGCGCGCCGTGGCGGGGCGGAACTGGCCGTGTTGCCCGAGTATCTATCCCTCGAACTGGCTGCAACGTTCGAGCCTGGCATCCGCCATGATTTCAACGCCTCTCTGGCCGCGCTGCAGGCCTTGCAGCCTGCGTGGCTGGCACTGTATGCCGACCTGTCGCGCGAGTTGTGCATGACCATTCAGGCCGGTACGTTTTTGACCCAGGTTGGATTGGACCGCTACCGCAACCGGGCTTGGTGGTTTGCGCCTGACGGCACACGCGACTACCAAGACAAATTGCAGTTGACGGGGTTCGAGAAAGACGCCGGCGTCATCGAGGGTGGCGACGAACTGAAGGTGTTCGATTTGAAAGGCGTGCGTGCCGGCATCGCTGTTTGCTATGACAGTGAGTTTCCATTGCCCGTGCGAGCCCAGCGAGAGGCGGGAGTGCGCCTGCTGCTGGTCCCGAGCTGTACCGACACCCAAGCAGGTGCAACCCGGGTCCGTGTGGGCTGCATGGCGCGGGCACTGGAGAACCGAATGTTCATCGCGCAGGCCGTGACGACCGGAGCTGCTGACTGGAGCCCGGCGCTGGACACGAATACTGGCGAGGCCACGATCTATGCACCCATGGATCGCGGATTCCCGGAGGATGGCATTCTCGCGACGACTTGCGGCACGCAGACATGGGCGATTGCTGATCTGGACGTTGAAGCCCTCGAACGAAACCAGGAACAGGCCCAGGTTGCGGTCGATCGTGACTGGGACGGCCAGATGTTGCCTGCACTGAGGAAGGCTCGGTACTCGGGTCGTCAGGTCGCCTAGCCGGTCTCATCTTGATAGCTTCAGCTCGATGAGTTGGCTTAGATAGGCCATATCTATCTGCGCATAGATTTTTCCAGTTTGACCGGTTTTGAACTTGCCCCGATGCTGTCGATACATGCAAGAAATATTCATTGATTTGAATGTTTTGCGCTTCTTGGGAACAAATCTGTACTAGCCTGTAATAGTGCTCGAAGAGCACAGAATTTGTGGCGAAGTTCGGCCGCATATACTATGGTGGAGTATTGTATAATGCGGCGGTGTACCCAAGTAGAGAGGTGTTCGATGCCACACAGCCCGGAAGAAAAGAAGCAAGCCCTGACGCGCATCCGGCGCATCAAAGGTCAGGTAGCGACTCTTGAGCAAGCGCTCGATGCAGGTGCGGAATGCCCTGCAATTCTTCAGCAGCTTGCGGCCGTTCGTGGGGCAGTCAACGGATTGATGGCAACCGTTCTGGAGAGCTATCTGCGGGAAGAGTTTCCCAGTAGCGAAATCAGGAGCGATTCGCAGAACAAGTCCATTGACGAGACCATCTCTATCGTCCGCTCCTATCTGCGGTAGAGGCACCAGGGTGCCCTCGGTGAGGGCAAATTTAGTTAGCTAGTAAAGGAAGCGACATCATGAAATCACGTGCAGCAGTTGCCTTCGGGCCAGGAAAGCCGCTGGAAATCGTCGAGATCGACGTCGAGCCGCCGCGCAAGGGCGAGGTGCTCATCAAGATCACGAACACCGGCGTTTGCCATACCGACGCCTTCACCCTGTCGGGCGACGACCCCGAAGGTCTCTTCCCGGTCGTGCTGGGTCATGAAGGTGCGGGTATCGTCGTGGAGGTGGGTGAAGGTGTGACCAGCGTGAAGCCTGGCGATCACGTCATTCCCCTCTATACCGCCGAGTGCGGCGAGTGCCTGTTCTGCAAGTCCGGCAAGACCAACCTGTGTGTCGCGGTGCGCGCCACCCAGGGCAAGGGCGTGATGCCCGATGGCACCACCCGCTTCAGCTACAACGGCCAGCCGATCTACCACTACATGGGCTGCTCGACCTTCAGCGAATACACGGTGGTGGCCGAAGTCTCGCTGGCCAAGATCAACCCGGACGCCAATCCCGAGCATGTCTGCCTGCTGGGTTGCGGTGTGACCACCGGCATCGGCGCTGTTCACAACACGGCCAAGGTTCAGCCGGGTGACTCTGTGGCCATCTTCGGCCTCGGCGGCATCGGGCTCGCTGCGATTCAGGGGGCACGCCAGGCCAAGGCAGGTCGCATCATCGCCATCGACACCAATCCAGCGAAGTTCGAGCTGGCTCGTACCTTCGGCGCGACCGAATGCCTCAACCCGAAGGACTTCGACAAGCCGATTCACGAGGTTCTCATCGAGATGACCGGTTGGGGTGTCGATCACACCTTCGAGTGCATCGGCAACGTCAACGTGATGCGCTCGGCACTAGAAGCAGCACATCGTGGCTGGGGCCAGTCGATCGTCATCGGCGTGGCTGGTGCAGGCAAGGAAATTTCGACGCGCCCGTTCCAGTTGATCACCGGTCGCACCTGGAAGGGCTCGGCTTTCGGCGGGGTCAAGGGCCGCACTCAACTTCCCGGCATGGTGGAGGACGCAATGAAAGGCGAGATCGATCTCGCCCCGTTCGTCACCCACACCATGGGCCTCGACGACATCAACAAGGCCTTCGACCTGATGCATGAAGGCAAGTCGATTCGCACGGTGATCCACTACTGACCGCCCACTACCCATTCAACACCAACCACCAAGGAAATTAATCATGTCCACTCCTGTCATTTCTGGCGATGGCATCTTTTCGCACATTTTTATCGGCGCTGCCGACCTTCAGAAGTCGGTCGCGTTCTACGACGCCGCTCTGGGTGCTCTTGGCATCAAGAACCTCGGTCCTTTCAACAACGGATGGGTACTTTTCGGTCGCGAAAAGCCGGCTTTCATCATCGCCCGTCCGGGCAATGGTGAAGCGCCCTCCAGCAACGGCGTGACGATCGGCTTTGCGGCCGCCACTCCCGCCGAAGTGGATGCCTTCCATGCTGCCGGCCTTGCCGCAGGCGGCACCGACGAGGGCCAGCCTGGCGCACGTGGTCACCTGCCGGGTGCCTATGCGGCCTACCTGCGTGATCCGGCGGGCAACAAGGTCTGCTCGTACACCTTCGTCTGAAAGCAAGGAAGCTGAGGGCGTTCTGAAAGGGCCAGCACAAGCCTCTATACGGCGAGCCTATTAGACGGACCGTGTAGAGCGGTGCCTGCTCATGAAGATCGGCCCGCAGCCATGTGCGAAACGCATGGCTGCGGGCATTTGCTTTGAAGCGTGTTTTTCAACCAATGAGAAATGAGGTCGTTATGCAAGAGCCGGCCAACATCAATGCGACGACCGTACAACCCGCCCCGACCGCCACCGTGTACGGCATGCCGGCCTATGCCGATCGTGCTGCGGCCGTGGGTGAAGTGCATGCGCGCCCGCATCTGTTGATTCAGGCCCCCCGCGGCATATTGCAGCTCGCTTTCATGACCGAAGGCGATCAGGCCAGGGATCAGATGGCGATGAGTGAGTTGTCTCATCGCTTCGGCGTTGCCGAGCCCGACCACGCTACGCCGCTTCACGGCATGACATGGGATGAGGGAGACCTGCACTGTGAAAAGCACACCGAGTTCTCAACGTATCTCTGGTGCGCTTCGCTGGATTCCGAGACGGGAGAGCCGTGCGGCGAAAATCCGTTCAAGCATGGATTTGTTCCTCCCGGCCCGGTCGTATCCGGCATCCGTTTGAGACTTCTTCCATGGACGCCGGAAACGGAGAAGGAGGCCGATCGCTTCGATCCTGCCAGCCTGTGCTACTCGCTGGTGGAGAACGGCTCTGCCGCCATCCTCACCGACTTCCGACAGGATGAGGATGGCCTGACGCAGATCCTCGTCCTTGCCCGCGATTTGACCCCGGCGCGGGCGGGTGCGCTGGCTCAACGTCTGCTGGAGATCGAGACCTACCGTACCTTGGCGTTGCTGTCCTTGCCGTTGACGCGGTCGATGACGTCGGAGCTGCGGCGCATGGAGTCGCGCCTTGCGGCGATCACCGACGAGATGTGTACGAGCTTGGTGGAACGGCGCGACAGCGACGTGCTGCTGTCCGAATTGACCGGCCTGGCTGCCGAACTGGAAGCTGGCGTTGCGGCGAATCTCTATCGCTTCGGCGCCAGTCGTGCCTACTACGAGATCGTCGAGGAAAGGCTGGCAGCGCTTTCGGAAGAGGCCGTATCCGGGTACTGCACCTGGGCGGATTTCCTGCAGCGTCGCATCGCTCCCGCCATGCGGACATGCCAATCCGTAAAGGAGCGCCAGACCAAGCTCTCCGACAAGCTGACCCGGGCCATCGCGTTGCTGCGTTCCTGGATCGACGTCGAGCTTGAACGCCAGAACCGCGATCTGCTTGCGTCGATGAACAACCGGGCCAAGATGCAATTGCGCCTTCAGCAAACCGTCGAAGGCCTGTCGGTCGCGGCAATTTCTTATTACGTCGTGAGTCTTCTCGGCTATTTGCTCAAGGGCATTCCGATGGTTCACGACAGCGTGGCGCCGGTGATGGCGGTTCTGGTGCCTGCGGTGATGCTGACGATCTGGTGGATCGTGCGCAGGATCAGACACGCCCACGGCGACACGGCAGCGGAAGAGAAATCTTCCTGACGAGCTGCCGTCCTGGCGCGCGAGAGCTGCGCCGTTCCTTTGAACATAGGAGAACTACATGGAACGCATCGAACATCACGCCAGCTTTGATGGTTGGCAGGACGTTTATCAGCATGAATCCACGACGCTCGGTTGCACGATGAAGGTCGGCGTCTATCTGCCTCCGCAGGCACAGCACGGCAAGGTGCCGGTGCTGTACTGGCTTTCAGGCCTCACCTGCACCGAGCAGAACTTCATCACCAAGGCCGCCGTCCAGCGCTACGCGGCCGAACATGGCATTGCCGTCGTCGCGCCCGATAGCAGTGCTCGCGGCGAAGGCGTTGCCGACGATCCTGCCTATGACCTCGGACAGGGGGCGGGTTTCTACGTCAACGCCACACAGGAACCCTGGGCTGCGAATCATCGGATGTACGACTACGTCGTGCAGGAATTGCCGGCGCTGATCGAGGCCCACTTTCCCGTGACAGCGGAGCGGAGCATCAGCGGCCATTCCATGGGAGGACACGGCGCTCTGGTCATCGCCCTGCGCAACCCGGGCCGTTATCGAAGCGTCTCGGCCTTCTCGCCCATCGTCGCCCCCACCCAGGTTCCCTGGGGGCACAAGGCCTTCGAGGCGTACCTGGGCAGCGATCGGGAAGTGTGGAAGCAGTACGACACCGTGGAGCTGATTCGCACCGTGCAGGAGCGTTTGCCGTTGCTGGTTGATCAGGGCTTGGGCGACGAGTTCCTGGAGAGCCAGCTTCAGCCCGACCTGCTGCGCAAAGCCTGCGACGAGACGGGGCACCCGCTCACGTTGAATCTGCGCCCAGGCTACGACCACAGCTACTACTTCATTGCCAGCTTCATTGGCGAGCATATGGCACACCACGCATCGGCGCTGAAACGCTGAGAGAGGAGATCAGGTCATGACAAAGACCTCCAAAAACCGACATCACGTCGTCATTATCGGAGCGGGCTTCGGCGGGATCGAGGTTGCCAACCAGCTTGCTGGTGTCGAGGTCGATGTGACGATCATCGATCGGCGCAATCATCACCTGTTCCAACCCTTGCTTTACCAGGTCGCAGGTGCGTCACTTTCGACATCCGAGATCGCCTGGCCTATTCGCTATCTCTTCCGAAATCGCCCGGAAGTGAACACCTTGATGGCGGAAGTGGAAGGTATCGACCAGGACGCGCGTCAGGTCATTCTCAACAATGGAATGCGGCAAACCTACGACACGCTCGTGCTCGCGACAGGTGCTACCCATGCCTACTTCGGACACGACGAATGGGGGGCTTTCGCGCCGGGGTTGAAGACGCTGGAAGATGCCACGACCATTCGGGGCCGAATCCTCGCGGCTTTCGAGGAAGCTGAGCGCACGAGCGATCCTCAGCAGCGTGCCGCGCTGCAGACGTTCGTCATCATCGGTGGTGGTCCCACCGGGGTTGAATTGGCCGGAACCATCGCCGAGCTGGCACGAGACACGCTGGCGCGTGACTTCCGCTCGATCGACCCGAGCACATCGCGGGTTGTACTGATCGAGGCTGGCCCGCGTCTGTTGTCGGTCTTTCCAGAGGATCTTTCGGCCTATACGCGCCAGGCACTCGAAAAACTCGGGGTCGAGGTCGTGCTGGGTACTCCGGTCACCGAATGCTCGGCCGACGGCGTGGTGTATGGCGGCAAGCCCCTTTCGGCCAAGACCATCGTCTGGGCCGCCGGAGTCCAGGCGTCTCCCGCGGCTCGCTGGTTGGGCGCTGCGTCTGATCGTGCTGGTCGAGTGGTCGTTGGCCCTGACCTGACGGTGGCCGGTCGCCCGGAGGTCTTCGCCATCGGCGATACAGCCTCGTGCACCATGGCCGATGGGAAGCCCGTGCCGGGCATCGCCCCGGCCGCCAAACAGCAAGGGAAGTACGTCGCTAACCTGATTGGACGGCGTTTGAAGGGCAAGCCCGCTGACGGGCCTTTC
The DNA here is from genome assembly GCF_902499175.1 of Burkholderia aenigmatica. Classification (GTDB taxonomy): domain Bacteria; phylum Pseudomonadota; class Gammaproteobacteria; order Burkholderiales; family Burkholderiaceae; genus Burkholderia; species Burkholderia aenigmatica. Next base: position 156,825 of record NZ_CABVQC010000007.1, read on the forward strand.
AAATACCGGCATCAGGGGAACCTGGCCACCATCGGCCGCAGCCTGGCGGTGATTGACATGGGGCGGGTGAAGCTGCGTGGTGCCTTTGCGTGGTGGATCTGGAAGCTGGCGCACATCTACTTTCTGATCGGCACGCGAAATCGTCTCAGTGTCGCTTTGAGCTGGGTATGGAACCACAGCATCGGCTACCGCGGCTCTCGCATCATCATGCATGCGATTGCCGACAAAGAGCCCACGGCGTTGGATAAATCCGGCTCTCTGGATTGAGGTGCCCACCTTATCGGAACGTCAACTATCAGAAATGCCAGGGAGAGGAACTTGACCGATCTATTCACGACAAAGCCCAAGCCTCCCTTGGCCGAACTCCTGCGGCCCAAGACGCTGGACGAATTCGTCGGGCAACGGCACTTGCTCGGCCCCGGCAAGCCGCTGCGTCTCGCGTTCGAGGCGGGCAAGTTGCACTCGTTCATCCTCTGGGGGCCGCCAGGCGTGGGCAAGACCACCCTAGGGCGCCTGGCCGCCAGTGCGACCGACAGCCGATTCATCGCCATCTCGGCCGTGCTGGCCGGGGTGAAGGACATCCGGCAAGCCATCGACGAGGCCCAGGCCGAACTGGACAACCATGGTCGATCGACGGTGCTTTTCGTCGATGAGATCCATCGCTTCAACAAGGCGCAGCAGGATGCCCTGCTGCCCCATGTCGAGTCGGGGCTCCTGACCCTGGTGGGGGGGACGACCGAGCATCCGGGGTTGGCGGTCAATTCCGCACTGCTCTCGCGCGCGCAGGTCTATACCCTCGAACCGCTGTCCAGCGACGAACTGAACCAACTCTACGAACGCGCACTGCCGCATCTCCAGGGCGTCACGTTGGACGCGGACGCGCTGGATCTGCTCAAGGGCTTTGCCGATGGCGATGGCAGGCGCTTCCTCAATCTGCTTGAGCAGGTGACGAATGCGGCGTCGGGCGCTGGCAAGACCGTGGTCGATGGCCAGTCCGCCAAGCTGTCCACCAGTCCATCGCTGCGCAGGTTCGACAAGGGCGGTGACGAGTTCTACTGGCAGCTCTCAGCCTTCCACAAGTCGCTACGGGGCTCCGACCCTGATGCGGCCCTGTATTGGCTGGCCCGCATCCTTGACGGTAGCGGCGACGTCAGCCAGGTGACCCGCCGCATGGTGGTAGTGGCCAGCGAAGACATCGGCAATGCCGACCCGCAGGCGCTGCAACTGGCGCTCAATGCCGCGCTGGCTTATGAGAGGCTGGGTTCCCCCGAAGGCGAAATACCGATTGCCCACGCGGCGACCTACCTTGCTGCCGCCCCCAAGTCGAACGCTGCCTATGCCGCCTGGAACAAGGCGAAGACCTTCGTCAAGAACAGCGGCTCCCTGCCTGTGCCTCTCCATCTTCGCAATGCGCCGACGAAGCTGATGCAGCAGATGGGGTATCACGAAGGCTACCGCTACGCTCCTGACGAGCCCAACGGCTACGCCGCTGGGCAAAGCTACTTTCCCGAGGGCGTGGCGCGGCCGGGCTGGTATCAGCCAACGGACAGAGGTGTTGAGCGCAGGCTGGGAGAATGGCTTACTTGGCTGCGCTCGCTGGATGATGGGACGCTGCCAGAGGCGGACGCCTGACCGGTCGCCTCCGAAACCTGCCCATCGTGATCTCACAAACTACAGGATAAGCACATGCCAGCCTCTTCTTTTGGTGAGTCCTCGGCGCATATCAGACGGAGACGCGTTGCCCACTATCTACGCACGGAGTCTGGCGCTGCGGTGCTGCTGGTGATCGTCACGGTTGTGGCGCTCGTGTGGGCGAACTCGCCGCTATCTAACGCCTATTTCGAGTTGTGGCACCTAGACGTCGGGTTCAACTTCGGGCCACTGCGCCTACACATGGATCTGCATCACTGGGTCAACGACGGCCTGATGGTCGTCTTCTTCTTCCTGATCGGACTGGAGGTGCGTCAGGAGTTCGCCCACGGATCGCTCCGTGACCGCAGCCGTGCCCGCCTCGCCCTGATCGCGGGGGTCACGGGAGTCGTGCTTCCCGCGCTGGTGTATGTCCTGATCGTGAAACTAGCCGGAAGTGAGGGCCTGCACGGGTGGGGTGCGGTGGTCGGCACCGATACGGCGTTCATGCTGGGCACCTTGGCGATCGTCGGCCCGCGGCTATCGGGTCAGTTGCGCGTGTTCCTGCTCACCCTGACCGTGGTCGATGACTTCCTCGCAGTGTCCATCATCGGCATCGTCTATAGCGAGGAGATCCGGATCGTCCCGTTGCTTATCGCCCTCGCCAGCCTCGTTGGATTGTGGTTGTTGGGGCGCACCCGCCAGTGGCGGGCGACGCCGTATGTGTTGATCGTGATCGTGCTGTGGTTCGCAACCGTGTATTCCGGCATCCATGCCTCCCTCGCCGGGATGGCCGCGGGGCTGCTGATCCCCGCCTATGCGACGCAACGTCACGGGGTCGTTGCGGCAAGACAGTTGTTCCGTGACTTCTGGCAGTCGCCGAGTGCCGCATCGGCCCGCGCGGTGGACTGCGGGCTGTCCCGGGGTATCTCGGTGAACGAGCGATTGCACGAGTTCCTGCGGCTGCCGACGGCGCTGCTGATCGTGCCGATCTTCGCCTTGGCGAACGCCGGGGTGGACGTGCGTGGCGGGCTGCTCGCCGAGGCCTTTGGCTCGCCAGTCACGTGGGGCGTCATCGCAGGGCTCGTGCTCGGCAAGCTCTTGGGCATCGGGCTCACCACGCTCGTCGCCGTCCGTCTCGGCCTGGGCCGGCTGCCCGAGGGCGTCGGGGTGGGGAGCGTGTTCGGTGGGGCGGCGCTGTCCGGGATCGGCTTCACCGTGTCGCTGCTGATCATCGGGCTCGCGTTCGGCACGACCTCCGACCTGGGCCGCCAGGCGACGGTCGGCGTGCTCGTGTCGATGGTGTTCGCCACGTTGCTCGGGTGGCTGATCTTCAAGGTCGCCGCCCAGCGGTGGGGTGAGAAGACCGCTGACCTGCCGATGGTGCTTGAGCCGCCGGTCGATCCGGAGATCGATCACATCCGCGGGCCGGAGGACGCCCAGCTCACACTCGTCGAGTACGTGGACTTCGAGTGCGCGTACTGTGCGCACGCCACCGGTTCGTGGGACGATCTTCGCGCCCACTTCGGTGACGACCTGCGGTATGTGGTGCGCCATCTGCCGCACCACCCGCACGGGCCGATTGCCGCGCGGGCGTCCGAGGCAGCGGCGAACCAGGGGATGTTCTGGCCGTGGCTGGACTTCGTGTTCACCCGTCAGCATGCGCTGGAGCGCGAGCATCTGATCGGCTACGCCGCCGAGCTTGGGCTCGACGTCGAACGGTTCATCGCGGATCTCGACAGCCCTGCGGTGATCGAGCGTGTCGAGCGCGACCTCGCCAGTGCGGTCGCCAGCGGTGCGCACGCCACGCCGACGTTCTTCGTCGAGGGTCGTCGTCTGCGCGGCAGCTACGACGCCCGCACTGTCACCGCAGTGCTCGAAGCCAGCCGCCGCGGCACCCGAACTCAGGAAGTCCCGTCCTGAGCGGGACGAACTACAGGATAAAAACTTGCCAAACAATTCTTTCGGTGAATCCTCTTGTACCGCTGCGGCCAGCGGCATGGTGGAAGTGCGCGGTGCGCGCGAGAACAACCTCAAGGAGGTGGACGTCTCCATCCCGCGTAACGCGCTGGTGGTGTTCTCGGGTGTCTCCGGCTCCGGCAAGTCCTCGCTGGCCTTCGGCACCATCTATGCCGAGGCCCAGCGACGCTACTTCGAGTCGGTGGCCCCCTATGCGCGGCGACTGATCGAGCAGGCCGGCGTGCCGGACGTCGATGCGATCGACGGCCTGCCGCCGGCGGTGGCGCTGCAGCAGCAGCGGGGCTCCAGCAACGCGCGTTCCTCCGTGGGCAGTGTGACCACCTTGTCCAGCCTGGTGCGGATGATGTATTCGCGCGCCGGCGCCTATCCGGCCAACCAGCCGATGCTGTACGCCGAGGATTTTTCGCCCAACACGCCGCAGGGAGCGTGCCCGACCTGCTACGGCCTGGGCCATGTGTACGAGGTGACCGAGGCCATCATGGTGCCCGATCCCTCCCTGAGCATCCGCGAGCGGGCGATCGCCTCCTGGCCCCCCGCCTGGCAAGGCCAGAACCTGCGCGACATCCTGGTCAGCATGGGCTACGACGTTGACCGACCGTGGAAGGACCTGCCGAAGAAGGATCGCGACTGGATTCTGTTCACCGAGGAAACACCGACGGTGCCGGTGTACGCCGGCTTCACGCCCGCCGAAACCCGCGCCGCGCTCAAGCGCAAGATGGAGCCGAGCTACATGGGCACCTTCACCGGCGCCAGGCGCTACGTGCTGCACACCTTTGCCAACACCCAGAGCGCGTTGATGAGAAAGCGCGTGTCCCGGTTCATGGAGGGCAAACCGTGCCCCACCTGCCACGGCAAGCGGCTCAAGCCCGAGGCGCTGTCGGTCACCTTCGCCGGCGTGGACATCGGCGCGTTCATGCAGATGCCGCTGGACCAGTTGGCGGCCTTGCTCGAACCCATCGCCCAGGGCGATTTCCGCGCCCATGCAGCGGGGGCGGCTACGGACAAGGAAGCGACCCGACGCGACCGTGCCGAACGCGCGGCCTCCGGCCGCGCCGTCCATGCGGTATCGCCCGACGTGCGCCGCACCTCGGCGCTATCGGAAGAAAAGCGCCTCGCCGCGCAGCGCCTGGCCGGTGGCGTGATGGCACGCCTGCGCCAACTGCGTGGGCTGGGCCTGGGCTACCTGACGCTGGACCGGGCCACGCCGACGCTTTCGGCCGGCGAGTTGCAGCGCCTGCGGCTGGCCACGCAATTGAGTTCCCTGCTGTTCGGTGTCGTGTACGTGCTCGACGAGCCCTCCGCGGGCCTGCACCCCTCCGATAGCCAGGCCCTGTACGACGCGCTCGACCGGCTGCGCGACGCCGGCAACTCGGTGTTCGTGGTGGAGCACGACTTGGACCTGATGCGCCGCGCGCAATGGCTGGTGGATGTCGGGCCGGATGCTGGGGAGCGTGGCGGCCGCGTGCTCTACAGCGGCGAGCCGGATGGCCTGCGCAAGATTGCCGAATCGCGTACTGCACGCTACCTGTTCGATGAGATCCCCGCGCCGGGAAGCCGGGCACGCGAAGCGACCGGCTGGCTGGAGCTGCAGGACATTCACCGCCACAACCTGCATGGCGTGAATGCGCGCATTCCGCTGGGCGTGCTGACGGCCGTCACCGGCATCTCCGGCTCGGGCAAGTCCAGCCTCGTCGCGCAGGCCCTGCCGGAGCTGGTGCTGCTGCACCTGGGCCACGAGCCGGAAGACGATGTAGCCGAAAGCGCCACCAGCGAAGGGCCGGCAGTGATCGAAGCGACCGGCGGCCATCTGGCGGGCGACGTGGACGCCGTACAGCGTCTGGTGCAGGTGGACCAGAAACCGATCGGGCGCACGCCGCGGTCGAACCTGGCCACCTACACGGGCCTGTTCGACCATGTGCGCAAGCTGTTCGCTGCCACGCCCGATGCTCGACGCCGCCGCTATGATGCCGGACGGTTCTCGTTCAACGTCGCCAAGGGGCGCTGCGAGACTTGCGAGGGCGAGGGTTTCGTTAGCGTGGAACTGCTGTTCATGCCCAGCGTGTACGCGCCGTGCCCGACCTGCCATGGCGCGCGCTACAACGAGGCCACGCTGAAGGTGCAGTGGAACGGGCGCAACATCGCCGAGGTGCTGCAGATGACCGTGGACGAGGCCAGCGAATTCTTCGCGGGTGAAGACGCGGTGGCAAGGCCCCTGCAACTGCTGCGCGACATCGGACTGGGCTATCTGCGCCTGGGACAACCAGCCACTGAGCTTTCCGGTGGCGAGGCGCAGCGCATCAAGCTGGCGACCGAGCTTCAGCGCAGCCAGCGCGGCCGAAGCCTGTACGTGCTCGACGAGCCGACTACCGGGCTGCATGCGTCGGACGCCGACCGGCTGCTGGTGCAGTTGCAGCGCCTGGTCGATGCCGGCAATACCGTAGTGATGATCGAACACGATATGCGCGCGGTGGCCCAGGCCGATTGGGTGATCGACGTGGGGCCTGGTGCAGGCGCTGCCGGCGGCAGCATCGTGGTGGCGGGCTCCCCTCAGCAGGTGGCCCGAACGTCTGGCAGCAGAACCGCTCCGTTCCTTGCACAGGAGTTGGCGCGGGCCGAGTAGCTCAGTTCGCCAAATGTTGCCAATTTTCGCGGGGCATTGATCGTCGCCACACGACGGTGGCGATCAATGCCCGAATCGCGTCATCCTTCCTGAGTCAGAGCAAGATAGGGATTGTTGGGCGGTATTTCGGCGAGTGCCAAGGCCCCATCTTCGAGGAGGTAGCCATGCAGTCGGCGGGACTTCCTCGGGCCCGTGACTTCACAGGTCCAAATGTTCAGGCCATTGGGCTGCTTTCGATGTAGCTGCAGCTTCTCGAAGCGCTTCTGCACCCACTGCCAATCCTGTTGATTCTCCTGCTTGGCGAGTGCGGCCACTTCGGGATGCTCCTGCGCATAGCGTTGGAACACACCCGGGCTGACCAGGTAGGCCGTCTCATTCACCGTATGCACGAGTGCCTTCGCGTCGTTGATGATGAGCCGTCGTGAGGCGATTCCCTGCTTCAGCCAAACCATGAACTGTTCCCCGGATGGCTTCGTTGCCGATGACCCAGGCGTAGGCGCGGGTGCAGGTGCAGGCGATGGAATGGACGTCGCGGCTGTTGCTGGCGCGGGGGTGTGGAGGAACTCCTCGGCATCCTGGCCAACGCCGGCCGACTCACCCAAGCCCACCATCGCGAGCAAATCCTCCATGACGTCGGGCACGGGCTGGGCTGCGGGCGGTGAAACGATGGTGGTGCTGTCGCCCTCCCAAATCGGAGGCTCTTGACCTCCCTGCGCTGGGTTCACCGAGACGGTAGGCGCGGGAGCCGACATGCAGGCGTCGTTTTCCGCGGGCGTCGCGTCGATCTCTACCGTGCCCGCGAAAGGTGCTGGTCGCTCGCCAGACTCCCAGATCAGCGCGGGAGCGAGACGCAACAGGGTGAACGAATGGGACCAGCCGGTCGTGCTGGTCACGGTCGCGCGCCAGACCGCTTTGCCGTCCGAGGTGGGCTGGAGCATGCCGTGGTCTTGCAGCACGTTGAACACGGCGGTGTTGTTCGCAGGAATGCCATCGATCCCCTGAGACAGGAGGTGTGCGCGCAGTTTGTCCGAAACCGTCTTGCTCACCAGCCACAAACCATCCTCGGTGAGCCAGCCATCGGAGGCTTCCGGCTGGTTCAGCTTCAACTCTTCCTTGAGCAGATAACGCAGCCCGTCGAGCAGCTTGCGTTGCAGTGCGTGCTTGGGTGCTGCCATGACGCGGGCCGGATCACCACCCAGCTCCTGAGCCACAGAAGCGCGATCAGCCTGCACGACAAGCTCGCCCAGGACCCCGGCATGCTCGTACTGTCCGGCCAGGACGTAGAGCAGCGGTGCCCACAGCGACGGATAGCAGCTGAGCCAATCCAGGACTTCACGGTCAAGCAGTTGCCGGTAGAGCAAGCCTGTCGCGGCGCTGTGGAGCCGGTACTCGCGATCGTCACGGTAGCGGAAGCGGTATGGTTGACGCAGCGGGCCGTGCCACGGATGCCAGGTATTGCCGTCGGCTAGCTCGACGTGCAGATCGACAGCGATCTTGCCGACGTCGTGCAGTAGCGCGGCATAGGCAACTGCAGCGGTCCAGGCTTCCTCCTGCGCCGCTTGGTCCTCAGGACTGGCGCCAATGGGCAGCAGATGGGACTGCCGCAGCTTCAGGCTGTAGGCGACGATTTCGAGACCGTGGTCGAGCATGCCTCCCGGGTAGGCATGGTGATGCGCCTCGGAGGCCGGGAAGGCCTGGACCAGCTCGGCGTAGCGTTCCAGGGGCGTGCGGTACAGGGTGGCGAATTGCCTGCGCGAGAGCGAGGTTCGCTGCCAGATGTGTTCCAGCAGCTTCTGCCGGCGCGGTGTCGCCAGCAGCGATGCGGCCGATTCCGGTTGCAGCAGCCCTTTCGGGAGATCGGTGACGGGTGCTGGCGACGGAGCGGCAGCGACCGGAGGCCGTTTCCGCTGGAACAGAGAGAGCATGTGGGTGTCCTGGTGGCGGGCAAGCGGGCGGCCTTTTCGCCTTTTCGGGTAGGGCCTTTCCCCTTGCACCCCATTCCCTTGCCATTTCGGCCCTTTACAGCCTTTGGGTATAGGGCGACGGGTGCCGGCCGTCCACCTCCAATACGAGTTGCGGCAGGCCGGATTGATGCAGGAAGGCTGGCTGTTTACGCCTTACGATGGACCGATTCTTGGACTCGGGAGAACGCCGTGAGACCTCAGATTGACAAAGTAAGGAAATTTCCTTACCGTGCGGGTATCGCAATCAGGAGAGCCACCATGCCTGCCATTCACGAAGTTGCCACGCTGACCTCCAAAGGTCAGATCACGCTGCCCAAGTCCATCCGGCAGGCGCTGGGGGTGGATACGGGCGGCAAAGTTGCGTTCGACCTGCGCGGCGGCGAAGTCGTCGTGACCCGCGCTGATGCCGAGCACGAGGACCCTGCCATTGCCGCGTTTCTGACCCTGCTGGCCCGCGACATTGAAGCGGGCCGAAATGTGCGTGGCCTGCCCGAGGATCTGGCTCGCACCATGCTGGAGCACGCTGGGCACAAGGTGGACCTGGGCGATGATTTCGATGAGGACGTGGAGATCTGATGCAACAGCATGGCTGGTCACTGCTGTTCCACGACAACCTGATCGAGCAGATGATGAAGCTGCGCGCGGCCGTGCTGCGCGCCCAAGAGAACGACCCGGAAGGGTTCGGATCGAACGCCAACGTCAAGTTCTTCCGGGCCTTGGTCCAGTTGATGCAAGACGTGGTGCCGAGTGATCCGGCGCGCGACGAATACCGCCAGGGCAACACCATGGGATCGGCCTATCGCCACTGGCGGCGGGCCAAGCTCGGAAGGCGATACCGACTGTTCTTCCGCTACGACTCGAAGGCCAAAGTCATCGTGTACGCCTGGGTCAACGATGAGCAGACTCTGCGGTCTTCGGGAAGCAAATCAGACCCGTATGCCGTGTTCGAGAAGATGCTCGGGCGCGGGAACCCGCCGGACGAATGGAGCGCATTGGTACAGGCAAGCAAGCAGGATTGGAGCAAACTGGAGTAGCGATTTCACATGTAGCAGGTGACGACCATGAGCACGACGACCCGCATCAGCACCGCAGAACGCCTCGGCCGCAGCTTTGGCCGTGGGTGGCGCGCCTATGCGCGTGGCGAACGGCGGGCGTCGAACTGGTTGGTATCCAAGGGCGTGCCGATGGCAGGTGCCACCGTGCTGCTGTGGACGGTCAAGCTGGTTGTGCTGGGATTGCTGTTCTATGCAGTCTTCTGGATGGCGCTGCTACTGGTGTTCGTCATGGTGGTTGCCTGGATGGCGCGCAATGCCGACTTGAACGATGAACTGCCCGAACCAGAATGGCGAAACGGGCCTGCCGGATTCGGCCTGTACACCTACGATGGTTTTCGCATTGACCCTCATGTCCAGGACGATTAGCTGTGCTCACTTCTTCGGCACCGCGCTGATTGCGGTACTTCCTCCCTTTCCGCCAGCGGCCTTGGCATCTCCGGTAGCTCCAGCCAGGCCTTGTAAGACGTTACCGGCGCGAACGCCCGCCCAAGCCAGGGCCATGATCCAGAACGTAGGCAGCACAATAAACATCGTTCCCGTGACGAACATCAGGAGCATGTCGCCAAAGGCGTTGTTCAGCCCCACCAGCGGGTCGAAGTTGCTGTGTGGCCGGTTCCAGCCGAAGCCCCAGCCGTAGAGCGCATCGAGGATGGTGCTGTCGATCCAGCGCGCGAGCTGGAACCAGAAATCGACGAAGAATAGCGCGAACTGCACGACGCTCACGGTAACGACGGTCTTCAGGTCGTAGGTGCCCACGACCAGCACCAGCGGGATGCAGATGACCAGCGCCATCTTGAGCAAGGCGAGCACCATAGGCAGCGCCTGGCGCACCACGTCCATGGCGGGAAACGCGGCAATCGCGCCGAAAGCCATGCCGACGTCGCCCGTGGCCCGCGTTACGATGTTCGGCAGGGTCTTGTCGATCTGACCGCCGTAGTCCGTATAGACGCTGCCCTGGTTCAGTTTCTGCTGCCTCGGCGAGGCGATGGTGCGGATCACCGAGTCGTCCACATCGGCACGGGTCAGGAATCCGGCCCAGCCCGCCAGGCGATTCAGCAGGCTTGGGTTTACCTGCCCCAGCAGGCGTGCACGCAGGCCATTGCTGCCATCGGCCCACCACTGCCTGCAGGACGGATAGCCGCCACCGCTGGCCACCTGCGCAAGCCCAGCATCACGGTTGCTGTCGTAAGGCCAGTCATCGCGTGGTGTGCTGGAGCGGTAGGTGTCGTAGTAGCCGCCCGTGTCAGTGAAGAAGCGCGAGCCGATCCAGGTCACGTCGTGCATCTGCGCCTCATCGAGGTTCGGGCGCTGCATGAAGAGTTTGGCGCGCGCCGGTCCGTAGCAGTCGCGCGAGAAATCCGCCACTTCCTGAGCCAGCACCGGGTTGTCGATGCGGGTCGCGTCGATCTCCATGCGCATCTGCCGCAAGTCGGTGCCGCAGGGAATCGCCGCCACAGAGGCACCGGTCACTGCTCGCGAGAGTGTGTGCATAAAGGCCCACCAGACGGGCACCTTCGCCGACTGGTTGTTGATAGTGCTGAAGGACTGCGACCAGCCGGTATCGGTGGGCTGCGGCACGCTGACCTGGCATTGGGCCGAGCGCGAGCTGTCGTAGCGGATGGTGTTGAGATCCACGTCGATGAATGGGATGCCGGCGAACATCACCACCACGATGGCGACGAAGACCCGGTTCTCGATGCGCGCAGCCGAGAGCACGCCCTTGTTGCCTTCGTCGGCGCCTTCCGCGCGGGCCTTCAGCCACTCCTGCACGATGATGGCAATGAAAGGCAACGCGAATACACCGCTCGCCACCAGCACGGCCCAGATGCCGTTATGGACGATCCACGACACCAGCGTCAGGTAGTACTCCAAGTAGTCGGTGGTGAAAAGCGTCATGACCCCGATCTCCCCTCAAGCGGCCTGCAGCAACAGGCTGGCTTCCAGCGCCACAATGGCGGCGACGCCAGCGATCTCGCTGCGCAGCAGTCGCCGCCGCGCCTGCCTATCCGCCCCGCGTTGGGCCTCACGCGCCAGCAGCCGGCGACGCATCCAGACCCAGCCGTAGGCGGTTGCGCCATACAGGCACAGCCGCCACACCAGGAAGTAGCCCGCCGTGGCCGTCAGCCAGCGCTCCCAGTTGTCAATGCTGCCGACGAGAAAAATGCCGACGATGTTGGCGCCCACGGCAGCGGCGACGAGCACCACCGTCCACAGCAATGCCTTCGCCGCGCGCCGATTCAGCAGCCAGCGCGGGCGCAGCCAACTGGCGCGCGTCGGGTTCATGGGTTGCCTCCCGGATTGCCCTTCTGGAGCCGGTCAAGGCGGTCGGGAATGGGATCGCCTTCGTAGATGCCACGCGAGCCAGCCGCGCGCGTGCCGTGGCGCTGGATGATGGCCATGGGGGAGTTGTTCGCCAGCTCGCGGCGCAGCTCCAGCTCGGTCTTGAGGTTGCGGATTTCCTGGTCGAGCGTGTCGCTCTCGTGGTTCACGGCCTCGACCGCCAACTGGTTCGCCGCGACGTTGGGCTCCTTCTTGCCGGTCAGCAGGGTGCGCTGGAGCAGCAATGCCTTCTCCAGCACCGACGCCAGCGCGACCTCCGAGGCCAGGCGCCGCGCCAGCAGGTCTTGATCCGGCTCGTCGCGCAGCGCCTCGATGACGCCGCGTGTGATGGGCAGCGAGGTGCTGCCAGCCGCACGCAGGTTCTCGAAGGTGGTGTTGCGCGTTCCCGAGACCAGTTCCTGCAAGGCTTCCAGCTTTGCCTCGTACTCCTCCTGGATCAGCGGCGTCAGCCCGACGCCGGGCACCGTTTCGGTCTTGGTGCAGGCATCGCAAGTGCGCTGCACCTGTTCGCCGAGAACCCGTGTGGCCCATTCGGTCGCCTGCTGTGGCGAGGTCCAGGTCTGGCAAGACAGACTCGCGCAACTGGCGGCAGCGATGGACGATGTGTCGGTCACGCTGCGGCCGTTGACCAGGTTGTAGCCTGCGCGGGTGACGTCGCCGACCACGCGGATGGCCGACTGGCCTGCGCCGCCCGCATTGCTACCACCCACCCAAGGCACGCCGTCGTTGCCGCGGCGCGTCTCCGCCTGTTCAATTGCCGACACGGCATCCGTGCTCGACACCGCATCGCGCAGTGCCATGCCTTCGGCCATCTGGCTCCAGCCGAGTTGTCCGCCCGCCGTGTCGGCCATCTTCTCGGCCATGGCACGGCAGGTCAGCTTGGATCGGTCGAAATCCAGGCGCGCCTGCAGCACGCCGTTGGTCAGCAGGTTGTACAGGCCGGGATCGGCGCGCTGGATGATCAGCGCAGGCAGCGATGCCACCGCGCTGGTGGCGCTCTGGATCACGTTGCTCATGATCTGCTGAAAGCCGTTGGTGACGCCGTTGAGCTGGTTGCGCAGCGTGGTCTGGATGCTCATGTCGCCGCAGATCAGGTTGCTGTTCCAGCCCACGCCAACGCCGATCGAGCGCATGCCGGCCACGCGGCCCATGGACACCGCGCTGCCGCCGCCAATCGAATACATCACTTCGTCGCCGATCACGGAGCCGCCGGTCTGAAATCCGGCCTGCGCCCACGCCAGGCCGCCGCCAAGAACGAGTGCGCCAGCCAGCAGCCCAGCCAATACCGTGGGACGCAGCAGGCGGCACGCCTTGGTGGAGAGGTTTGTCAGTTCAGGACGCTTCATCGCCGTACCCTCATTGGAAATCGACGCTGCCGAGGAATACCTGGCCGCGACGTTCGCAGCACGCATAGGGCCGCCACAGCGCCCAGGCGTAATCGCCCTGCTGCGCCTGGGTCAGGAAGCCGCTGCGCGGGAACACCGTGCAGGACGAGGACAGGACGGGCGTGAGTTCCTGCCACTTGCCCGTCGAGGCATCGCCTTCCATCAGCGCGCCGGCAGGCCAGTAACCGGGCCGCGAGTTGGCGAGCAGCGGCTGATAGACGTGAATCTGCCCACGGCGCGTGACGACATCGCCGGCGCGCTGGGCCACCACGGCGCCGGCCTTGTGGTCGTCGGCCTGGTGCAGGAAGCCGCCGCGCGGATAGACGTTGCCCCACAGGTTCATCGTGGTGCGCGCGCCGACCTCGCGCCTGCCCGGAATTAGTGCCTCCGGGTAGGCCATCTCCGGCACGTTGTAGCGCCAGGCCAGTGTGTCCAGGGTGCTGAGCAGATACGGCATGAACGCCGTGCCCGCGCCCTCGCAGAAGTAGCCCGACGATGAGACGAACTGGTTGAACACCTCGACGCCGGGATGGCCGATGACGTCCGCGTTCTTGAACTTGGCGAGATTGTTTTCGTGGTCTTCGTTGGTGGTGCCGTCCCCGCCGGCCTGCGCGGATGGGTTGGGCGCGCTCATCGCCCGGACTTCGACCCAAGGGTTCTCGCCGGTGTTGCTGTAGCTGGAGACGACCGCATCGGGGATGTAGTGGCGGACCTTGATGGATGTGCGCACCGTGCAGCCCGTCCAGGTGCAGTAGAGCCAGTAGCAGATGCCGACGACGCGGTATTCGAGGCAGTCCGGCGATGCCACTGAGCCAACGATGGTTGCGGTGTTGAGGGCGTAGCTGCCCGTGGCGCTGAGCAGCAGCACTGAGACCACGCCAGCACGCAGGCGGCGCATCCGCTCGAAGGGTCGGGTCATGGCTGCGGCCTCCGGTGTTGCTCGATGCGCGCGACGGCACGGGCCACGTCCGGCTCGCCATAGACCACGTAACGCTGATCCACCACGACCGCCGGGATGCTGGTGACGCCCAGGCTCCATGCGTCGGCGACGCCCTGGTATGCGGAAGCAATGCGGCGCTGGAGGTCGGCACCGCCGTTGTTCAGACGGCGCTTGACGATGGCCGTGGCCTGCTCAGGATCGGCGGGCAGCTGTGCGGAAAGCTCGGCTTCGATGCGCGGGCCTTCATCCAACTCGATCAACCGCTCGCCACCCATGGTCTTGACCGGGTGGCGGCTGTCGGTGACGACCACCACATCGGCGGCGAAGGTGGCTGGGCTGAAAACGGCCAAGGATGCCGGCAGTGCAACGGCCAGGCCAAGGGTTCGCCAGCCGGATGCGAAGCGGAATAAAGATGCTGGCATGTCGCGTGCCCTGGAAGTTGATCAGAGCCATAGTCGAACGCGAACCCGCTGCCGCCCCAACAAACAATGCGCATCGCGGGCACCCCGCATACCTGTTCGGTGCTGCCGCATGGAAAAAAGCGGAGGCCGAAGCCCCCGCTGTGATCAGTGAACCACGGGCCTTCCTACAAAAGACCAGACTCGGCGAACGAGTACGGTGTGCCCTGACCAATCACGAAATGGTCAAGTACCCGCACGTCGATAAGCGCCAAGGCCGTCTTCAACTGCTCGGTCAGCAAGCGATCCGCATTGGATGGCTCGGTGGTGCCCGAGGGGTGCTGATGGGCGAAGATGACCGCAGCGGCGTTCAGTTGCAAAGCGCGTTGCAGCACGACACGCGGATAAACCGAGGTCGCATTGATCGTTCCATGGAACATCGGCTCCACGGCCAGCACGTCGTGCATGCTGTTCATGAACACGACGACGAATATCTCATTGGGCTCGGCGACCAGCTTCAAGCGAAGGTAGTCCCTGACCGCAGCGGGCCGTTCAAGACGTGGCCCTGCTTTGAAAACCCGTCGCTCCAGCAACACGATGGCTTGCTGGACGATCCAGTCCTCGTTCTGAACAGAAATATCGGAAAGCGACTCCAGGCAGGAGTCATTGATGACGACAGACATGGCGAACCTCCAGGCAGGGAAATCGGAGGGCGCACATGCCCCTGGAGGGCAGGCCCTCCAGGGAATGGAACAAGGTGCATCCATCACCGCAGCAGCGGTGATCGTTCGCGGCCAGGATGCGGGGCGAACGGGTAGCGGTCAGCGCAGCGTGCTGCGCCGTAGCCTCAATGACCGCGGGCTACCTGGGCATGTCGCCGACGACGTCGGCAGGCATTTCCGTAGTGGGTGAAACGACCGAATCCTCAGCTGCCAGCATGTCCATGGCCGACAGCAGTGCATCGCCTTCGATAGGCCCCTGCAGCAGGATCGCCTGGCTGGTCTGGCGATCGTGTAGTCGCAGGGATGGCGTCGCGGTCACGCCGCCCTTGGTGGCTTCCTCGGCCTGAGCGCGAATCAACGTTTCGGGCCGCTCGCTGGCCAAACACTGCTCGACGGCTGGGTTTAGGCCGGGATAGCGCAGGCCCTCGGGCAAGCCCAGGCCGTCACTGCGCGTGTGCGCATAGACCCATTCAATGGCCTGCCAAAAGGCCACATGCCCGCCACTTTCGGCGGCGCACTCGGCCAGGCGTGCCTCGGCAGAGGCGGCCGGTTCGTGCGCGGCCAGCGGCTGGTGCTGCCATTGCAGGGCTACGTCCGCGTTGGCGCCCACCCAGCGTTTGAGTTGCGGAAAGTACTCCCGGCAGAACGGACATTCGAGGTCGGCATAGAGCGTCAGCGTGAACCGGCCCTGCGCGTTGCCCATTTGCCAGGGCGGCCCGGCCACCTGCGCGGTACTGACCGGCGCGGGAGCCAACGACGCGGGTTCGCTGGGTGCGCGGGACACGAGCCAGATCAGCAGCAGCGCGATCAATCCAGCGGCCAAGAACCAGGGCCAGCGCTTGCGCGAGCGCCGATGGCGGAGCGCCTGGACTGGCATCGGAATGGAAGGATGTTTCGGTTTCACGGCAGTCTCCGGCGGCTATTGCGGCAGGCCCAAGGCCGGCGACTCGATGCCGCGCGCCTGGTCGATCTTCTCGGCCACCTTGAAGGCCGCGTCGAGTTCACTGATGCCGTGCTGTTGCATGAGTTGGTAACGCTCGGCTTTCTCCTCGGGTTCGGTCTGCGCAAGCGCGAGATAGAGGCTCGGTGGCACGGCCCGAAACAGCACTTCCAGGCTCTTGGAGAGGATGACGCCCTCGGTGAACTTCCCGGCTTCCTTGCGCGCCGAAAGCATCAGCGCCTTCTGCGCAGGCGAGAGTTCGCGGAAGCGGGCGATCTTCTCCACCTCATCGGGTGGCATCGACAGGCAGATCCACCACTCGATCATGTTGAGCATGGGCTCTGCGGCGCGCGGCAGATCGTCGATGTTTTGTGTGGCGAGCCAGAACCAGGCCCCCAGCTTGCGCCACATCTTGGTGATCTTCACCACGTAGGGGGCGAGCAGCGGGTTCTTGGTGATGATGTGCCCTTCGTCGGTGACGTTGATGATCGGGCGGCCCAGGTACTGATCGCGCTCGGCAATGTTGTTCACCGTGCTGATCAGGCTTATGTAGGCAATGGAGAGCTGCGCGTTGTAGCCCTCGCGGGCATAGGTCGCCAGATCGACCAGGGTGATGTCGGCCTCGGGCCACGGCGAACCGTCGCGGTCGAACATTTCACCGTCCGTGCCTTGGCAGAACATGTCCATGGCGTCGGCCATCTCCAGCAGTCGCACACGCCGCATTTCCGGCAGCGTCGGGTCCTGGCTGCGCGTGCGCAGCGCATTGCGCACATCGCGCGTGAGCACGGTGCGCTTCTCGCCATCCTTGCTGTGGCAGTGTTCTGCGGCATCGAGGATGCACTGACGGATCAGCGAGCGGTCGGCCCGCGTCATCCGGGCTTCTTCCTTGTCTTCGCCACCGGTGATCATCAGCCTCGCGGTGATCTCCAATTCGCCCAGTACGTCGCGCTGCTCATCTGCCTCCATGGCCACAGCATCGGGCGGCAGGTCTTCGTCCAGGGCATCGGCGTCGAGCGTCTGCACGTCGCTGGGCGTCTCGATCAGCCGGCGCGCATCCGCGAACGGCGCCAGGGTAACGCCCGAGCCCGGCGCGAGCTTGACCCGGTTCACGGTCAGGCCCAGGCGCCGGGCAAAGTCGCTGAACAAGCCAAAGCTGTTGCCGGCCTCGACAATGAACAGGCGGGGTCGGTAGATCGCCGTGACCTGATTCAAGAGGTTGTTGAGGGTCGCCGACTTGCCCGAACCCGTCGGGCCGAACAGGAACAGGTGGGCGTTCATCTGCCGGTCCAGGCGGTTGAGCGGGTCGAAGGTGATCGGCCCGCCGCCGCGGTTGAACATCGTGATGCCGGGGTGCCCCGTACCCTGGGCGCGGCCCCACACCGGCGAGAGGTTCGCCGCGTGCTGGGCGAACATCAGTTGGGTGTACCACTTGCGCCGATCCTGGCCGGGGTTGTAGCAGCACGGCAGCCAGCGCAGGTAGCTGTTGAGCGGTGCCACCTCGTCGTCCTCGCGCACCGGCTGCAGGCCAGCGTTGAGCATGACGTTCGCCAGATCCAGGCCGCGTCGGTCCAGTTCCGCCTCATCGCGCCCGCGCAGGTAGAACGCCAGCGTGCCGCGATAGAGCTTGTGCGCGCTGCCGATCAGGGAACGGGCTTCATGCACGTCCTTGAGCGTCTGCTCCGACGCCAGGGTTTCGCCGACCGCTTTCTTGGCCAGGTGGTTCAAGTCCGCCTCAAGGACATCCTGCGGCGTGGCGACCATCGTCAGGCAAAGGGTGGTGTCCTCGGGCATCTGGTCGAACAGCGTGTTGATGGCATCGCCTTTGCGTGTCTCGCCGGTCAGGTGCCCTGTGCCCGGCGGCATGCGCAGGCGGTCGGTGATCAGCACGCGGTGCGGCAGGCCGTCGAAATGCCAGGTGCCCTGCGCCACGTCGGAGCGCGGCTGGCCGAAGAACAGCCGCTGGCTGAAATCCCGCCCGCTCGCCAATTCGATCTCGCCGTCTTCGCCGGCCTCCGTACTGTCGGGGTAGCGCGCCAGCGCATAGAAGCGCTCCCTGTCTTCGGCCCCAGGCCCAAGCAACGTGGGACGCGGGTTGAACCAGCGCAGCAGCCAGTCGTGAACATCCGCAGCCACCATGCGCCGGGCCTGAATGCCGGCGTTCGCCAGTCCGCCGCACAGGCGGTCGCAAACGATATTGAGCATCTGCTCGGGCGTCTGCCCGCGGCGGCTGTTTTGCCCTTGGCCGGTCACGCGGCGATAGACCACCATGCGCACACGCCGGGTCTGGCCGCGCCAGCGCAGCCGTGTGACCACCGTGTCCTCGAACAGACCGCCCGGCTTGGCCACCGCGCGCAGGTGATGGCCGAAGAAGCGCAGGTAGAACTCGGTGAACGCCGTCTCACGGGCGCGCGGCTGCACATAGTCGCGCAGGGTTTGCATGTACTGGTCGAAACTGGGCTCGTCCTGAGCGTAGAGCTGCAGCACCCAGGGGTTCTCATCCAGTTCATCGAAACTGTCCTGCAGCGCGTTTTCCAAGGCATCGCGGGCCTGCGCGAGCCAGCCAGGTTCCCGGCCTTCGGTGCCCAGCGGCACCAGCTCGTAGAACGCCGCCACCGATTGCCCGTCCTCCAGCAACATGGCTTTCGACTGCGCCAGGAACTCCACCCAGGGCAGCAGTTCCACGAACGACGGCGCGACCTCGTACAGCGCCTGCTCGTCTGCCAGGGTCGCCGGCCTGCGGCCTTGCACCGCCGTGCCGGGTTCGGGGATGCCGGCCTGGCGCAGTGCCTCGACGTGGCGTTGCCAGCCGTCCGGCTGCTCGTCGTCGTCAGCATCGGATGCGGCCAGCTTCGGCGCGGTCGGCTTCGGTCTGGGGATTTTCCAGCGCATCAGTAATCCTCCACGCGCTCGCCTGGCATGGCGTACTGCACGCGCTGGTACAGCGGGAACACGGTCGTATAGCCCGGAATCGGCACTGGGTCGGTGCCCGCCAAATGCGGATACACGTACATCACGAGATCGGGGTTGGGCAGGCGCTGGAACTGGCGGTAGACCTCGTTGCGCGCCGTGCGCGTGTAGCGCATCTGCTCGGCAGGCGCGGCCTGCACGTCCATCTCGGTCAGCGGCCTGCGCAGGCTCTGGCGCGCATCGAGCAACTGCCTGCGCGCTACCTGGCCGGCACCACCGCCGCCGTCGCCGGCGTTCTGCTGCCAGATGTTCATCATCGTGCTGTCTCCGTGGGTCAGCAGCTTTTCCTTGCTGGTGGCGCAGCCACCGAGCAGCGCGACGGCCAAGGCCAGCGCCAGGCCCTGAGCCCAGCTATTCAAGTTCGAGGGCATGGCTTTCTCCTGCGCGGTGATCGACCTTGCGGCCTTCGGGATCGAAGTCGATGGCGAGCGGCTTTTCGAGGTGGACGGCGACCTTGGCACCGGGCTGCACATAAACGGCAGCGAAGGCCTGGCCGTAGAGCTTGTTGACCCAGCTCGACATGTCCTGGACGCCGCTGGCGAGAATCCGGCCCACGGCTTCCTGGCCGCTGATGCCCACGCTGCCGATGGAGCCGTCGGCGCCGACATAGGACGCCCTGCCACTGTCGGATTCGATCAGCGAGGCCACGCCAGCCCCAGCCGCCGTGATCAGCGCCTGGGTGCCGAGGTACTGCTGCGCATTGCTGCGCCGCTCGCCGCTGACACAGGGAATGCCGTGCGGGTCGCTGATCCAGCCCAGGCCGTCGCGTTGTTGGTTGTTCTGCTGGTTGCCCTCACGATCCTCGGGGATGGTGCGGATGGTCCCGTCATGGAACACGAAGGTGATGCTGCGCACCTGGCCGCGCACGCAGGAGAGCGTCCAGTCGCCCGATGCGGTGCCGGAGAACACGGCCCCGGCCACATCGGGAATGTCGATGCCGTTCGCGGTCAAATTGTCAGGCCCGACCAAGACCTTGAAGGGGTATGGATCGTTCACCGTGCCGTCGATCGGCACGCGGCCAATCAGCGCCGTCATCGCCACCGACCCCATCAGCGTCGAGTTGGTCGGCACGGTATAGACGGGCGTCGGGCTCTTGACGCCTGCCGCGCGTGCGCCCGCGTTCGCCACGGTTTGCGCTGTGGTTTCCAGCGTGCTCTGTGCGGAACCGAAGCTGGTGGGGAAGCTTATGCCGCCATTCGACCTGCCACGCCCGTCGCTTTGTTTCGCGTCATCCGGCTCCACCCAGCGCATACCGCCTTCCATGCCGGCCTCGTCGCCGTCACGCAGGCCCAGCCCCACCGGCAAATCGGCATGGCCGCCGCCACGCCCGCCGATGCTGTCCAGGCGCTGCTGCAGGTCAGCGAGCAGCCCCTCGGTCTGCTGGCGCGCGCTGGCCGCCTGCTGTTGGTCGCGGCGCAGGTTGGAGCGCTCGGATTCGAGGGCGGAACTGATGCGTTGGTCGATGGCGTTCTCGCGCTGGCGCAGTCGCTGGTTCTCCTCACGCTGCGACCTGTTGTCGGACAGCGCGGTCTGAAGCTCGGTGCGCAACTGCTTCACCTGGGCAACCAGCGTCGCCACGGTGTCGCGCGGGGTGTCACCCTCGATGCCCAGCGCCTTCATTTCTTCCGGCGTAAGCCTGCCGCCGCCATCCGCGACAGGCGGTGCCGACGCACCGCCACCGGAAAACAGCCGGATGGCGACAAACAGCACCAGCAGGGCCACGGGGATCAGCAGCCACTTCAGGAGTCCGTTACTGCGCATGGCGGGCCTCCCTGTCGTCGCTGGCTGCTGCTTTGGGCTGCGGGAGATGCACAGCGGGGTCGAAGCGATGGATCGCCGGCAGCAGCGATTGCGCGAGGCCGTGCCCGCGCGTCACCAGGTACAGGACGGTGGTGTCCTCGGGGGTTCCGCGCGGGCCAAGCGCCTCGTGCTGGAAGGTGGCGGTGAGGAAATCCCCTTGCAGCACGCGCGGGTCGAGGCTGATCCAGTCGTTGCTACTGTTGGTCAGGCGCACGGCAGTGACCCACTGGTCTTCCAGGCGCCACGAGGCGAGCGCGACCGCGCGTGCCGGCAAGGTCGGCATCAGCGTGCCGAGGTCGAGGTCGCGGCGCAGGTTGACCCGCATGACGCCTGGCAAGGCTTCCACGGTGCGCAGCGGTGCGTAGAGGTTCTGCGCAGCAAAACGTGTCAGCACGACGGGGATTGGCGTTTCGCGCCGCGCCGTCCGGGTGCCCGCCTGCTCCTGAGCGCGTGCATGGGGCGCATCGGCACCGTCAGGCTGATCGCCATAGCGCGCTGTTGAGTTGTTGCCCTCGACGATTCGCACCGGTTCCAGCTCGGCTTCGCCGTCCTTGGGCGGCTCCGCCGCAATGTCGAGCAGGATCAGCGCGCCGGTGTCGGCGTCCTGCAATTGCAGCCGAGTGGGCTCGATCGGCTCGCTGGCGCGCAGGTACACCGCGCCGCCCGCGCTCTGCACGCGCAAGCGCTCACCGACGCCTGCGGGAACGCCCACGCGGACGTTTCGGTCGATGAACACGATGCGCTCCTGGCCGACCTTCAACGGCACCGCCAGCGGCATGCGCTCCCAACGCAGGATCTCCACCGCCTGGACAGCGGGGGACACGACCACTGCGGCGGCCACGGCCAGCAGCCCCAGCAGCGCGAGTACAGGATGCTTCATGGGCTTCATGGGGAATTACCTCCTTGAGGCGCTTGCGGCGTCAGGCCACCAGGCACCGGGCGCGTCGGCTCCGGTGCGCTGATGCGCTGGGGCGTGCCCTCGTAGCAGTCGATCACCAGGCCGAACGGGTTGCGTGCGGGATCGACGTCCACCCGCGCGACCTTTACGGGGTAGCGCACCAGGGCGCGTTTGACCTGCTCGGCGCCGTAGTACTCGTCGGCGCTGATGTCCAACGTCACCACCCAGTCGCGGTCGGAGATCACACGCACGCGCGCCGTGGGGTTGTCGCCATAGCTGCGACCGGGGATTTCGTAGATGCCGCGCACCCGCTGGCGCAGTTCGCCGGTGCTGCGGCGGTAGTCGTAGTCCGCCTTGAGGAATGCCTGGCAGGACGGGGTGAGGTACGGCGAGAGCGTATGGAGGTTGCGCGGGTAATCTTCTTCGCCATTCGTCGGCCAGCGGTTGAGGGTCTGGAACACGTAGAACGTGAACGCATAGACCGACTCGGGCGGCACTTCCCACCACTTGCGGGTACTGCCGGAGCGTAGGTCAGGCGGGACGTGGATGGTCAGATCGCGCGGTGCGCTCCACCAGCCGCCGCCCATGACCAGGGCGACGATGACCAGCGCACCCGCGCCGAGGCGCAGCGTCTTGATGTGCGCCTGCAGGTGGGTGATCTCGTTCTTGAAACGGCTCATCGCGCGCCCCCGTGCATGCCCCTGCGGATGGTCCAGAAGCCGGAGCGCGAGATCAGCACATGGCCGCCCACCCAAGCGGCCATCAGCGGATGGCGCGTGGCAATGCGCCACTGCAACTGCCGGTACAGCCAGGTGTCGGGACGCCCACGCTTGAGACGGCGCAGGATGCCGCCGCCGATGAAAACGCCCAGCGCCACGCCCAGGACAACGAAGGTCGGCGCGATGGCAATGGTGCGTAACACCCAGGACAGCGGCGCGCCAACCACCAGGCCGGCAGCGCCGGACAGGCCGCAGCAAATCCACAACTCATCGGCAGTGAGGCCGCGCACGACCACCGGGTGCCTGTTGAGCCGGTGTGGAAGGAACGTGACTGTCCCATCGGCACGGACATGCTGTTGCTCGGACATAGCCCGTCCTCGCTTACAGGATGCCGGTGGCTTCGGTGAGCAGCCAGATGCCGATCACGAGCAGGACGGCGCCGATGGCGACCGTGAGACCGAACTGCCCCCAAGTCTTGCGACCGGTGTGGATTTCCGCGTAGGTGCCGTAGGCGTGGTAGCACACGCCAATGAACATCGACGCCACCACCAGGAGGGCCACGAGCATGATGATGTCGTAGCCGTAGTTCCTGATTGTTTCCATGATGCCGCTGCCGGCGCCGCGGGTCGGGTTTTCCAGCTGCGGCAGACCTTGCGCAAACGACAGCGCGGGCAGCGCGGCGGCACCCAGGGCGACGGCGGCGCGTTGGACAAAACGAGTAGTGAGGATGCGGTTTGGCATGGTCAATCCCTTCAGGTCAGGAGAGGAGGAAGAACGTCATGACGAGGTACATCGCGACGAAGCGGATGCAGACGCCGAGGAACTGGCGTTGGTTGAGGCGGTTCTCGGCCCACCCCACGTAGGCCGTTCGGATGGCCCAGACGCCCCAGACGAGCAGAACCGCAAACACGATGCCGACCAGAACGGTCGCCATCGCGGACGGCGCGATACCGCTGTTGGCTTGAAATGCCGAGACCTGGGCGCCGTTCATGGTCTGCCCTGCGCAGTCGTCGGCAGCGATGGCGGGGCGGTCCGCTCGGTGCGGTACTCACCAGCCAGTTCGGAGAGGTCGCGTGGCTGGGCGCGCGACGGTGTGAGATGGGCCTGGATGCCGGCGCGCACACGCGCCAGATCAGCCAGCAGTCGTGGGTAATCGAAGTGGTAGCGCTCGCCCGGCTGGATGGGTGCGTGTGCAGCGCCATCCGCGATGGTGCGCTCCAGCGCGTCGAGCTGGCGTAGCGCGGCAACCAGCTCCTGGCGCTGTGCCGGGGATTCGGCCAAGGCAACCGGGAACTGACCCATCAGCAGGGCCGTCACGAGAAAAGTTGGCACGCCGCGATGCGCGGCGCGCAGCCAGATCGGAGCCAACATCGCGCCATTCCTGTGTGATAAGCAATGGCTTGATCGTGGCGATCAAAGGCGTATCAGGCCGCAAACAATAAGAACCTGCGGATGACCGGATTGATGGCCTAGAGGTACTTCTTGAAGCTCCCTGCAGTCAGGCTCACGGCCAGCCCCAGCAAGCCGGCGCTGGGCAGCAGGATCAGCAGCGGATGCACCGAGATCGGCAGCGCCAGGTACGTGACCCAGGGCAGCACGGCCAGCGGCATCAGGCTCGCTTTCGCTCGGTGATAGATAAAGCCGGATTCCCGGCCTGCGCCGAACCGGCGCACATCCCGCCGTACCAAACCGTCGATCAGGCCGACGAAAGCGGCCGTGAAGATCAGCGGCAGCGTGAGCGCCAGGACCAGCAGGCGCACGAGGAAAGTAAGCGTCGTGAAGGCTGCGGCGATCAGGTAGCTCTCCGTCCAGCCATAGACCTGGCTGATGAAGTAGCGGAAGTTGCGCCCTCCGTCCTGGTTTTTCCCCTGGCTGGGCGCGCGGGCGCGCTCGGCGGTCTGGCTCATGCGCTCCAGGAGCCCTGATCGCACGAACACCCATTCATAACCCGTGTCCACCAGCTCGTGCGCCGTTCGCCCCGGCTCCTGCACGACCACGCTGCGCGTGAAATGCTTGGACAGGTGCCCCAGCTCGTACTGCAACATTTGCTGGGAGTGCTGCCAGCCCTGGTCTTTCCAGAACAGGTGCATGCCGATGCACTCCATCAGGATCGAGAACAGCAGCGAGCCGACCAGCACCCCGAGCAGCCGGAGCGGCAAGGTGATGGTGCCGACGATCAAGCCCTGGCGGCGGTTCTGCTCGCGCTGCGCAGTCGAGGCGGCATCGCTCATGGCGCGGCCTCTTCGCTGGCCGTGTCGCCCGTGCCGGTGGTGGGTGTGGCGATGGCCGTCTCATCGAGCAGATCGTCCGGCAAGGCCGCGTCCTGCAAGACCGGGGAGCTGGTGAACTCCCACCACTGCGTGGCCTCGCTGTAGCTCTGGCGCATGTGCCCGGCCAGTTGCTGCAAGTCCGCCGGCATCACTTCATCCGGGTCTGGCGCCGGCAACGGCATACGCACCTTCCAAAGCTGACCGCCCTGCAGCAGCGCGAAGCACTGGCCTTTGGGCAGGCCGACGATGTGCGATGGCTCGATCATCGGCACGCTGGACATGCTGATGCGGTCTTGGGTGTTTGACGTAAAGTCTGTCGCTCCACGAATATCGGAGCTGTCGGTCGCGCCGCTGACGATGGTGGTCGTATAGACCTCGACCTTCGGCAATTGCCGGGTCAGCAATTCAGCGGTAGCCGTCTCGCGCACGCGCAGCATGAACAGGTTGTTGAAGTTGCCGATCACCTGACCGGCCTTCGCGCGGTTGCCAATGCGTGCTTCGATGTCCGAGAGCGTCTGTGTGTACGCGGTGACTTGCAGGCCAGCGCCGCCGCCCTTGTTGATCAGCGGGATGAACTCGTCGCCCATCAACTCGTTGAACTCATCGGCATGGACGTTGATCGGCACGCGCGAGCCAGCCGATGCGCCCGGCAGGCCGTCGTCGATCCCGTGCTTGTAGATGTGGCCGGCGACCGAAACCAGGTCGGAGAACATGGAATTGCCGACTGCGGCGGCGACCTCGGCGTCGGACAGCGCATCGAGGCCGACATAGACCACGGCGCGCTTTCGGATGACCTGCATCCAATCGAAGATCGGGCGTGGGTCGGCCAGGTCGGAGTAGTTCGGGGCCAGAAGCTGGGCGATCTTGCCGCTGGTGAGCTTCTCCAGCAGCGGCAGCAGCGATGCGACGATCTTGTCGAAGTAGGTCTTGTCGTAGCGCACTGCCGAGCGCAGGCCGTCGAGCACCGGGTCGTAGTTGCGCGCCTGCGAGAGGTACTGCTCCAGCGCCACCACGCGCTTTTCGCGCCCGATCATGTTGCGCGGGATGTTCTTCTCGTTGAGCTTGGCCTCGATCTGGACGATGACCTCCCAGGCCTTGGGCTCGGTCTTGGCGAAGTAGTGTTGGGCGTACTCGATGAACAGCGCGTCGATGTTGATCACATGGCGCTGGATCAGCATGTAGTCCGGGCGCTGCCCCAGTTCCACCAGGGCGCGGGCGATGATGTTGACGAAGCGCCACGCAAACTCGCGAAATGCCGCGCTGTTGCCTTCCCCGGAGAGCTGCCCTGCAACACGGGTGGCCACCTCGCTGATGCGCCCAAAGCGGCCCACAGCGTTGTAGCGCGCGGAAATGTCGGGCCAGCCCAAGTGGAAGACATAGAACTCGCCCTCGCGCCCCGCGCGCTTGGCCTCGACGTACACTCGCTTCAAAAGATCGGCGTCGCCCTTGGGGTCGATGACGATGACGACCTCGTGCTCGCCGTCGGCGTTCTTGCGCCGGATGTCCTGAGTCACGAACAACTCGGCCAACCGCGTCTTGCCCACGCGCGTGGTGCCCAGCACCAGCGAATGCCCGACGCGCTCACCCAGCGGTAGGCTGACGTCCACCTCATCGGGTTCGATGCCGTGCAGGCGCGGCAGGCCGCCCACAGGCGGCAGCGGGCGCACCGGGTTGAAAGGCACATCCCAGCCCGTGAGCGCAGGTAGCCGGGACAGCGGGAATGGCGCGAACTCCAGCCGTTCCTCCAGCCTGCGCGCCAGCCGGTAGGCCGGCGTCAGCTCGACGTAGCGGCGAAATTCCGGTCTGTATGTCTGCATCAGCCGATGGGTATGTTTCTGCTCCCACAGAAATCCGCGTCCCACGAACAGACGCTGCTGGCTGACCGGCACGTCCTTGCTGGTCATCACATAGCGCGGCAAGCGGCGAATGTTGCGTCGGTAGCGCAGGATGACGCGGGCATCGCGGTAGCGGATGGCACCGTAGATGCAGAACGCCAGCGCACTGCCGACGCCCATGGCGGGGCTCAGCGCGAGCGACCACGGGGCCACCAGGGACAGAAACGCGGCGCCTGCACACGCCGCGACGGTATAGAACTCCACCGCTGGGCGCAGCAGAACCTCGACCGGCTGTTTCCCCGACATGGCTTCATTGCTCGATGCCGGTGGCTGTGATCAGCACCGGGTAATGCCGCAGACCCAGGCGCTCGGCCAGGTCGTCACCGGCCACAGGCGCAAGGGGCACGCCGGGCACCAGGGCGCGCAGCCGTGCCAGGCCCTGCATGGTCTCGACGTTAACCACCAGGCCCACCGCGCCGCGCTCGCGCAGCGAGCCCGCCTGGCGAAGCAGCCAGGCGTGGGAAGCTTCGTCGTCGCCGACGACTACGAAAGGCCGCAGGCCCGGTGCCTCGATCACGCGCCGCGCGACGGTGCCAGGCGTGAGCTTGGCACTGCGCACCGGCAACATCGCGGCCTCATCCATGGGCGTGGCGGGCACCGGGAGCATCGGGATGGGCGGCCCGGCCGGAGCATTGGCGCGCGGCTGAAGGTTCAGAGCCTCGTAGTACGGCAGCGCCGACGTGCCGCCACGGTCTTCGACGACGATCAGGGGCTCTCCGGCGCGCGAGGCCAGTGGCAGAGCCGCCAGCAGCACGAGCAGGCCCTTCAGTGTGAGATGGGTCAAATGGCATGTTTTCATGGGGTGCTCTCCTGGTGCACGGCGATGGCCGCGGCGGTTGGGTGTGTGCCCTGCACACGGGCAAGGTGGCGCGACACGCTGCGCCGGTAACGAGCCGCAGGTTCTCCGCCCGCAGGACGGTGGTAGCGACCGATCGCCGGCAACCAGTCCTCGCCCGAGGTGTGCTGCTCTTTCAGGATTTCAGCGGCGATGGCGAGGTTGCTGTATGGGTCGAGCAGGTCGCACGGGCTGGCGTAGCGCTGCTGGTGGTAGCCGAGGTTGATCTGGCCCAGGCCCGCGTCGATGCGTGTGTGCGGCGTGGCGCGCATTGCCTGCTGCAAACCAGCGCAGGCGTCGGCACGGGTGGTGAAGCGGCGCGACTGACCGGCGACGTTGAGGGACCACGGCCACGGGACGATGCGCCCGTTGCGGCGGATGCCGCTTTCCTGCAAAGCCACGGCGTAGAGCACCGTCGAGGGGATGCCCGCGCGCTGTGCGGCAAGCTGGTAAGCCGGTGGCGGAAGCTCCTGGGCATGGGCGGCGCAGGCGCACAGGCCCGCCGCGATCACCAGTGCGCGCAAGCACTGCGAAACGGAGGTGGCCGCTATGGCTGGCGCTGCCATTGACCGTTCACCTCGCGCACGACCGCAGGAAGGTCTCCGGGCAAGCTCAGCGACAGCCACCGCCCGCCATCATGGTTGAGCGTGATGCCACCGCTGCGCACGCGCGCCGGATCGACGTTCGCACGCTTGGCCCAGTCGCGGATGCGCGTGTCGTCTTGGCGGCTGCCGACCATGTACAGGTCGAACTCGGTGCCGGAGGATTGCAGGCGCTGCACGAGTTGCCCGCAGGCCGCGCAGCCGTCCTTGACGAACACGGCCGTGCGGCCTGAACCGCGCAAGGGATTGGCGCTTGTGCCGGCGCCGGGTTTTTCGTCAGGCAGGTTCACCCGCTGCATGCCGGGACTCAGGCGCTGCCAGGCCTGGTCGTAGGCACGCTGGTAGGCGAGCAGCTTCTCGATACGGCGCGCCTCGACCTGCACCTGCAGCTCTGCGTAGCGGCGCCGTTCCTCGTCGGTGCGCGCCTCGATGCCCAGGGCGGACAGTGGGTCCAGGTTGGGCGAGTAGATGCCCAACGGCCCGTCCATCAGCTCGCGATAGCGAGCCCACTCCTGCGGTTGCAGGCCCCAGTCGCCTGCCACTCGGTCGTCCAGGGAGCGAGTAACCAGCGGGCGCTCCTGGCTGTGCGCACTGCCGGCGGGAGCCGTGGCCGGCTGCTGCGCCCAGGCGGGCAACTGGGCAGACGCGAGCAGGAGCGCGGAAAGGATGATCGACGGTTTCATGTCGTGCGCTCCGCTCAAGGAATCGCCATGCGACGGGTCTGGTCGCCGGCCTGGAACACCGCAGTGTTGCCCTCGACTGCCTGCAGGCGCCACGGGCCGACGGCATCGCCGGGAAGCAGCACTTGAAGCTGGTCGGGCGTGAAGTTCCCGTTATTCGGTGTGACGGACAGGCTGCGCTGGCCGGCGCGAAGTTCGGCGCCGACGATGCGGAACGGCAGTGGCGGCGGTTCTGGTTTGGCGGTGGGCCTGCTCGGTGAGCGCGGCTGGGCGGGCGCTGCGGCACGCAGGGCGCTTGGGCGTGCCTTGATCTGCTCGACTTCCGCACGAAGCGCCTGAAGGTCTTCGGCAGCGGCATAGCCGCTCAGCGTTGTCTCGACCTGGGCGGCGCGTGCTTCCAGGCGTTCGCGGGTATCTTTGAGGTCTGCCGCTGTTGCGACGACTGGACGCTGCTGGATGGCCTCAATGGTCTCGGCCAGGCCCACCGCCTGCGCTTCGAGACGTTGCAGGCGGGAATCAAGCAGCGTCTGGTCGGCCTGGTCGTTCATGGTCTGGTAGCTCAGGGCAGCGAAAACGCTGAGGCTGATCAGCCAGAGCCACATTAGGCTCTGCAACACCACGGCGGAGATCGGGCGCCGGGGAGCCTGCGCGGTATTCATGGCTGGCCTCCCGAAACCGAAGGCATCAGCGGAAACGTCTGCACCGCCTCGGCAACAGGCGGCTCGTGTGCGTGCTCGGCGGTCGCACTGCCTCCAGGCTGCTCAAAGCAAATCTGCCGTGCCCGTTCATCCGCATGCAGTTCCCAGGCCGGGCCGGCCAGGGTGAGCAGCGCATCGCGCAAGGTCATGGGGCCAAGATGCCGGTGCGCCGCCGGCAGCGGCAGCGCATACAACTCGGTCACGGCGCTGGGCGTCTCGCAAAGCTGGTAGCCACTGCGTTTGAGCACATGCCGCAGCCCATCGCCCACCGTGGCGCGGGCATCCTCGGCCCGGACGGTCAGTTGAAACTCCCCCACTTATGGTCGCGCAAATTCCCCCACCCTGTGAAGCAGGACTAAGGGTTAT
>NZ_CABVQC010000008.1 GCF_902499175.1 Burkholderia aenigmatica
ATCCATCACTCCGATCGCGGGGTTCAGTACTGCTCGACCTACTATCAGGACATCCATCGACGTCACGGCCTGCGCTGTTCGATGACCGACGGCTACGACTGCTATCAGAACGCGCTGGCTGAGCGGGTCAACGGCATCCTCAAGGGGGAGTTCCTGCTGCAGCGTCCCGCTGACCTTGAACAGGCTGCCAAGATGGTCGAACAGTCGGTGCGCATCTACAACCACGAGCGGCCACATGCCGCCCTGAAATACAAAACGCCCGATGCGGTGCATCGGGCGTTCTAGCGTCTGGATACTGTCAACCTATTCCAGGACTTGACACCGGCGCAGGAAACAAAGCGCCTGCTCGCTTCGCGCGAGATCTTGAAAGGCTGCGCTTGCAGGCGCGATCAAGCCCCTCCTGCTAACCACCATCTGCTTTCTACTTTTTTCATTTCCGGCATCCGGAAATGATGCCCTCGAGTTCCTGGTCGGCATCCCAAGTTCGACGATACGCGTCGACCGCCGCAATGTTTGCGCACCCCGCCGCCCGATGCCTCGAACAGGTCCGCCACATTATTTTCGTTCGCGACCTCAAATTGTGTTGACAGCCCCTTCGGACACGCTATAATTGCGTTCTTTCGCGATGCAGCAACAAGCGAAACGTGCCCAGGTGGCGGAATTGGTAGACGCACTAGGTTCAGGTCCTAGCGGTGGCAACATCGTGGAGGTTCGAGTCCTCTCCTGGGCACCATCTGTATTTAAAAAGGTCGGCTTCTAGCCGGCCTTTTTTCATTTCCGGCTCCGGAAACACATCCCCCATCTTCACGAACGAACCCATCGGTTCCGTTTGCGCGATCAGCACCGGTGAGCCGTGACGGCGTGCCGCGAACCCGACGACAGCCATTTGTCCCGCGCGAATGCCACCACCGGTATCACGTTGCGCCTGACTTTCCAGCGCGCCTCAATCCGCCCCCGATTCCCGACGCCTCACTCCGCCATCCCCGCCTCCACCCAAAACCGGGATTTCCCTAGGCTGACATGCCGGCGCTCACGCGGTTAAATAAATCAACGTGATTTATTTAATGCGCCACCAAACGGCGCACCATGGAAGGAGACGCCATGAGAAGCCCGCACTTCGGCCAAGGCAGCAACTCGGCCAACGTGCGCCGTTACAACGAGCGCCTGCTGTTGAAGACGCTGCGCCGCGCCGGCAGCGCGTCGAAGGCCGATCTCGCCCGTCTCGCCAGCATGACGGGCACGGCGGTCGGCAGCATCATCGCGTCGCTCGCCGACGCAAAGCTGATCGAATTCGCGGGCCGCACCGAAGGCCAGCGCGGCCAGCCGGCCTCGCTGATTCGCCTCGACCCGCGCGGCGCGTTCGGCATCGGCGTCCATCTCGACCGCATGCGCATCGAAACGGCGCTCGTCAACTTCGCGGGCGACGTGCTCGGCCGCCGCTCGCACGACACGCTGCTGCCTCCGCCCGCCGACGTGCTCGAGATCGTCCGCCACGACATCGACGCGATGCAGGCCCTGCTCCCCGACCACGAGCGCGCCCGCCTGACCGGCATCGGCGTCGCGCAGCCCTACAACCTGGGTGCGTGGATGCGCGAGCTCGGCCTTGCACCCGACACGTTCCGCGCGTGGGAAGACGTCGATTTCGCGGCCGACCTCGGTCGCACGCTATCGCTCCCGGTATTCGGAGAAAACGACGGCAACGCTGCCGCGATCGCCGAGCTGTTCTATGGATACGGCCGGCAGTGCGACGACTTCGTCTACCTGTTCATCGGGCCGGCGATCGGCGGCGGCATCGCGATCGACGGCGACTGCCTGCGCGGCGTAACCGGCAATGCGGGTGACATCGCCGTGATTCCCGTGCCGCCGAGCCGGCTGGCATCCGCACCGCCGCCGCGCGGCCCGTGGGACATCCTCCTCGCGCGCGCGTCGCTGCATGCGCTCGTGCGCCATCTGCGCCATCACGGCGAGACGGTCGACAACCGGGCCGATCTCGAAGCGTGCATCGCCCGCGGCCTGCCTGCCGTCGACGAATGGATCGACGATTGCGTCGACGCGCTTGCGCCGGCGTTGCGAGCGGTGCTGTGCGTGGTCGATGCGCCGGTAGTCGTGCTCGATGCCGATACCGACGCGGGCCTGCTCGACGCGGTCACGACCCGTCTGCGTGCGGCGCTCGTGGCCACCGCGCCCGAAGCGCGCGGCACGCCGGTGCTCGTACGCGGCACGTTCGGCGCCGACGCCGGTGCGATCGGCGCGGCCACGCTGCCGATGTTCTTCAACTTCTCCCCGCGGGCCGGCATCCTCAAAGGCGCCCGCACCGACTCGCAGGAGGCCAGCCATGTCACGATCTGAGTCGCCCCGCCCGCTGCTCGAGATGCACGGGATCAGCAAGACGTTCCCGGCCGTGCGCGCGCTCGACAACGTCAGCCTGACCGTCTATCCCGGCGAGATCCATTCGCTGATGGGCGAAAACGGCGCGGGCAAATCGACGCTGATGAAGATCCTGTCGGGCGCATACCGCGCCGATGCCGGTGGCGAGATCCTGATCGACGGCGCACGCATCGACATCGACGGCCCGCTTGCCGCACGCGATGCGGGCGTCGCGGTGATCTACCAGGAGCTGTGCCTGTCGCCGAACCTGACCGTCGCGGAAAACATCTATATCGGCCGCGAACTGCGGCGCGGCAACCGGCGCTGGGGCACGATCGACCGCGCGGCGATGGCGCGTGGCTGCGAGGACGTGCTCGCGCGCCTCGGCGCATCGTTCGGGCCCGACACGCTCGTCGACACGCTGTCGATCGCAGAACAGCAACTCGTCGAGATCGCGCGCGCCGTGCACACCCGCGCACGCATCCTCGTGATGGACGAGCCGACCACGCCGCTGTCGTCGCGCGAGACCGAGCACCTGTTCCGCCTGATCCGCCAATTGCGCGAAGAAGGTCTCGCGATCATCTACATCAGCCACCGGATGGCGGAGATCTACGAACTGTCCGACCGTGTATCGGTGCTGCGCGACGGCGCGTACGTCGGCACGCTCGACCGCGCATCGCTGTCGGCCGAGCGTCTCGTCGCGATGATGGTCGGCCGCGACATCTCCGGCTTCTACAAGAAGGAACACGCGCCGTACGATCCCGGCCACCTGCTGCTGTCGGTCCGCGACATCGCCGACGGCGCGCGCGTGCGCGGCTGCAGCTTCGACCTGCACGCCGGCGAAGTGCTCGGCGTCGCGGGGCTCGTCGGCGCAGGCCGCACCGAACTCGCGCGGCTGATCTTCGGCGCCGAACCGCGCGTGCGCGGCGACGTGAAGGTGGGCGACCGCACGTTCGGCTCACACTCGCCGCGCGACGCGATCGACGCGGGCCTCGTCTACCTGACCGAAGACCGCAAGCGCCAGGGCCTGTTCCTCGACATGAGCGTGCGCGACAACATCAACATCTCGGTCTGCAGCCGCGATGCGCGGCTCGGTGCGCTCGACCTCGCACGCGGCGCCGAACGCGCACGCGACGCCATTGCGTCGCTGTCGATCCGCGTACCCGACGCGAACGTCAACGTCGGCGCGCTGTCGGGCGGCAACCAGCAGAAAGTGCTGCTATCGCGCCTGCTCGAAACGAAGCCGCGCGTGCTGATCCTCGACGAACCGACGCGCGGCGTCGACATCGGCGCGAAATCCGAGATCTACCGGATCATCAACGAGCTCGCCCGGGCCGGGGTGGGCGTGATCGTTATCTCGAGCGAACTGCCGGAGATCATCGGCGTCGCGGATCGCGTGCTCGTGATGCGCGAAGGCGAGATCGCGGGCGAACTCGGCGGCCATACGCCTGCGCCCATCACGCAGGAAGCCATCATCGCGCTCGCCACCGGCTCGCAGGCCGAACTCGCCGACGCGCACTGAACCCGCCCTTTCATTTCACTTTTACATTCAGGTTACCGAAATGATCAACCCGACCAAGCAGCGGAACCTCGCTTCCGCGACGGCCCAGCCGGTGGGCAACCGTACGCCGCTGTTGCGCGGCACCGATCACCGTGCCCGCATGCAATCGCTGATCCGCACCGCCGGCATGCTGCCGGTGCTGCTGGTTCTGTGCATCGGCTTCGGCTTCCTGACCGACGGTTTCTTCACGCTGCAGAACCTGTCGATCGTCACGCAGCAGGCGTCGATCAACATCGTGCTCGCCGCCGGCATGACCTTCGTGATCCTCACGGGCGGCATCGACCTGTCGGTCGGCTCGGTGCTCGCCGCCGCGGCCGTCGCGGCGCTGCTCGCGTCGACCATCCCGGGCTGGGGCTGGCTCGGCGTGCCGTTCGCGCTCGTCGTCGGCCTCGTGTTCGGCGCGATCAACGGCGGCCTGATCTCGTTCCTGCGCCTGCCGCCGTTCATCGTCACGCTCGGCGCGATGACGGCCGTGCGCGGCGTCGCACGCCTGATCGGCAACGACACGACCGTGTTCAATCCGCAGTTGCCGTTCGCATTCATCGGCAACGGCACGATCCTCGGTGTGCCGTGGCTCGTCGTGATCGCGTGCGCGGTGATCGCGATCTCGTGGTTCATCCTGCGCCGCACGGTGCTCGGGATGCGCATCTATTCGGTCGGCGGCAACCCGGAAGCCGCCCGCCTGTCCGGCATCAACGTGCGGGCGATCCAGTTGTTCGTGTACGCGGCGTCGGGGTTGCTCGCCGGCCTCGGCGCGGTGATGTCGGCCGCGCGGCTCTATGCGGCCAACGGACTGCAGCTCGGCCAGTCGTACGAACTCGACGCGATCGCCGCGGTGATCCTCGGCGGCACGAGCTTCGTCGGCGGTGTCGGCTCGATCGTCGGCACGCTGATCGGCGCGCTGATCATCGCGGTGCTGACGAACGGCCTCGTGTTGCTCGGCGTATCCGACATCTGGCAGTACATCATCAAGGGGCTCGTGATCATCGGCGCCGTCGCGCTCGACCGCTACCGCCAGCGCGATTCCGCACGTACCTGAACCCCTTCCCGCTCATTCGACCTTGCGGCGCAGGCCGATCCCTGCGCCCGCTCGCCAGCCCACTTCTCGGAGACACAACGACATGTTCAAACACAAAGCCGTCCTGACCGCCGCTGCCTGCGCACTCGCCTTCGGCGCTTCCGCCGCGCACGCGGCCGACAAGCCGCTCAAATCGATCGGCGTCACGGTCGGGTCGCTCGGCAATCCGTACTTCGTCACGATCGTCAAGGGCGCCGAGGCGCGTGCCAAGCAGCTCAACCCGAATGCGAAGGTCACGGCCGTGTCGGCCGACTATGACCTGAACAAGCAGTTCACGCAGATCGACAACTTCATCTCCGCGCACGTCGACATGATCCTGCTCAACGCAACCGACCCGAAGGCGATCGAGCCGGCGGTGAAGAAAGCGCAGGCGGCCGGCATCACGGTCGTCGCGGTCGACGTCGCAGCGGCCGGCGCGAACGCGACCGTGCAGACCAACAACGTGAAGGCCGGCGAGCTGGCATGCGATTACATCGCGAAGAAACTCAATGGCAAGGGCAACGTGATCATCGAGAACGGCCCGCAGGTGTCCGCCGTGATCGATCGCGTCAACGGCTGCAAGACCGTGCTCGCGAAAAATGCCGGCATCAAGGTACTGTCGAGCGACCAGGACGGCAAGGGCTCGCGCGAAGGCGGGATGAATGCGATGCAGGGCTACCTGACGCGCTTTCCGAAGCTCGATGCAGTATTCACGATCAACGACCCGCAGGCGATCGGCAGCGATCTCGCCGCGAAACAGCTGAACCGTCCGGGCATCGTAATCACGTCGGTGGACGGCGCGCCCGACATCGAAGTCGCGCTCAAGACCAACACGCTCGTGCAGGCATCGTCGAGCCAGGATCCGTGGGCGATGGCGCAGCAGGCTGTCAACGTCGGCTACGGGATCATGAACGGCCAGAAGCCGGCCAACCCGATGATCCTGATCGAACCGACGCTCATCACGCGCGACAACGTGAAGAGCTACAAGGGCTGGAGCACCCCGCGCTGATCGCGCCGCCCCGCCGCAAAACCGGGCGGTGCCCGGCCGCATCGCCGCACGCGACGGCCGGCCCCACCCGCCTGCCGACTTCCCCCCGTGCATGGCCGCGCGCAACGTCGCGGCACAAGGTTTCGACATGACGACGACGTTTCCCCGCCTGATCGTATTCGGCGAAGCACTGACCGATTTCATCCGCGACGACGCGCAGCGCTGGCACAGCGTCGCTGGCGGCTCATGCTGGAACGTCGCGCGCGTCGGTGCGCGACTCGGCGTGCCGACGGCCTTCGCCGGCACGATCAGCCGCGACATCTTCGGCGACGAGCTGATGCGCAAGAGCGCCGACGCGGGGCTCGACCTGCGCTTCGTCCGGCAGGTCGATCGCGCGCCGCTGCTTGCGATGGTCGTGTCGAAGCAGCCGCCCCACTATTTCTTCATCGGCGAGCACAGCGCCGATCTCGCGTTCGATCCGGCGGACCTGCCCGCCGGCGCACTCGACGCGGCCGAGATCGTGCATGTCGGTTCGCTCGGTGTCGTGCGCGAGCCGCTCGCGTCGCGCCTGATCGAAGTTGCGCAAGCTGCGCGGGCGGCCGGCAAGCGGATCTCGTTCGACCCGAACTTCCGTGCGCCGATGGCCGCGCCATCGTATCGCGACACGCTACGCCGGCTGGCGGGGCTCGCCGACTGGATCAAGGTATCCGACGAGGATCTGCACGGGCTGTTTCCCGAACTCGATGAAGCCGCCGCGCTCGCGCAACTGCGCACGTGGGCGCCGGACGCGACGATGCTCGTCACGCGCGGCGCGTCCGGCATGCAGCTCCTGCATCGCGACACCGTGCTGTTCCAGCCCGCGTTCCCGACCGAGGTTGCCGACACCGTCGGCTGCGGCGATGCGAGCATCGGGGGCTGGCTCGCGAGCCAGCTTGCGCGGCCCGATGCGTCAGCCGCCGAGCATCTGCGCTACGCAGCCGCGTGCGCGGCGGTCGCCTGTGCGCATGCAGGCGCTTATGCACCGACCGCAGCCGAAGTGACCGACATGATCGAGCGCTCGGCCGACGCTGTCGTTTCGCAATAACACGCACCGGCGCGCCGCCCCGGCACCGTCAAGCGGCGGTCGTTCCGCCGCTACCGTTCGGCGGCATCCCGGCCTGCAGCAACTGCAGGCTCTCGTCGACGCTCAATTCGGACATCGCGTCGTCGTGCAGCGTCTCGTCCGCTGCGCGGCGCAACGCATGCAGCGCGTGCACCTTGAGCCGTACGATCGCAAGGCGCAACCCGCGCGCCGTGCATTCAGCCGCGAACGTGCGCAACGATTCGATCGTCGTGCCGTCGACATCCGGCGTTTCCTCGAGGCTGAGCATCACCGTATGCGTGTCCGGCGCGGTCTTCATCAGCGCACGCACGCGGTTCAGCATCCGGTCCGCATTCGCGAAGAACAGCTGCGCCTCGGGCCGCACGATCAGCACGCCCGACACCGGCTTCGCATCGGCGTGGCTCGCCACGTCGACGAAGTCGTGACTGTCGCGCAGCCGGCCGAGCACGCTGACGTTCGGCTCGGACAGCTTGCGCAGCGTCAGCAGCAGGCTCACGCCGATGGCCGCGAGCAGCCCGTGCAGCACGCCGAGCACGAGCACCGCGAGCAGCGCGGCGATCACGACGAGCCGGTCGCGATGCCAGGCCCAATACGGCCGGAATACCGACGGATGCAGCGAGTGGCTGACCGCGAAGATCACGATCGCCGCGAGCACGGGCTCCGGCGTGCGCGCGAGCTGCGGCAGCAGCAGCCAGACGATCAGCGCGACCACACCCGCCGCCCACAGGCCGGCAAAGCGCGACTGCGCGCCGGCCGCTTCGTTCGCCGAGGTCGCCGAATAGCCCGCACCGACCGGCATCCCGTGCAGCAGGCCCGACACCAGATTCGCGCAGCCGAGCGCGACGAGGTCGCGATTCGGCGACACGCTGTCGCCATGCTTCAGCGCGAAGTTGCGGATCGATCCGTACGATTCCGCGTAGAGGATCAGCATCAGCGCGAACGCAAGCTCGATGGTCTGCATCCACGCATTGCGGTCGAGGGTCGGCAAGCCGAACTCGATGTGCTTGAAATCGATGTGGCCGACGATCGCGATCCCGTATCGCTGCCAGTCGATCGCATAGCCGGCCACGATCGACAGCACGATCACGACGAGCGTCGCGGGCACGCGCGAGCTCCGCCCGAGCGTGAACAGCAACGCCAGTGCGGTCGCACCGAGCGCGACGCTGGCGAGATTCGCATGCGGCGCGCCGGTGATCAGGTCGAGCGCGACATGCGGCGCATCGCTGTGCTGCACGGAAATCGCGAGAATCTTCGGCAACTGCTTGATGACGATCGTCACCGCGAGGCCGAACGTGAAGCCGCGCAGCACCGGCCGAGCGACGAAATCCGACATGCCGCCGAGCCGCGCGGCGCCCGCCAGGATGAACAGCACGCCCGTCATCGCGACGAGCGCCGCCGCGAGCGCGAGCTGCGCGGCGAGCGCCATCCCCGACTCCGCGAGCACCGTCGCGGCCAGCACGGCGGCGGACGACGACGTCGACGACACGATCGCGAAGCGGCTGCTGCCGGTGAGCGCATAGACGACGAGCCCCGACAGCAACGCGATGAGACCGGCCTGCGGCGGCAGGTTGGCCAACCCCGCGTACGCGACCGCCTCGGGTATCAGCAGGCCCGCGATCGACAGGCCGGCCAGCGCATCGAGGCCGATGCGTCGCTTGGGTGGCGGCGAAGTCGCGTCGAGCACGGCGAAATGGTCGGCATGCTGCGGGCCGGCCTCGGGACGGATCGGGGCGGTCGTCATGAGGCGGTCAGGGCTTGACGGCGATGACGCCCGACCAGCCGGGCAGATAGCGTGCATCCTGCTCATGCGCGCGATGCAGTGCGATATCGAGCGCCTTCGCGAAATTCTTGCGGATCTGGTCGAGCGACACGTGCTGGCGCAGGTAGTCGGCCCACAGGAATTCGCTGAACGGCGTCGCGTCCTTCGCATAGCCGCCCGCCGTGCGCAGCTCGCCGGCAAGGCTGCGGTACGGATCGTCCACGAGCCCCGTCAGCGCCTTCGGCAGATTCTCGTAGTCGCGGCGCGTGCCGTCCGCGCCGAACGGATGCACCCACTGATTGTGTTCCATCATCCGCCAGAAGATCGTGTGGTCGAGCCACGAAAGATCCTTCAGCAGCATCGCGTTCACGCGCGCCTCGCCTTCCTCGATCAGTGCGAGGCCGAGGTGGTGGTGATCGGTGATGTAGTGCAGCCCGTCCGGGCCGAGCACGGCCGGGAACCAGTGCGATTCGATCGCGGCCTTGCGCGCACGCTTGCTGAGCCCCTTCCAGTGCTTGCGCTTCGCCTTGACTTCGCGATAGCCGACCGTCATCTGCGTGGGACGCAGTTCTTCAAGCTTGACGGGAATCAGATGAACATCATTGCCGAGTGCCATGGTCGTACCCCATGTTGCGAAATTCCGGCAACGATACTCCTGATCGCGCGAGCCGTTAATACATCATGACCTCGATACGCATCCGGTTGACGATCTCTGACACCCTCCTGCGCATGCGCGGTGCCGCGCTACGCGCGCAGATCGTTGCGTTCGAGACGATGTCGAATGTAAGGAATACCGTCGTGCACGATGCTCACGCGACGCATCCCGAGCTTGCGCGCGACATTCAGCGAGCCTCTGTTGGCCTCCGCGATATCGGCGATCACGCGCGGCAGCCGCACCGTGTCGAAGGCATGACGCACGACGGCTGACGCAGCCTCGCTCGCGATGCCGCGCCCCCATGTCGTACGCACCAGCCGCCAGCCGATCTCGACGTCGCGCGCGCCGTCCGCATAGTCGGGAATCAGCAGGATCCAGCCGATGAACGCATCGGGCGCGGCCTTCTCGAAGATCGACCAGTAGCCGAGGCCCGGCGGATAGTCGCGGGTGATCCGGTGCGTGACGAAGCGTCGATGCTCGACCGGATCGTGCCACGGGCCCGCGATGTGCCGCGTGACCTCGGGATTGCGATCCATCTCGATGCACGCGTCGAGGTCGGCCAGCACACGCGGACGCAGCCACAGCCGGGCCGTATCGAGCACCGGCAGCGTGGCGGCGGAAGGTTCGGTCATCTGGACTCCTGATTCGGTGACGATGTGCATCGGGCGCATTACAAAACAACTACAAAAAGCCTGCCGGAATGATACAGATGCCTGTCGCCTGTTTCGTGCGACGCCGTTTCCATTTCCGAAACAGTTCATTTCCTAGGGATTATTCCCGATTCGACGTTATCGCGCCCTACATCGCCCGGCGCCGCGGCCTACACTCGATCAATGCCCCCGCACCGCGCGCAAGCCGGGCCCGCATCCGCATGCACATCGTGAGCGCGCAAGCCAACGAGGAGACCTCGGACATGAGCTGGACCCGCGAACAACGCAACGTCACGATCGCCGCCTACCTCGGCTGGACGCTCGATGCGTTCGATTTTTTCCTGATGGTTTTCGTGCTGAAGGACATCGCCGCCGAATTCGGGTCGACGATCCCCGCCGTCGCGTTCGCGCTCACGCTGACGCTCGCGATGCGCCCGCTCGGCGCGCTGATCTTCGGCCGGCTCGCCGACCGCTTCGGCCGGCGCCCGACGCTGATGGTCAACATCGCATGCTATTCGCTGCTCGAACTCGCGTCGGGTTTCGCGCCGAGCCTGACCGCGCTGCTCGTGTTGCGCGCGCTGTTCGGTGTCGCGATGGGCGGCGAATGGGGCGTCGGCTCCGCGCTGACGATGGAAACCGTGCCGACCCATGCGCGCGGCTTCGTGTCGGGGCTGCTGCAGGCCGGCTATCCGAGCGGCTACCTGCTCGCGTCCGTCGTGTTCGGCCTGTTCTACCAGTACATCGGCTGGCGCGGGATGTTCATGGTCGGCGTGCTGCCCGCGCTGCTCGTGCTCTACGTGCGCGCACATGTGCCCGAATCGCCGGCGTGGAAGCAGATGGAGAAGCGCCCGCGCCCGAGCCTTGGCACCACGATGCGGCAGAACTGGAAGCTCACGATCTACGCGATCGTGCTGATGACCGCGTTCAACTTCTTCTCGCACGGCACGCAGGATCTCTATCCGACGTTCCTGCGCGAGCAGCATCACTTCGATCCGCATACCGTGTCGTGGATCACGATCGTGCTGAACATCGGCGCCATCGTCGGCGGCCTGTCGTTCGGTGCGATCTCGGAGCGGATCGGCCGGCGTCGCGCCATCTTCATCGCTGCGCTGATTGCACTGCCCGTGCTGCCGCTGTGGGCATTTTCGAGCGGCCCGGTTGCGCTCGCCGCGGGTGCGTTCCTGATGCAGATCTCAGTGCAGGGTGCGTGGGGCGTGATCCCGGTTCACCTGAACGAGATTTCGCCCGACGAAATCCGCGCGACCTTCCCCGGCGTCGTCTACCAGCTCGGCAACCTGCTCGCGTCGGGCAACGCGACAATGCAGGCCTCGCTCGCCGTGTCGAACAACAACAATTACAGCTTCGCGCTCGCGCTCGTGGCCGGCATCGTCGCCGTCGTGATCGCCGTGCTGATCCTGTTCAGCCGCGAACGGCGCGGCATCGACATGACGCAATCGGTCAATACGCGTAGCACGGTCAGCTAACCCCGCGCATTGCCGCATCGCACCATCGCGCGTGCCCCGCCCTGCCGAGGGCACGCGCGATACTTTCCGCATCCGCACATCGAACTAGAGGAATTTGTCCAGATTCCCCGCTTGCCCGCTCCGCCTGCCCTTTTTTATCTTAATAAAAACGACTGTTTGAATCAGACAAACAAATCACCAGTTCGCGGCCGGGCGACCGGCATGGGAGGCGGGACATGGCAGTAAGTCAGGAAGGACGGCCATCCGCGGGACGGCCGTCCGGGGCGCGGTCATCCGGCACTCGGCAGACCGGCGGGACGAAGGCACGCATCCTCGATGCGGCCGAGGATCTGTTCATCGAGCATGGCTTCGAGGCGATGTCGATGCGCCAGATCACCTCGCGCGCGGCGGTCAACCTGGCCGCGGTCAACTACCACTTCGGCAGCAAGGAAGCGCTGATTCACGCGATGCTGTCGCGCCGGCTCGACCAGCTCAACCAGGAACGCCTCGGCATCCTCGACCGCTTCGATGCGCAACTCGGCTCGCACATCACCTGCGAGCACGTGCTCGGCGCGATGTTCATTCCCGCGCTGAAGGCATCGCGCAATCCCGAGCGCGGCGGGCCCGGGTTCCTGCGCCTGATCGGCCGTGCGTACACCGATCCGTCGCCGTTCGTGCGCAACTTCCTGACCGCGCACTACGCGAGCGTCGCGGGCCGCTTCTTCGACGCGTTCCAGCGGGCATTGCCGCACCTGCCGCGCACGGAGCTCGGCTGGCGCCTGCACTTCGCGATCGGCGCGCTGTCCGGCGCGCTCGCCGGCGCCGAAACGGAAAGCCTGATCGACGAGTTCTCGCAAGGCCGCACGA
Organism: Burkholderia aenigmatica; assembly: GCF_902499175.1. Lineage (GTDB taxonomy): Bacteria > Pseudomonadota > Gammaproteobacteria > Burkholderiales > Burkholderiaceae > Burkholderia > Burkholderia aenigmatica. The sequence goes on from NZ_CABVQC010000008.1 coordinate 12,470, forward strand.
TGAACGACGTGCAGATGATCGCGCGACTGTCGTCGCTGATCGTCGCCGCGCTGAAAGCGCCGATGCCCGACAGCGCGCAACTGTCGATCTTCGCGGCCGTGCTCGACGACGCAGGCGCGAGCGAAGCGTTCGGGCTGCCGCAGTCGGGCGCGACCACCGCCGATACGGCGACGCTGCATTCCACGAACTGAGCGCGCGAGGCCACGCGCGGCTTCCTGTTCACGATTTGATTGAAACGCGCGGTCACGCGGGGCGTCGAGACGTCCCCGTCGATCGACCGTGCGGCACGGGGCACGGGCGGGTGCTGAAGCACCCGCCGTCGCCGAGAGCAAAGACCGGAGACATGTCATGTCATCTTCCGCAGCACCCGCAGCGGCCCAGGTTCCGCCGAACTCCGACGGCATCTGGTACGCGTCATACCCGCCCGGCGTCCCGCACGAGATCGACGTCACGCAATATGCATCGCTTGTGCAATTCTTCGACGAATGCACGAGCCGCTTCGCCGAGCGCGTCGCCTATGTGAGCGCAGGCGCATCGATGACCTACCGCACGCTCGCACAGAAAGTCGACGCGTTCGCATCGTATCTGCAAAGCCTCGGCGTCAAGCCCGGCGACCGCGTCGCGATCATGCTGCCGAACACGTTCCAGTACCCGGTCGCGCTGTTCGGCACGCTGAAGGCCGGCGCGATCGTCGTCAACGTCAATCCGCTCTACACCGTGCGCGAACTCGCGCACCAGCTGAAAGACAGCGGCGCGCAAACGATCGTCGTGTTCGAGAACTTCGCGCGCACGCTGCAGGACGCGCTGCCGGAAACGCAGGTGAAGAACATCATCGTCACCGCGCTCGGCGACCTGCTCGCCGACGGCTTCAATGCGAAAGGACGCCTGATCAATTTCGTGCTGAAGCACGTGAAGAAGCTCGTGCCGGCCTACCACCTGCCGCAGGCCATCCGGTTGCGCTCCGCCCTCGCGCTCGGTGCACGCGGCAAACCGCAACCCGTGAAGATCACGCGCGACGACCTCGCGTTCCTGCAATACACGGGCGGCACGACGGGCGTCGCGAAAGGCGCGATGCTCACGCACGGCAACCTGATCGCGAACCTGCTGCAAGCGAAGGCGTGGATCGCCGATCAGGTATCGGGCGACGTCGAAACCGTGCTCACGCCGCTGCCGCTGTATCACATCTATTCGCTGACGGTGAACGCATTCATCTTCATGGGGCTCGGCGGGCGCAACATCCTGATCGCGAACCCGCGCGACATGACGATGGTGATGAAGATCATCCGCAACGAGACGTTCACCGGCATCACCGGCATCAACACGCTGTACAACGCGTTCCTCGACAACGAGGAATTCCGCAAGCGCGACTTCTCGAAGCTGAAGCTCGCGATGGCGGGCGGGATGGCGATGCAGCGCGCGGTCGCGGAGCGCTTCCAGCAAGTGACGGGCCGGCCGGTCGTCGAAGGCTACGGCCTGACCGAATGCTCGCCGATCGTCACGATGAACCCCGTGGACCTGAACGACATGGCCGCGTTCAGCGGGTCGATCGGCCTGCCCGCGCCGTCCACCATCGTGCGCTTTCGCCGCGAGGACGGCACCTGGGCGCCCATCGGCGAACCGGGCGAGCTGTGCGTGCACGGTCCGCAGGTGATGCGCGGCTACTGGCAACGCCCCGACGAGACGTCCAAGGTGATCGACGCCGACGGCTGGCTCGGCACCGGCGACATCGGCGTGATGGACGAGCGCGGCTTCATCCGCCTGATCGACCGCAAGAAGGACATGATCCTCGTGTCGGGCTTCAACGTGTATCCGAACGAGATCGAGGAAGTGCTGGTGATGCATCCGGGCATCAGCGAAGCCGCGGCGATCGGCATTCCTGACGAGGTACAAGGCGAACGGATCAAGGTATTCGTCGTGCGCCGCGACGCGTCGCTGACGGTCGACGACGTGCTCGCGCACTGCCGCAAGAACCTGACCGGCTACAAGATGCCGAAATTCGTCGAGTTCCGCGACGCGCTGCCGCAGACCAACGTCGGCAAGATCCTGCGCCGCGCGCTGCGCGACGAGGAACTCGCCAAAATCAAGGCCGCGAAGCAAGGCTGAACGATCCATCGCCCCGGGAGACGCCGTCGATGAACGAAGGAAAGAAGCGCCACGCGCGGCATGCCGCCGCCGTGGCAGTCGCCTGCCTGTTGTCGCTCGGACAGGCGGGCCTGCATGCACAGGAAACGACCGCCACCGCGGGCGCGGCTGCGGGTGCCGCACTGCCGGCGGATCTCGCGAAAGTCACGCGCGAGCCAGTCGCGCAGCAGGCGCGCTGGCTGCGCACGGCCGCACAGCGCGGCACGCTCGCGCAATTCGATGACGCGACGCTCACGGCGCTGTTCAAGGCACTCGATCCGCTCGCCGTACCGCTGTATATCCGTAACGGTCCCAACGGCTATCCGTCATACCAGTTCACGATGGTGCGCCAGGAGCGCATCAGCGGAAAATGGTCCGATACGCCCGACCACATGCTCGTGAAGACCACCCGCGAGCCGCTGCGCGTCTATGCGAAATGGCTGCCGGGCGGTGCGCACGCCGGCCAGGAGACCATCTACGACGCGACGCAGCGCAAGGACGAGATGTACGGTCACCTCGGCGGCCTGCTCGGCAAGATTCCGCTGTGGACGGCACTCGACGGCGCACTTGCGCGCGCCCAGTCGAATCACCAGGTGACGGATCTCGGCACCGAGTTCATCACGAACCTGTACCTGACCGAAGGGAAGAAATACGTGGAAGCCGGCGTGCAGCGGCCGACCGATGTGGAAGCCAGAACGATCGGCGGCGTGCGCGTGGTCGCGCTCACCTACGAAACGCCGACCGGCCGGCCGCAGTTCTACGCGAAGAAGGAAGTCCTCGGGCTCGACCTGCACGCGCCCTATTTCCGGACCGTCGAGTCCTATGACAACGACGGCAAGATCTTCGAGCGGATCGTCATCGAGAAAATCACACCGGCGACACTCGACGACACCGCATTCGACCCGAAAAACCCCGACTACGCGTTCTGATGCGCGCCGGCGGGGCCGGCCTCGGGCTCAATCGTCATCGTCGTCGCCGTGGTGCCGGTGCCATCGCTTGTAATAGTGCTTGCGCCACTTGCGATAGCGATCGTCGTCGTCATCGCCGTAGTAGCCGTATCCGTAGCCTGGATAGGCGACCACGGCCGGCTGCGGCGCCACATAGACCGGTGCCGGTTCGACATAGACCGGCGCGACCGGTACGCCGATGCCGACCGACAGGTCGACATGCCCCGCCATCGCACTGCCGGAAGCCAGCAACGCGACGGCCCCGACCCACCCTGCCCATCGTCTCTTGTTCATGTTCTGAATCCCTGATATGCCGGCCCGCCCGGCTCGCCCGACCAATGTACGTGCGGCGCGCGAACCAAGGTGATACGGCACTGCGAGAGTCGTAACGCGGCGTAACGAAATGACATTAGCCGTTCGGTCGAATCGCGAAAATGCGCTGGAACGTCTATAGTGGGTTACGGTTCGACACAATCACGACTGCGCGCTCCCCGATTGAACAGGGTAGAATCCCGCCAAACACCTTGTGGACGAACACGCCACACACACGCACAACATATTCTCTGACGCAGGCTCCTGCCGCACCTCAATGGCCAATCCCGCAGAATCCCATCCGCAAAACGACTTCATCAATTCGGCGCGCAAGGAACGTAAGCGCGTTGAAATCTATCTCGTCAACGGCATTCGTCTGACGGGATGTATCGAGTCGTTCGACCAGTACCTGGTGATGCTGCGCACCCCCGTGGGTCTGCAAGGCATCTACAAGCACGCGATTTCCACGATCCAGCTCGACACGGGCGGCTCGCGCCCGGGTGGCAGCGGCCCCCGCGGGCCGCGCACCGGCGGGCGCCCGGGTGGCCGTGAAGGCGGCGGTCACAGCCCGTACGGCTCGCACGGCGGCTCGCGCGAATCGCGCGGCGACGGCGGTTACGGCTCCCGCGAACCGCGTGAAGGCTATGGCTCGCGCGAACCGCGCGAGGGTTACGGCTCGCGTGAGCCGCGCGAAGGCTACGGCGCCCCGCGCGAACCCCGTGAACCGCGCGAAAGCTACGGCGCGCCACGCGACGCCGGCGACGCATCCGGCAGCGCATCGCCGTCGGATTCGCGCGGCGGCAACGGGCCGGTGATCGTGACACGCCGCCGGCGAATCGTGCCGGACGGCCAGTAAAACAAAAGGGCAAGCCAACCGGCTTGCCCTTTTTACTTGTGCGGCCGGCGCGGCATGTCGCCGCACCGCCATCGGGTTCAGTGTGCCGTCGTCGGCAGGCCCGCATCGGCCTCGCGCTGCAACGAACGCACCTGCTGCTGCAACGTACGCAGTTGTGACTGCAGCTCGGCCTGCTGCGCCTGCAATGCGGCCGTCTCGTTGCGTACGCTCTTCTGGCGATCCGCGACCGCCGCCTGCTGCTGGCGGGCGATCGAGATATCGGCCTGCAGGCGCCGCGCGCGATCCTGCGTGACTTCGATCTGCTTGTCCATTTGCGCTTTCTGCGATTCCAGCTTCGCTGCCCGCAGTTCGTTCACGGCCAGCCGCTCCGCCTGATGCGAGAAATCGCGATAGATCGCTTCCGCACGCGTTTCGTCGTAAGTCTTGATCACGCGCCAGAACGCCTTCTGCTGGAACAGTGCAACGAAGTACGCGCCGTCCTTGACGTTGAACAGCAGGCTCGCGCCGTAGCTGCCGTTATAGCTCGTGCGCATTTCCGTCAGCGTGTGCGACTGGATCTGGCGCTGCAGGTCGTCGACCGTGCTCGGCCCCGTCGACTCGCCCGCCTGCGGCTGCACCGATGTCTGCGAATCGATCACCGGAATTGCCGCAACCGGCGCCGACGCCTGCTGTACTACCGGCGAACCGCTGTCTGCCAGACTTTGCGCGTATGCGCCCTGCATGCCCCCCACCAGGGCGAGCAATACGCACGCCCTTCCCAACCCCGTCTTATGGCTCATGAAGTTCTATTCCCGCCCGAGTCGTTATAATTCAGCGCGATTTTATCTCATTAATTACTCACTTTCGCGGGTCTCGGGCTCCTCGTCGAAGATCTGATATTTACGCATTTTTTCCCACAATACCTTGCGGCTGATGCCGAGCTGCTGCGCCGTGTCCTGACGCCGCCAACCGTTTGCGTCGAGCGCCGCAATGACGCGGCTGCGCTCGTTCATGTCCCACTTGCTGCGGTCGACGAAGACCTCGGCCGCGCTCTCCGCCGGTACCGGCTGCGCCGAATTGCGAGCGTGCGCAATCAGCCGCTGCAACCGCGCGGCATCCCACCCGCCCGTCTGCCGCACCGTCACACCGACACGCTCGGCGAGGTTGCGCAGTTCACGCACGTTGCCGGGGAAATAGCTGTCGGCGACCGAATCCGTCAGCCAGTACGGCAGATCGGACAACTGAGCGAGCCGATCCTCGCCGACGATCTGCGCGACGAACGACTTGAACAGCGCGATCTTGTCGACCGCGCCGCGCTCTTCCAGCGACGGAATGCTCAGCTCGATCACCGCGAGCCGGTAGTAGAGATCGGCACGGAACAGTCCATCCTTCACGAGCTGCGGCAGCTTCTTGTTGCTCGCCGCGACCAGGCGGAAATCGACCTTGACCGACGTCGCCGCACCGACGCGCAGCACCGCGCCGTCCTCGAGCACGCGCAGCAGCTTGACCTGCTGGTACAGCGGCAGATCGCCGACTTCGTCGAGGAACAGCGTGCCGCCCCCCGCCTGCTCGAAATAGCCTTTATGCGCAACAACCGCGCCCGTGAACGATCCTTTCGCATGACCGAAGAACAGCGATTCGAACAGGCCGTCGGGAATCGCGCCGCAGTTCACCGGTACGAATTCGCCGTGCCGGTAACGCGAATGCTTTTCGTGCAGCAGTTGCGCGATGCGCTCCTTGCCGACGCCGGTTTCGCCGTGCAACAGCACGTTGGTGTCGCAGTCGGCAAACGTATCGACTTCATGCAGCAGTGCCTGCATCGATTCCGAGTGCGCGACGAGTTCGGTCGGATGCGACGTTTCAGCCGTATGCGCACGCAGCTGCGTGACGAGCTTGCCGATCATGCCGCGCAGTTCGGCGCAGGTGAAGTCGAGCGGCAGGATATGCGAATACTCGGGCGGATACTGCGACGCGTCGTGGTCGCGCGCCGCGCCGACCCAGACGACCGGCATGCCGATGTTGGCCTGCCAGTCGCGCAGGAACGCCGCGCCGGTTTCGATCATCGTCACGCTGATGATCGCCAGCGACGGCCGCAAGGCGGCGCGCTCCGGCGAGATTTCCGCATTGTCGGCGCGGATCACTTCGACGTCGAAGCTCGCCATGCAGCGGGCAACGCGGTCGACAATGTCCGCTTTGCCTTCCCAGACGTACAGGTCGAGCTCTTCGATTGCGGAGGTGTTTCTCATTGTTGATGCTTTCAATGAACGATTTGCGGGGCATTGCAAGTCAGGCCATGTTGTATCACGGTCACCTGGCCGATTTGCAATCCTAATGCCGTCAGCAACGGTGTGACCAACAGGTTGAGCAACGGGTTGACGAGCCCGAGCAGCAGAGGAATGAGCTGATCCGTGAGCGGCTGAAGTATCAAGGTCAGGATCGATAGATCCAGTCCTGCCACGCTGAGCTGGAGCGGCGTTCCGCTCAACAGATTGGTCAGTTGCACGTTGAGTGTGTTGGTTGCTGTCGACGACGTGGTCCAATTGGGTCCCGGAGACCATGCGGACGACGTGCATGCGCCGTTACTCGGCTTGGTATTGCAGAACGAGTATTGCGAATTGTTCGGATACACGATTCCCGTCCCCGACAACGGCAGGCTGGTGCTCAGCGCACCTGGAGTCGAAGGCAATGGCGGCCCGCTGTAGATCGGCGTGCTGGTGCTGCTCCCAACGTACGCTACGGGGTTCGACAGCGACAGACTGAGTTGCAGAAGCGAGAAATTCACCACCCCTGACCCCGACAGTTTCGCCACAGAAAGCGTACCGCTGCTGGTCGCACAGCTCGGGGAATTGAGGTTCAACTTACCCCCGGTAGTCTGTCCGGCGCAAATCATCGCCACGCCCGGCAGCGCGCCGAACGTCGCGGTGCTCGATGCCGGGGTCGACTGGCAACTCGTACTGGCCAGCCAGGCCCGACCCGGCCCGCCCAGGATGATGTAGAGGGGCAAATGTGGCCCTGTCAGCTGAAACGTCAATACGTAGGGAATTCCCACCGGTGGCGGATCCGCCAGCACCTGCACGTCGACGAGGAGCCCGATCTCCGCTTGCGACGCCTGCGTGCGCCATATGCCGTTCACTTGTCCGGCTTCGCCTATTCCGATCGACGGCGGCGCCAGCACCTGCAATTGCAAGCTATTGACTCGAACCAGCGACGACACCGCTGAAATGAGCGGACAGAACGCACTACCGGGGCAGCTTGTTGAATTGACCGACAGTGTCAGCCCGCTGTTGTATGCACCGATCTCCGCCGTCGTGAGCAACAACTGAAGCACATTGATGCTCGCGTTCGCCGCCGCCTCCGCATTGCTGCCCGAGTATTGAAGGAGACTCCCCAAAGAAATCTTGTTGACATTGACATTGGCGCCAACGCTGTTGCTTAGCGCAGAGAGCACCGTGCCCACCGTGGTATTGCTGCCCACCGCCGTGGCGGTGAGGTTCAGGATATCCGAGACGGTCAGATTAAGACCGAGCAACTTCCCGATGCTGGCGGGGCTCGACATGCCCGCCGTGCCGAGTTGGGTCGCCACCGTCGCCAACTGACCCAGCGTAACGTTTGCTCCGGCCAACGCCTGGTAGTTGGCCAGGCCGACGTTGACGTTGGCCGAGGCCCCCAGCAATCCGGTGAGTAGCGGATCGAGTATCGCGGACGAGGAGGTATTCAGGCTCGCAAGCGTCGAACCCACGCTGAACGTGTCGATTGCCGACGCACGTGCAGTAGCCGTCGCGGAGACAGAGGTCTGTCGCCCGCTCAATTGGATCAGCAGCCCCAGGAAGAAGTAGTTCACCTGCCGGTACACCGTTACCTGCGCCGCATTCGCCGCAGTCGACGCCGGCGTCACGTAAGCGTTCGACGAATCCCAACTTCCGCAGCTGACGGCAATCTGGTCGTTTCCCGCGGTAGGATTTCCCGTCGCCGTGGCACCTATCAACGTAAATGCATAACCCTTGTCGTTGATGGTGGCACTCGTCGTCACATTGTTTTGTGCGTCGTTCAGGCAACTGACCGGATCGTTCGACATCGGCTGCACGGCCGCCAATGCGGCCATGTCCGCGATACGCTGCAGATCCCGCTTCTGCAAATACAGATTCGCGATGTCGATCACCCCGAGCACAACGATCGCGACCATGACCCAGATCGCGGCCATGACCATGATGGAGCCGCGTTGACGTCGTTTGCCCGGCGAGCGAGCGCCGCGCCGCCGAGACCCATATGCTTGATCTGCCCGCATCGTCATCTCGCTTACTGCGCACTCTGCCCGCTACCCGACATGCCGCCGGACGAACTGCCCAGTGTGCTCATCATCGACTGCGGAATCTTGTTCTTGAACGAATCGAGATAACGCTGATAAACGAGCGACGCAACATCGCCGAGCATCGGCTGCACCGGTGCCGCCGCACGGTTGTCTCGCTGCATCGAAAGCCATGCCCTGGTCGAACGGTCGACGTCGGATGCGGCTGGCGCCGTACCTTGTTGCGCATGTACGACTGCGGTGCCCATTGCCATGCAAATGATCGCGCCCAGTACCGCGATCCGCCCCGCACGCATAGCCCGCTGATGGTTGTTATTCATGTCGTTCCCCGCCTGTCTGTTCTGTTCATTGTGCAAACCGTTGCAGCAATGGCACGGTCTGGTCATAGCCAAAATTGTTTGCCATCGGCGTGATCGGCGCGGTCGCGGTGCGCCGCGACACCACCGGTGGCGTTGCGACCGCACGCTGCTGTGCATGTGCAGCAGCCGTAATTTTTGCGGCATCGCCGACGATGTCCTTGCGAATATCCGCTGACAGATGCTGCTGGTTCATCAGCCGCTGCGCGTCCTGTGTGCGCCCTGCCGCGAGCAAATACAGCGCGAGGTTGCTGACGATTTTCGGATTGCGTTGATCCAGCTCCGCCGCCTTCATCAGCGGCACCCGAGCGCCGACCACATCGCCGCTACGCAATTTCGCGTAGGCGAGATCGGACAGCAGCGACGCGTCGGTCGGCTCGAGTTCGGTCGCCTGCGTCAGGGCCTGTACCGCGTGACCGAAATCGCCGGCCGCACCGGCGATCAACCCGAGCCCGCGGTAACCGCGAGCGGCGAGCGGCGTCTTCAGCAACTGCGTATAGGCGGCCGCACCGGCAGCAGGCTGGTCGGTCATGCGCAGTGCGTCTGCGCGCAGCAGGATCGTGTCCGGCGACACGCCGTACGCCTTGTCGTACGCATCGATATGCGCAAGCGACGCGTAATAGAGACCCTGTGCCTGCATCCGCTGGATCAGACCGAGATACATCGCGGGCGTATCCGGCACTGTCTGTTTCTGGTCAGCCGCATGAATCAGCGCCGCGCGTTCGGTCTGCGCACCGATGCCGTAGCCGCTTTCCTTGGACGCGCAAGCACCCAGCAGCAGCACCGCCGCCACCATACTTGCGTGCCTCGTCATCCTGATGATCCGCTTCATCGTCGTCCCTTCCACCCATCATTGATGCGCCGACAGCGCATGCATCACGGCCAGCAACCCGGGCCCTGCCGTCACGATCAGCAGTGCGGGTAACAGCGTCAGGACCATGACACCCGTCATCTTCACGGTCAGTCGGCCGATCCGCTCGCGAAGCATCGCGCGGCGCGTCTCCCGCAGCCGGTCGCCGAACTGCTTGAGCGGCTCCTGCACCGCGCCGCCGTGCTTGTCGACCTGCACCATCAACCGGGCAATCGCACGCAAGTCCTCGTTTTCGAACCCGCCCGACAACCGCTGCATCGACTGATCGCGCGTGCGGCCTGCTGCGAACTGACGCTGTGCGATGCCGACCTCCGACGACAGCACCGGCATCATCCCGCGGAAATCGTTGGTCACGACCTGCAGGCTTTGATCCAGCGACAGCCCGACACCCTGCAACAGGCGCAGCATGTCGACGAACAACGGCAGTTCATCGACGACGCTTTGGCGACGAGCGGCGGCACGGCGTTGCACGTAAAGCTTCGGCAGCATGAAACCGAGCCCGAATGCGGCAAACATCCCGATCATCCAGTACGCGCCCTTCATTCGTCCGCTGGCGAATATCGCAAACAGAAGCGGTAACCCGATCCCGCAAGCGATCCGCGCGCTCAGGAACAGTCCGCGAGTGCGCGTATCGACGTAGCCGCATTGCTCGAGAATGCGGCGATCCTCTTCCGCGACAATGTGCTTGCCGAACCCGGTATCGAGCCAGCGCATCCCCGCCGCGGACAGTCGCGCAAGCATGCGCTCGATGCGCTGACGGCCGGGAGAGACCGGTTTCGCGTCGGTCGCGTCCTCCGCCGCGGGCCGTACCTTGGCCGCGTCGCGTGTCGCCATGCGCTGGTCGAGCGCATCGGCCAGCGCGCGTTCAGCACGCGACGCTGCGCTCGCACGCATCAACGCAATCAGTCCAAACAACAGTACGCCTAGCGCGCCAAGCGCCAGAGCAACCGATCCGATCTGAGTCGCCGTCATCGCATCACCTGAGTCGAGCCATTCGATACAACCACACGGTTCCCGCAACCTGCATCAGGAACGCGAAGATGAGGAGCGTTCTTCCGCCCGGGTCGATCCACATCCCTTCCAGATACTTCGGATTGGTCATCACGACAAAACTGCCGATCGCGATCGGCAACATCACAAGCACGAACGCCGATAGCCGCGTCTCGGCCGACATCGCCGTCAGCTCGCGCTCCGCCTGCTCGAGGTCACGCATGAACACGGCCATGCGTTCGAGCATCACGTCCGCGCGACCGCCATACTTGACCGACAAGCGCAGCACCGACCCGAGCAGTTCGAATTCCTGCGCCCGATAGATCTTCGCAATATGGAGCATCGCGCGGTCGATCTCGACACCCGTCCGCAACATTCGCGACACGTGATCGAGGCACCCGCGCAGCGGTTCCTCCGTCGTCAGCAGCGCTGCCTGAAATGCGGCTGGCACGCTGTTGCCAAGCGTCACCAGTCGCACGATCCCGTCGAGAAATGACGGGATCTGCCGGACGATCTTCAGGCGCCGCCGCTGGATGCGCGAAGCGATCCAGATGCCAAAAATCGCAGCCCCGCAGACCAGCGCGGCGAAGCACGCGAGCGCGCCACCGCGGCTGCCCGCGATGGACGCAATCGCGACGAGCACGGCCAGCGCGACGATCGCCTTGCCGCGCGCGCCTTCGATCCCGGCGCGGTTCACGAGGTTGGTCAGATACTCAGTCGCGACCGCGTACCAGTGCGCCCAGAAAGCACGAGATGTCGCGTTGCGCACGCCACCGGATGACGCCACTGTCCGCGACGCAGCGGATGACGCCGGTCTTGCGGACGGCGACGTCGCGCGTGCACCGGGTTCAAGCCGGCTGTCGATGAAGCGCTTTGCATCGGTGCGCACGCGCCGAGTTTCCGCATGTCGCCACAGCATCAGCGCCGATGCCACGCACACCATTGCGACCGCGAGCATCCAGACCATCGCGCTATACATTGAAGCCCCCGCCGCGACCGAAACCGCCGCCGCCGAACCCGGCGCCACCCAATCCGCTGTTCATCAACGTCTGGCGGAAACGTGCAAGCTTCGGCGAATGCGGATGGATACCCAGCGACTCCCAGTTATCGACCTCCTCGCCCTCCGGCGTCACGCGCGCTTCGTAGCGATACAGCTCCTGCGTCGCGATGATGTTGTCGGACAACCCGGTCACCTCGGTGATCGACAGAATCCGGCGGCGTCCATTCGACAGTCGCCCGATCTGCACGATGAAGTCGATCGCGTTCGCGATCTGGCGACGCAGGCTCGACTCGGTCCCCTGGAAGCCCGCGAAACCGGCGAGCATCTCGAGACGATACAGACACTCGCGCGGCGAGCTCGCGTGCACCGTGCCCATCGAGCCGTCGTGGCCCGTGTTCATCGCCTGCAGCATTTCCAGCACTTCGCCGCCGCGCACTTCGCCGACGATGATCCGGTCCGGGCGCATTCGCAGCGTATTGCGCAGCAGGTCGCGAATCGACACGACGCCGGTTCCGTCGAAACCGCCCGGACGGCTCTCGAGACGCACGACGTGCGGGTGATTCAGCGACAGTTCGGCCGTATCCTCGATCGTCACGACACGTTCGGCCTCCGGAATGTGGAATGCAAGCGCGTTAAGCAGCGACGTCTTCCCCGAGCTCGTGCCACCCGACACGAGCACGTTGCAACGCGCCTCGACCGCCGCCTCGAGCAACGCGCCGATCTCTTCGTTGTATGTGCCGTTGCCGAGAAGGTCCGAGGGTTTGAGCGGATCCTTGCGGAATTTCCGGATCGACACAATCGGGCCGTCGATCGACAGCGGCTCGATCACGACGTTCACGCGTCCGCCATCCGGCAGTCGCGCGTCGACCATCGGGTTCGACTCGTCGAGACGACGCCCGATCGGCGCAAGAATCCGGCGCACGATGCGTAGCAAGTGCGCGTTGTCGGTGAAGCGCACCGGCAGCTTCGCGAGAATCCCGTGGCGCGACACGTACACGTCGTTATAGCCGTTGATCAGGATGTCCTCGACCGCCGGATCCGCGAGCAGATCCTCGATCGGCCCGAAGCCCGCGAGCTCCTTCGTCAGCGCTTCGGCGATCGTGCGCACCTCGTTCTCGTTGAGCGGAATGCGACGCAGACGCACGAAGCTGTCAATCTCGAGATCGACGAACTGATTGATCGCCTCGCGGGACCATCGGCCGAACTCGGCGCCCAGTTCCTCGATACGCGTCAGCAGATGCTCGTGCGCGGCATTCTTGATGTCGTGGAATTGCTGCGTCTGGGAGAACGGCGCTGCGCCGTCGGCAAATTGAATGTCGTGTGCCATCGGTTATGACCGCTTGGACGAGGGTTTAATGAAACGCTTGAGCGCGGACAGGCCCGGCGCGGTGCGCGACGCGCCCGCCATGCCCGATACGCCGGGCAGCCGCGCGGCGAGGGATTCGAGTGCGCGTACATACGGATCGCGCTCCGCCGCATCGACGATGAGCCGTCCCTGGTTCGCGGCATGGCCGATCGCGACGCGACGCGCGGGCAAGGTGCCGACCAGCGACAAGCCGAGACGCTCGGCGATCTGCCCCGGCATCAGGTCCAGCGCCGGATCGTACTGATTGACCACGAGCTTGACGCGGTCGGTATCGACACCCGCATCGCGCAGCCCGGTGAGCAAGTCGGCCGCCGACACGATCGATGCGACACCCTGATCGCACACAAGCCACGACTCGTCTGCCGATGCGGCGATCTGCATGACGAACTCGCGATTCGAGAACCCGCCGAGGTCGACGACCTGCTGGTCGAAGAACGCGCGAAAACGGTTCAGCAAACCGATGCATGACGCATAAGACACGTCGCGCAACGCGCCCAGGTCCGGCGGCAGTGTCGTCAGTGCGACGCCGCTCTGGTGCCGCGTGAGTGCGGTGTTGACGAACGTGCGATCGATGCGGCGCAGGTTCTGCACGGCGTCGATGAAATGGAATTCGCAGCGCGTATTCAGGAACAGCGCACCGTCACCGGCTGGCAACCCCAGATCGATCAGCGCGGTTTGGCGACCGGCCGGCACGCCGCCGTCCGGGCTGCCTGTCGCCCCTGGACCGAGCGCCCGCTTCTGCAGCCAGACCGCGAGATTCGCGGCAAACGTGCTGACGCCCATGCCGGCACGCGCCCCGAGCAGCGCAACGACCTTGCCGTGGCGGCTCGTCGGCTCGCTGACGTGAGTCAGCAGACCACGCGTCGTCCGCAGTGCATCCTCGGCCGAGGCCGACACGTCGATGAAGTCGCGCACGCCCGCACGCAGTGCAGCGAGCGTGCTTTCCGGCTGGGCGAGCGAGCCGAGCGCAACGATCGGCAACCCCGGATGCGCTGCGCGTACCGTGGCAGCGGCGACGCTCGCCGCATCGCTGCGTTCGGAGAAATCGATGAACACCAGGGCCGGATTGAGCCCCGTGATGCGCTGCGCAAGCGCACCCGGCTCCAGCGACGCGGCCTCGACCGCCCCGGCCGACACCAGCGTATCGGCCAGCCAGCGCACATGCGCTTCCTTTGTCGATGCGCAAACGAAGTAGTCGGTCACGGCGGGTTCACACAATGATTGAGTTCGTGCATTCATGTCGAACACCCCCGATTACGCAAGGCGTAGCGATGTGCCGCAACGCGCAATGCTTCACATTCATCTCGAAAACCCCGGTGCTGCATCCGGCGACGCCGCGCCGCCCAGATAGGATCGCCACACCGGCCCATCACGCTGCTCGGACAACTCGCCGGGCGTCGCCGGCAGTACCGCCCCCTTCGCAATCGGTGCGACGAGATGCGGGGTCACGATGATCAGCAATTCCTTGTCGTTCTGCTGGTAGTTCAGGTTCTTGAAGAACGTGCCGATAATCGGCAGGTCACCGAGCAGCGGCACCTTGTTCACGTTCGACATCGTCTGGCGGTCGATCAGGCCGCCGATCACGAAGCTCTCGCCGTCACCAAGTTCGACCGTCGTATCGGCACGGCGCGTTGTGATGCCCGGCACGGCAACGCCGCTGATCGTCACGCTGTTCACGAAGTCGAGCTGGCTCGATTCCGGTGCGACCTTCAGCGCGATCCGGCTCGGGCTAAGCACCGTCGGCGTCAGCGACAGCCCGACGCCGTATTGCTTCCACTGGATCGCAGTCGAGCCGAGCCCCTGCGGCGACGGCACCGGAATCTCGCCGCCTGCGAGGAAGCTGGCGCTCTGGCCGGACAGCGCGACGAGCGTCGGCTCCGCGAGCACGCGCGCCATGTTGTTTGCTTCGAGCAGCGACAGGTCAGCGAAGATGCCACGTCCCGCGGCGTTCACAACCAGATTGAATGCGGAGGCAACCGGTGCGCCGAGCGTGGGAATGTACCCGCCCGTGCCCGGCCCCGATCCGCCGCTGTACGATTGCACACCGCCCGGCGAGAACGAGCCGAACGAAAATCCGTTGCTCTGCTTGAAGAAGTTGAAGCCGACTTGCTTGAGCACCGAGCGGCTGAATTCCACCACCCGCACGTCGACCTGCACCACGTTCTTGCCGACCAGCGTCGAGCGATCGATCACCGTGCCCTTGGGGCTCATGTTTTTGGCAACCACCGCGGCCCGCTCGTGCGCATCGAGCGATGCCGACGTTCCCCGCAGCACCGACGTCCCGCCGTACGCTTTCACCTGCGGCGTCGAGCCGTCGAGTACCGCTTGCGCAGCCGCGTCGACGACTTCGACGCTCCAGACCGTCGGTTCGTCGTGACCGCGCTCCCACAGCATCACGTTCGTCGCCCCCGGCGCTTTCGCGATCAGCAGCACCGAACCGGCACGACTGCCCTTCATGATGAGCACATCGGCGATCGCCGGATCGCCGACGGCGACCCGCTGCAGCGCGCGGCCGGCGGAAATCTGCCGCTGCGCGCCAACCGCGAGCTCGATCGTGCTGCTCGCGCTTGCAAAGGAGGCGAATGTCAGGGCCCAGAGAGCAATCGCGAATGCAATCAGTGAGTTTTTCATTGTTTATTGGACCGTCGCACGGCCGTTACTTGTCGTCGCTGATATCGATGGCCATCGATGTTGTTCAATACGCAACCGTTTCCGACCGGCCGCCTCGGATTACCTCGATGCTGCCGCTGCCACCGCTGCTACCGCTGCCGCCTGGCCGCACCGCAGGCGGCAGGCGCGACGGCAGCGGCGGCACATTCACGTTGGCCGCTGCGGTCCTCGACGTGCCGGACAGTTGTTGCAGCGATACGCCGGCGGCGGCGAGCGCCGACGGCGACAGCTTGTTGTCTGTGCGCACCGCCACCGTCTGCGTCGCAAGCTCGTCGTCGCGCGGGTTGCGCAGCGCGAGCGTCAGCCGGCCGCTCGCCTCGCCGAGCGTCAGTGCATCGACCTGCGCGGTCGGTATCGCGAGTACCGCGATGCGCGTGTTGCTCGGCTGGCCGTTATTGCCGTTCGTGTTGCTGCCGCTGTCGCGCTCCGGTGTCGCATCGCCGAACGACAGCACGCGAACCTTCGACATCAGCAGCCGCGCCTGCGTCTGCGACACTTCGCCATCGAACATTCCGCCGCCGCCTTCACGCTTCAGGTTCACGAATACGTCGACGAAGTTGCCGGGCCGCAGACGGTTGCCGACCGCATTGGTCTCGTCGACGCGAACCGCAATCGCGCGTTCGCCCGGCTGAACGTCCTCGGCGAGCCCGGACACCAGTGCGTCCGACACGACCGGCATCGACGCCGGGATGTCCCTCGCGGGGACGCGACCCACCAGCGTGGCCGGATCGGCAAACGCGCCGGCCGGCGCAGGAGCCGTCGGTTGAACCTTCAGTGCATCGGCGGCAATCGGCTGACCGACCGGCAGCGTGCGCGTCGCAATGACCACGGGTACCGGGTTCGCAGCGACGGTCGGTTGTACAGGGACGGGGCGCGACGTACTGCGCCCGAGCATCCATGCGTAGATTCCAAGCAGAACAGCGATCGCAATCAGCAACCCCGCGATGATTTTTGTCAGATTGTTGGCCATGTTGGTATGGGAATGCCGGAATCAGGTTCTGGAGCGTGTCAACGGTCGGGTGACTACATTCAATAGGTGTGCGATTCAAAGCATGCTGGGCTGAACCTGCACGGTCGCGCTACTCTGCAACTGCGGCGCATTGAACAGGAATATCCACGGAATCAGCGGATTCGCCGCGTATGAATAGGTCGTCGTCACCATCACGTTGAATGCGGACGTGGACGTCGATACGAATGCCGTGCCGCAGGTCACGCCGGGCGTCGATGTGGGTGCCGGCGCCGACGTGGAAACCTGCGCGGCGAAACTGACGTTACTCGACCAGGGCGCGCCGGCCAACGCTTGCGTCACCGCATTCCGCGCATTGACCTGCAGCCGGTCACACGGCACAGACGTGTAGTTCAACGCGGCGCGTGCGCCTTCGGATGCCGCGAATGTCAAACTTTGCTGGATGATGAAAACCATCCCGAACGTGACGATCGCGTAAAAGATCAGAAAGAACAAAGGAAACACGACAGCGAACTCGACCGCCGCCACCCCCCGTTGCCGCCGCCATGCGGACGGCTGGCGTGCTTGCGTCCCCCGAGCCATCACATCCCCCTCACATACACAAGATGCAGTAGCCATGCAGCCGCAGGCATCACCAGAAGCGCCGCGTATGGCGTCGCTCGACGGGCACCGAGCGTCATCGTGGGCGTCGCGCGCTTGTACAGTGCGGAGACTGGCGTACGCGACAGAAGCATCATCCAGAGCGCGTGCACGCCTGCGGCGAGGCTCGCGACAATCCAGAGCCACAACAGCGCTGGCGCACCACACCATGCACCCAGTACGGCGAATACCTTGACGTCGGCCGCACCCATTACACGCAATGCGAACAAGGGAAAAAAACAAACCAGCCCCACAGCCGCACCGACCAATGATTGGGACAACGAGATTCCGAACGGATTTCGATCGATGGTCGCAGCCACCAATGCGCCGACCAACCCCGCGACGACCAGCGAGCTTCGAATACGCCGAAAGCGGATATCGCTAGACGCGACGAATGCCGCCCAGCACAGGAATGCCCCGATGAAGAAAAGATGAGCCATCACGTCGCGACCTGCCGCGACCAGGACAGCGGGCGAATTACGTCAATAATTCGCCCGCCGCAAAGCCGCAAGGTGTTTTCGGAACCGGCAGTTTTTACTTGTCAGGTAGCAGGCGTCGTCCAGCACGCGGCGCTCGGCGACGAGACACAGGTTCCGATTTTCGTGAAGGTGCTGCTGAGGCTAGTCCCCACCGATGAGGCGCCAGCAATGATGGCAACTGCAATCAGACCCGCGATCAGACCATACTCGATTGCGGTAACCCCGTCTTCTTCCTTAAGGAAGCGCTTGATGAGTGCTTTCATTTTATTCCTCGTGCCTGTATTTACGTTTTTTGGCCTTTTATACGTATACGTCCCCGCATATCTGGCCGCTTGCCCCACGCTGTTCGCCACATTTGCTGTAACGACAACCAGGTGCGCTTTCTTTATAGATTGCCCCGAGGGGCATGGCTCAACATTTGATGCAAGTTAACATTCGCGATAGTGCCCCTCCTCGAACGTTGTGTACCGAACCGTACATTTGCTTACATCTGCTCCGGATTCTATATCCGATCCTATTTAACTTCCAACCTCTTTTAACGACTCGGATCGAAAAAATGACCAGCAGCACAGCGTATTTGTACGGCGTTTCGGTATGACTTACACATAGGATTTACGATAGGTTAGATGTGCACACCTAATCCACCAGTAAAACAATTGCCTCGTCCACCAAGCCTGCGCGGCCACCACGTTACGCCCCACGCGTAACGCCAATGTTGTGACGTTACGTTACGAAACGGTCGAAACCGTTCTCATTTATCTGTACTTAAACAGATTCAACAATCTTTCAATTTCCATAACTTCCTTTTCCAACAAGGAATTGCCCCGTTTAAAACCTGTTGTCGAACCGTCGGGCATCGAAATGGCACGACTGTTGCAGAGTAGTCCGCGCACCACTCAACACAACGCAGTTCACAACACATTTTTAATGCGAGGACAAAATGGACATTAAGGTTATCCCTCATGGCGTGTTCCGGACGACTCTGATCGCGGCCACCGTTGCAGCCATGCTTTCCCTCTCCGCGTGCGGCGGCTCCGGCTCCATCAGCCAGGGGCTCGGCGGCGGCTCGAGCTCGGGCGCCGGCGATTCGATCTCCACGTCGGGTGGCGGTACGTCCGGCACCAGCGGTACGTCGGGCACGAGTGGCACCTCCGGCACCAGCGGAAGTTCGGGCACGAGCGGTACCTCCGGCACCAGCGGAACCTCGGGCACGAGTGGCACCTCCGGTACCTCCGGCACCAGCGGTACGTCGGGTACGAGCGGTACCTCCGGCACCTCGGGTGTGTCGTCGAACCCAGTGGGAACTGTCCTCGCAAGCAGCAGCAACATCGTCACGGGTGTCGGCGGAACCGTCTCGGGTCTCGGCTCCGTCATCGCCAACCAGTCGCTGCCGGGCGTCAACCCGGCCACCACGCAGGCCGCTGGCGGCATCGTGCAGAACGTCGGCGGCGCCGTGACCGCACTCGGCAACGGCCTTGGCAACGGTCTCGGCCAGCTCGGCGCGACGAAGGATCCGCTCGGCACCACGCTCGCCAGCACGGGCGGCGTGGTCAACCAACTCGGCGGCGCGGTCACGCAGACGGGCAACCTGGTCTCGAGCCTTGGCAGCGGCCCGCTGACGCCGCTCGCGCCGGTCACGGGCGCCGTCGGCGGACTCGTATCGACGCTCGGCGGCGCCGTATCGAACGGCGGCACCACCCTCACCAACGCACTGTCGACCGGCCCGATCCAGCAGGTCACGCAGGCGGTCAGTTCGGCCATCACGCCGATCACGACGATGGTCGGCCAGACGACCCAGACGGTCGGCACGGCGACCGGCCTCGGCGCGCCCGTCAACACGCTGCTCGGCACGGTCGGCAACGGCCTGAACCAGGCCGGCGCCCTGCTCGCGTCGACCGGCGGCAACCCCGTCACGACGGGCCTTGGCAACACGGTCTCGTCGACGGGCAACACGGTGAAGGCCGTCGGCGGCCTGCTCACGGGCGGCACCGGCGGCGTGACCAACCCGCTCGCTCCGCTCACCGGCCTCGTCTCGACGGTCACCGGCGCACTGGGCGGCGCGACGGGTGGCGGCAGCGGTCCGCTCGCACCGGTCACCGGCCTCGTCTCCACGGTGACGGGCGCACTCGGTGGCGCAGCAGGCGGCAGCAGCGGTCCGCTTGCCCCGGTCACGGGCCTTGTCTCGACGGTTACCGGCGCACTCGGTGGTGCAACGGGCGGCAGCGGCGGTCCGCTCGCACCGGTCACTGGTCTCGTCTCGACGGTTACCGGTGCACTCGGTGGCGCAACGGGCGGCAGCGGCGGCCCGCTCGCACCGGTCACCGGCCTCGTCTCGACAGTCACGGGCGCGCTCGGCGGCGCAACGGGGGGCAGCGGCAGCCCGCTTGCACCGGTCACCGGCCTTGTCTCCACGGTAACGGGCGCACTCGGCGGCGCAACGGGGGGCAGCGGCGGTCCGCTCGCACCGGTCACCGGCCTCGTCTCCACGGTCACGGGCGCGCTCGGCGGCGCAACGGGTGGCAGCGGCAGCCCGCTCGCACCGGTCACCGGCCTCGTCTCCACGGTTACCGGCGCGCTCGGCGGCGCAACGGGCGGCACGAGCGGCGGCCCGCTCGCGCCGGTCACGGGTCTCCTCGGCACGGTGACGGGTGCACTCGGCGGCGCGACGGGCGGCAGCAGCCCGCTCGCCCCGGTGACGAACGCAGTGTCCACGGTGACCAGCACGGTTGGTGCGCCCGCATTGACCGGCGGTACGGGCGCCGTCACGAACTCGGGCTCGGCGTCGAATCCGCTCGCGCCGGTCACGTCGCTGATCGGCGGCCTGCTCGGCGGCACGCACGGCAAGTAAACCAAGATCCATCAATCGACAAGACAGCGAGGAGTCACTCATGTCCCAGCAACGTTCTCTCACGACAGCCACCCTGCGCCAATGGCGCGTGCCCCTCACGGCCTTCGCCGCAGCCTGCCTGCTGGCCGCCTGCGGCGGCGGCGGCGTCAGCTCGCCGCCGACCAGCAGCAACAACAACCCCAGCACGAGCGGTACGCCGAGCACGAGCGGCACCAGCGGCACGCCAACCGGTACCAAGGGAGTCGTCAGTACGGTTGGCCAGACGGCCACCGACCTCGGCAGCACGGTCGGCAACATCAGCCTGCCGGGCCTCGGCGACGGCGTGACGAAGGGTGTCGGCAGCACGATCTCCAGCACCGGTACGATCGTCGGCGCAGCCGCCGATGCCGTGAGCAACGGACTGGGACAGATCGGCACGACTAACGATCCGGTGGGCACGACCGTTGCAGGCCTCGGCAATGTGGTCGGCGCGACGAGCAACACGGTGTCCGGCCTGAGCTCGACGGTCAAGGCGCTCGGCACGGGCCAGCTCGCGCCGCTCGCTCCTGTCACGACGCCGGTCGGCACCGTGCTCGATACGGTGGCCAACGGCCTGACAGCCGCCGGCACGACGATCGGCTCGACGCTGTCGTCGGGCGCCGTACAGCAGGTGACGCAGCCGCTCAGCTCGGCGATCACGCCGCTCGTGATCACCGCCGGCCAGGTCACGCAACAGGTCGGCACGACGACCGGCCTCGGCCAACCCGTCTCGGGCCTGCTCGGCCAGGTTGGCGGCGCGATCAGCTCGGCCGGTAAGCAGGTCGGCGGCACGTCGAGCCAGCCGCTCGTCGGCGACGTCGGTCAGCTCGTGACCGCGGTCGGCAACACCGTGACCAACGCGGGCGGCCTCGTCAACCCGAACGGCCCGAACGGCGCAGCACCGATCCCTGGCCTGATCACGAGCCTCGTCGGCGGCTCGACGGCGACCGTACAAAACGGCGCATCGTCGGGTTCCGGCTCGACGAATCCGCTCGGCGGCCTGCTGTCGGGTCTCGGCTCGACGCCGCTCGGCTCGCTCACGGGCTCACTCGGCGGCGCGACCGGTGGTTCGGGCAGCGGCCCGCTCGCACCGGTCACGGGCCTCGTCTCCACGGTGACGGGAGCGCTCAGTGGCGCAGCAGGCGGCAGCGGCGGCCCGCTCGCCCCCGTCACGAATCTCGTGTCGACGGTGACAGGCACGCTCGGCGGCGCAACGGGCGGCACAGGCAGTGCAAACCCTCTCGCGCCGGTCACCGGTTTGCTGAATACTGTCACCGGAGCAGTGGGTGGTGCAGCAGGATCGGGGGGCGCTAGCCCGCTCGCGCCGGTCACGTCGCTGGTCGGCAGCGTCACGGGTACGGCAGCGTCGGGCGGCAGCTCGACGGGCCTGCTGGCACCGGTCACGGGGTTGCTGGGTAGCGTTGGCAAGTAAGGAGGACGGTCGCATCTTCGCAGCCGGAGCGAATGGCGCGGCCATACAAACACAACCGGCATTGCGGCACGCGGCGCGCGACACCCTGGTGTCGCGCGCCGGCATTACAAAGAAGACGAAAAGCAAGGCCTACGAGGAAGAACAATGAAATCCAGACTCGACAGATGGATGATGCTGCTCGCCATCGCGGCAGCAGGCACGGCACATGCACAAACGCGCGTCGGAGGTAACCCGCTCGACTCCCTGCCCCAGATCAACGCGCCGAAAACCGGCCCGAACGTGACCGTGCAGGTCGCACCGCAAGCACCGCAGTTGCAGGAGTTGCTATCGCGCCACGTGACACCGAAGACGTTCCAGGTCGAAGGCGTAAAGTCCGTGCCGTTCGAGGAAATCTCGCGTCGCTTCACCCCTCTCGTCGGCAAGGACATCACGATCGGCGAATTGATCGAAACCGCCAACGGCGTGACCAAGCTGTACCAGGATCGCGGTTTCGCGCTGTCGTTCGCGTTCATTCCTGCGCAGACGTTCGAGAACGGCGTCGTGCGCATCACGGTTGTCGAAGGCTACGTGTCGGACGTCAAGGTCACCGGCAAGCCCGGTGCGATGGAATCGAAGATTCGTTCGATCGCCGCGCATATCACTGCCGATCGCCCGCTGCGCCGCGCGACGTTCGAACGCTACGTGAACACGTTCGGCCTGTTGCCCGGCCTCACGGTAAAGGCGAACGTACCGCCGCCGCAAACCACCGACGGTGCGACGACGCTCGAACTCGCCGTCGACCGCAAGCCGTTCAACGTCAGCACCGGCATCGACTTCAACCACCCGGGCGTCCAGGGTCTCATCACCGCGACCGAAAACGGCCTCACGTCGTTCGGCGAGCAACTGAGCATTTCCGCGCTGGCGCCGCCGGGGCGCGACAAGCAGACTTACTTCGCATTCAGCGGTGCGCTCCCCGTCGGCAGCAGCGGCCTGATCACGCGCCTCGACGCAAGCACCTATCGCGGCAAGCCGACTGACAATCCCGGCCTGCCGTCGTACATCCAGCGCACGGTCAAGAACGAAAAACTGGGTCTTTCGGCATCCTATCCAATACTGCTGAACAATCAGCGCAGCCTGCTCGGTACCGTATCGGGCTATGCGGCGCACAACGAGGACAATTACCAGAACCAGATCACCGGCGCGACGCTCAACAATCGGTCGCAGGTTCGCGTGATGCAGCTGCAGCTTGACTACACGAGCGTCCAGCCGAAGCAGGTGCGAAAGTTCAGTGTCAACGTGGCCAAGGCGTTCGACATCCTCGGTGCGTCGAAATCGCAGACCGCCCAGGCGAATGGCTCGACGATTACGTACGCCGACCCGATTTCACTGACCTTCGTCCGTACCGGTGCGACCTTCACGCAAACCAACGAATGGCCGTTCCGGATCGGTACGTCGATCTCGCTGACCGGGCAATACAGCCCCGACTCGCTGCCGACGTCCGAGCAGATTTCGTTCGGCTCGACGCGCTACGCGCTCGGCTATCAGCCGGGCGAAGCGTCGGGTGACTCGGGATGGGGGATGTCGCTGGAGGTCAACCGCGGCTTCACACCGGGCTGGACGTATATGAAATCCGTTACGCCATACATCGCCTACGACATGGCACGTGTGTACCTGCATGCCGGCACACCGTCACCGAACCGCATGTCGTCGGTCGGCATCGGCGTGCGTTTCTCGGACAGCCGCTTCTACAGCCTCGATCTGAACGTCGCGAAGCCGGTGGGAGACGCGCCCGTCGAAAGCGCATCGCGCAGCCCGCGCATCAACGCCGCATTTTCGTATCAGCTCAACTGATCGGTCACCCGACAGCCCGCGCCACGCGGGCTGTTTCGATTAGAGTCCCCTCTATCAAACGTGGCGCGCGGTTTCACGTATTCTGGCGAAGCTCGCAACATGCCCGCCCCATGCAGACGGTTGTGCGTGCAAATCGAACACGACATGCAAAACAAGGAGGACGACAATGATTCAACTGACCCGCCCGTTGCGTGCAATCGCCGTCGCCGGCGCACTGCTCGCTTGCGCCGCCCCCACGTTCGCACAAGCTGACAACCCCATCGGCATGTGGCAGACGATCGACGACAACACCCATCAGCCGAAGGCGCTCGTGCAGATCGCCGAAGACAGCGACGGTGCGCTGACCGGCAAAGTCGTCAAGGGCCTCGGCGCGAACGATACGCCGGATCGCCGCTGCACCGCCTGCACGGACGAGCGCAAGGATCAGCTCATCAAGGGCATGACGATCATCAAGGCAATGAAGAAGGAAGGCGACCACTGGGACGGCGGCAACATTCTCGACCCGGAGAACGGCAAGGTCTACAAGTGCAAGATGACGCTTGAAGACGGCGGCCAGAAACTCGTCGTGCGCGGTTACATCGGCGTGTCGCTGCTCGGTCGTTCGCAGACCTGGGTTCGCTCTCAATAATGCGACTCGGGCTTAAACGCGCGGCTCAATGAAAAAATCGGCCTGCGACAATGTCGCCAGGCCGATTTTCTTTTGGTGCAGGTGTAGCTGGAACTGATGGATTTCACGCTGCATGCTTCAGCGTGTCCGACGCATAGCTGCCAGGTGCGCGATACGCGGGCGCCACATTGCTGCGCGCTTCCGCCGCCTTCGATTGCGTGTGCTTGCGCATCCGCGTGGACAACTCGTTGCACAGATTCACGCCTGCATCGCCATAGAGTTCGCGCATGACACTCATCAACGTACCCGTCTCGTGCCAGACCTTGAAGCGTCGATGGCAAGTCTGATACGAAGGGTAACGGCGCGGCATGGCCGACCACGTTGCGCCACTGTAGATTACCCAGAGCACGCCGTTCAGCACGGCACGCGTATTGGCCAACGGCCGGCCGCGCAACTCGGTGCGCGGCTGCATTTCGGGCAGAAGCGACGCGACGCAGCGCCACTCTTGATCGGTCAAATCGCGATACGGTGTCATGGACATCTCCAGCCTTGGTAACCATGACACAACGATATCGGCTCACCTCAACAATGAATATAAGACAAATCCGAAAATACCCCGAGATCGCCCCAATTTGACCGGAATTGACGTTTGAATCCCGCCCATTCCCGAAAATCGCAATCAGGTCAGCGACGTATCGACGATGCGGCGGGGTGTTTCGATATATTCCTTCGACTGCATTTCGACGATTCGCGAGACCGTCCGCGCAAACTCGTTGGCCATCGGGCCTTCGACATACAACTGCTCCGCCGGCACCGCCGCGGACATCAGCAGCTTGACCTTGTGGTCGTACAGCACGTCGATGAGCCACGTGAAGCGACGCGCCTCGGACGCCATCCGCGGCGACATCTGCGGCACTTCGGACAGCACGATCGCGTGGAAGCGGCTCGCGAGTTCGAGATAGTCGTTCTGCGAGCGCGGGCCGCCGCACAGCGTCGCGAAATCGAACCAGACGACACCGTCCGCCTTGCGCAGCGCCTTCAGCTCGCGCTTCTCGATATGCAGGAGCGGGCTTTCGTCAGGAACGGCAGCGAGCTTCTGGAACGCATGGCGCAGTTCGCGATCGGCGTCAGCGCCGAGCGGCGTGTGATACATCTTCACCTGCGCGAGCGTGCGCTGGCGATAATCGACGCCCGCATCGACGTTGAGCACGTCGAGCCTGGACTTGATCAGCGCGATCGCCGGCAGCATGCGGTCGCGATGCAGGCCGTCCGGATACAGGTCGTCGGGGTCGTAGTTGGACGTCATCACGAACTGCACGCCGTTGTTGAACAGGCGGTCGAGCAGACGATACAGGATCATCGCATCGGCAATGTCCGACACGTGGAACTCGTCGAAGCAGATCAGCCGGTAGCGCTTCGCAATACGCCGTGCGAGTTCGTCGAGCGGATCCGCCTGCCCTTTCAGTTCCTCGAGCTCGCGGTGCACTTCGCGCATGAATTCGTGGAAATGCAGGCGCGTCTTGCGCTGCACGGGCACGACCGCGTAGAAGCTGTCCATCAGGAAGCTCTTGCCGCGACCGACGCCGCCCCACATGTAGACGCCGCGCGGGAGGTCGGGATGATTGATGAGCTTCTTGAATGCGTTCGAGCGGCGCGCCTTGTACTCGACCCACTCGTCGAAGCATTGCTGCAGGCGATCGACGGCCGCGCGCTGCGCGGGATCGGACTGATAGCCGCGCGTGGTCAATTCGCGCGTGTAGTATTCGGTGACGTTCATCGGGCAAACCAGAAAAAACGAAGGCGGACGGGAAACCCCGCCCGCCTTCGTCATGAGACGGCTGCGCCGGCCGTTGGCCGGCCGGCGCTATACCGCGCTCAGCTGTTCAGCGAGCGCTTGTCGACGGCGAGCGCCGCTTCGCGCATCACTTCCGACATCGACGGGTGCGGATGGCAAATACGGGCGATGTCTTCCGACGCCGCCTTGAACTCCATCGCGACCACGGCTTCCGCGATCAGGTCCGACGCGTTCGCAGCGATCACGTGCACGCCGAGCAGTTCGTCGGTCTTCGCATCCGCGATCATCTTCACGAAGCCGTCCGGCGCGTTCATGCCGAGTGCCCGGCCGTTGATCGAGAACGGGAACTTGCCCGACTTGATCTCGCGGCCTTCCGCCTTCAGCTGCTGCTCCGTCTTGCCGACCCATGCGATTTCCGGGTACGTGTAGATCACCCACGGAATGCAGTTGTAGTCGATGTGCGGCTTCTGGCCGTCGATCACTTCCGCGACCAGCACGCCTTCGTCTTCCGCCTTGTGCGCGAGCATCGGGCCACGCACCACGTCGCCGATCGCGAACACGTTCGGCACCGCCGTGCGGCAGTGGTCGTCGACGTCGATGAAGCCGCGTTCGTTCGCCTTCAGGCCGATTGCCTCGAGGCCGAGGTTGTCGGTGTTCGGCACGCGGCCGACCGACACGATCAGGCGGTCGGCGTCGAGCGTCTGCGCGTTGCCGTCCTTGTCCGTGTAGGCGATCGACACGCCGTCCGCGGTCGTCTTCACTTCGCCGATCTTCACGCCGAGATGGATGTCGAGGCCCTGCTTCTTGAACAGCTTGGCCGCTTCCTTCGCGAGCGCTTCGTCGGCTGCGCCGAGGAACGCCGGCAGCGCTTCGAGCACCGTCACTTCGGCACCGAGGCGACGCCACACCGAGCCGAGCTCGAGGCCGATCACGCCTGCGCCGATCACGGCGAGCTTCTTCGGCACCGCGTCGAACGTCAGCGCACCTTCGTTGTCCGACACGATCTTGTTGTCGACCGGGATGCCCGGCAGGTGACGCGCCTTCGAGCCCGTCGCGATGATCACGTTCTTCGCGGTCACGACTTCGGCTTCGCCTTCGCCGCTCACTTCGATCTGCACGCCGGCGTCGGTCTTGCCGGTGAACTTGCCATGGCCCTTCAGCCAGGTGATCTTGTTCTTCTTGAACAGGAACTCGATCCCGCTCGTCATCTTCTCGACGATCGCGTCCTTGCGGCCGAGCATCTTCGCGACGTCGATCTTCACGCCGTCGACCGTGATGCCGTGGTCGGCCAGGTGGTGCGACGTGTTCTCGAACTCTTCCGACGATGCGAGCAGCGCCTTCGACGGAATGCAGCCGACGTTCAGGCACGTGCCGCCGAGCTTCAGCGCGCCGGCCGGGTTCTTCCACTTCTCGATACAGGCAACGGTCTTGCCGAGCTGCGCAGCGCGGATCGCGGCGATGTAGCCGCCGGGGCCGGCGCCGATCACGACGACGTCAAATTCCTTGGACATGACAATCCTTTCTTCTTGTGCAACCGCACGGGCAGCGCGTGTCGCGCGCCCGTGCGGAGCGGGTCAATGCGGTGAAACTCGGCTTACAGGTCGAGCAGCAGGCGTGCCGGATCTTCCAGCGCATCCTTCATCGCGACGAGCGACAGCACGGCTTCGCGGCCGTCGATGATGCGGTGGTCGTACGACAGCGCGAGGTAGTTGATCGGACGGATCACGATCTGGCCGTTTTCGACGACCGGACGCTCCTTCGTCGCGTGCACGCCGAGGATTGCCGACTGCGGCGGGTTGATGATCGGGGTCGACAGCATCGAGCCGAACACGCCGCCGTTCGAGATCGAGAACGTACCGCCCGTCATTTCCTCGATCGACAGCTTGCCGTCCTTCGCCTTCTGGCCGAACTCGGCGATCTTCTTTTCGATCTCGGCGAGGCTCAGTTGATCCGCGTTGCGCAGGATCGGCACGACGAGGCCACGCGGCGAGCCGACAGCGATACCGATGTCGAAGTAGCCGTGGTAGACGATGTCGTTACCGTCGATCGACGCGTTCACGAGCGGGAACTTCTTCAGCGCGTGGACGGCCGCCTTCACGAAGAACGACATGAAGCCGAGCTTCACGCCATGTTCCTTCTCGAACTTGTCCTTGTACTTGTTGCGCAGTTCCATGACCGGGGCCATGTTCACTTCGTTGAACGTCGTCAGGATCGCGTTGGTCTGCTGCGACTCGAGCAGACGCTCGGCGATACGCGCACGCAGGCGCGACATCGGCACGCGCTGCTCCGGACGGTCGTTCAGCCAGGTCGTCGCCGACGCCGGCACCTTCACGTCCGGCAGCGACGGCTTCGCAGCGGCGGTCTTCGCCGGTGCGGCAACCGGAGCAGCCTTCGGTGCGCTGACTGCTGCCAGCGCGTCGCCCTTCGTGACGCGGCCGTCACGGCCCGAACCTGCGACGTCGCCCGCCGACAGGCCCTTCTCGGCCAGCAGCTTCGATGCAGCCGGCGATGCGGTGGTCGACGATGCGGCTGCGGCAACCGGCTGTGCTGCCGGTGCGGCTGCAGCAGGCGCTGCTGCCGGCTTGACTTCGGCGGCACCCGCCGCGGCTTCGGCTGCACCTGCCTTCGCTTCGGTGTCGATCGTTGCGATCAGCTGATCGGCCACGACGGTGTCACCGTCGTTCTGCAGCACTTGCGCGAGCACGCCCGCGGCCGGCGCCGGCACTTCGAGCACGACCTTGTCGGTCTCGAGTTCGATCAGGATTTCGTCTTGAGCAACTGCTTCGCCCGGCTTCTTCTTCCACTGCAGCATGGTGGCTTCCGAAACCGACTCCGAAAGCTGGGGGACTTTGACTTCTACGATAGCCATGTGATTTTCCTGGATGCTTAATCTGGGTAATGACGAGGTTCGTGCGATTCCTTCGGCCGGTGCGGCGCGCTACGCGCCCGGCGGGCCAAAAGAGACGGGAAAGCGCATGACGCCTTCCCGTTTCGCTTCCGTCGGTTATTTCGCGATCGATGCGCTCTTCAGGCGGCCGAATGCACCTTCGATGAGGGCCTTCTGCTGCTCGTAGTGCTTCGCGTAGTAGCCAACCGCCGGCGAGGCCGAAGCCGGACGACCGCTGTATGCCAGCTTCTGCCCTTCCTTCATGCCTTCCTTCAGATGGTGCTCGACGTAGAACCAGGGGCCCTGGTTCTGCGGCTCGTCCTGCACCCAGACCACTTCAGTCGCGTTCTCGTACTTCTTCATTTCGGCTTCGAACTGCTTGTGCGCGAACGGATACAGCTGCTCGATACGGATGATCGCGACGTCGTTCGCCTTCGCTTCGCGGCGATGGGCGACGAGGTCGTAATACACGCGGCCCGAGCATGCCAGCACGCGCTTGACCTTCTTCGCGTCGATGCCGCCGTCGGTTTCGCCCAGCACCGGCTGGAACGAACCCTTCGCGAGCTCCGACAGGTCCGACACCGCTTCCTTGTGACGCAGCAGCGACTTCGGCGTCGCGATGATCAGCGGCTTGCGGAACAGGCGGATCATCTGGCGACGCAGCAGGTGGAAAATCTGCGCCGGCGTCGTCGGTTGAACGACCTGCATGTTGTGATCTGCGCACAGTTGCAGGAAACGCTCGATACGCGTCGACGAGTGTTCCGGACCCTGGCCTTCGTAGCCGTGCGGCAGCAGCATCGTGAGACCCGACACGCGGCCCCACTTCACTTCGCCCGACGAGATGAACTGGTCGATCACGACCTGTGCGCCGTTGACGAAGTCGCCGAACTGCGCTTCCCACAGCACGAGCGTGTTCGGCTCGGCGGTCGAGTAACCGTATTCGAAGCCCAGCACCGCTTCTTCCGACAGCACCGAGTCGATCACCGTGAACTTCGCCTGGCCTTCAGCGATGTTCTGCAGCGGCACGTACGTGCCGTCGTTCCAGCGCTCGCGGTTCTGGTCGTGCAGCACCGCGTGACGGTGCGTGAACGTGCCGCGACCCGAGTCCTGGCCCGTGAGGCGCACCGAGTAGCCCGATGCGACGAGCGACGCGAACGCGAGGTGCTCGCCCATGCCCCAGTCGAGCGGCTGGTCGCCACGCGCCATGTTGCGACGGTCGTTGATCACGCGCTCGACGAGCGGGTGAACCTTGAAGTTTTCCGGGACCGTCGTGATGCGTTCGCCGAGGCGCTTCAGTTCTGCGAGCGGCACGGCCGTGTCGGCTGCATCCGTCCACTTGCGGTTCAGGAACGGAACCCAGTCGACCGCGTACTTGCTCTTGTAGTTCGACAGGACCGGGTCGACCGTGTGGTGACCGTCGTCCATCGCCTTGCGGTACGCCTTCACGTAGCCGTCGACGTCTTCCGCGGCGATCACGCCCTGCTGCACGAGCTTCTCGGCGTACAGCGCACGGGTGCCCGGGTGCTGTGCGATCTTCTTGTACATCAGCGGCTGCGTAACCGCCGGCGTGTCCTGCTCGTTGTGACCCAGCTTGCGGAAGCAGACGATGTCGATCACGACATCCTTGTGGAACTGCATCCGGTAGTCGATCGCGATCTGGATCGCGAGGACGACCGCTTCCGGATCGTCGCCGTTCACGTGCAGCACCGGCGCTTCGATCATCTTGACCACGTCGGTACAGTACAGCGTCGAGCGCGCATCGCGCGGGTCCGACGTCGTGAAGCCGATCTGGTTGTTGATGACGATGTGCAGCGTGCCGTGCGTGCCGTAACCGCGCGTCTGCGCGAGGTTCAGCGTTTCCATCACGACGCCCTGGCCAGCGAAGGCCGCGTCACCGTGGATCTGCACCGGCAGCACTTGCAGGCCGTCTTCGTCGCCGCGACGATCCATACGCGCCTTCGCGGAACCTTCGACCACCGGGTTCACGATTTCGAGGTGCGACGGGTTGAACGCGAGCGACAGGTGGACCGGGCCGCCTTCCGTCGACACGTCCGACGAGAAGCCCTTGTGGTACTTCACGTCACCGGCCGGCAGGTCGTCGACGTGCTTGCCTTCGAATTCGGCGAACAGGTCGGCCGGCATCTTGCCCAGCGTGTTGACCAGCACGTTCAGACGGCCACGGTGGGCCATGCCGATGATGATTTCCTGGACGCCGCGCTTGCCCGAGTGCTGGACGACTTCGTCCATCGCCGCGATGAAGCTTTCGCCGCCTTCGAGCGAGAAGCGCTTCTGGCCGACGTACTTGGTGTGCAGATAGCGCTCGAGGCCTTCCGCTGCCGTCAGGCGATTCAGGATGTGCTTCTTCTCGTCCGCCGAGAAGTTCGGCGTCGCGCGGATCGACTCCAGGCGCTCCTGCCACCAGCGCTTCTGTTCCGGGTCGCTGATGTACATGTATTCGGCGCCGATCGTGCCGCAGTACGTGTCGCGCAGACCCTTGACGATGTCACGCAGCGAAGCCTGATCGAAACCGAAGTACAGGTTGCTTGCGCTGTACGTCTGGTCGAGGTCGCCTTCGGAGAAATCGTAGAACGCGGGTTCGAGCTCGGGAATGGCGGGACGTTCGCGACGCTTCAGGGGATCCAGATTGGCCCATTGCGAGCCGAGGAAGCGATAGGCGCTGATGAGGGACTGGACGTGCACTTGCTTGCGTGCCGCAGCCAGATTGCTGGTGCTTTCGCGCGGAATGAAGGCATTGGCCTTCGCGCGCTCGGCGAACGATTCGACGATCGGAAAATGGGCGACGTCATTGGCATTCGAACCGTCCGTTGCAGGTACGTTCTGCAGCGCGTCGAAATACTCTCGCCAGTTCTCCGGCACCGATGCCGGATTGTTGAGGTATGCATCGTACAGTTCTTCAACGTACGAAGCATTGCCGCCGAACAGATAGGAGTTCAGCTGAAACTGCTTCATTACATCTGACATTTTACGCTCACCTTTCTTCGAGCTTCTCGAGAAATAGCGGGTTACTCAACCTTCCGCGACACGGCCTGACCGTTTAGCGGATTGCGAATCAAGTCTTGCTTGGAAGGACCTAAACTTGCGTGCGCGCAGCATATCACAGAACCGATACCGGAGTTCACGGTGAAATGCGCCTGAAAGCCCGCCCGACGGGGTTTTGCCGGATTGCCGCGACCGGCAGAAACAGTGTTTTGCAGGCAACCCGATTGCACGTCGCGCAGATGCAAAAAAGGCTGCCCGCAGGCAGCCTTTTCCGTGATGCAGCGAAGGGTCGAAATGCTTAGTCGACCGCGCCTTCGCGGCTCGCGCGGCGACGCTCGTGTTCCTTCAGGTGACGCTTGCGCAGACGGATCGACTGCGGCGTCACTTCGACGAGTTCGTCGTCGTCGATGAATTCGACCGCGTATTCCAGCGACATCTGGACCGGCGGCACGAGGCGCACGGCTTCGTCGGTACCCGACGCACGCACGTTGGTCAGCTGCTTGCCCTTGATCGGGTTCACGACGAGGTCGTTGTCACGGCTGTGGATACCGATGATCATGCCCTCATACAGCGCGTCACCCGGCTTCACGAACATGCGGCCGCGATCCTGCAGCTTCCACAGTGCGTAGGCCACGGCAGCGCCGTCGTCCTGCGAGATCAGCACGCCGTTGCGGCGTTCGAACACCGAGCCGTCCTTGACCGGTGCGTACGAGTCGAAGATGTGGCTCATCAGGCCCGTGCCGCGCGTGAGCGTCAGGAACTCGCTCTGGAAGCCGATCAGGCCACGCGCCGAGATCTTGTATTCCAGACGCGTGCGGCCGCGGCCGTCCGACGCCATGTCGAGCATCTCGCCCTTGCGGCGACCGAGCTCTTCCATCACGCCGCCCTGATGCTCGTCCTCGACGTCGACCGTCAGCAGCTCGTACGGCTCGTGACGGACACCGTCGATTTCCTGCATCACGACGCGCGGACGCGACACGGCCAGCTCGTAGCCTTCACGACGCATGTTCTCGACGAGAATCGTCAGGTGCAGTTCGCCGCGGCCCGACACTTCGAACACCGTTTCGTCGCCGGTGTCCTTCACGCGCAGCGCGACGTTGTGGTTCAGTTCCTTCATCAGGCGGTCGCGGATCTGGCGGCTCGTGACGAACTTGCCTTCGCGGCCGGCGAGCGGCGACGAATTGACGAGGAAGTTCATCGTCAGCGTCGGCTCGTCGACGGTGATCATCGGCAGCGCTTCCGGCGTATCCACCGCGCAGATCGTTGCACCGATACCGACGTCTTCAATACCGTTGATCAGCACGATGTCGCCCGCTTCGGCCGATTCGACCTGCACGCGCTCGAGGCCCGTGAACGACAGCACCTGGTTGATCTTGCGGTTCAGCACATCGCCTTCCGGCCCGAAGCGCATCGCGACCGGCTGGCCCGGCTTGATGCGACCGCGCGTGATACGGCCGACGCCGATCCGGCCGACGTACGTCGAATAGTCGAGCGACGTGATCTGCAGCTGCAGCGGCGCCTCCGGATCCGCCGGGCGGACCGGCACGTGTTCGAGGACTGCCTCGAACAGCGGGCGCATGTCGCCTTCGCGCGCAGCCGGGTCGAGCGACGCATAGCCGTTCAGGCCCGATGCGTAGACGATCGGGAAGTCGAGCTGCTCTTCCGTTGCGCCGAGCTTGTCGAACAGGTCGAAGGTCTGGTTGATGACCCAGTCGATCCGCGCACCCGGACGGTCGATCTTGTTGACGATGACGATCGGCTTCAGGCCGAGCGCGAGCGCCTTCTTCGTGACGAAACGCGTCTGCGGCATCGGGCCCTCGACCGCGTCGACGAGCAGCAGCACCGAGTCGACCATCGACAGCACGCGCTCCACCTCACCACCGAAGTCCGCGTGCCCCGGCGTGTCGACGATGTTGATGTGCGTGCCTTCGTACTCGACCGCGCAGTTCTTCGCGAGAATCGTGATCCCGCGCTCTTTTTCGATGTCGTTCGAGTCCATCACCCGTTCCGCAATCTGCTGGTTCTCGCGGAAGGTGCCGGACTGGCGAAGCAGTTGGTCGACGAGCGTGGTCTTGCCGTGGTCGACGTGGGCGATGATGGCGATATTGCGAAGGGCGCGGGTCATAGAAACCTGGAAATCGTTTGAACGCGCAAAAGCGCCCGCTCGTTTTTCACGGGCGCGCGCATTGCAGCTTGGAAAGCCACAAATTATAGCACGTGAGAATGTCGAAAGCTGACGGGCACGTTGCGATGCGACAAGCTGGCCGGCACGCCCTCCCCTCGAACGCATCAATCATGCCGAAGCCGCATCGCCGGCGAGGTCAAAAACCTTATCCGCACAAGGGATTTGTCTGACGCGAAGCGCGCCCTTTGCCGTTCGATTAACATTTGCCGCGGCAAGCAACTGTGCCTATACTGCTGCCTAGTCAACTATTGCAGCTTCAGGGTTTTATGTCGGATTCTTCTACCCAACCGCCCGTTTCGCCGCTGTCTTCGTATCAGATGAACGATAGCGTCGGCTATCTGATGTCGCGCGTGAAGTCGGTGATGACCAACCTCGTCACGCAACGCACGCAGGAAGAGCTCGGCATCACGGGCACGCAGGCGAGCATGCTGTTCATGATCGCGGTCGGCAAATGCTCGACGGCCGCCGAGCTCGCGCGCGAGTACGGGATCGACGCGAGCGCTGTCACGCGCCTGCTCGACCGGGTCGAGAAACGCGGCCTGCTGTCCCGCGTCCGCAGCATCGAGGATCGGCGCGTCGTGCGCCTCGAGCTGACCGACGAAGGCCGTGCGCTCGCCGAGCGGCTGCCGCCCATTTTCCGCAGCGTGCTCGACCAGGTGCTGGACGGGTTTACGCCGGAAGAAGTCGGGTTCCTGAAGAGCATGCTGCGCCGCATTCTCAGCAACTACTGCGAGACCGCCGGCGGCAGCATCACGTAATAGTTGCCATAACAATTACTTTTGACAGATTAATGTAAGGAAATCCTTGCAGTGTCCATCATTCATTCCGAGTCAGGGATCAGCGCGATGAAATCCTCCCCGTTGTCCGTGCGCGCCGGGTCGTGCCGCGCCGCCGTCGCCGCCGCGGTCGCCGCACTGGCGCTGGCGGGCTGCGCTAATTACATCGGCATCAAGAGCGACAAGCAGATCGCCCCCGCGTCGCAATTCGAATCCGCCCAGAGCCTGCCGGCCCAGGGCGGCCAGTGGCCGGCGCTCGACTGGGCCGGCCAGTTCGGCGATCCGCAGTTGCCGAAGCTGATCGAGGAAGCCCTGCAGGGCAATCCGTCGATCGCGCAGGCGCAGGCGCGTATCGCCAAGGCGTCGTCGTACATCGAATCGTCGCGTTCGAGCCTGCTGCCGAAGGCGGAAGCCAGCTATTCGTGGACACGCGAGCTATATTCGTCGAATGCACTGTTCCCGCCCCCGTACGGCGGCCAGTGGTACAGCGAGAACAACGCGCTCGCGAGTGCATCGTGGGAACTCGACCTGTGGGGCAAGAACCGCGAACGCCTGCACACCGCCGTGTCGCAGGAAAAGGCGGCCGAAGCCGACATGCAGCAGGCGCGCATCACGCTCGCGTCGTCGGTCGCACGCACCTACAACTCGCTCGCGCAACTCTATGCGCTGCGCGATATCGCACAACGGGAGATTGCCAACCGCGAGACGGTCGGCAAGATCACCGACGGCCGCGTGTCGGCCGGCCTCGACACCAACGTCGAACGCCAGACGGCCCGCGGCAATATCGCGACGACCCAGGCTTCGCTGTCGGATCTCGACGGCCAGATCACGACCGTGCGCTACCAGCTCGCGGCGCTGCTCGGCAAGGGCCCGGATCGCGGGCTGCAGATCGCCGCGCCCGTGATGAACCCGAGCGGCGAAGTCGCGCTGCCCGGCAACCTGCCGGCCGATCTCGTCGCGCGCCGCCCCGACATCGTCGCCGCACGCTGGCAGGTCGAAGCCGCGATGCACGACGTGAAGGAAGCGAAGGCCGAGTTCTATCCCGACGTAAACCTCGCGGCCGGCTTCGGTTTCGATGCGTTCGGCTGGGGCAAATTCCTGAACTTCGCGAGCCGCCAGGCACAGTTCGGCCCGGCGATCCACCTGCCGATTTTCGACGCCGGCGCGCTGCGCGCGCAGCTCAAGGGCCGCTACGCGGACTTCGACCTGTCGGTGGCGAATTACAACCAGACGCTGATCAGTGCACTGAACGATGTCGCGACGCAGGTCGCGTCGATCCGCGCGGTCGATCGCCAGATGGGCGATGCGCAACGCGCACTCGACGCATCGACGCGCGCCTATGACCTCGCGGTCATCCGCTACAAGGCCGGCCTGTCGCCGCAACTGCAGGTGCTGACCGCGGACAGCAACCGCCTCGCATCGGAGCAGACGGTGACCAACCTGAAGATGCGCCGGCGCGACATGCAGCTCGCGCTGATCAAGGCGCTGGGTGGCGGGTTCGACGCGACCGGTACGCCGCTCGCCGCGCCCGATGCCGACAAGCCGACGAAACAGGCCGCCAACTGATCCGGCGCCACCACTACGCAGACACTCGAAATAACGGACGGAGAAAATCGCCATGAGCGACCAACAAAACGCCGCCAGCGCGCAGCCGCAGAGCAACGGCAAACGCAAACGAATGATGACGCTGCTCGTCGCGGTCATCGTGATCGCGGCCATCGCGTATGGCCTGTATTACTTCCTCGTCGCCCGCTTCCATGAAGGGACCGACGACGCGTATGTGAACGGCAACGTCGTGCAGATCACGCCGCAAGTCACCGGCACCGTAATCGCGGTGAAGGCCGACGACACGCAGACCGTCAAGGCCGGCGATCCGCTAGTCGTGCTCGACCCGGCCGACTCGCAGGTCGCGCTGCAGCAGGCCGAAGCCAATCTCGCGCAGACGGTGCGCCAGGTGCGCGGCCTGTTCGTCAACGACGACCAGTACCGCGCGCAAGTCGCACTGCGCCAGTCCGACCTGTCGAAAGCCGAGGACGATCTCCGTCGCCGCGTCGCCGTCGCACAGACGGGCGCCGTGTCGCAGGAAGAAATCTCGCACGCACGCGACGCCGTTCGCGCCGCCCAGGCATCGCTCGACGCATCGCAGCAGCAACTCGCGTCGAACCGCGCACTGACCGCAAACACGACGATCGCATCGCATCCGAACGTGATGGCCGCGGCCGCGAAGGTGCGCGATGCCTATCTTGCGAACGCACGTAACGTGCTGCCCGCGCCGGTCACCGGCTATGTCGCGAAGCGCTCGGTGCAGGTCGGCCAGCGCGTGTCGCCGGGCACGCCGCTGATGTCGGTGGTGCCGCTGAACGCGGTGTGGGTCGATGCGAACTTCAAGGAAGTCCAGCTCAAGCACATGCGCATCGGCCAGCCGGTCGAACTGACGGCCGACATCTATGGCTCGTCGGCGGTCTACCACGGCAAGGTGGTCGGTTTCTCGGCCGGTACCGGCTCGGCGTTCTCGCTGCTGCCGGCGCAGAACGCGACGGGCAACTGGATCAAGGTCGTGCAGCGCCTGCCGGTGCGGATCGAACTCGATCCGAAGGATCTCGACAAGCACCCGCTGCGTATCGGCCTGTCGATGCAGGTCGACGTGGACATCAAGGACGAACGCGGCGACCAGCTCGTGAACGCGCCGAACACCGTCTACGAGACCAACGTGTTCGCGAAGTACGGCGACGAAGCCGACGCCGAAATCGCCCGCATCGTTGCCGAGAACGCAGGCGGCAACGCATCGGCACCGGCCGCGGCGAAGTCGAACGCCATCGCGAAGATGATGTAACCGTTCCGACTCCGGAAAGACAACCGACATGGCACAGGCTCCTGTCTCTCACCCGCCCTTGCAGGGCGGGCAGCTCGTGATCGGGACGATCGCGGTATCGCTCGCGGTGTTCATGAACGTGCTTGACACGTCCATCGCGAACGTCGCGATCCCGACCATCTCGGGCGACCTCGGCGTGTCGTCCGACCAGGGCACATGGGTCATCACGTCGTTCGCGGTCGCGAACGCGATCTCCGTGCCGCTGACCGGCTGGCTGACCGACCGCTTCGGGCAGGTTCGCCTGTTCCTCGCGTCGATCATCCTGTTCGTGATTTCGTCGTGGATGTGCGGGCTCTCGCCCAACCTGCCGTTCCTGCTTGGGTCGCGCGTGCTGCAAGGCGCGGTTGCGGGCCCGATGATCCCGCTGTCGCAAGCGCTCCTGCTGTCGAGCTATCCGCGCGCCAAGGCACCGATGGCGCTCGCGCTATGGGCGATGACGACGCTGATCGCGCCGGTTGCCGGCCCGATCCTCGGCGGCTGGATCTCGGACAACTACTCGTGGCCGTGGATCTTCTACGTCAACATCCCGGTCGGCATCGCCGCCGCCGCCGCGACGTGGGCGATCTACCGCAATCGGGAATCGGCCGTGCGACGTGCGCCGATCGACGGCGTGGGCCTCGCATTGCTGGTCATCTGGGTCGGCTCGCTGCAGATCATGCTCGACAAGGGCAAGGATCTCGACTGGTTCGAGTCGACGACCATCATCGTGCTTGCGCTGACCGCCGTTATCGCGTTCGCGTTCTTCGTCATCTGGGAACTGACCGCCGAACACCCGGTCGTCGACCTGTCGCTGTTCCGCATGCGGAACTTCACCGGTGGCACGGTCGCACTGTCGATCGGATACGGCCTGTACTTCGGCAACCTCGTGCTGTTGCCGCTGTGGCTGCAGACGCAGATCGGCTACACCGCGACAGACGCCGGCCTCGTGATGGCGCCGGTCGGGCTGTTCGCCATCCTGCTGTCGCCACTCACCGGGAAGTATCTGCCGCGCACCGATCCGCGCTTTATCTCGACGGCGTCGTTCCTGACGTTTGCGCTGTGCTTCTGGATGCGGTCGCGCTACACGACGGGTGTCGACGAATGGTCGCTGACCCTGCCGACGCTCGTGCAGGGCATCGCGATGGCCGGCTTCTTCATCCCGCTGGTGTCGATCACACTGTCCGGCCTGCCCGGTCACCGTATCCCCGCGGCGTCGGGCCTGTCGAACTTCGTGCGGATCATGTGCGGCGGCATCGGCACGTCGATCTTCCAGACGGCCTGGGACCATCGCAACAACTTCCATCACGCGCAACTGGTCGAGCAGACGAACGTCTACAACCCGACGTTCAACCAGGCCGTCACGCAGATGGGCAACCTCGGTCTGACGCAGGACCAGGCGCACGGGCTGATCAACAACATGGCCACGCAGCAGGCCGCGCAGCTTGGCGTGAACGACCTGTTCTACATCTCCGCGGCGATCTTCGTGCTGCTGATCGGGTTGATCTGGATCACGAAGCCCGAGCGCTCAGGTAGCGGCGACGCAGGTGCCGCGGCATCGGCTGCACACTGAACACGCAGCCAGAACGCAAACAAAAAGCCCGGTCGACCTCGACCGGGCTTTTTTATTTCGACAGGAGCGCGTTCGCTCGGCGGCGTCAGCCAGCCGTGACGACGAGCCGTTCGGGCGCCAGTACGCCGTTCGCCTTGCGCGCCACACCGAGCAGCCGCGTCGCGTCGTAGACACGCACACGCTCGCCTTCTGCCGCATCGATCGGATCGAGCGCCGACAGCGGCAGACGTTGGCCGTGCAGGAACCGCTTCGCACTGGTTTCATCGAGACGAACCAGCGGAAACGTCGACAGCAACGCGTCGACCGGCTGGAGCCACGCATCGCGCGACGCTTCGTCGGCGTCGGACAGCGCATCCAGCGTCACCGCATGCTCGAGCGTCAGCGCGCCGACGCCCGTGCGACGCAGCATCGTCAGATGCGCACCGCAACCGAGCGCCTCGCCGATGTCCTCGGCCAGCGTGCGCACGTAAGTGCCCTTGGTGCAGGTCACGCGAAACGTCACGTCGGGCAGGTCGCACGCGAGCAGGTCGAGTGCGAGGATCGTCACGTTGCGGCCCTCACGCTCGACGGTTTGACCCGCGCGCGCATATTCGTACAGCGGCTTGCCATCGCGCTTGAGCGCCGAATACATCGGCGGCACCTGCACGATATCGCCGGTGAAGCGCACGAGCGCGGCTTCTACCGCCGCACGGTCGCATTCGACGGGCCGCGTGTCGATCACCTCACCTTCCGCGTCGCCGGTGGCCGTACGCTGACCGAGACGCATCGTCGCTTCGTAGGTCTTGTCGGCTTCGAGCAAATCCTGCGAGAACTTCGTCGCCTCGCCGAAGCACAGCGGCAGCAAGCCCGAAGCCAGCGGATCGAGCGTGCCGGTGTGACCGGCTTTCTTCGCGAGCAGCAGGCGCTTCGCGCGAATCAGTGCGTCGTTGCTCGACAGGCCGATCGGCTTGTCGAGCAGGAGGACGCCGTCCAGCACGCGCCGGGGCACGCGCGGACGTTGGGGTGCTGCAGTCGTCATAGGCCGGTCGAGCTCAGTCGTCCTTGGCGGCCGCGTCGGCCTCGTCATCGTCCTTCGCGCGCGTCGAGTTCGCTTCCTTGATCAGGCGCGACATTTCGACGGCCTTCTCGATCGTCTGGTCGTAGTGGAAATGCAGCGTCGGCACCGTATGAATGTGCAGGCGCTTGAACAACAGGTTGTGCAAGTGACCCGACGCATGATTCAGCGCTTCCTGCGTCTTGGCCGGATCGCCGGTCAACGCGGTGAAGTAAACCTTCGCGTGCGCGTAATCCGGCGTGAGTTCCACGCTCTGGATGGTCACGATGCCGATGCGCGGGTCCTTGACCTCGCGCATGATGAGTTCGGACAGATCGCGCTGAATCTGGTCAGCGATCTGCACGTTACGATTCGGGGAAGTACGTTTCCTGGACATGATCGATCCGTGATCCGTTTATCAGGATAAAGCGGCGGCCAGTGTTGGCACGCCACCATGAAAATGGGCGGGACAGGCTCAAGCCTGCCCCGCCCATGAGCCGATGCGCGAGGGTTACAGCGTACGCGCGACTTCGGTCACTTCGAAGACTTCGAACTGGTCGCCTTCGACGATGTCGTTGAAGTTCTTCACCGACATACCGCACTCGAAGCCTTGCTTCACTTCCTTCACGTCGTCCTTGAAGCGCTTCAGCGATTCGAGTTCGCCCGTGAAGATCACGACGTTGTTGCGCAGCACGCGCACCGACGACGAGCGCTTGACGATACCGTCCGTCACCATACAGCCGGCGACTGCACCGATCTTCGGCACCTTGAAGACCTGGCGCACCTCGACCGTGCCGGTGATGACTTCGCGCTTCTCCGGCGCCAGCATGCCCGACATCGCCGCCTTCACCTCATCCACTGCGTCATAGATGATGTTGTAGTAACGGATGTCGATGCCGTTCGACTCGGCCAGCTTGCGCGCCTGTGCATCTGCACGCGTGTTGAAGCCGATGATGACCGCCTTCGATGCCGTTGCGAGGTTGACGTCGTTTTCGCTGATGCCACCCACCGCGCTGTGCACGATCTGCACGCGCACTTCGTCGGTCGACAGTTTGAGCAGCGACTGCACGAGTGCTTCCTGCGAGCCTTGCACGTCCGCCTTGATGATAAGCGGCAGGTTCTGCACTTCGCCTTCGCCCATCTGCTCGAGCATGCTTTCCAGCTTCGCGGCCTGCTGCTTCGCAAGCTTGACGTCGCGGAACTTGCCTTGACGGAACAGTGCGATTTCACGCGCCTTGCGCTCATCCGGCAGCACGATCACTTCTTCGCCCGCACCCGGCACTTCCGACAGACCCTGGATTTCGACCGGGATCGACGGACCGGCTTCCTTCGTCGGCTTGCCGTTCTCGTCGAGCATCGCGCGCACGCGGCCGTAGGCCGTACCCGCCAGCACGACGTCGCCTCGATTCAGCGTACCGGACTGCACCAGGATCGTCGCGACCGGGCCCTTGCCCTTGTCGAGCTTCGCTTCGATCACGATGCCCTTGGCCGGCGCCTCGACCGGTGCCTTCAGTTCCAGCACTTCGGCTTGCAGCAGCACGTTCTCGAGCAGATCGTCGATACCCGCGCCCGTCTTCGCCGAAACCGGCACGAACGGCGAATCGCCACCGTACTCTTCCGGCACGACGCCTTCCGCGACCAGCTCCTGCTTGACGCGATCGAGATTCGCGTCCGGCTTGTCGATCTTGTTGATCGCGACGACGATCGGCACACCGCCTGCCTTCGCGTGGGCGATGGCTTCCTTCGTCTGCGGCATCACGCCGTCGTCGGCTGCCACCACCAGCACCACGATGTCGGTCGCCTTCGCGCCGCGTGCACGCATTGCCGTGAACGCTTCGTGACCCGGCGTATCGAGGAACGTGATGACGCCACGCGGCGTGTCGACGTGATAAGCGCCGATGTGCTGCGTAATGCCGCCCGCTTCGCCAGCGGCAACCTTCGCGCGGCGGATGTGGTCGAGCAGCGAGGTCTTGCCGTGGTCGACGTGACCCATGACCGTGACGACCGGCGGACGCGGCAGTTGCTCCGCATCGGTACCCGTTTCGCCTTCGACGAGCAGCGCTTCCGGATCGTCCAGCTTCGCGGCAACCGCGCGGTGGCCCAGTTCCTCGACGATGATCATCGCCGTTTCCTGGTCCAGCACCTGGTTGATCGTGACCATCTGGCCCATCTTCATCATCACCTTGATGACTTCGGAGGCCTTGACCGACATCTTGTGCGCGAGGTCGGCAACCGACACGGTTTCCGGCACGTGCACTTCGCGGACGATCGGTTCGGTCGGCGCCTGGAACGTCGAGCTGTCCTGGTGACGGCCGCGACCCTTCGGGCCACCGCGCCAGCCGCGGTCGACGCCGCCGCTCGAATCGCCGCGCGTCTTGATGCCGCGACGCTTCGATGCGTCGTCCTGCCAGCCGCCCTTGCCTGCGCCCGGCTTCTTGTTGCGGTCGCCCGCGCCTGCCGGCGCAGTCGTAGCCGGCGCTGCAGCACCGGCCGGCTTCTTCACGGCCGGACGCGCCTGCGCACCTTCCGGCTTTGCCGGCTTGTGCAGCGTGCCCTTCGCTTCGGCCGGCTTCGGCGGCTCGACCGGCTTCGGCGGCTCGACTGCCTTGACCACGGCCTTGCGCGGCGTGTTCATCATTTCGCGAATCGCACGCGCTTCGGCTTCTGCCGCCGCACGACGCTTGCTGATCTCTTCCTGCTCGGCGCGCGCCTTGTCCGCCGCCTCGCGGGCAGCGTCTTCAGCCTTCTTCGCCGCCTCGCGCTGTGCCGCACGTTCGGCGGCTGCGCGTGCTTCGTCCTGCGCGGACTGCGCAGTCGCCGCTTCCTGTTCGGAAGCAGCAGCCTGCTGCGCGGCCGCCTGCTGCTGTGCGGCTGCCTGCTGCTGTGCCGCCGCAGCTTCAGCCGCAGCACGCTTCGCCGCCGCTTCTTCCTCGGCACGACGGCGCTCGGCTTCAGCCGCTTCCTCGCGGGCACGGCGCTCCGCTTCCTCGCGCTCGAGGCGCTCCTGACGCTCGCGCAGTTCCTGCGCCTGCTGCTCGAGCAGCTCGGCCTCCCGGCGCGCTTCTTCTTCGCGACGCTTCAGTTCTGCATCGTCATCCGCTTCGGCGACCTGCGCCTGACCCTGTTCCGCACCCTCGCTCGCGTCGTCGCGCTTGACGAACGTACGCTTCTTGCGGACCTCGACCTGAATGGTGCGAGCCTTGCCCGTCGCGTCAGATTGCTTGATCTCCGACGTATGCTTGCGGGTCAGCGTGATCTTGCGCTTGTCGCCGTCGGTTGCGCCGTGCGACTTGCGCAAATGATCGAGCAGACGCGCCTTGTCCGTTTCGGACAGCGCATCGTCTTCACTCGCTTTCTGGACGCCCGCTGCCTGCAGCTGTTCGAGCAGCACACCAGCAGGCATTTTCAGTTCCGCGGCAAATTGGGCTACGTTGTTACTCGCCATTCATTCCTCTTAGTGCAAGGACCGATTCCTTGCTGTTAGCATCGGGTCAGGCCATACGGCCGCCATCAAATCAGTGCGCCATGGTCATTTCTCACT
Organism: Burkholderia aenigmatica; assembly: GCF_902499175.1. Lineage (GTDB taxonomy): Bacteria > Pseudomonadota > Gammaproteobacteria > Burkholderiales > Burkholderiaceae > Burkholderia > Burkholderia aenigmatica. The sequence goes on from NZ_CABVQC010000008.1 coordinate 56,702, forward strand.
GGAACCAGTGTTCACGTGCTTTCATGATCAACGCCTTAGCGGCATCCTCTTCCATCCCGGTCATGTCGACCAGTTCATCCACAGCCAGCTCGGCGAGATCGTCTCGCGTCTGCATGCCGTGTTCGGCCAGCTTCGCGAGCAACTCCGGCGTGATGCCGTCGAGGCTCTTGAGATCCAGCGCTGCGTTCTCGACCTTTTCTTCGTTCGCGATGGCCATCGTCAACAGCGCGTCGCGTGCGCGGTTGCGCAGTTCGTGCACGGTGTCCTCGTCGAACGCCTCGATTTCGAGCATTTCGTTGAGCGGCACGTACGCGATCTCTTCCAGGCTCGTGAAGCCTTCGTCGATCAGGATGTCGGCAACTTCTTCGTCGACGTCGAGACGCGCCATGAACAGCGCACGCAGCCGGTCGCGCTCTTCACCCTGCTTCAGGGCGGATTCGTCCGGCGTCATGATGTTGATCTGCCAGCCGGTCAGCTCGCCTGCAAGGCGAACGTTCTGACCGCTGCGGCCGATCGCGACAGCCAGCTCGTTCTCGTCGACGACGACGTCCATCGAGTGCTTTTCTTCATCGACGACAATCGACTGAACAGCTGCCGGCGCGAGCGCGCCGATCACGAACTGGGCGGGATCCTCCGACCATAGCACGATGTCGATGTTTTCGCCACCGAGCTCGTTGCGCACGGCCTGCACGCGGGAACCGCGGATGCCGACGCAGGTGCCGATCGGGTCGATCCGCTTGTCGTACGCGATGACGCCGATCTTCGCGCGCACGCCCGGGTCGCGGGCAGCCGCCTTGATCTCGAGCAGGCCCTGCTCGATTTCCGGCACTTCCATCTCGAACAGCTTCATCAGGAATTCGGGCGCCGTACGCGACAGCTCGATCTGCGGGCCGCGCGCGGTGCGGTCGACCTTCGCGATGTACGCGCGCACGCGGTCACCCACGCGCAGGTTTTCTTTCGGGATCAGCTGATCGCGGCGCAGCAGCGCCTCGACACGGCCCGATTCGACGATGAAGTTGCCCTTGTCGAGGCGCTTCACCGTACCCGTCATGATCTTTTCGCCACGCTCGAGGTAGTCGTTCAGGATCTGCTCGCGCTCGGCGTCGCGCACCTTCTGCAGGATCACCTGCTTCGCGGCCTGCGCGCCGATGCGACCGAACTCGATCGACGGAACGGGTTCCTCGACATACTCGCCGACTTCGACGTCGGGCTTCTGCTCACGTGCTTCGAACAGCAGGATCTCGCGATCCGGCTCCTGCAAGCCTGCCTCGTCGGGTACGACGAGCCAGCGACGGAAGGTTTCGTGCTCGCCGCTTTCGCGATCGATATGGACGCGGATTTCGGCGCCTTCGTCGAACAGCTTCTTGGAAGCGGACGCGAGCGCAGCCTCGAGGGCGCCCAGCACCACATCCTTGTCGACGTTTTTCTCGCGCGCCAGCGCATCCACCAGCATCAACACTTCGCGACTCATTATTTGCGGCTCCTAAAGTCAACTTGCGGAATCAGGCGGGCTTTGTCGATATCGGCCAGCGTGAAATCCAGCATGGCCGCCTCGCCCTTCTTCCTCTCAAATTCCAAACCGATCGTTTCGCCATTCGGCGCGTGCAGAATGCCCCGGTACGTCTTGCGCCCGTCCAGCGGCTTTTTCAAAGTCACGGAAACTTCGCTGCCGGCGAAGCGCTCGAAGTCGGCCAGCTTCTTCAACGGGCGGTCGAGCCCCGGGGACGAGACTTCGAGCCGTTCGTAATCGATGTTTTCGACCGTCAAGACGTGCTGGAGCTGACGCGTGACCTTTTCGCAATCTTCGAGCGAGATGCCGGCAGGCTGATCGATGTAGATGCAAAGCATGCCGCGCCCGGTGCGCTCGAGATCCACCAGCTCGTAGCCGAGCCCGGTGACCGTGGTTTCTATCAGTTCCGTCAGTTGCACTGTGTCCTCTCAGGTGTTCGCGCCCGCCGCTCGCGATTCACCCGCGGGCGCGCGCCTTAGCCGGCGCAGGAAGCGCTACCCGAGATGCCTAACCGTTTCAGCAAAAAAAAATGGGCGGAACGCCCATCTTCTTACTGGTGGTCGCACCTGAGCCGCACATTGAATCCGTACGCCCAGCGACTTCGCGATTATAGCGATTTTTGGCGCAAACGCCAAGCCAGCCGGTAAAAGCAGCGCGTTGCCTGCCTTTACGGGCCCAAAATGCGAAATCGGGCTGCCCGATCGACCGGCGCCATCGTGGCACGCCGGTGATCGGTTATGCCGACGGCCAAGCAGCGGCACGCGACATATATATAGCCGAAAGCAATAAACGCAATGCGTCGCACCGACAGAACCGGACGACTGCCGATCCTTCCGGTACGCCGGCGGCTTTGCACCGCCGCATGCCTGGACGCTTAGCGGCTGCGCGTGCGGCTGCGCTGCGGACGCTGGCCGCCGCGTGCACCACCACCGTTGCTGGCGGCGCCCTCGGCACGATTGCCGTTCGGGTTGCGGTTGCCGCCCTTACTGCCGCCGCGTTTGGGTCCCGCGCTGTCGCGCTTGGGGCCTGCGCCATACGACGCACGGTTGCCGTCGACATCGCCACGGCCACCGCCAGCGCGATTACCATCGCGTCCACCGCCCGCACGGTTGCCGTCCCGGCCGCCGCCAGCGCGATTGCCGTAGCCCGACGGCGCGACCGGCAGGCTGCCGTAGCCGCTCAGACCCGGCAGACCCGGTCCGCCGCGGCGACCACCGCCGCGACGCGGCTGATCCAGCTGCCCGTGCGTCGTCAGCACCGGCTCGCGGCCGATGAAGCCCATCGACGTCTGCATCGGATCGGGCTGACGACGCTCGGCTTGGCCGGCACCGCCGCGCTTGCCCTTCTCCTCGGACGGCGCCTTCAGGCCGACGGTCGCCATCAGCTTGCGCACCTGCGCGTCGTCGAGCTCTTCCCAGCGACCGCGCTTCAGACCGCGCGGCAGCGGAATCGGGCCGTGGCGCGTACGGATCAGACGGCTCACCATCAGGCCGACCGCCTCGAACATACGGCGCACTTCGCGGTTGCGGCCTTCGGCCAGCGCGACGTGATACCAGTGGTTCGTGCCCTCGCCGCCACCGTCGCGGATGCGCAGGAAGTTCGCCGGGCCGTCATCGAGCTCGACGCCGTGCAGCAGCTTCTGCCGCATGCCTTCGGCCAGCTCGCCGACGACGCGCACCGCGTACTCGCGCTCGACGCTGTAGCGCGGATGCATGAAGCGGTTCGCGAGGTCACCCGAAGTCGTCAGCATCAGCAGACCTTCGGTATTGAAGTCGAGGCGGCCCACCGCGAGCCATTTCGCCGTCTTCATCGGCGGCAGGCGGTCGAACACCGACGGACGGCCTTCCGGATCTGCGTGGCTGACGATCTCGCCCGTCGGCTTGTGGTACAGCAGCACGCGCGGCGGCTTGTTCGGCAGCTTGCGCTTGACCGGCTTGCCGTTGATCCGCACCTGGTCGGTCGGCATGATGCGCTGGCCGATGTGTGCGGGCTCGCCGTTCACCGACACGCGGCCGGCGACGATCAGCTCTTCCATTTCGCGGCGCGAGCCCATGCCCGCTTCCGCCAGCACCTTGTGAAGCTTCGGCGCATCGTCGTCCGGCGACAGCACACGCTTGTTCGCCGGCTGGCTGCGACCGCGACGCAGCATCGGCGCACGCACGCCGCTACCGCCCGCGGAATTGTCCGCATCGAATGCCGGCGACGTCACGTAGGCGAACAGCTCGTCCTGGGACGCATCGCCTTCCGCCTTCACCGTGCCGCTTTCAACCTTCGCCGCAGCGCCGCGACGGCCCTGGCCACCCTGGCTGCCTTGGGCCTTGGCCGCACCTTCGCGCTTGGCAGCAGGCTTGCGAGCACCCTTGGCCGCCCCTTCCTTGCGCGGCGCACGCGCCGGCTGCTGCGCTTCGTCGGCTTCGGCCGGCTGCGCGTCAGCGCTTTCGCCGCTCTGCGGCTCGCCTTCGGCGCCCTTCGACTTGGCCGCCGCGCGACGCCGCGCGATCAGGCTACGCGGGCCTCGCCGCAGACCGCGGCGGGGACGCTCGTCGCCACCCTCGGCCGAAGCGCCCTGCTCCGGCGCATCGTCGGCACGCGCTGCCTGCACGGCAGGCGCGGACGATTCAATATCGTGGATATCTGTCAAAACAACCTCAAAATGTCAGGTCTCGCGCCCGGCTCGGGCGCGGCAAGAAGTTGGCCGCGATCAGGCGCGACGCTGTTCGGGTTCTGCTTCGTCGTCCGACAGCGCGTCGGCACCGATCGGTGCACTGGCGCTTCGTACGGCGTCGGCGAGACTGTCGGACGTATCGTCCAGCATCTCGCCGTCCGCGGGACGGGAACGGGAGGCGTCGGCCTGGCCGGCCTCGCCGGGCATGTCGCCGGCCGCTTCCGCTCCGTCTCCGGCAACCGTTTCGGCAGCCGGCTTGCGATCTTCCTCGCTCCAATCCGCGCGCAGCGGCTCGGGCTGCACACCGGCAGGCACTGCTTCGGCGCCAGCCTGTTCCAATTGTTCCGTTTGCCCGCGACCAGCATCGAGCGTATCGCGGCTCGGAATTTCCTGCGTCGACGCGACGTCCGCCGCGGGACCATCCGGCAATCCCGCCGATTGGCCGGCGGATGCCTCGTCCGCGTGCGACGTATCGCCCGCCGCATCGTCGGCAACCGGCACGCCCTCGTCGAAATCCATTGCCTGCTGAGCCAGCAGCGCAGCCTCGATGTTCGCGGCCGGCTCTTCGAGCGCAGGCAGATCATCGAGCGCCTTCAGGCCGAGGTCGTCGAGGAACTGCTTGGTCGTCGCATACAGCGCCGGGCGCCCCGGCACGTCGCGATGGCCGATCACTTCGATCCAGCCGCGATCCTCGAGTTGCTTGACCACCTGCGTATTGACCGTCACACCGCGAATCTCTTCGATGTCGCCGCGCGTGACGGGCTGCCGGTACGCGATGATCGCGAGCGTTTCGAGCACCGCGCGCGAATATTTCGGCGGCTTCTCGGGATGCAGGCGATCCAGATAATGACGCATCGCCGGCTTGCTCTGGAAGCGCCATCCGGTTGCCAGCGCCACCAGTTCGACGCCGCGGCCGGACCAATCCTGTTTCAGATCTTCGAGCAACGTGCGGACCGTGTCAGCCGACACGCCGTCGGCAAAGAGCTTGCGCAAATCGCCGAGTTTCAGCGGTTCCTGCGCGCAGATCAAAGCAGTCTCGAGGACGATCTTCGCCTCTTGGGTATTCATGCAGCTAGGTCAGACCCTGTGGTCAAACGAACCGGATCAACAAACAGACGAAAGGAACGGAAGACGCGCTCGCCCGATTCTGATCGGTCATATTGATGGGAGCACGAACCGGGGGCGGCGAACCAACTTCAGGCCAGGCCCAAACCGGACGGAACAGCACGGCTCAACGACGGAACCGCGTGACTGAGCGCCATATTACGCAAAATTGCCCGGTGCGTAAAGATGAGCCGAACGGGCTGCCGCCAGCGCGCCGTGTCCGCTCCGGCCCCGCTTCAGCGGGCGGCTCCGCCGCGCGCGAGGAACCGGCGCAGCCGTTCAACGCCCGCGTCGAGTCGCGCCGGATCGCATGCGTAGCACCAGCGCACGAACCCTTCCCCCTCCGGGCCGAATGCCCGCCCGGGCGCAAGGCCGAGCCCCGCATCGCGCACCAGTGTCTTGCAGAACGCCAGACTGTCGGCCGCGCCCGGCAGGCGCAGGAACAGGTACATCGCGCCCGGTGGAGGTGGCACCTCGACGCCCGGCAGAGTGCGCAGCGCAGCGACCAGGTGATCGCGCGCATCGCGCAGCGCCGCGACGAACGATCGCACGAACGGCTCGCCATCGCGCAGCGCGACTTCGCCTGCGGCCTGCACGAAGCCGGGCGCGCACGACGTGTTGTACTCGACGAGCTTCGACAAGTCGCCCATCACCACTGCCGGCGCGATGAGCCACCCCAGGCGCCAACCCGTCATCGCCCACGCTTTGGAAAACGAATTCACGACGACGACCCGCTCGTCGCGCGACGCGATGTCGAGGAACGATGGCGCGCCGCCCGCGCCAAACGCGAGCCGCTCGTACACCTCATCGGCAACCAGCCAGATGCCGTGGCGGCGGCAATGGGCGAGCACGGCTTGCTGGTCGTCGCGCGACATCGTCCAGCCGGTCGGATTGTTCGGCGAGTTGATCAGCAGCATCCGCGTATCGGGCGTCAGCGCCGCAAGCAGCCGCCCGACGTCGAGTTGCCAGCCCGCATCGCCATAGCCGAGCGGCACGCATTCGACCTGCGCGCCAAGGATCTTCGGAATCTCGACGAGATTCGGCCACAGCGGCGTGACCGCGACGACCCGCTCACCCGGACCGACCAGCATCTGCGCGGCCAGCATCAGCGCGCTCACGCCCGAACTCGTCACGGCCACGGTATCGGACGCCGTCGCGCCGTGACGGGCACTGACGTAGGCCGCGATCGCGTCGCGCAGTGGCGCAGTACCGAGGTTGTGCGTGTAGAAGGTTGCACCATCGCGCAGCGCCGCGGCTGCGGCGTCGCGGATGAAGTCCGGCGTCACGCGATCGGATTCGCCGAACCAGAACGGCAGCATGTCCGGCACGCCAAAGCCGGCGTTTGCCACCTCCCGGATCAACGACGGTCGCAACGCGTGCACCGCGTCGCGCGCCGCCGGCGCGCCGGCCACCGGAAGAAAGTCTGCGGAATGCGTCATCGAGCACCACCATCGAGGAACACGATCCGCGTAGTGTACCGGCCCGCAAGCCGGACCGGCGCGCGGCGCTGCGCTGTGCGTCAGTCGAGATCCTCCGCCCTTGCCGGCATCTGTCGCACGAGTTCCCAGATCGCCTGCGCAGCGGGCGACAACGACCGGTCGCGGCGGCGCACCAACTCGACCGTGCGCTCGGTGCGCGGCGTGAGCGGCCGCGCGACGAGCGTCGAGCCGGCAGGCAGCGGCAGCGACAGCCACGGCTGTACGCTCACACCGACGCCGGCCTCGACGAGCCCGAACACGGTCGCCGAATGCCCGAGCTCCTGCATGACCGTCGCGTTGACGCGATGGGCAGCCAGCGCGGCATCGATCAGCGGCCGGCTTCCCGACGCATGATCGAGGAGCACGAGGCGCTCGCCGTCCAGTGCCGTCCAGGGCACCTCGGCACGCGCCGCGAGCGGATGGTCGGCGCGCGCGACCAGGCAGAACGAATCGGTCATCAGCGATTCGCAGACGAGATCGGCTACCGTGAGCGGCCCGATCACGACGCCGAAATCGACCTCGCTCGACTTCACCTTGCGCAACACGTCGCTCTGCACGTCGTCGCGCAAGCCGAGCGTCACGAACGGAAACTGGCGCTCGCACGACGCCACCACGCGCGGCATCAGCCGGCATGCGATCGTCGGGCTGGCCGCGACGATCACGCGCCCGCGGCGCTGCTCGCCGATCTCGCGAATCTCACGCAGCGTGTCGTCGAGATCGTCGAGCAGACGCGACACGCTCGCGATCAGGTTCGCGCCGACATCGGTCAGTTGCACGTCGCGCGTCGTGCGGTCGATCAGCTTCAACCCGAGCTCGGCTTCGAGCTCGCGCACGCAGCGGCTGACCGCGGACTGCGTGAGTCCGATCTCGCCGCCCGCGCGACTGAAGCTCTTGAGCCGCGCGACCTCGATGAAAACGCGAAGCTGGCGCAGCGTGACGTTCATTTCCCGACCTCATCAATCGTCGATATCGATGCGTGATTTTAATGCGCGAATCCGGCTTCGATGTGCGAATCAGGCACCTGCCCCACATGTTTCGCTGCGGTGCAATACAACCGCGAACGCACGTGGCGCGGGCGAACTGCACAAGATTGGTGATTGTCCCGATTTGCTGGCGGGTTATTTTGGCGTCTTATACGCCCCTAGCTGACTTAGCCGTTAGCTCGCTGCCAAGCGGCTCTCGAGGGAATTACCTCCGACATGGCACGCTTCGTGCATTACCTGGCGCACAGGGCGCAGGTTTCGTCGGACGGAAGAGCAGAAACGCCGCTGCCGGCCAACCGGACGCCCCCACCCGGCACTCGAGGATCGAGTGCTTGAAGAGTGCGCGGCGCAGGGCAGCGCACCGGAGTTAGCTTCGCTGAGGTGAGGACATGATGCTGTTCGACGATTTGAGAGATAACGAGTGGGCGCTGGTCGAGGGTCTGTTTTGCTCGGAACCCGCACGGAGTGAGCGGCGCGGCCGCCCCCGCGTGGAAGCCCGCTCGGTGGTGAACGCCGTGCTGTGGGTGCTGTCGACCGGTGAAGGCTGGTCGAAGCTGCCGGGCCGCTATCCGTCGCCGCCGACTTGCCGTCGTCGCTTCGACGAATGGCAGGCGGACGGCACGCTCGCCGAAATCGTGAAGCGACTCGGCACGAGCGGCCGGCAGATCTCCCTGCGCGGGCGTATCGGCGCAAGCGCGGCGAAGCCGCCCGCACCGCCGAGCCGCGACCGGCTGCGCGGCGCCTTCTGGACCAATCCGGAATCCTGGCGCGCGCCCGTCAAGATGGCGTAACGAATGCTCGATCGGGCGGCTACGGCCGCCCGGTTTCTTTCTGCGACGCGACCCGTTCGCGACGCCTGCATTGCCGTCGATTACCGTTGTCGTGCCGAGATACATCTATTTACCAATATTTACAGCAAGCCTGCACTCCCACGCTTACCTTAGCGACATATCAACAGGCCGCGTCGACGGCTTGAAGGGAGCCCCGCCATGAAACCAATGTCACTGCTCGTTGCATGCGGCATTGTCATTTCCTTGGCGCTGTCCGCTCCAGCCCGGGCCGATGATCGCGCGAAGCCGCCCCATCATCAGCAGGATCACCGGAACACCGTCCGCCAGCCACCGTCCGCCAACTCGCCCAGCCGGCAGACCGTGCCGCGTGGCGATCTGCGCGGCGACATCGCCAACAATGCGCGGGCACGCATTGGCTCGCAGCCGTCCGACGGACCGCGCCATCCGTAGTCCTGCCAATTTAAGGATTTCGCCAAAGAAAATGCCCGCAGTCGGGAACTGCGCCGCATGCGACGAGTCACAACGTTGCCATGAGCACAGCGTGGCAACAGCAAAAGTATCCGGTACGCCCGTATCCTCGCGATACGGGCTTTTTTTTGGCATCGCCAGCCGCCGCCCGGCGATGCGCGCGACGGGATGATCGGCCGCTACAGGCGACTTTCGAGAATCGCCACGGCACTTGCTTCGCTCAATGCGTAGTCGGCCATGCGGCGATCGGTCCAGGAAAGTAATTTCTCGTCGCGCTCGAGGCGCGAGAATTCGGCTCGACCGCTTTCGGTCAGCACGGCAATGTCGACCGGTGCGTGGAAGCCCGGCGCGGGAGCAACGGTTTTCTGCCTGACCGTGTCCATCAGCCCGAGTGAACGGAGATACTCGAACACACCCGGGCGGCGTGCCCACGGTACCTGGCGGTACTGCACTCGTCTCAATGCGTCGAGCACCGCTTCGTTGGAATACGTGGCCATCTCGATTCTTTCTTAAAGTGCAGCGACAATGCGAAGCGGCGCGCCGGACGGAATCTCCGCCAGCCGATACCGCCACCGATTCTGGAGGCCGACGTTCGGCGTCGCGTCAGGGCCGGATCGTCAGCCGTCCATAAAAAGACACCATACCCCAATCAAATTGATTCTGTTCGATTCATTTGTACTTCTCTTCATCTGTTTCATGCTCTGCCACAAGCGGCGTCGAATCATCTCGATCGTTGCCGTTGTGGTGTTCTGGCTGCTCGCGACAGGCTGGCTCGCCGCGCCGCTGATCGCCTGGACCGAGGCGGGTGTCGTACCCGTCGAGCACCCGGACATGCATGGGCGAACCACACTGATTCTCATCGGCGCCGGAACGCAGCGCACCGACACCGGGCTAAGGCCACCGCCTGACGGAGCCGCACGCATCCACAAGGTCGCGGCGCTCTATCGCACTTGCCGGCAGCAGGCCGAGCGCTGCACCGTGGTGATGTCGGGTGGTGACCCGCAGCATCACGGCGAAACCGAGGCGGCCGTATACGGGCGCCAACTCGTCGCCGAAGGCATCGCTCCCACGGATCTCGTTCTGGAACCGGATAGCCGCACAACCTACGAAAATGCGAAATTCACTGCATCTATACTACGCTCACAGTATGACGACGCGCGCATTCTCGTCACCTCGTCGTATCAGATGCGCCGCGCATTGCTCGATTTCCACCGTTTCGGGATCGATCCGCAGCCCGTTTACGCGAATCGCCGACGCGCGCAAACGGGCTGGCTACCGCGCTGGCGCAATGTGGCCAACGCCGAGCAGGCGCTGCACGAACTGATCGGCATCGCGCAATTCCACGTCTATCGATGGCTCGGATGGTTCTGACAACTCGCACAAACCGGAACGAAAAAGGCGGCGGCGCCCAGGATGGCAGGCGCGTGACGAACTGCACGAAGTGTTGCGCGACTTCAACGGGGCCTTGCGTCGTGCCGCGATCGGATGCACATTGATCCGTCACTTTTGTTACACTCGACACGCACTCGATTGCAGTCGCCAGACAAAACGGCAACACTCGGGTTCATCACCACTTAGCGGAGGTAAAGCAATGAAGAAGACGTCCCTGGCTATCCTGGTAGCGATGTCGGCGCTGACTGGCGCAGCGTATGCGCAAGAGAGCACGGAAATCAAGACGATCACCGATCCGGCCAAGATCTCCGAGATCGAGCAGCGCGCACAAGCACTGCAGCAGCAGCAAGCGGCCGAAGCCGCACAGCCGGCGATGCAGGAAGAGCATCATCATGGCAAGAAGGCTGCTCATCACAAGGCAGCAGCGAAGAAGGCCGGCAAGAAGGCTGCCAAGGCCGCAGACGCTGCCAGCCAGTAAGTTCGGCGGCACCGCACAAGCGAAAAGCCGAATCCGGGCAACCGGGTTCGGCTTTTTTGGTTGCGGTGCCCGTGCGCTGTGCTAAAGTCGCGCACCGAAATTTTCCACCCGTGCGCACCCCGGTGCGGAGGACAGCATGAGCAACATTCAACTCGACATCGAGTGGACCGAAGCCGCCACTCGCCAGATCAAGCAACTGATGCCCCGCGGCTCGGCCGACGCGTTCCTCGCGCTGCCGCCGATCGAGTGCCTGCCGATGGAGGGCGACGTGCTTTTCCTCGGCCCCCAAGGCAAGCAGCAACCGTTCATCGTCGCAGAGCGCCAGTATCATCACGACGGCGACGCCGACTGGACGATCATCCTGATCCTCGACGTACCCAACACGTCGCACTGACGCACCCCGCGACCGGACGCGTCCGGTCGCCCCACCCGGCTCAGACGAGCTTCGACAGCACGCGGATTTCGGAACGTTCGATCCAGTTCGCGGCCGCTTCGCGATAAGCGAGAATGTGCGCGGAGCGCGCATGAGCGGCAAGTGCCTCCTCGCTTTCCCAGCGCTCGACGAATACGAACCGCGCGGGCTCCTTCAGGTCCCGATGCAGGTCGTATTGCAATGCGCCTGCTTCATTGCGGGTCGGCTCGACGATCCCTTCGAGCTGGGCGCGCAACATATCCTCGGCGCCCGGCTTCGCCACGATCAGCGCCACGACTGCAATTTCTGCCATTCCCGCCCCCTTCATCTGGAAAAGTTCCAGAATACGCGAATCGCGCATCGGCTACGCCAGCACGGCACCGCACGACGGCCCCAAAAAAATAGCCCGCGCTTCAGAGAAGCGCGGGCGAAACCGTCGCCCTACGAGGATAGGCGACGGGGCCATCGAGATCCGCACGCTGGCGCGGATCGTCATCTGTTGCGCCGATGCTTGTCGCATCGGCATTCGAGGACGTCGATCCCGTTGATCGGGCGCTCGCGGCGCACCCCCGGCATCTGACGCCATCCTCCCTGTTCCAACGATTCCAACATATAAAGCAGATTGCATGCCAGCCACCACACGCCGAGCACCCCATTGATTTATAAGGACAAAATTTTTGTTGGTGACAATGTGGCAGACGTTCTGCCGCCGTAACGCGCGGATGTTACGTAACGTCACGAGGAGGGACCGAACCTCCCGCACACGCGTGCGCAGACGAGCGGCCATGAAAAAAGCCCGCCATGTGGCGGGCTTTTCACGGGCACGGAGAAACGTCGAAATCAGCGAAGCTGATTCACGAGCAGCCCCATGATCTGACGAGCCGCCGACGACGTGTCGACCGAACCCGAATCGTCGACGACCGCAACGCGGGTCTGGTCGGCCGTGAGCGCCTTCACATTGACACGGTACTGCTTCGCCTGCTTTTCCTTCTTGCCGTGGAACAGCTGGCTCCAGAAGCCCTGCTCGGCCGAACTCAGATCCTTCGGATCGACATAGCGCACGAAATACAGGCCCTTCGTGCGATCGCGATCGTCAACCGTGAAGTTCGCACGATCGAGTGCGAGACCGACGTGCAGCCACGACCGGTCGTACGGCTCGCCGAGCGTGACTTCCGACGGCACGGCGGCGTCGGCCGCATCGTTACCCTGCGCCGACGTGCGGGTGACGTTTTGCGCGGCAATCGCTGCAGCGGCCTTCGACGATGCGTCGGTGTCGGCCTTCTTGTCCTTCGCTACCGTGTTGTCCTTGATGTTCGCGATCGGCGGCTCGCCGTTCTTCGCACGCTGCTCGTTCTGGGCGAGCACGGCCATCAACCGCTTCAGGTATTCGGTCTCGAGCGCCGGATCGTTCGGCTTCGGTTCCCACTTGCTCGAATCGTTGTTCGCGCCCGTGATCGCTTCGCGCATGCCCTTCTGGCTGATGAACACGTAAGTGCCGCCATTCGGTGCCGAATCGAGACGCGTGCGGTACTTGTTACGCTCGGCCGTCACGTACGAGTTGCCCATCGCCTTCGAGATCACGCTACGGATCAGGCCGTCGTTGATCTGCGGATGGGTTTCGTTCCAGTCGGTTTCCATCACGCCCTTGTCGCGCTGGTCGACGACGAGCAGGAAGCCCTGCTCCTGCCAGAAGCGGCGGACCTGCGGCCAGACATCGGCCGGCAGCTTGCCGTCGATCACGAGCCAGCTCTCGGTGCCGTCGCGCTGGATATGCATGCCGGCCACGGCCGGAGCGACCGTATCCAGCGCAGGCGCCGCCTGCTGGACCTGGTGAAGCGCGGACAGGGAAGTCGCGCCGCCCTGGGGCGGCAGCGAACGCTGATCGGCCGTCTCGTCGAGCATGTTGGGCGGCACTGCGAGCGACGCTTCCTTCGATTTCGAATCGCTCTTGTAGTCCACTTTCGTGGGCGACGATGTACCGCAACCGGCGACGAGCGCGCCGGTGGCGAGCACTGCAGCGAACCGCATGGTAAGACGAAGATCAGTCATGTTCGGGGAATCCTCTTCCGCTAAATCACGGCGCTTTCCGTGGATCAACCTTGCATTTTACCGGGGCCGCGCCGCGATGTGCAAAAAAGCGACCGGCAAGAAAAAACCCGCGTCAGCCTGAGCTGACGCGGGTTTTTTGTCTGGTCGGGGCGAGAGGATTTGAACCTCATCAAACCCTCGTTGGGACAAGGCTTTCCGGGCGGTGCGTCGGCCTAGGCCGTCATGGCAATTGACACGGAGTCGCACACCTTGGCACGGGACCCCCTCTCATCGATGGTCGTCTTATGGCCCTCGAGGGTCATCGGCGGCCCGAAATCCCACCATCCAAGCCCTCCGCAATCTCAAGCAGGCGTGGCGCTCAAAGTAGGTGGAGTCCGCGGTTCTCCTTGCTTGCAATGAGAACCTCTGTCGTGCCTCGGGTCGACGATGGACTCCTCTCGAAATCACCTTGTCACCGCGCCCGGTCGTATCGATTACTGCTCCGGATCCATTGGCGTCACCCGCTTTGGTTTGGCCCCACAAGCCGTCTTCATGCCATCCAGCGCCACGGCGCCGTCATCTATCGCGCACCGGTTCGCCCCTTGGACAATCGGATAGGAGTCGCCGCATTTAGGGCACGAAACCATGTGACCGGCACCGGTCGCAGGCCATGCCATCCAGGTTCGCATGGCCAGCAGCTTCGAGCGCAATACCACCGTGATTTGTAGAGTCACCTTTACGAACAATGGCTTTCACAGCAGCAATATTTTCCGTCGCCAGATGCGAGATATACGAACACAAACAATGTGCTCAGCATGGAAATTTTTGACGGCTTACCGGAATTCAGCGCAGCCAATACCATTAATTTTCCAAAAATCGCTTACTTTATTGCGGAAAATATGAATCAAGCCCCTTCGATGCCGTCCATGCCACCCCCATATAATAATCAACCCCAGCGGCATCACGCGAGGCAATGATGTTAAGACTCATCCCGCCCTTGCAGAAATTAACGGTTTTCTCGCCATATTTATCCTTCTCACCAGATTCGATCCAGCCCAACCCAGGCAAAGTCGCTCTGCAATAGCCCAAGACATCATTTACGCCAGCGCTCGACTGAAGATGACCACTCACAGCGTTGACCGAATTTTTCTCGAACGATTGCGGGAAATAACTCCAATTATCTCCATCACGGATTTTTATCTTGCCAAACTCCATCTTGAGCGTCGAAATCGCGATCTCGTTTTTTCGCTCCAATCAAAAAATTTACAAAATCCTCTCGCCCCACAAAAACAAATACCAAACAAATTAAAGCTGAGAGAACATAAAGAATTTTATACTTTAGATTCATTTCCATTGCCCAGGCAAACCACCGAACAGTTGATGCACGTATTCGACAGACTGAAACGCCACCCCAGGAGTCTCCAGGGAAAACTCCGTAAAGACCATGGATATGACCGCTACCGTAACGCTGCAAGCCACGGCACTCATGCCCACAACATGCGTTTCCTTGCGACCTACCACCGGGCCCAGTCGGTGTTGTAGCCGTCAGACGCGACCGTGATGCGACTGGATCTTGGCCGGTTGGCGCCCAATGGCGTCATACTCATAAGTGAGCTGCGATGCCTCGCCGGACGGTGACGCACCCGCGTAAGCAGGCCTCTTCGCGCTGTATCGAAATTGCCTGCACCGACCATCGAAGCCGATCTGTATAGGGTTGTTCGCTTCCACCTCCAATCAATTGCACAAAAAACAGGCACGAAGCGACGCAGCATTCCGGGAAACACAGATGTCAATATTAGAAGACGCTCCGCGCAGTTCCCTGTACACGAGGAACCCAAGATGCCCTCGGTGGCCCATGCGGCCACTCAAAAGCGCTATCACCTGTGCGGCAAAAAATGCGTCGTGCGCGAATCATTTGATCGCGCACGTGTCTGCATGCAGCAGGTAGGAGATTACGTCAGGATCGGTCGCCGCACCGTTCCATATACCGAGAACCAGCGACGCACCAGCCCTATCGTCACGATACCCACGATCACGCCGACACCGATATCTGCCAGGTAATGGCCACCTATCGAGAACGTCGATACCAACATTACAAAATTCAGCGTGAGCGTGACGGGAAAAATGAAGCGCAGGTTACGCGTGACAAAGATCAACATCAGCGCGACGACCGCGTGAAATGACGGCAGCGAAACGATTCCCTGCATCGCCATAGGATTCATTACCATGGGCGCACCACTTCTAGCACTGAAGTAATCCGAAAGATGAGATGCCGGCCCCGAATCTTTAATACCGAAATGCGGGAACGCACTCGCCGCCGGATACCATGTCGAAATCGCAACCACGAATAGCAGCGAAATCACGAATATCAACATCATCTCGCAAAGCTCTTGCCTACGACGCAGTATTCCGAACAAGAAGCATAATAAAACCATCTGATATGCCATGCTTCGATATGCAAACTCAAGCACCTGCTGAAGAATATTGGAGCGGACGATCCATTGATAGGCTCTCAACCAATCGAATCCAAATGATTGCTCCCACGCCAGAAGCGCATCCTGAACCTCGGGACGGCCAACGGCCGCTCCGATATACGTCGCAACCGCTACAGCCTGCCCATACATTGCGATAATCCGAAAGCAAAGGATCGAAAGCGCGACATCCTGGCAGCGAAGTTTCTCCGCAACTATCCGGTATCGCGGGATACGTCCGATACCGACCAGGACACCGCAAATTAGCAGCGTCATGAAGCATGTCTCGACCGATTGCAGATACCATTCAGGAATGATGGATAGCCCAAACCGGCCCATGGTCGCGAAATCGACAGCGAACATTACAACGGTCAGAATCCACGCAATCGAAAACGCCCCCAATACCCTCATTTTCATATTTTCCCCGGCCATAATTGTTATTGACGGTGGGTCCGCCCTGTTGGCACATATTCAATCACGTCCTGCAAAAAATTTCACCGGGCGTTTGTCATGGACTCCATCGAATCAGTCATCGCGGGACCGGCACCCGGAACGGAAGCGGTTACGGTATATCCATCGTTGTAGATGGCGTTGCCGCGCCACGACCGCCATGCGTCGTTCGAAGGAACCCGCGTAGTCGGTTGGCACTCGCACAATCGTTGCCCCATTCAGACTATCGAACGCGACGTGCGTCGCCTCGTTCGTGATCAGAGGCAAGAAAGGCAATCCGAAGGCGAACCAGGTTTACTGCGACGCATGGGATGGCGCCATCGAGCGCGTCGAAAAGTTTGATGCGTCGATCAAATATATCCGCGCGAAGGCGCCGACGGACGCGAAGCCGGCCGGCTACGCGATTGAGGAACAGCGCATCGCCGGCGCTCACACCGACACCGCGACGACCAAGCCCTACATCAAGTCGCCCGAGGTGCCGCGATCGAATGTCGTCCCGCCCCTGCCGACGCCGAAATCGGCATAGGATGCAGCCCGATATTAGAGATTCTCCAATATGGTCTCTAATTTGCCCAAAAAATGAGCACCAAATAAAAAACCCGCACAGCATTACGCTGTGCGGGTTCTTGTCTGGTCGGGGCGAGAGGATTTGAACCTCCGACCACCTGCACCCCATGCAGGTACGCTACCAGGCTGCGCTACGCCCCGAAAGAAAGAAAGTATAACAGACGGTTTCCCGATTTAGAACGGGTCGCATGCATTTTGTGAATGTTCTTGTGAATTTTTTTGCGCGACAGCGCCGATGCAAGCAACGACGCGCATGGCCTGGCGACTTGCGCACGGCCCGCACGGCCCCGCATCCCGTCACTGCTTGCGCGCGACACAGATGACCGTCAGGCCGGCGACGCGGTTGAAGCGAAACATCGGCAACTCGATCCGGCAGATCGTCTTGAGCAGGCCGTTGACGACCGGATGGTGGCGGCGCAATTGCGATACCGGCTCGCGCGGATGCCGACGCGCCCGCTCGCCAAGCCGCAACGCTGCCGCAAGTGGAAACGTGAGACCGAAATAGTAGGCGCCGTGCTCGACGTCGAGCCCCGCGCGACGCACCACGTCCTCGAGACTGCCGAGCGTATATCGGCGCTTGTGCTCGAGAAAATCGTCATGGCCGCTCCAGAGGAACTGGAACGCGGGAACCGTAATCAGGAACCGGCTGCCCGACGGCGCGCCCTTTACGTATTGCATCAGCAGGCCGACATCGTCGTCGACATGCTCGAGCACGTCCATCAGCAACACGAGATCGGCGTCGAATCGATCAACGGATCGCCGGAAGTGGATGGGCTTGCCAGCCGCCTCGCCGTCGGTATCGTCGACGTAACTCGTATCGACACACCACGCCTCCGACGCCTGCGTACGCTCGAGCAAGTGCTTCGAGAAGAATCCGGAGCCTGCACCGACATCGAGTATCCGGTTCGCGCCCGGCGCCCCCAGGAATCGACGGATCGCACTCGCCTTCGACGCGTAGTACCAGTGATCGCCCACGCCCGCACCCAATACGTCGACTTCCTTGAGATCCATGACGTTTCCCCGTGATGGCTACTGTGCTTTGGTCGTCCAGCCACTGATGCCGATCTTACCTTGCCGGCGCCACCGCTCCTATCCGTCCCGACGCGCAGCCAATTCCGGCAACGCGCACTCCGCCCGCATCGAAAAGGACGATGGCCGGTTCGCCGCAAATCGCTAACCAGGTCATCGCATCGTACGGCTCGACGACGTCGTATATCGCGAACGGCCTGCAACTCGACCAGGTGACGCTGAACGCGATCCGGGAGCACATGCTGACCTGGTCGGCCCGCGGGCCGCTGCGTCGGGGCCGGATCGCATCCGTGCTTCGACCGCACTGCCCCTCAAACCTCGTATCCGGCGAAACCCGCACTGGTCAAGGCTGGAGCGGGTTTGTCCGGGCGCGGAAACATCCGCCGACGACCGACCGCGCAAACCAAACGACCGTTTGATCTGGCCGCCCCACCACCCCGAATCCGTTGCCCCGCAGCCCGCCGGCCTACCCTGCCCGGGCGGCCGTTGTTTGGTAACGCCGCTCTAGCACGCTATGCCACACTGCACGGCATCGACGCTCGCGCCGTGCAATGGCGCGCGCTGCCGTCGATCACGACAAGACATGGAGACAGACGATGCGGAATGCGGTCCGGCGCGGCCATCGCTCGCCTTTGGCAATTTTCGACTGGATTTCCGGCCCGCATCGCGCGGCCCGCCCCATCTCGCCCAAGCCATCCCGCGTGTTCGGCTGCGGTGTGCTGGCGCTCGCGCTGCTGTGTGCCGGTTGCGCGGAATCGTCCGCGCAGCGCGACGGCAACACGTCGATCGCGTCGACCAAAATCGAACGCGCGAAAGCCGAACGCCTCGCCCGCGAGCAGCAGGTCGCTCGCACCGTACCGTCGCTCGCATCGATCAACCTCACGCAGCCGCGCCCGTTCACGCTACGCGATTCAGGCCAGAATGGCGCGATGACGTTCCTGCGCGATGTCGACTTCCGCATCGTCAACAACCTCGGCTTCTTCATCCATCAGTTGTCAGCCACACTCGTGCCGACGCAGGCTGGTGCGCCGATCGTGTTCGATGATCCGACGAGTTTCGAGATCGACGTGCATGAAGGCACGGTCACGCTCGACAACGCGAAGCTGACCGCCCTCTTCAACACCTACATCTTCGGCTATCGCAACGCGCCGCTGCGCAAGCTCGCCGTGTCGGCCGGCGACGGCGTGATTCACCTGCAAGGCGAGATGCAGCGCGACGGCTGGGTGCCGTTCTCGCTGACCGGCACGCTCGCGATCTGCGACGGCAGTCAACTCGTGTTCCATCCGACGGGCGTGCGCGTCTCGGGCATCAACGCGCAGCCGGTGATGCACGCGGCCAACGTGAAGATGGCCGACCTGCTGAAAGTCCAGACGCCGATCGCGCAGCTCGCCGGCGACGATCTCGTGATGTCGGTCGACAAGCTGATGCCGCCGCCACGCCTGAAGCTCACGATCACCGCGCTGCGCGTAACGCCGGCCGGCCTCGACCTGAAGCTCGACGACGGCACGCATGCCGGCTTCGCGATGCCCGCAAACGCACCGCAGCAAGCGATGTACATTCGCGGCGGCGACGTGAAGTTCATGCGCTCGATGCCGATGAACGCGGACATCCTGATCGGCCCGGTCGATCCAGCGAAGCGCGACCAGACTTTCGTGTTCGACCTGTATCACTATCGCGACCAGGTCTCGGCCGGCTACTTCAATTTCGACGAAAACGGTGCGATGGCGATCCGGATGCCTTCGTACGCGGGCCCGGCCAGTGGCGCGCTGCTCGGCAACGCGGCCGCGCGCCTGAACGACAGCTTCCTCGCCGCGCAGCAGAATGCGCTGCGCGACATTCGCCAGCACTGGGAAGCCTACGCACTCGCAGCGAACACCGTTCACCCCGGCATGCAGAAGGTCGCGATGCGGCGCACGTCGACCACGCCGTTCAACGAACGGCACGTGTCGAACCGCAACCCGACGATCCATCTGCGCAACGTCGACTTCAACCTGTCCGGCGATATCGGCTTTCACGTCGAGGATCTCGACGTGGAACTCGTATCGAGGCGGCCCGGCGAACCCGTCGACCTCGACGATCCGAACCAGTACGACATCCGGATTCTCGGCGGCACGGTCGTCGAGTCGTGGAAGGCGATGTCCGCGCTCTTCAACAACTATCTGCTCGACTACGCGCCGCGTTCTTTGAACGACCTGCAACTGAGCGCGGACGGCACCAATCTGCGCGTCCAGGGCGGCATCAAGCTGTGGAACCATGTGCCGGGCGTCTGGCTGCCGACCGACATGAAGGGTTCGCTGTCCGTGCTCGACGACCGGCACCTCGCGTTCAACCCGTCCCAGGTGTCGGTGCTCGGCATCCCGCAGGCGAAGCTGCTGCGTTCGCTCGGCATCGAGCTCGCTTCGCTGACGCCATTGCAGCGGCGCGGCGCGGAACTGCGCGGCGACACGCTCGTGCTCGACCAATACACCGTGTTCCCGCCACCCATGCTGAACGGCAAGCTCGGACAGGCAACGGTCGAGCGGGACGGACTGCGCCTCACGTTCAAGCGCCTGGCCGGCGCGCCCGCACCGCAACGGCCGCAGATCGATGCGCCGAGCTACATGTGGATGGAAGGCGGCGACATGAAGATGTTCAACGTGCTCGAACTGAACGTGCGCGCGCTGATCCGGAATTCGGCCGAGGCCGGCCCGATGCGTTTCGACCTGTACGGCTACCGCAGCCAGGTCGCGCAAGGCTCGGTGCGGATGCTGCCGGACGGCACGCTGGTCGTCGACATGGGGCAAAAGAATCCGCTCGCGTCGCGTTGATGCGCATGGGCAACGCCCATGAAAAAGCCCGGTTGGCACATCGCCAACCGGGCTTTTTGTTTCATCTCATTCGCGCTTCGCGCTCAGTCGTGCTTCAGTCCGTCGATCACATCGAGCAGCGCCTGCCGCAACGCAGTGACGTCGACAGATACGCCCGGCTTGGCCGACACGCGCGCATCGGTGGCCTGCACTTCCGGTTCGACAGGTGCCGCCGCACCTCGCTCGCCGCCCGGCGAATCGAGCCGGTTGCGCGCGCCGTTGATCGTGAATCCCTGCTCGTACAGCAACTCGCGAATCCGCCGGATCAGCAGCACTTCGTGGTGCTGGTAATACCGACGATTGCCGCGCCGCTTCACCGGCCGCAGTTGAGTAAATTCCTGTTCCCAATAACGCAGCACATGCGGCTTGACCCCGCACAGTTCGCTGACTTCACCGATCGTGAAGTAGCGCTTCGCGGGAATCGGAGGCAAGACGACTTTCTCAACCGTAGTGGTCATCGTCGGTTAACCGTCGGTAAAGGGTGCGCGGCGGCCGCGCGGGGACGTCAGCGCGCGGGGCTTACTCCGCGCCGTTTTCGACCAGCGCCTTCAGCTTCTGGCTCGCGTGGAAGGTTACCACCCGGCGGGCCGCGATCGGAATCGCCTCGCCCGTCTTCGGATTGCGGCCCGGACGCTGCGGCTTGTCGCGCAACTGGAAATTGCCGAACCCCGACAGCTTGACGCTTTCGCCGTTTTCGAGCGCGTCGCGGATCACTTCGAAAAACGCCTCGACCATGTCCTTCGCTTCACGCTTGTTCAGCCCGACGCTATCGAACAGCAGCTCCGCCAGTTCCGCCTTCGTCAGCGTGGGCGTCTCGGTGGACGCCGGCGCTGAAGCGTCGCGGTTCATGGCGCTGCGTTGCGCCGTCAGGAGGGCTTCGAATTCACTCGAGGTCATGTCGTTCATATCTGCCATACAGCGCGTTAAATCAAAACTTACGATCGGAAAAAGCCGCCCGCGAGCGGGCGGACCTTCTCCTTAGCCGCGCAGACGCGCACCAGCACGAGCCATCCGCTCGACCAGCGTCTGGATCGCCTGATCGACGACCTCATCCTGTAGCGTGCCAGCCGCGTCCTGCAGCGTCACGCGGAAGGCAAGGCTCTTCTCGTGCGCGGCAAGACCACCGGAAGTATTTGATTTTGCACGAAATTCGTCGAAGAGTACAACCTTCTGAACGAATCGGCAGGCCTCTTCGGCAAGCGCCTTCTTCATTTCGTCGAAAAGTGCCTGAACCTCGACCGCCTGATCGACGACCACGGCGATATCGCGACGAACCGGCGGGAATTTCGACACATCGGTCGGCGCGGGCAACGCACGCGCAATCAGCGCGTCCGCATCGACCTCGAACATCACCGGCGCGTGCGGCAGCTCGTACTTCTGCATCAGGCGCGGGTGCAGTTCGCCGATCCAGCCGACCGCACGGCCTTCGACTTCGATGCGCGCGCTGCGGCCAGGATGGAGGGCCGGATGCTCCGCCTTCACGAACCGTGCAGCGGCAGGCGCGAACAGCGCCTCGAGATCGCCCTTCACGTCGAAGAAATCGACCGCACGGGTCGCGACGCCCCACTGCTCGTCGAGCGCCGGACCGTAGGCAAGCGCACCGACACGCTTCGGCTGCACATAGCCCTCGACCGTCAGCTCACCGGCCTTCGCCGACGCATCGGTGAGAAACACGCGGCCGGCCTCGAACACGCGCACGCGATCTGCACGGCGGTTCAGGTTGTGGCGCAGCACGGAGATCAGGCTGCCGAACAGCGTCGTGCGCATCACCGATAGCTGGCTCGCGATCGGGTTCAGCAAGCGGATCGGTTGATCGTTGCCCGCGAAATCCTGCTCCCACTCCGCATCGACGAAACTGAAGTTGACGGTTTCCGCGTAGTCGCGCGCGGCGAGCGCGTGACGGATGTTGTGGATCGAGCGCCGCGTTTCGTTGGTCGCGCGCATTTCGCTCGTCGCAACCGGCGGACGCGCCGGGATCTTCTCGAAGCCGTAGATGCGCGCCACTTCCTCGATCAGATCTTCTTCGATCTCGATGTCGAAGCGATGCGACGGCGGCGTGACGAGGAACGCGTCGTCTTCACGCTCGAACGGCAGGTCAAGGCGCGTGAAGATGCTGGCGATCTCGTCGCCACCGATCTGCACGCCGATGATGCGGTTCGCGCGCGACACGCGCATCTTCACCGGCGCGCGTTGCGGCAGGTTCACGGACTGATCGTCGACCGGGCCGGCCTTGCCGCCGCAGATCTCGAGAATCAGTTGCGTGATGCGCTCGACGTGCTCGACGGTCGTCGCGTAATCGACGCCGCGCTCGAAGCGATGGGCCGCATCGGTCGAGAAGTTGTACTTGCGCGCACGGCCGCGGATGCTGTCCGGCCACCAGAATGCGGCTTCCAGGTAGATGTTGGTCGTATCGAGCGTGACGGCCGTGCTGTCGCCGCCCATGATGCCGGCCAGGCTTTCGACCTGGCGGTCGTCCGAAATCACGCCGACCGTTTCGTCGAGTTCGACGGTGTTGCCATTGAGCAGCTTCAGCGATTCGCCACGCTTGCCCCAGCGCACCTCGATACCGCCGTGGATCTTGTCGAGATCGAACACGTGCGACGGACGGCCGAGCTCGAACATCACGTAGTTCGAGATGTCGACGAGCACCGACACGCTGCGCTGGCCGGAACGCTCGAGGCGCTCGACCATCCACTGCGGGGTCTTCGCATGCGCGTTCACGCCACGGATCACGCGCCCCGAGAAGCGGCCGCACAGATCGGGCGCGGCAATGCGCACCGGCAGCGTTTCGTCGAGCTCGACGCGCACCGGGCGGATGTCGACCGGCGTCAGCGGCGCGCCAGTGATCGCGGCCGTCTCGCGGGCGATACCGAACACGGACAGGCAGTCAGCCTTGTTCGGCGTCAGCTTGATTTCGAAGATCGTGTCGTCGAGATTGAGCGTCTCGCGGATGTCCTGGCCGACCGGCGTGTCTTCCGGCAGCACCAGCAGGCCGCTGTGATCCTCGGACAGCTTCAGTTCGCGCGCCGAGCACAGCATCCCCTGACTCTCCACGCCGCGCAGCTTCGACAGCTTGATCGCGAACGGCTTGCCGCCCTCTTCTGCCGGCGGCAGTTCCGCGCCGACCAGCGCGACCGGTACCTTGATGCCGGGCGCGACGTTCGGTGCGCCGCAGACGATATTCAGCGTCGCGCCGGTGCCGGCGTCGACCTGGCAGACATTGAGCTTGTCCGCATCCGGATGCTTGACGACTTCGAGCACGCGGCCGACGACGATCTTCGACGTCGGCGGCGCAGCCTTGCTCAGCGATTCGACTTCGAGCCCCGCCATCGTCAGCGCGTGCGACAGTTCGTCGGTCGTCAGCTGCGGGTCGACAAAGGTTCTCAACCAGGATTCAGGGAATTGCATGGATGTCTACGTTCGAAACAGGTTAGATCGACGCCCGGGCCCCGTCGGATCGTCCGTCGGGGCGTGCACGGGCACAGGTCGGCGCGGCGCGCGGCGTTACGCGAACTGGCGCAGGAAACGCAGGTCGTTCTCGAAGAACAGCCGGAGATCCTGGACGCCGTAGCGCAGCATCGTCAGGCGCTCGAGGCCGCTGCCGAACGCGAAGCCGATGTAGCGCTCGGGATCGAGGCCCATGTTGCGAATCACGGTCGGATGCACCTGCCCCGAACCGGAGATTTCGAGCCACTTGCCGGCGTTCTTGCCTTGCTCGAACATCATGTCGATCTCGGCCGACGGTTCCGTGAACGGAAAATACGACGGACGGAAGCGCACGAGGATGTCGTCGCGCTCGAAGAATTTTTTCAGGAAGTCGGTATAGACGCCCTTGAGATCGGCGAAGCTGATGTTTTCGTCGATCCACAGCCCCTCGACCTGATTGAACATCGGCGAGTGGGTCGCATCGCTGTCGACGCGATACGTGCGGCCCGGCGCGATCACCTTGATCGGCGGACGGTTCATGCGCGCGTAACGCACCTGCATCGGGCTCGTGTGCGTGCGCAGCAGCAGCTGGCGGCCGTCGGCATCCTTGCCTTCGACGTAGAAGGTGTCCTGCATCGAACGCGCCGGATGGTTCTCCGGGCTGTTCAGCGACGTGAAGTTGTACCAGTCAGTCTCGATTTCGGGGCCGTCGGCCACATCGAAGCCGATCGAGCCGAAAATCTGTTCGACACGCTCCCACGTGCGCATCACGGGGTGCAGGCTGCCTGCACCGGCGCCGCGGCCCGGCAACGTCACGTCGATCGACTCGGCAGCGAGGCGCTGGTTCAGCAGCGCGTCGGCGAGTGCCTGACGGCGCGCGGTCAGCGCGGCTTCAACCTGCTGCTTCACGACGTTGATGCGTGCGCCTTCGGTCTTGCGTGCTTCGGGATCGAGCTTGCCGAGGCCCTTCAGCAACTCGGTCAGCGCACCCGACTTGCCGAGAAATCGGGCTTTCTCGTTTTCGAGCGTGGTGATGTCGGCAGCCTGTTCGAAGGACTGCTGCGCGTCGGCGACAATCTGGTCCAGATCCATAGATCCCATCATTTCCAACGTCATTCGGTCTTGGCGAGCGAAATCGCCCACCAAACAAAAAAGGGGCTCGGAAGAGCCCCGTTTTCGCTGCAGCGGCCGAGACTACCGGAACGTCGCTGCAACTAACCACGCAGTGCTAATTTCGCAATTAGGCTGCAACGGCGGCTTTCACCTGCTTGACGATCGCAGCAAAAGCAGCCTTGTCGAACACCGCCATGTCGGCCAGCACCTTACGGTCGAGTTCGATCGACGCCTTCTTCAGGCCGTTGATGAACACGCTGTAGGTCATGTCGTGCTGGCGAACTGCCGCGTTGATACGCGTGATCCACAGTGCGCGGAACACACGCTTCTTGTTGCGGCGATCGCGGTACGCGTACTGACCAGCGCGCATCACCGCCTGCTTGGCGATGCGGTAGACGTTATTGCGGCGGCCGCGATAACCCTTGGCCAGGTTGATGATCTTCTTGTGGCGGGCCCGTGCGGTTACCCCACGTTTGACTCGAGGCATGTTTCTCTCCTTAGAGTATCAGTTAGGGGTTACGCGAACGGCAGCATCGCGCGGACGGAGTTCAGATCGGAATCATGAACTGCCGTTGCGCCGCGCAGGTGACGCTTGTTCTTCGTGGTTTTCTTGGTCAGGATGTGACGCTTGAAGGCTTGACCGCGCTTGACGGTACCGCCCGGACGCACCACGAAGCGCTTTGCAGCACTCTTCTTGGTCTTCATCTTAGGCATGACGAACAACTCCAGTTTATTAGATGGCGATGGGTGTGCGGTTGGCTTGCGCCCTTGACCCGCCCTTCGAAACCCAGTCCACTTGTGTACGGCAACCGCTTGCGCAGCCGCCGTCATTGTTGACGCGCCGCCCTGACCGGGCCACGCGCCGAACCACTTCGAACCTGCGCGCGAAGCGCGCGGGCTCGTTACTTCTTTTTCTTCGGCGAGAGCACCATGATCATCTGGCGCCCTTCCATCTTCGGCATCTGCTCGACCTGGCCGACTTCCTCGAGATCCGTGCGCAGACGCTCAAGCATCCGCATGCCGATCTCTTGGTGAGCCATTTCACGGCCGCGGAAACGCAACGTGATCTTCGTCTTGTCGCCTTCCTCAAGGAAGCGCACGAGGTTGCGGAGCTTGACGTTGTAATCCCCGTCATCGGTACCCGGGCGGAACTTGACTTCCTTCACCTGGATGACCTTCTGCTTCAGCTTTGCTTCGTGCTGCTTCTTCGACTCCTGATACTTGAACTTGCCGTAATCCATCAGGCGGCAGACCGGCGGAACCGCTTGCGGCGCGATTTCCACCAGATCGACATCAAGTTCTTCCGATTTACGGAAAGCATCAAGGAGTTTTACGATACCGAGCGGTTCGTTCTCGAGCCCGACCAGACGCACTTCCGGCGCAGTGATTTCACCGTTGATGCGATGCGACGACTTATCAGTAGCGATGTTACGTTTCCTCTAAAAATTAAAAAAACGAGCCGCGCTGCCAGGGCGGTTACTTGAACGAGCGCAGGTCTTCCTGCAGACGCTCAACGAAGGCTTCGACCGGCATCACGCCAAGATCGACGCCGCCACGGGCACGCACGGCTACCGTTTGCGCATCACGCTCCTTATCGCCCACGACGAGGAGATAAGGCACCTTTTCCAGCGTGTGCTCGCGTATTTTATAGCTAATCTTCTCGTTACGCAAATCGGCCGCCACTCTAACCCCTTGTTTTTGCAACGATTGGGCCAGAGATTGTGCATATTCAGCCTGACTTTCGGCGATATTGAGCACAACTGCCTGGAACGGCGCGAGCCAGGCCGGCATCGCACCAGCGTGGTGCTCGATCAAAATGCCAAGGAAACGCTCCATCGAACCGACGATCGCACGGTGCAGCATCACCGGACGCCGACGGCTGCTGTCATCCGCGACATACTCGGCGCCGAGGCGCTCCGGCAGCACCATGTCGAGCTGCAGCGTGCCGCACTGCCACGAACGGCCGAGCGCATCCTTGATGTGGTACTCGATCTTCGGGCCGTAGAACGCGCCTTCGCCCGGCAGCTCTTCCCACGTGAGGCCGCAGGCCGTCAGCGCATCGCGCAGACCCTGCTCGGCACGATCCCAGGTTTCGTCCGTACCCGCGCGCTGGTCGGGGCGCAGCGACAGCTTGATGTCGATATGCTCGAAGCCGAAATCCTTGTACACGCTCATCGCGAGCGTGTTGAACGCGATCGACTCGGAGATGAACTGCTCTTCCGTACAGAAGATGTGCGCATCGTCCTGCACGAAGCCGCGCACGCGCATCAGGCCGTGCAGCGCGCCCGACGCTTCGTTGCGGTGGCACGAGCCGAATTCCGCATAACGCAGCGGCAGGTCGCGGTACGAGCGCAGGCCGTGCTTGAACACCTGGACGTGCCCCGGACAGTTCATCGGCTTGATCGCGTAGTCGCGCTTCTCCGACTCCGTCGTGAACATGTTCTCGCGGTAGTTCTGCCAGTGGCCCGACGCTTCCCACAGCGAGCGGTCCATGATCATCGGCGTCTTGATCTCAAGGTAGCCGGCTTCATTCACGCGGCGGCGCATGTACTGCTCGACCTGCTGCCACAGCGCCCAGCCCTTCGGATGCCAGAACACCATGCCCGGCGACTCTTCCTGCATGTGGAACAGGTCGAGCTGCTTGCCCAGCTTGCGGTGGTCGCGCTTTTCCGCTTCCTCGAGCATGTGCAGGTACTGGTCCTGGTCTTCCTTCTTCGTCCAGGCCGTGCCGTAGATGCGCTGCAGCTGCTCGTTCTTCGAGTCGCCGCGCCAGTACGCACCCGCGACCTTCATCAGCTTGAAGACCTTCAGCTTACCGGTGGACGGCACGTGCGGGCCGCGGCACAGATCGGTGAAGCCGCCATGCGAATACAGCTTGATTTCGTCGCTTTGCGGAATCGATTCGATGATCTCGGCCTTGTACTTCTCGCCGATGCTGCGGAAGTAGCCCGCCGCTTCGTCGCGCGACACGACACGGCGCGTCACGGGCTCATCCTTCTTCACGAGCTCCTGCATGCGCTTTTCGATCTTCTCCAGATCTTCAGGCGTAAACGGACGGTTGTACGAGAAGTCGTAATAGAAGCCGTTGTCGATCACCGGACCGATCGTCACCTGCGCGTCCGGATACAGCTCCTTCACCGCATACGCGAGCAAGTGCGCCGTCGAGTGGCGGATGATGTCGAGGCCATCGGCATCCTTGTCCGTCACGATCGCGAGCGACGCGTCGCGGTCGATCACGGCCGACGTATCGACGAGCTCGCCATCGAGCTTGCCACCAAGCGCAGCCTTCGCAAGGCCGGGACCGATCGAGGCTGCAACCTCGGCAACTGTCACCGGATGCTCGTATTGTCGAACTGAGCCGTCAGGCAAGCGTATCGAAACCATAGCAATCTCCGTGATGCCGACAGTGGGCGGCAGACCAGGTACGCGATTCAAAAATCACGCGGGAAAATTTCGCGACAAAAAAAATGCGGCCCCGCTTTCGAGGGGCCGCATTCGATACTTCACTCAAACTGAAAGGGCGAAAGGGTTCCTCGACTAGCGTCGCTCCGAAAAGGTTTCGGTCAACGTTCGCGGTGTCATAACCGTATTCGCCTTGTTCGCGTTGAGTTATTTGCTGCATCGAACACCCGGAGACCGGGCATTCTCAATTCGTTGGTAGGCTCGATTGGACTCGAACCAACGACCCCCACCATGTCAAGGTGGTGCTCTAACCAGCTGAGCTACGAGCCTAGTGAAGCTAAGATTATATGGAGCCGCTACCCGCTTGGCAAGTATTTTTATGCGGTCGCAGCAAAATAACGGTGCTCGAACCCCACATCACGCCTTCCGCCCGGCCCGCACGACACCCTGTATCTCACCGAGCAGCGTGCACGCGCGCTGCACCTGTGCCGAATTCGACACCTCGACCGTGAACTGCATGAATGCCGCATTGCGGCGACTCTGCGTCTTCACACCCACCACGTTCATCTTCTCGCGCGCGAACACTTCGGAGATATCGCGCAGCAACCCTTGCCGGTCGCTCGCCTCGATCATCAGGTCGACCGGATAGACGGACGCACCGCGCCCGCCGAGCACGTCGGCCGACCAGGTCGTCTGCAGCACGCGCTCCGGCGCGCGCTCGACCATCCGGCGGAACGTCGGGCAATCGGTGCGGTGGATCGACATGCCCTTGCCGCGCGTGACGAAACCACTGATCGGATCGGGCGGCGCCGGACGGCAGCAGCGCGCGAGCTGGGTCAGCAGCGCATCGACGCCCACAACCAGCACGCCAGTCGACGCGCCGTGCGCGACGCTCGCGCCGCTGCTACGCTTCTCGAAATCGGCAGGCGCTTCGGGCGCCGGTTCGGGCGGCGGCGCATCGGACAGCGCGTGCTCGACATTACGCAGGCTGAACTCTTCCTTGCCGACGACCGAGAACAGCTCCTCGGGCGACTTGAAGCCGAGCTTCGCCGCGAGGTTGTCCAGATTGACCGACGTCTTGCCCTCGCGTTGCAGCGTCTTTTCGACGAGCGCGCGGCCGTGCGAGACGTTTTCTTCCTGCTCGATCGAGTTGAACCACGCACGCACCTTCTGTCGCGCGCGCGGGCTCTTCATATAGCCGAGCTGCAGGTTCAGCCAGTCGCGCGACGGCCCGCCCTCCTTCACCGCGACGATCTCGACCGTTTGACCGTTGGCAAGCGGCGTGTTGAGCGGCACCATCGCGCCGTCGACGCGCGCGCCGCGGCAGCGATGGCCGAGTTCGCTGTGCAGGTGGTACGCGAAATCGACCGGCGTCGCGCCCTGCGGCAACGCGATCACGCGCGCCTGCGGCGTCAGCACGTAGATGTGGTCGTCGTCGAGCGACGTCTCGCGCAATTGCGCCCACGCCTTGTCGCCCGACTTTTCCGCGCCGTCCTCGACGTCATCCTTCCACGCGAGCAACTGGCGCAGCCATGCGATCTTCTCGTCGTACTTGTCGCTCGCCGAGAACTGGCCGCCGTAGCCGCGCGCGCCTGCCTCCTTGTAGCGCCAGTGCGCAGCGACGCCGTACTCGGCGAAACGGTGCATCTCCTGCGTGCGGATCTGTACTTCGAACGCACGGCCGTCGTCGCCGATCACGACCGTGTGCAGCGACTTGTAGCCGTTCGGCTTCGGCCGCGAGATGTAGTCGTCGAATTCCTTCGGCACCGGCTGCCACAGGTGATGCACGATGCCGAGCACCGCGTAGCAATCCTTGATGTCCGGCACGATCACGCGAAACGCGCGCACGTCGTACAGCTCGGAGAAATCGAGCTCCTTGCCGCGCATCTTGCGCCAGATGCTGTAGATGTGCTTCGGCCGGCCGCTCACGTCGGCCTGGATGTGCGCGTCCGCCAGCTCTTGCCGCAACCGGTCGATCGCCTGCGTGACGTACGCTTCGCGCTCGATGCGCTTCTCGTCGAGCAGCTTCGCGATCCGCTTGTAGGTGACGGGATCCTCGAAGCGGAACGCGAGATCCTCGAGCTCCCACTTCAGTTGCCAGATACCGAGACGGTTCGCGAGCGGCGCATAGATCTCGAGTGTCTCGCGCGCGACATCGGGCGGCGGATCGATCTTCGCGGCCGCGTAGTAGCGCAGCGACTGCAAGCGCGACGCGAGCCGGATCAGCACCACGCGGATGTCTTGCGCGAACGCAAGCAGCATCTTGCGCAGCGCCTCGATCTGCGTACGCCGCTCTTCCGCCCTGTCGCGCCCCGCGTCGGGCACCGCGTTCTGCGCGGCACGCAGGCTGACGGTGCCGAGCCGCAACAGCTTGCGCACGTCGGACACGAGCCGCGCCACTTCGTCGCCGAAACGCTCGGTGAGTTCACGCTCGGGGTCGCTCAGGTGCGGCGTCAGCACGAACAGCGCGGCCGCCTGCATCGCGGGCGGATCGACATTCAGCGTGCGCATGATCGACGCCGTGCCCGCCGAGTGATCGGCGAGCAGTTCACCCGACGACAGGCGCACGTCGCCGGCCCGCTCGCGCACGAACGCGAGCACGTCGTCGAACGACGGCGCCGCGACGGGGGAAGCGGAAACGGACTCGGTCATTGCTCGGCCTGGCGGAATGCGGTCATCGTCGGATTACGTTCAGCTCAGCTCCGCTGCGCGGCGACCACCACGATCTCGACGAGCAGCGCGGGATCCGCGAGCTTCGCCTCGACGGTGGCGCGCGGCGGCGTGTTGCCCTGCGCGACCCATGCATCCCACTCCGCATTCATGCCGTCGAAGTTCGCCAGATCCGAGATGTAGATCTGCACGGACAGCAGATGCGCCTTGTCGCTGTTCGCTTCGGCGAGCAGGCGATCGATGTGGCCGAGCACTTCGCGCGTCTGGCCCTTGATGTCCTGCGTGGTGTCTTCGGCGATCTGGCCGGCCAGATACACGGTACCGTTGTGGATCGCGGTTTCGGAGAGACGGGCCCCGACGTGATGACGAATGACTGCCATGGAATGTTCCGGTCGTTTGATGAATGAGTGAAGCGTTCGGCGACGACGCGGCCCGCGCGCCGTCGAACCGCATATTATGACGCGTTTATGCGCCGGTTTCGACGAAAAACCGTCGTGCGAGCGCGATCTGGTCGGCATTCAGGAACGCCGGCGCATGCCCGGTGCCGGGAATTTCCGCCTGCGTCACGTGGCGGCCGCGCTGCACCATCTCGGCGACGGTCTCGCGCGACAACAGATCCGACTCGGCACCGCGCACGACCAGCAGCGACGCTTCGGTCGTCTCGACCGCACGCCACAGCGCAGCCTCGCCGAGCGCCGCGAGTTCGGGCGTCGTCGTCTTGAACGGTTCGGCGATGCGCGGATCGTAGCGCATCGTCCAGTCGCCTTCGGGCAACTGACGCAGCAGCGGCGCGTTGATCTCGCGCCACTCGTCGCCGGTCAGCGCGCCGAACGGCAGCGACAGCGACGTCAGGTAGTCGACGCCCTCCTGCTCGGTCGCGAAGCGCGGCTGCACGCCGAGATACTCGCCGATGCGCGTGAGCGAATCGGGTTCGATGCGCGGGCCGACGTCGTTGACGATCATCCGGCGCACCGGCGTACCGGGCAGCCCCGCGAGCGCCATGCCGATCAGGCCGCCCATCGACGTGCCGAACCAGTCGACCGATTCGGCGCCGGTGCGCGCGATCAGCGTCACCATGTCGGCCACGTATTGCGGAATTGCATAGAGCCGCGGATCGGCGAGCCAGTCGGAGCGACCGCGCCCGACGACGTCGGGGCACACGACGCGATACGTATCGGACAGCGCCGCGGCGAGCCGGTCGAAATCGCGCCCCGAGCGGGTCAGCCCGTGCACGCAGACCAGCACGCGCGAATTGGCGGGGTCGCCCCATTCGGTATAGGCGACGTGGTGAAGGCCGGCCGCGCTCGCGCACTGCACGCGCCGCTGGCGGGGGATCGAGGAATTCACGGAAGAAGTGGGCATCGGAGGCATCCTGTCGAACGGTGCGGTGCGACGCGATGACGTGCGCCGGGCCGGCCCGAAGGGTGGGCGGGGACGCAACCGATTGTAAACCCGTTCCGGATCGCGAGTCGGTTCATCGCGCCCGCAGGCGTTCGAGTCACATCCGGCACCGGCGAGTCGGGCGTCGTACTGCATGCTCGGCGGAGTAGAAAGAAACCGGCGGGCGGCGACACGCTGCCTCCTCCTCGCGTCCCGCCGTGCCTCGCCCATGCCGTCGCGAGCGGCGCTTCCGCCAAGCGGTCGCGCGGCCAGCCCCGACGGCTCGGCACCGCGGCGCCGGCCGGCGTGTTACGGAAGCTGCGCAGCGTCGTACCGATCGCGAATCCGACAGGAAAAAGATTGCGCGGCTGCACGCACAGCGCCGCGAACGCACCGTCCTCGCGCCGGCTTGCCATGGCCCGAACGTCCCGGCTACTTCATCTTCACTTCTGCACGACCGCGCCGATGCTCGCGCCGACCACGCACAGCGTCCCGGCAATCTGCAGCGCCCCCATCGGCTGCGCCAGTACGACGAAGCCGATCGCCGCCGCGATCGCGGGCTCGGCGCTCATCAGAATGCCGAATGCCGACGCACTCATCCGTCGCAGCGCGATCAGTTCCAGCACATACGGGAACAGCGGGACCAGCACCGCCAGATACGCGGCATCGACCAGTTGCCCGGCCGGCAGATGGCCGCCGCTCTGCGCGAGCCCGAACGGCGTCGTCACGAGCGCGGCCACGATCAGCGACGTGGCGAGCCCCTGCAATCCGTCGAACAGCGTACCGACGCGCTTCATCAGCAGGATGTACGCGGCCCAGCCGAGCGCCGAGCCGACCGGAAAGATGAGCGCGGCCGGCGTCGCCACCCACATGCCGTCCCGCCGCGCGAGCAGCAGCACGCCCGTCAGCGCAAGCACCGGCCACACCAGCATCGCCGGCTTGCGCACGCCGAACGTGGCGACCGCCAACGGCCCGAGGAAGTTGATCGCAACGGCCAGCCCGAGCGGCACGCGCCTGACCGCCGCGAAAAAGCACAGCGTCATCGCGGCCATCGCACCGCCGAGCGCGATCGCGGCAATCCAGCGCTGCCGGGAATACGTATGGAGCGGCGGCCGCACGACGAGCGCCAGCGCGAGGGCGGCGAAGCAAAGCCGCAACCAGGTCGTGCTGACCGTGCCGTACTCGATCGTCGCCGGCCGCGACAGCGCGGCGCCGAGTTGCACGCTGCACATCGACGCAACGGCAAGCAACGGCGCGACCGCATGCGCAAACGACGGGGCCGCGCGCTCGGCGCCATTCGGTCGTGCGGTGCTCAATTCGTCGCTCATTCGGTCGCTCCAGATCGTTGACACGACGATGCTAACCGCGGTCGCACGCTTGATATAAGCTGATAATTCTTATGCTCGCATCAGGAAAATTGATGATCCGCGATCTCGACAGCACGCTGCTGCGCACGTTCGTGACGGTGGTCGAAACAGGCAGCGTCAGCGATGCGGCGACGGCGCTGCATCGCACGCAGGCAGCCGTCAGCATGGCGCTGCGCCGACTCGAGGATGAAGTCGGCCAGCGCCTGCTCGAACGCTCGTCGCGCGGTGTGAAGCCGACGGCGGCCGGCAGCGTGCTGCTGCCCTATGCGCACCGGTTGCTCGACGTCGGGCTCGCCGCGCGCGCCGCGCTCAATGCCGGCGACATCTCAGGCACCGTCCGGCTCGGCATCCTCGAGGACATCGCCGTCGGCCATCTGCCGCATGCGCTGCGGCAGTTCGCGGCAGCGTTTCCGCGCGTCGCGCTCGAGATCGTCGTCGATTCGAGCCCCTCGCTGTCGCAGCGGCTCGCGACCCATACGCTCGACTTCGTCATCGGCGATCCCGCGCTGATCCGGGCCGAACCGCTCGCCACCTGGCGGCATCCGCTTCGCTGGGCCGCCGCACGTGCGCAGGACGCGCTGCCGCGCGACGAACCGTTGCCGATCGTCGCATTCGGCGGCACGTGCCCGTGGCAGGAGAAACTGTTCACGGCGCTGCGTGAAGCCGGCCTCGCGTGGCGCGTCGTCTGCACGAGCACGAGCCTGTCCGCCATCCAGTCGGCGGTCGAAGCCGGCCTCGGCGTCGCAGTGCTGCTCGACCGGAACGTGCGCGGCGACACGATGCACGTGCTCGACCCGCAGGCCGCCGGGCTACCCACACCGCCTGCCGCCGACTTCGGTCTATTCAGCCATGCAGATGCCGGCGACCGCACGTCGGCGGCCGCCACGCTGCAGCGCTTCCTGTTTCATGCGTTGCAGCTCGGCTCGCCTGACGCCGACGACGACACGCCGGCAACCGGGCGCAGCGTCGCCTCGTTGCGGGTCGCCGTCTGACGCGTCCGCCGCAACCTCCGGAGCGCCACTGCAGCGGCCCGGAAACGAAAACGCCCCGCATGCCTGCCGGCATGCGGGGCGAATCGCTTCGCGCCGAAAAACTCAGCCCACCGCGCTCACGTCGAGCGGTGCGCCCGTCTTCGCCTTGATCTCGTCTGCGCTCACGCCGTCGGCGAGTTCGAGGACCTTCAGGCCGTTCGGTGTCACTTCGATCACGCCGAGATCGGTGATGATCAGGTCGACCACGCCGACACCCGTCAACGGCAGGTTGCATTCCTCGAGGATCTTGTGCTGGTCGCCCTTCGCGACATGCTCCATCAGCACGACGACGCGCTTCACGCCAGCGACGAGATCCATCGCGCCACCCATCCCCTTGATCATCTTGCCGGGGATCATCCAGTTCGCGAGGTCGCCCTGCTTGCTGACCTGCATCGCGCCGAGGATCGCGAGGTTGATGTGGCCGCCGCGGATCATCGCGAACGAATCGGCCGACGAGAAGATCGACGAGCCCGGCAGGGTCGTGACGGTCTGCTTGCCGGCGTTGATGAGATCGGCGTCGACTTCGTCTTCGGTCGGCGACGGACCGATGCCGAGCAGGCCATTCTCCGATTGCAGCCACACCTCGACGCCTTCCGGCACGTGGTTGGCAACGAGCGTCGGCAGGCCGATGCCGAGGTTCACGTAGAAGCCGTCCTGCAGTTCCTTCGCCGCGCGCGCGGCCATCTGGTCACGATTCCAGGCCATGTCAGTCTCCTTTCGCGCGTACGACGCGTTGTTCGATGCGTTTTTCGGGCGTCGCGTTCAGCACGATGCGCTGCACGAAAATCCCCGGCGTGTGGATATGGTCCGGATCGAACTCGCCGTTCTCGACGATCTCCTCGACCTCCGCAACGGTGATCTTGCCGGCCATCGCGCACATCGGGTTGAAGTTGCGCGCGGTGCGGCGAAAGATCAGGTTGCCGGACTTGTCGGCCTTCCAGGCCTTCACGAGCGCGACATCGGCCGTCAGCGACGGCTCGAGCACGTAGTGGCGATCGCCGAACTGGCGCGTTTCCTTGCCTTCCGCGATCACCGTGCCGTAGCCCGTGTTCGTGAAGAACGCCGGGATGCCCGCACCGCCCGCGCGCAGCTTTTCGGCCAGCGTGCCCTGCGGCGTGAATTCGAGTTCAAGTTCGCCGGCCAGGTACTGGCGCTCGAACTCCTTGTTCTCGCCGACGTACGACGAGATCATCTTCTTGATCTGGCGCGTTTCCAGCAACAGGCCGAGGCCGAAGCCGTCGACGCCCGCGTTGTTGCTGATGCAGGTGATGCCCTTGACGGCCGAATCGCGCAATGCCGCGATCAGCGCCTCCGGAATCCCGCACAGGCCGAAGCCGCCCACCGCGAAGGTCTGTCCGTCGCGGACGATCCCTTCCAGCGCGGCAGCCGCGCTTGGATAGACTTTGTTCATCTGTTGTCCCTTCCTCTATGGAAACCAGCGAAACCGGTTCACGCGCCCACGTGGCCCGCAAGCCCGCCGCATCATTCTATGCATGCACGGCGATGCCTGCGTCGAGGCGCGCTGTTTTTATGTCGCAGCCAACCGCCGCGAGATGCCTGAAAGGGTACGATGCGGCGCGGATGCGGCACAATACGCAAAAATACATAAGCATTTGCCATCGTCTGCCCGCGTCCATGACCGCCCTCGATTACCAGACCGCCTTCCACCTTGCGCCGCTCGGCCTCGTCCTGTCGCGCGACCGCGTGATCGAGGACTGCAACGACGCGCTCGCGTCGATCTTCCGCTGCGTGCGGGCCGACCTGATCGGGAAATCGTACGAGGTGCTCTACCCGTCGACGGACGAATTCCAGCGAATCGGCGAACGCATCGCGCGCGTGATGGCCGCGAACGGTATCTACTCGGATGACAGAATCATGAAGCGCGCGGATGGCGAACTGTTCTGGTGCCACGTGACGGGCCGCGCACTCGACCGCACCGCGCCGCTCGCGGCGGGCGTCTGGACCTTCGAGGACTTGAGTGCGACGCGCCGGGTCGCCGTGGAACTGACCCCGCGCGAGCGCGAGATCGCCGCGCAGCTCGCGACCGGCAAGACCAGCAAGCAGATCGGGCGCGTGCTCGACATCAGCTCGCGCACGGTCGACATCTACCGCGCGCGGCTGATGCGCAAGTACGGGACCAACAATACGCCGGAGCTGCTGCAGCGCCTGCTCGGGCAGTGAATGACGGCTCCCGGATGACAATCGGCCGCGCATGGCGGCCGATTCGGGAAACAACGGGCATCGCGTGCCGCCGGCGCCCTGGCGCCGGCCTCGCCGTATCGACGCTCAGCCGACCTTCGTCGCGAGCGCACGCTCGATCGTGTCGCGCAGCAACTGGGGCAGCGGCACCGACTTGCCGAGCGCGTAGTCGACCCACACGCAGCGCGCATTGCCGCGCGCATAGACATGCTGCGGATCGTCGGCGCGCGTCAGCTCGAAACCCGTGTCGAAGCTGCTACGACCGGGTTTCGCAGCCGACATCTTCGCGATCACGTCGCCCGGATAGTGCAGTTGCTTCAGAAACTCCATCGACGCCGTGACGATGACGGGCCCCTGCCCCTCGCCGTTGCCGCCGGCAATGCCGAGCTCCTCGAACCACGAGATCCGTGCCTGCTCCATGTAGCGGAAATAGACCGTGTTGTTCACATGGCCGAACGCATCCATGTCGCCCCAGCGGATCGGCATCGACATCTCAAAAACGGGGGAATAATCGCTCATTGCAGTCTTCTTTGTTGCTGAATGTCATCCGCTCAGGCGAGGCCGAAGCCGTCGTCGGCGGAGATAATCGAGCCATTGATGAACTGCGACTCGTCGGCCGCGAGCAGCAACAACAGCCCGTCGAGATCCTGCGGCTTGCCGACGCGCCGGCGCGGCAGCATCGACTGCAGCTTCTGGCCCTGCTCGGTTTCCCACAGGTAATGATTGATTTCGGTATCGATATAGCCCGGACAGATCGCGTTGACGTTGATCCCGTGGCGCCCCCACTCGAGCGCCATCGCACGCGTCATCTGCACGACCGCGGCCTTGCTCATCGCGTACAGCCCGATCTGCGGGAACACGCGCAGCCCGGCCACCGACGCGATGTTGATGATCCGGCACGGCGGCTTGCCGTTGCCGCTCCCGTTCGCGCGCATGATCATTCGCTTCGCGACTTCCTGCGCGACGAAAAACGCGCCGCGCGTGTTGGTGTCGAATACGAACTCGAAATCGGCCGGCGTCACGTCGACGAGCTTCTGCATCGTCGACACGCCCGAGTTGTTCACGAGGATGTCGATCGTGCCGGCCTCAGTCTCCGCGTGCGCGACCGCCGCCTTGATGCTCTGGACGTCGGTGACGTCGAGCGACACGACGTGCGCGGCGCCGCCCGCCGCCTCGATCTCGGCACGCAGTTCCTTCAGGCGCTCAACACGACGGCTTGCGAGCACGACCTTCGCGCCGGCCTGCGACAGCACTTGCGCAAAGCGCTGCCCGAGGCCGCTCGACGCGCCCGTGACCAGCGCAACCTTGCCTTCCAGATTGATCGACCGACCCATTTGCACTTCCCCTTTCGATGTCGTTTCGCCGCCACGGACAGTACGGCCCGAGCGGCATTACCCTAGCACGAAAATAGAACGATCGTGCTAATCTAGCCGCATGCTGTTGCGGCAAGCGTTTCGTTTCGCAGACAATACGCTCCCGAATAAAAGCATTCTAACGGTTAGAGGAACGCCCATGACCCCCGCAAGCCTCATCGAGCAATACGGCCCGCGCGAATCGATGGAATACGACGTCGTGATCGTCGGCGGCGGCCCCGCCGGGCTGTCGGCGGCGATCCGGCTCAAGCAGCTGGCCGCCGAGAAAGGCACCGAGATCGGCGTGTGCGTGCTCGAGAAGGGTTCCGAGATCGGCGCGCACATCCTGTCGGGCGCGGTGATGGACCCGCGCGCGATCAACGAACTGTTCCCCGACTGGAAGGAACGCGGTGCACCGCTCGACGTCGAGGTGACGGAAGACCGCTTCCTGTTCCTGTCCGAGAAGGGCGCCGTCACCACGCCGAACTGGGCGCTGCCCGCCAACTTCCAGAACCACGGCAACTACGTGATTTCGCTGGGCAACGTCACGCGCTGGCTTGGGGCACAGGCCGAGGCCCTGGGCGTCGAGATCTTCCCCGGCTTCCCGGCCGCCGAGATCCTGTACAACGACGACGGCTCGGTGAAGGGCGTCGCGACCGGCAACATGGGCGTGGGCAAGGACGGCGAGCCGACCGAGAACTTCCAGCTCGGCATGGAGCTGCACGCGAAGTACACGCTGTTCGCCGAAGGCTGCCGCGGCCACCTGGGCCGCCAGCTGATCTCGAAGTTCAAGCTCGACGCGAACGCGGATCCGCAGGCTTACGGGATCGGCATCAAGGAGCTGTGGGAGATCGACCCGGCGAAGCACAAGCCGGGCCTCGTGATCCACACGGCCGGCTGGCCGCTGAAGTCCGATACGTACGGCGGCTCGTTCCTGTATCACATGGACAACAACCAGGTGGTGGTCGGCTTCGTGGTGGGCCTCGGCTACACGAACCCGTACCTGTCGCCGTTCGAGGAATTCCAGCGCTACAAGACGCACCCGTCGATCCGTGCGTTCCTGGAAGGCGGCAAGCGCGTGTCGTACGGCGCGCGCGCGATCACCGCGGGCGGGCTGCTGTCGTTGCCGAAGACGGTGTTCCCGGGCGGCGCACTGATCGGCGACGACGCGGGCTTCCTGAACGCATCGCGGATCAAGGGCAGCCACGCGGCGATCAAGACCGGCATGCTCGCGGCCGACGCCGCATTCGACGCGGTGCAGGCCGGCCGCCAGAGCGACGAGCTCAACGCCTATCCGGACGCCTTCAAGCAGTCGTGGCTGTACACGGAGCTGTATCGTGCGCGCAACTTCAAGCAGTGGATGGCGAAGGGGCTGTATCTCGGCACGCTGATGGTCGGGCTCGAGCAGAAGGTGATGGGTGGCAACGTGCCGTGGACGCTGCACCACAAGCATGCGGATCACGAGATGCTGAAGCCGGCGTCGCAATGCGAGCCGATCGAGTACCCGAAGCCGGACGGCAAGCTGACGTTCGACCGGTTGTCGTCGGTGTTCATCTCGAACACGAACCACGAGGAGAACCAGCCGGCGCACCTGACGCTGAAGGATGCGAGCGTGCCGGTGAACGTGAACCTGCGTACGTACGCGGGGCCGGAGGGGCGCTTCTGCCCGGCGGCCGTGTACGAATTCGTGAAGAACGACGACGGCAGCGACCGCCTGGTGATCAACGCGCAGAACTGCGTGCACTGCAAGACCTGCGACATCAAGGACCCGACGCAGAACATCGTGTGGGTCACGCCGGAAGGCGGCGGCGGACCGAACTACCCGAACATGTAATTGCCGAAGCGCGCCGCCACGAGCGGCGCGTTTTTTTGGCTGCCGCAAACGAAACGGGGCGCTGCTTCAAGCAGCGCCCCGTTTTGCATGCTCCGCACCCCTGCCGGGCGAGACGCGCTGCGCCACGCCCGCTTGTGTCAGGTCGCGCTGCCCGCGATCTTCGGCGTCGGCGTCTCGACGTCCCCGCACTGCGCGCGATGGCGCAGCGCATGATCGATCAGCACCAGCGCGAGCATCGACTCGGCGATCGGCGTCGCACGAATGCCGACGCACGGGTCGTGGCGCCCGAACGTTTCCACCGTCGCCTCATCGCCCGCCTTCGTGATCGAACGGCGCGGCGTGCGGATGCTCGACGTCGGCTTGATCGCAATCGACACGGTGATGTCCTGCCCCGTCGAAATCCCGCCGAGCACGCCACCCGCATGGTTGCCGACGAAACCGCCCGGCGTCAGCTCGTCGCCATGCACCGAGCCGCGCTGCGCGACGCTGTCGAAACCCGCGCCGATCTCGACGCCCTTCACCGCGTTGATGCTCATCATCGCCTTGGCGATGTCCGCATCGAGACGGTCGAACACCGGCTCGCCCCAACCGACCGGCACGCCCGACGCGACGACGTCGATGCGCGCGCCGATCGAATCGCCGTCCTTGCGCAATGCATCCATGTACGCCTCGAGCTCAGGCACGACCGCCGCATTCGGCGAGAAGAACGGATTTTCGTGCACGTGCGACCAGTCGACGAACGGCACGTCGATCTCGCCGAGGCCGCTCATGTAGCCGCGCACCTCGACGCCGAAGCGCTCGCGCAGCCACTTCTTCGCGACCGCACCGGCGCCGACGATCGGCGCGGTCAGGCGCGCGGACGAACGGCCGCCGCCACGGTAGTCGCGGATGCCGTATTTCTGCCAATAGGTGTAGTCGGCGTGGCCGGGACGGAACGTCTCGACGATGTTGCCGTAGTCCTTGCTGCGCTGGTCGGTGTTGCGGATCAACAGCGCGATCGGCGTACCGGTCGTCACGCCTTCAAACACGCCCGACAGGATCTCGACCTCGTCGGCCTCCTGCCGTTGCGTCACATGACGCGACGTGCCGGGCTTGCGGCGATCGAGTTCGACCTGGATGTCGGCTTCAGTCAGCCCCATTCCCGGCGGGCAGCCGTCGATCACGCAACCGATCGCGGGACCGTGCGATTCGCCGAAGGTCGTGACAGTGAAAAGCGTGCCGAGGGTATTGCCGGACATGATGGAACCGCCCAATGAGAAATGCGCAAACCGATGCGCTGCCAGGGCTGCAGGCAGGCCGATCGTTCGCCGGTCGAGAAAAAGAGGTAAACCGCTATTATGCCAGCCGTCCCGGGCCCGCGGGTCGTGTGAACCGTTCAGACCACACGGGCCGGCCACGGAAACGGCCCGGCGCGACGGTCGGCGATCCGCGCCGTTCCGTTCGAACGGGCCGTTCGCACGCGGCGGCGCGACCCGGCAC
This sequence comes from Burkholderia aenigmatica, assembly GCF_902499175.1. GTDB lineage: Bacteria > Pseudomonadota > Gammaproteobacteria > Burkholderiales > Burkholderiaceae > Burkholderia > Burkholderia aenigmatica. The sequence goes on from NZ_CABVQC010000008.1 coordinate 98,627, forward strand.
GATCCTGCCGGGCCCGCCCCACCCGCCTACTTCCGCGCACCGCGTAGTTCGGTGACCGCGGCCTGCAGCGACTCGGGCGTCGCGACCGACGCCGGGATCGGCTCGCCGACCGCCAGCGTCAGCCGGCTCATCACGCCGCGCTTGATCGGGCGCGGCATCCGCGCATCGGAATGCCGCGAAAAATAGCTGCCCCACAGCCCGCGCAGCGCCATCGGAATCACGGGCGCCGGCGTGCGGCTCAGGATCTCCGTGATGCCGTGGTGGAACGTGTTGATGTCGCCCGTCTTCGTGAGCTTGCCTTCGGGGAAGATGCACACGAGTTCGCCTTCCTTCAGCGCAGCCTCGCAGGCGTCGTACGCGCGCGCGAGCATCGCGGGATCTTCGTGACGCGGCGCGATCGGGATCGCCTTCGCATGCCGGAACACCCAGCTCGCGAAGCGCGTCTTGAAGATCCGGTGATCCATCACGAAACGGATCGGGCGCGGGCTCGCGGCGGCCAGCACGAGCGCATCGACGTAGCTGACGTGGTTGCACACGAGCACGGCCGCCCCTTCCGCCGGAATCCGCTCGGCATGCACGAGGCGAATCCGGTAGAAGGTGTGCACGAGCACCCACGCAACGAAGCGCAGCAGGAACTCGGGCACGAGCAGATAGATATACGCGGCGACGATGACGTTCAGCAGCGCCGTGACGAGGAACAGCCCCGGGATGTCGACGCCGGCCTTGGTCAGCCCCATCGCCATCACGGCCGACAGGATCATGAACAGCGCGTTCAGGATGTTGTTTGCGGCGATGATCCGCGCACGGTGCGTGGGTGCGCTGCGGCTCTGGATCAACGCGTACAGCGGCACGCTGTAGAAGCCGCCGAACATCGCGAGCAGGAACAGGTCGGCGAGGATACGCCAGTGGCGCGCGCCCGCCAGGAACTCGCCGACCGACAGCAGGTGCCCGGGCGACGGCAGCGCGTGGCTCGCGAAATACAGCTCGATCGCGAACACGCTGATGCCGATCGAGCCGAGCGGCACGAGGCCGATCTCGACGCGCCGCTGCGACAACCGTTCGCACAGCAGCGAGCCGAGGCCGATGCCGACCGAGAACGTCGCGAGCAGGATCGTGACGACGTCGGGGCTCGCGGACAGCACGTCCTTCGCGAAATTGAAGAACGACGTGAGGAACGTCGCGCCGACGAACCACAACCACGAGATGCCGAGCAGGCTCAGGAATACGGTGCGGTTCTGGCGCGCGAGGCCGAGGTTGCGCCAGGTCTCGCTGACCGGATTCCAGTTGATCACGAGATCGGGCTGCGGCGCCGGCGTGGACGGCACGCGCTGCGCGACGAGCCGCCCCGCGAGCGCGATGACGACGACGCTCGCCGCGAGCACGCGCTCGCCGCTGCCTTCGATGCCCGCCGCCGCGCCACCGATGATCGTGCCGATCAGGATCGCGATGAACGTGCCCATCTCGACGAGGCCGTTGCCGCCGACCAGCTCATGTTCGCCGAGATGTTGCGGCAGGTACGAATACTTGACGGGCCCGAACAGCGTCGAGTGCATGCCCATCATGAACGTGCACAGGTACAGCAGCGTCGCGCTGTGCGTGACGAAGCCGGCCGCGCCGACCAGCATCAGCACGATCTCGAAGGTCTTCACGAAGCGCGTGAGGGTCGCCTTGTCGTACTTGTCGGCGATCTGGCCGGACGTCGCCGAGAACAGCACGAACGGCAGGATGAAGATCGCGGAAATCAGGAAGGCGGCCGTCTTCGCATCAACGCCGGAGAATCGCGCGGTGTGATAGGTGACGAGCGACGTGAAGCCGATCTTGAAGACGTTGTCGTTCAGCGCGCCGAGGAACTGGGTCGTGAAGAACGGCGCGAAACGGCGCTCGCGCAGCAGGTCGAACTGCGACGCGTGGGCGTGCTGGTCGTCACGCTGCCGGGAAGTGGCTTGCGTTTGATCGCTCATGCGGAATACGCGCGCGCCATCTGGGCGACGCTGCGCGGGCCTTGTGTGGTCGTTGAAAAAACGGCGGCGCAGGACAAGCCTGCGCCGCCGCGTGCCGGGTGGCGGCGCCCGCGCATGACGGCGACGGGCGCGGCGTGATTCACGATTTGTGCGCTTCGGCTTCCGATTCCGGCCAGTCGCGGATGTACGCCTTCAGCATCCGGTTCTCGAAGCTCTGCGCCTCGACGACCGTCTTCGCGACGTCGTAGAACGAAATGACGCCCATCAGCACCTTCTTGTCGAGCACCGGCATGTAGCGCGCGTGGCGCTCGAGCATCATCCGGCGCACTTCGTTGACGTCCGTTTCCGGCGTACACGTGAGCGGCTCGTCCATCACCTTGCGCACCTGCACGTCGCCGATCGCGCCGCCGTTCACATGCAGGCGCAGGATGATCTCGCGGAACGTCAGCATCCCGACGAGATCGCCGTACTCCATCACGACGAGCGAACCGATGTCGTGCTCGGCCATCGTATCGACCGCTTCGCGCAGCGGCATATCGGGCGTCACCGTAAACAGCGTGTTGCCCTTCACTTTCAGAATATCGCTGACGCGCATCGTAGTCCCCTCATGCTTGAATACAAAACCTCTTTCGATCCTATCGGAAAGCCTGTCAAAAGGAAAGCGCGAGCCCGCGCGGCGGGCCGCCCCCCGCTTGCGGAAGCGGGCCGCCGGCAGCACAATGGCCCCATGAACAGCGGCCCGAGGAGACGGCCATGGCGCATACGCATTCGGAGCAATTCGCCAGCTTCGCTGATTTCTACCCGTATTACCTGAATGAACACCAGAACCTGACCTCGCGGCGGCTGCACTTCATCGGCTCGCTCGGCGTGATCGGCTGCGTCGCGATGGCGATCGCGACCGGCGACTGGCTGTGGCTGCCGGCAGCGGTCGTCTGCGGCTACGGGTTCGCGTGGGTCGGACACTTCTTCTTCGAGAAGAACCGACCGGCCACGTTCCGGCACCCGATCTACAGCCTGATGGGCGACTGGGTGATGTTCAAGGACATCTGCACCGGCAAGATCCCGCTGTAATGGCCGGGCGCCCCGCTCACGCGGGCCGCGGCGGCCGCGCATGCGGATCGGACACGCCGCTCGGCGCCTGCCCCGGAACACCCGTTGGCTGTGCGCCAGCGGGCCGGTGGGCGGCGATCAGCGACGCGAGCGACACGTCGAACCGGTCGCTCGACAGCACCGCGAGCAGCGCCGCGCCATCGACATGGCTGCGGCGCCGCTGCAACTGGTAAGTGAGTTTCGTGCGGTCGATCACCAGCACGTCGAACAGCTGCGCGAGCGTCAACTGCTCCGGATTCGCGAGCAGGATGTAGCGCAGCGTAGTCTCGCCACCGCCGTCGAGCCGCGCAATCCATTCCCGCTCCTCCATCGTCGTCAGCAAGCGCTGCGCGGTTTCCATGTCGCAGCGCAGCATGGCCGCGATCCGCATCGCCGTGTAGCCGCGCTTGCCGGCCGCGCGCGCTTCGGCCAGCCGCGCGAGCATTTCCAGCGCGTCGAGCAGGTCGCTGCCCGGATAGTGGATGCGGTGGAACTGGCCGACGCGGATCGCCGGCAGCGCGGAGGCCACCATCGCGCCGAGCAGCGCGATGAACCAGCTCAGGTACACCCACAGCAGGAAGACGGGCAACGCGGCGAACGCGCCGTAGACCGCCGTATAGGTCGGAATGCGCCGCACGTAGTAGCCGAAGCCGCGCTTCGCGAGTTCGAACGCGACGGCCGCGAACAGCCCTCCGATCACCGCGTCGCGCCATGCGACCGTGCAATTCGGCAGGTACACGTACAGCAGCGTGAACGCGAGCACCGTCAGCGGCAGCGACACGAGCGCGAGCAGCCACTCGACGATCGACGTCGACGGTGCGGCACCGGTAAATGCCAGCGACTGCGTGAACAGGTACGACGAGATCGACAGACTCACGCCGAACAGCAGCGGGCCGAGCGTGATCAGCGCCCAGTATGCGAGCACGCGCTGCGCGAACGGTCGCGGCTTGCGCACCCGCCAGATCAGGTTGAAAGCCGACTCGATCGTCATCATCGTCATCACCGACGTGACGACGAGCACGATCAGGCCGGCCGTCGTCAGCCCCTTCGCCTTCGATGCGAACTGGTTCAGGTACTTGAAGATCTGGATGTTGAACTGCGCGGGCATCAGGTGATCCGCGAGGAACCCTTGCAGCGAGATCTGGAACGACGCGAACATCGGGAACGCGGTGAACAGCGCGAACGCGACCGTCACGAGCGGCACGAGGGCCAGCATCGTCGTGAACGTCAGGCTGCCCGCCACTTGCGGGATGCGATCCTCGGCGCTGCGCCGGGCCGCGAACTGCGCGAGGCGCTTGATGGTGTCGAGATCGACGCTCAACTTCGGCAAACGACTTCTCCTTCTTGATGCCGCGCGCCCGACGGCGCGCCGCCGCCGCGCTGCGCGACGGCTTCAGCCCCTATAATAGCCGCTCGATTCCAGCAGGGGCCGACTGCACCGGGCACGCGCGCGGCCGCACGCGGCTCCGTCGCCCATGAAAGACATCCTCGTCCTCTATTACAGCCGTCACGGCGCCACGCGCGATCTCGCGCTCGCGATCGCGAACGGCATCGACAGCGTACCGGGCATGCAGGCCCGCATCCGCACCGTGCCGCCCGTGTCGGCCGTTTGCGAAGCCACCGCTCCCGACATCCCCGCCGATGGCCCGCCGTACGCGGAACTACGGGATCTCGAGGAATGCGCGGGCCTCGCGCTCGGCTCGCCGACCCGCTTCGGCAACATGGCCGCCTCGCTCAAGTATTTCCTCGACGGCACCACACCGCAATGGCTGTCGGGCGCGCTGACCGGCAAGCCGGCCAGCGTGTTCACGTCGACGGGCAGCCTGCACGGCGGCCAGGAATCGACGTTGCTGTCGATGATGCTGCCGCTGCTCCATCACGGGATGATGATCGTCGGGATTCCGTACACGGAATCCGCGCTCACCACGACGCGCACCGGCGGCACGCCGTACGGCGCGTCGCACGTCGCGCAGCACGACCGCTCGGCAGCCGCCGGGCTGTCGGCGGACGAAAAGGCGCTCGCGGCCGCGCTCGGCGTGCGGCTCGCACGCGCAGCGGCCGCCCTCTCCAGCGCCCAGGCCGCCGAGGCCGCATGAACGCCCCCGCCCGCCCCGCCGTCGCGGCCCGGCCGCGCTACGCGCTGATCGCCACCGCGTGCCTCGTCGCGCTGATCGCACTGTCGCTCGCGTGGGAGCTGTGGCTCGCGCCGCTGCGTCCGGGCGGCTCCGCGCTGATGCTCAAGGCGGTCCCGCTCGCGCTCGCGCTGCCCGGCGTCTGGCGGCGTAACATCTATACGATGCAGTGGGCGAGCATGCTGATACTCGCCTATTTCGCCGAAGGCGTCGTGCGCGGCATGTCCGATCGCGGGCTATCCGCGACGCTCGGCTGGTGCGAGACCGCGCTCGCCGTCGGCTTCTTCGTGGCGGCGCTGGCGTACGTCGCGCCGTTCAAGCGCGCGGCGAAAAAATCGCGCGCCGCGCCCTGACCCTTACGCGACAAGGTGATGATGTCCTCCGAAGCTTTCGTTTCCGCGTGCCGCGATGCGATCGGCGCCGATCATGTGCTGACCGACCCGCACGATACCGAACCGTTCCTGACCGACTGGCGCCGCCGTTACAAGGGGGCCGCGTGCGCGGTGCTGAAGCCCGCGAACACGGCCGAAGTCGCCGCGCTCGTCAAGCTGGCCAACGCACACGGCATCGCGCTCGTGCCGCAAGGCGGCAACACCGGCCTCGCCGGCGGCGCCACGCCCGACGCGAGCGGCAGCCAGGCCGTCCTGAGCGTCGCGCGGCTGAACCGCGTGCGCGAACTCGATCCGCACAACAACACGATCACCGTCGAAGCCGGCGTAATCCTCGCCGACGTGCAGGCGCACGCCCGCGAAGGCGGCCGGCTGTTCGCACTGAGCCTCGCGGCGGAAGGCAGCTGCACGATCGGCGGCAACCTGTCGACCAATGCGGGCGGCACCGCGGTGCTGCGCTACGGCAACGCGCGCGAGCTGTGTCTCGGGCTCGAAGTCGTGACGCCGCAGGGCGAGATCTGGGATGGACTGCGCGGACTGCGCAAGGACAACACCGGCTACGACCTGCGCGACCTGTTCATCGGCGCGGAAGGCACGCTCGGCATCATCACGGCGGCCGTGATGAAGCTGCACCCATTGCCGGCCGCGCAGGTCACGGCCCTCGCCGCGCTCGAATCGCCGCACGCGGCGCTCGACTTCCTCGCGCTCGCGCAGCGCGCCGCCGGGCCGCTGCTGACCGGTTTCGAGCTGATGTCGGACTTCTGCATGCAGCTCGTCGGCAAGCACTACCCGCAACTACGCTACCCGTTCGCGCAGACGCATGCGCAGACGGTGCTGCTGGAACTGTCCGACAACGAAAGCGAATCGCATGCGCGCGCGCTGTTCGAGAAGCTGATGGAAGAAGCGTTCGAGGCCGGGCTCGTGGTCGACGCGGTGGTCGCGGAGAATCTTGCGCAGTCGCGCGCGTTCTGGGACCTGCGCGAGCACATCCCGCTCGCGCAGGCCGACGAGGGGCTCAACATCAAGCACGACATCGCGGTGCCGATTTCGTCGATCGCACGCTTCATCGACGAGACCGACGCGGCGATCCAGCAGGCCGCGCCGGGCGCGCGAATGGTGACGTTCGGCCACCTCGGCGACGGCAACCTCCACTACAACGTGCAGATGCCCGAAGGCGGCGATCCGAAAGCGTTCCTGGCCGCGTTCCAGGCGCCGATCAACCGGATCGTCTACGACAACGTGCACCGCCACCGCGGCACGATCAGCGCGGAGCACGGGATCGGCCAGTTGAAGATCGACGACGCGCAGCGTTACAAGTCGCCGGTCGAAACGACGCTGATGCGTACGCTGAAGACCGCGCTCGACCCGCGCGGCCTGATGAATCCCGGCAAGGTCCTGCGCTGAAGCCGCCCACCCCGGAGCCAAGCCCGTGAAAATCCGCGTCCTGTCCGACCTGCATCTCGAAAGCAACCTGCCCGACGCGATCCCGCATGCCGATGCGGATCTCGTCGTGCTGGCCGGCGACATCCACAATCACGCGGAAGGCCTGCGCTGGGCCGCCGAAACGTTCGACCCGGCCGTGCCGGTGGTCTACGTGCCGGGCAACCACGAGTATTACGACGGGGAATTCGGCGCGCTGGAGACGGCGATGCGCGACGCGGCGCAGGCGCTCGACAACGTGCATTACCTGAACAACGACGTCTACGTCGATCCCGGGCAGCGTTTCCGCGTGCTCGGCACGACGCTCTGGGCCGATTTTTCGCTGTTCGGCGCCGACGAAGCCAGCCTTGCCGGCTCGATCGAGGCCGGGCTGCGCGTGATGCTCGATTTCAAGGGCTTGATCCAGGTGACCTGGCCGCATGACGCGGCGCTGCATGCGGCGCCGGGCACGCCGGAACGGGATTTCTCGCCGGCCGACGCAATCGCGCTGCATCGACGCAGCCGTGCTTGGCTGGAAGCGCAGCTCGCGACGCCGTTCGCGGGCCAAACGATCGTCGTCACCCACCATGCGCCGCACCGGCGCTCGCTGGCAGAGCGCTATGCGGAAGATCTGGCGTCGGCGGGATTCGTCACGGATATGGCGGAACTCGTGCGGCCGCCGGTGGATCTGTGGCTCCACGGCCACACGCATACGTCATTCGATTATGTGGCGGACGGTGGCACACGCGTGGTGTGCAATCCGCGCGGCTACATCCACCGGCGCACCGGCGAACTGGAAAATACCGCGTTCGCGTGGGACAAGGTCGTCGAGCTCGGCTGAACGCCGGCCCGCCCGGCCGCATTGCGCGGCCTTGTTTCGACCCGGAGCGTGACCGCGGGTCAGCGGCCCGGGCGACGCGGCTCGCGCACTCGCACCGGCACCGGCTTCATCTGCGCCTTCGCCTTCATCGCGCGCAGCAGGTCGCGAGTCGCCGCGGCGGCCGCGGCCGCGCCCAGCAGGACTCCAAGGCCGATCATCAGGTGCGTATCCATTGCTGCTCCGGGGTTGCGTATCTCGTTAATTCCCACAATATCAAACTGTCTGACACGCGTTCGTAAAAAAATGTTGCGTGAAGGACAAATCTCGTCAGATTGCGGTCAACCGCGCCGTCATGTCGCACGCGTGTACTGCTCGAGCGCGGCTTCGTCGGCGGCGAGCGTGGCCGGCAGTTCGTCGCGCAGGAAATCGACCCAGGTGCGAATTTTCGCGTCGAGGTACTGGCGCGACGGATACAGCGCGTAGATGTTCATCACGTGCGACCGGTATTCGGGCATCACGCGCACGATGTGCCCGCTGCGCAACCAGCCGATCGCCGAATAGAGCGGCAGGCCGCCGATCCCCATCCCTTCCCGCACGGCCACCGCGAGCGCCTCGGCGACGTTCACGCGAAACGGCGGCGCCGCGATCGGGACGACCTCGTCGCCGTTCGGCCCCGACAGCGCCCATTCGTCGAACTGAAAGCCCGGCGCGGCCATCCCGAGGCAGATGTGCTGGGCGAGATCCGCGGGCCGCTGCGGCACGCCATGCGCATCGACATAGCTGCGCGACGCGCACACCACGCTGTGGCTCTCGCCGAGCCGCTGCGACACGAGCCCCGAATCCGGCAGGTCGCGGCCAACGACGATCGCGACGTCATACCCCTCGTCGAGCAGGTCTGGCATCCGCTGCGCGAGTGTCAGCTCGACGTGCACGTCCGGGTAGCGCTCGCGATAGCGCGCGATGGCCGGCACCAGGTAGTGCTGGCCGAGGCTCGTGAAGCAATGAACCTTCAGCTTGCCCGACGGGCGCGCATGCGCGTCGCCCGCCTCGGCTTCGGCCTGGTCGACGTACGCGAGGATCTGCTCGCAGCGCTGCAGATAGCGCTCGCCGGCTTCGGTCAGCGCGATCCGGCGCGTCGTGCGGTTCAGGAGGCGCGTGCGCAGGTGCGCCTCGAGATCCGAGACCGCGCGCGACGCGTAGGCAGTGGTCGAATTCATCTGCTGGGCCGCTGCGGTAAAGCTTCCCGCATCGACCACGCGGACGAACACCCGCATGTTTTGTAACGTATCCATCCCATTACCCGTTTGAATCCGGACGGATTGTTGCACAGAGGCGAACAAGTATTGTCTCAGGATTCGTAAAAATGACTTGCACCCTTGTCCATTTATTCAGGAATCGCTGAAAAATATAATCGCATCCGACTCATCTATATCCGAAAGGGAGAAAATCGTGCAGTCTCCGGCAAAAAAAGGGACGCTCGCACTGGCGGTTCTTGCAGTCTCATTAATAATGGCCGGATGCGCGAGCATGGGCGACAACAAGCCGCAGTCGGCCCGCATCGAGGCGAACGCGCTCGATGCCGGCGCCGCGATCCGCGCGGCCGACCGTGACGCGGGCTGGCCCGCGGCCGACTGGTGGCGCGCCTACCGCGATCCGCAACTCGACGCCTGGATCGCCAATGCCCAGGCCGGCAACCCGACGCTCGCGGCCGCCGAGGCCCGGGTGCGCGAAGCGCAGGCAATGGCACGCGTGGCACGCTCGGCCGAATTGCCGCAGATCAACGGCAACCTGTCGCTGATGCGCGAGCACTGGCCGGACAACGTGTACTACGGCCCCGGCCCGCTCGCGAACGCCGATACCTGGAACAACACCGGCACGCTCGGCCTGTCGTACCACCTCGATCTGTGGGGCAAGGACAAGAACGCGACCGAGCGCGCGCTCGACACCGCTCACGCGACCGCCGCCGATGCCCGTGCGGCAAAGCTCGAGCTCGAAGTCAACGTCGTGCGTGCATACGTGCAGATGTCGATGAACTACGCACTGCTCGACCTCGCGCACGAAACGTTCGAACGCCAGCGCTCGCTCGCCGATCTCGCACGCAAGCGGCTGCAGGCCGGCCTCGGCACGCAGCTCGAAGTGAGCCAGGCTGAGTCGACGCTGCCCGACTATGAGCGCCAGATCGACAGCTACGAGGAAGCGATCCAGCTCGCGCGGCACCAGCTCGCCGCGCTGGCCGGCAAGGGCCCGGGCGCCGGCGACACGATCAAGCGGCCGCAGCTGGCGCTCGACGCACCGGCCGGCCTGCCGTCGGCGATGCCGGCCGACCTGCTCGGCCGCCGTCCCGACGTCGTCGCGGCGCGCTGGACGGTCGACGCGCAGGCGCGCGGCATCGACGTCGCGAAGGCGTCGTTCTACCCGAACATCGACCTGCTCGCGACGGTCGGCGGCTTCGGCGTGACCGCGCCGTTCACCGACTTCCTGCGCGCGATGAACGGCGGCTGGACGGCCGGCCCCGCGCTGTCGCTGCCGATCTTCGAAGGCGGCCGGCTGCGCGCGCAGCTCGGTGCGGCCAACGCCGGCTACGACCAGGCGGTCGAGCGCTACAACCAGACGATCGTCGGCGCGCTCAAGGACATCGCCGACCAGGTCGTGCGGATCCGTTCGCTCGATACGCAGAAGAAGGACGCCGCACGCTCGGTGGCCGCCAACGACCGCAGCTACCAGCTGTCGCGCGAAGGCTTCCGTCGCGGGTTGACCGACTACGTGAACGTGCTGGTCGCGCAGCAGCAGTTGCTGCGCGCGCAGGAGACGGCCGCCCGCATCGACGCGGAACGCCTCGCCGCGCACGCACAGCTGATGGCCGCGCTCGGCGGCGGCGTCGAGACGGGTACCGATGTGCCTCATGACGAATCCGCCGCGGGCGCAGCCGGGCCTGCCGCCGCGTCGAATGCGAAGCCGGTGGCAGCCGCCGCCCGGCCCGCGCAGGTCGCGGCCGCCGGTGCGTCCGGCGTGCCGGCCGCACGATAACGCGGAGCGACGCCATGTCAGCCTCCTCCCCCGCTTCCACGCACGCCGGCGGCCCGTTCGCGGCCTGGACCGCCGCGTTCGGCGACTGGGCCCGTACCGACGGCGCCGCGTGGCTCTATCTGTTCAAGGCGCTGCTCGCCGCGTTCATCGCGACCGGCGTGTCGATGCGGCTCGACCTGCCCGCGCCGAAGACGGCGATGACCACGGTGTTCATCGTGATGCAGCCGCAAAGCGGCGCGGTGCTCGCGAAGAGCTTCTACCGCGTCGCCGGCACGATCTTCGGGCTGATCGCGACGCTCACGTTCGTCGGGCTGTTCCCGCAGCAGCCGCAGCTGTTCCTGCTGGCCATCGCGCTGTGGATCGCGCTGTGCACGGCCGGCGCCGCACGCAACCGCAACTTCCGCAGCTACGGCTTCCTGCTCGCCGGCTATACGACCGCGCTGATCGGCCTGCCCGCGTCGCAACACCCGGACGGCGCCTTCATGAGCGCGATGACGCGCGTGTCCGAGGTCATCATCGGGATCGTGTCGGCCGGCGTCGTCAGCGCGCTCGTGTTTCCGCAGTACACGGGCGAGCAGATGCGCACGACGGTCCGCAAGCGCTTCGGCAGCTTCGTCGACTATGTCGCGTCGGCGCTGTCGGGCCAGCTCGACCGCGCGCACATCGAGACCATTCATACGCGCTTCGTCGCCGACGTGGTGGGCTTCGAGGCCGCGCGCAGCATGGCGGTGTTCGAGGATCCCGGCACGCGCATGCGCAGCGGCCGGCTCGCGCGGCTGAACAGCGAGTTCATGAGCGCGTCGAGCCGCTTCCACGCGCTGCATCAGCTGATGAACCGGCTGCACGCGGCCGGCGCGCAAGCCGCGATCGACGCGATCGAACCGTATTTCCGTGAAATCGCGCCGCTGCTCACGCGCAACGGCGAACCCGTGCGCACGTCGGTCGACGCCGCGCACGCGGCCGAGCAGCTGCTCGCGTGGCGCGACGCGCTGCCGCGCCGCATCCGCGCGACGCGCGCAGAACTCGAAACGCGCCCGGACTTCCCGCTGCTCGACTTCGATACGGCGGCCGAACTGCTGTACCGCTTCATCACCGACCTGCAGGAATACGCGGCGACCTACGCGTCGCTGTCGAGCGCGACGCACGAGCGTGAACGCTGGATCGAACGCTACGAGCCGCGCACCAACATGACGGCCGCGCTGATCGCGGGCATCCGCACCGCGGTGGTGATCCTCACGCTCGGCTGGTTCTGGATCGAAACGGCCTGGCCGAACGGCGTCACGCTGGTGCTGACGGCGGCGGCGACCTGCGCGCTCGCGTCGTCGACGCCGCGCCCGACCGCGATGTCCGCCCAGATGGGGATGGGCACGGCGCTGGCCGTCTGCACCGGCTTCGTGCTGATGTTCGGCATCTATCCGCGGATCGATGGCTTCGTGCTGCTGTGCGTGGCGCTCGCGCCGCTGCTCGCGATCGGCATCTACATGACGCTGAAGCCGAAGCTCGCGGGCTACGGGATGGGCTACCTGATCTTCTTCTGCTTCCTCGCAGGCCCGGACAACATCACGCATTACGATCCGTCGAGCTTCATGAACGACGCGCTCGCACTCGTGCTGTCGATGCTGGTATCGGCGATCGCGTTCGCGGTGCTGTTCCCGCCGACCGCGCCGTGGCTCAAGAAGCGGCTGTTCGCCGACCTGCGCCACCAGGCCGTCGCGGCCGGTCATGCGCGGCTCGCCGGCCTGCGCACGCGCTTCGAGAGCGGCGCGCGCGACCTGATGTACCAGGCGCACACGCTGTCGGCCGACCAGCCCGACGTGCAGCGCGACGCGCTGCGCTGGATGTTCGCGGTGCTCGAGACCGGCAACGCGTCGATCGACCTGCGCCACGAGCTGGCGGCACTGCCGTCCGACCCGCGTTTTGCGCCGACGATGCCGTGGCGACGTGCGATCGAGACGATGCGCACCGCGCTGTCGTCGCTGTTCACCAAGCCCGACGCCGCACGCTTCGACGCGACGCTCGCGGCAGTGAACGACGCGATCGACGCGACCCGGCAGACGCTTGACGCGTTCACGCCGACGCGTGACGAACGCCACCGGCTGCAGCGCATCCTGAGCCACCTGCATTTCGTGCGCACGGCGCTGCTCGATCCCGAATCGCCGCTCGATGCGCTCAACCGAAACCGCGCCACGACCGCGCGCACCCAACCCGGAGCCTCGTCATGATGCCGCGTGAAATCGCCATTCTCGATGCCTACATGCCCACGGTGGTGCTGATGTTCGTCATCGGCGCGCTGGCCACGTGGGCCGTCGATCGCCTGCTCGCCTACACGGGCCTCTACCGTCTCGTCTGGCACCCGTCGCTGTTCCGGGCCTGCCTTCTCGTCTGTATTTGCGGCGGACTGAGTCTTGCCGTTTATCGTTGATCCAGAACAATCATGATGCTCAGAAAACTTTTCGGCTTCGTCGCGACCGCCGTCATTCTCATCGTCGCGATCCTGATCGGGCGCTCGCTGTGGGTGCACTACATGGACGATCCATGGACGCGCGACGGGCGCGTGCGCGCCGAGATCGTCAACGTCGCGCCGGACGTGTCGGGCGCGATCGTCGAGCTGCCCGTGCATGACAACCAGCTCGTCAAGAAAGGCGACCTGATCATGCAGATCGACCCGTCGCACTACCAGATCGCGGTCGAGCAGGCGCAGGCAGCCGTCGCCGCCCGTCGCGCGGAACTGCAGATGCGCCGCGACGACGCGGCCCGCCGCGCGGACCTCGACGCGCTCGTCGTGTCGAAGGAAAACCGCGAGAACGCCGCGCACAGCGCATCGAGCGCCGATGCGCAGTACCAGCAGGCAATCGCCGCGCTCGACGCCGCGAAGCTCAACCTCGAACGCACGCGCGTCGTCGCGCCGGTCGACGGCTACGTCACGAACCTGCAGACCTTCAAGGGCAACTACGCGGTGGCCGGCCAGGCCAAGCTCGCGATCGTCGACAGCCACTCGTTCTGGGTCTACGGCTACTTCGAGGAAACCAAGCTGCCGCGCGTGAAGATCGGCGCGCCGGCCGAGATGCGGCTGATGAGCGGCGGCGTGATGAAGGGCCACGTCGAGAGCATCTCGCGCGGCATCTACGATCGCGACAACCCGCAAAGCCGCGACCTCGTCGCCGACGTGAACCCGACCTTCAACTGGGTGCGCCTCGCGCAGCGCGTGCCGGTGCGCATCAGGATCGACGAAGTCCCGGCCGACGTGGTGCTGTCGGCGGGCACGACCTGCACGGTCATCATCGATCCCGACAAGCAGAAGAAGTCGTAATACCCGAACGGCCGGGCGCGCTCAGGCCGCGATGCGAAAACGCCCGACCAGCGACTTCAACGCCTGCGCCTGCTCGTCGAGCGCGTTCGCCGCGGCGGCCGCCTGCTCGACGAGTGCCGCGTTCTGCTGGGTGCCGGCGTCCATCTGCGTGACCGCGCGGCCGATCTCGTCGATCCCGGCGCTCTGCTCGTCCGATGCGGCGGAAATCTCGCCGATGATGTCGGTCACGCGCTTGACCGCGCGCACGACGTCGCCCATCGTGCGGCCCGCATCGTGCGCGAGCGCCGCACCGTTCGCGACGCGCTCGACCGACGCGCCGATCAGCGCACGAATTTCCTTCGCTGCGGTCGCCGCGCGCTGCGCGAGCAGGCGGACCTCGCCCGCCACCACCGAGAAGCCGCGCCCCTGCTCGCCGGCACGTGCCGCCTCGACCGCCGCGTTCAACGCGAGAATGTTGGTCTGGAACGCGATCCCCTCGATCGTGCCGATGATGTCGCGGATGTTCTTCGCGCTGTCGTCGATCTCGCTCATCGTCGCCACCACACGCCCGACGACTTCCCCACCCGTCTCCGCGACGGCCGACGCATTGGCCGCGAGCGCGCTCGCCTGACGCGCATTCTCGGCGTTCTGCCGTACGGTCGACGTGAGCTGCTCCATGCTGGCCGCGGTGCGCTCGAGCGCGACGGCCTGCTGCTCGGTGCGCTTCGACAGATCGAGGTTGCCGGTGGAGATCTCGCCCGACGCGGCCGCGATCGCCTCGGCGCTGACGGCGATCTCGCCGACGGTCGCCGCGAGCCCCGTCTGCATCTCGGCCAGCGCACGCACCATGCTGTCGCGGTCGTGCCGGCCCAGCTTGATCGGTCGCGTCAGGTCGCCGCGCGCGATGTCCGCGGCGATCGCCTTCGCATGCGCGGGCTCGCCGCCGAGCTGCGACGCGAGACGGCGCACCACGCGCTCGGCGATGACGATCGCGAGCACGATCAGCGCAGCCGTCATCGCCGCGATCATCGCGAACGACGACGAGAAAATGGTGGCGGACGCATCGAGCGTGGCCTTCGACTTCGCGCCGCGCGTCTTCACGAGTTCGGCAACGAGTTTCTCGAGCTTGCCGGTTTCGACCAGCAACGACACGTCCTGCGTGCCGACCTGCCAGTTCATCTGCGACAGGTCGAGCGGCTGCGCGCGCACGAGCGCGACGAAATCGCGCAGATGCGTGCTCCACGTGCCGACCGCCGTCGAGAAGGCGCGCAGCCGCGCCGAATCGTCGACGTCGCCCGGATCCGCGTAGCGCTGCAGCGTGCCGAGCGCCTGGCCGATCGACGCGAGCCCCGCGCCGACTTCGGCGCCCAATTCGTCGCGCTCCTTCGCGGTGCTCGCCGTCAGCAGCATCTTCTGGGCACGGCTCGCGCGCAGCACTTCGGCCCGAACCTCCTCGGCCGCGCGGCTCGCGACGTGGCCCTGCTCGTAGACCGACGCGATCGACGCGTTCAGCCGGCTGATCTGCCACAGCGAAAACATGCCGATCGCCAGCGTGCCGGCGAGCAGGATCGCGAATGCGGCGCGCAACGTCGCCTTGACGGTCCACGGCCGGCGCTCGCGACGCGCCGCGCGCAGGCGCCGGGCGGTGCGACCGGCGGTAACGTCGGGTGCGGCGGCGGCCGCACCGGGCTGTGGATGCAAAGATGCTGCTTTCATCGAACTATCCCCGTATTGATCACGCGGCCGGAAAGGTCGGTCCCGGCGTTCCCGCGATGGCTGGCCATGCCGCGCGTCCTGCGCCCGCACGGCGGATAGCCGGTGCCGGACGCGGCGCGCCTGTTGTCATTGGGTCGTTCTACGGCCGCCATCACCGTTTCTTGAGTCCGGTAAACCACGCACCGGCCCAGGGCGCGCGCCCCTGCCGACAGGCGGGCGCGCCGCCAGCGTTATACCCGGTCAAAAAAACCGGCATCGGCCGATCCGTCGGATGAATGTCCGATTCACGACAAAACTTGTCCTGACATTCCCAATACGCCACATTACACTTCTTTGACGCAGCAACGATTCAAGACGCGCCGATCCCCAGCAGAGCGCGCCCGCCACCTCAACTCGTTCAGCTCTCACATGGAAACCAGCCTCGACACCGGCTCCGCCGGCGCAGCCGCCACCCAACCGTCCGCGCCACCCGTCGCCCGCACCGTCTACCCGGTGCTCGGCGCGATCAGCTTCTCGCACATGCTCAACGACATGATCCAGTCGTTGATCCTGGCGATCTATCCGATGCTCAAGAGCCAGTTCGCGCTGTCGTTCGCGCAGATCGGCCTGATCACGCTCACCTACCAGATCACCGCATCGCTGCTGCAACCGCTCGTCGGCCTCTATACCGACAAGCGGCCGAAACCGTATTCGCTGCCGGTCGGGATGGGCTTCACGCTCGCGGGGCTGCTGCTGATGTCGACCGCGTCGAATTTCCCGATGCTGCTGGTGGCCGCGGCGCTCGTCGGCTGCGGCTCGTCGGTGTTCCATCCGGAATCGTCGCGGGTCGCGCGGATGGCGTCGGGCGGCCAGCACGGGCTCGCGCAGTCGGTGTTCCAGGTCGGCGGCAATGCGGGTTCCGCGCTTGGGCCGCTGCTCGCCGCGCTCGTGATCATTCCGCACGGCCAGCACAGCATCGCGTGGTTCTCGGCGGCCGCGCTTGTCGCGATGATCGTGCTCACGCAGATCGGCCACTGGTACAAGAAGCATCCGTCGATGAAGAAGAAGGCCGCGGCGGCCGGCCACCCGACGCTGTCGCGCGGCCGCGTACTCGGCGCGATCGGCGTGCTGGTGCTGCTGGTGTTCTCGAAGTACTTCTACCTCGCGAGCATCAACAGCTATTTCACGTTCTACCTGATCGACAAGTTCCACCTGTCGGTGCAGGCCGCGCAGATCCACCTGTTCGTGTTCCTCGCAGCCGTGGCGGCCGGCACGCTGATCGGCGGGCCGGTGGGCGACCGGATCGGCCGCAAGTACGTGATCTGGGTATCGATCCTCGGCGTCGCGCCGTTCACGCTGCTGCTGCCGTACGCGAACCTGTTCTGGACGACCGTGTTGACCGTGATCATCGGCATCGTGCTGGCGTCGGCGTTCGCCGCGATCCTCGTCTACGCGACGGAGCTGATGCCCGGCAAGGTCGGGATGGTCGCGGGGCTGTTCTTCGGCTTCGCGTTCGGCCTCGGCGGGGTCGGCGCGGCCGTGCTCGGCCAGCTCGCCGACGCAACGAACATCACGTTCGTCTACAAGGTGTGCTCGTTCCTGCCGCTGATCGGCGTGCTGACGATCTTCCTGCCGAACCTCGAAAGCAGCCGGCGCAAGAAGGCGTGACGAACGACCGGCCACCGCGTACACGCGGCGGCCGGTCGAACGGCTCGAATGAAGGAATGAAGAGAACGGCGGCGGCTTCAGGCCGCCGTCGTCGCATGCAGCGTCAGGAAACGCTTGAGGATGCCGGACGAATAGCTGCTCGCGATCGCCGACAGGAAGTGCGAGAACGACTGCGTCGCGTGATCGTCGGCCGTATCGGAGATCGTGCGCACGAGTGCGAACGGCACGTCGTGCTCTGCGCACACCTGCGCGATCGCGGCCCCTTCCATTTCGACCGCGAGCGCATCCGGCAGCGCGTCACGCAGCGCGACGACCTCGCGCTCGCTCGACACGAAGCGGTCGCCGCTGATGATGAGCCCCGCGTGCAGCGTCGCACCGGCCAGGCCGAAGCGCGCGGCGAACTGCGCGCCCTCTTCCGCGACGAATTGCGTGCACGCGGCCCGCAAGCGTGCGGTCAGCACCGCGTCGGTCGCGAAACGCGTGATGCCGAGCAGCGGCACCTCGTAGCGCGGGAAGAGCGGCGAAGCGTCGAGATCATGCTGCAGCAGCGTATCGGCCACGACGACGTCGCCAACGCGCACCGTGCGCGACACGCCGCCTGCCACGCCGGTGAACACGACGCCAGACACGCCGAACACGTGGATCAGCGCGCTGACCGTCGCGGCGGCCGCGACCTTGCCGACCCGTGCGAGCGTCACGACGCAGGCCGCGCCGTGCACGGTGCCGACGTGATAATCGCGGCGGCCGAGCGTGACCGTCTGCATCGCGCCTTCGGCACGCATCGCGGCGATCAGGTCGCCGAGTTCCTCGGGCAGCGCGGCAAGAATGCCGAGCGGACGGGCCGCAGGCGTCACAACCATGTCGATGCCCATCATTCCACCGCCTGCAGTTTCGCGACCGCGAGCGCGAGCCACTTCTCGCCGTGCCGCTTGAATTTCACCTGCGCCTTCGCATCGGCGCCGTTGCCTTCGAGCTTGGTGACCGTGCCTTCGCCGAACTTGGTATGGAACACCTGCTGGCCGACCCGGAAGCCGGCATCGGCCGCGCGCTGCTTGTCCGCGAACGCGGGCAGCGGCGCGGACACGGCCGGGTCGACGATCTGCTCGCGGCTGCCGCCGCCCGGCCGCGCGAACCAGTCGCGCCCGTATCCGGCGTTGTCCGACCGACCGCCCCAGCGCGAACCGGCCTCGACCTTCGGCGTCAGCCACTTGAGCACGTGTTCGGGCAGCTCGTCGAAGAAGCGCGAGCGCACGTTGTAGCGCGTCTGGCCATGCAGCATCCGGCTCTGCGCGAACGACAGGTAGAGCCGCTCCTTCGCACGCGTGATCGCGACGTACATCAACCGGCGCTCTTCCTCGAGGCCATCCGATTCGAGCACGCTGTTCTCGTGCGGGAACAATCCTTCCTCGAGGCCCGTGATGAACACGGCCGAGAATTCGAGCCCCTTCGCCGCGTGCACCGTCATCAGCTGCACGGCGTCCTGCCCGGCCTGCGCCTGGTTGTCGCCGGCCTCCAGCGACGCATGCGACAGGAAGCCGGCGAGCGGCGTCATCGTGTCGGGGTTCTGTGCCGGGCCGGCGGGCGATACCGGATCGAGCACGTCGACCGCCGGATCGTCCGTCGCGGTGCCGAGCTCGGGCGCCGCGATCGCGCCCGCGCGCAGCGGGATCGAACGGGCCGGCGTGTCGAGCCCGTAGCCTTCCTCGGCGATGAACGCGGTGGCCGCGTTCACAAGTTCCTGCAAGTTCTCGAGACGGTCCTGGCCTTCGCGCTCGCCCTGGTAGAAATCGGCGAGACCGCTGGCGCGCACGATGTGCTCGACGGTGTCGGGCAGGTTCATCTGCTGCGTATCGGCGCGCATCTTCGCGACCAGGTTCGCGAACCCGCCCAGGCTCGTGCCGGCCTTGCCCGTCACGTACGGAATCGCGGCGGCCATCGAGCAGCCGTACAGGCGCGCGGCGTCGGCGAGCTGCTCGATCGAGCGCGCGCCGATGCCGCGGGTCGGGAAGTTCACGACGCGCACGAATGCGGTGTCGTCGTTCGGGTTGTCGATCAGGCGCAGGTACGCGAGCGCGTGCTTCACTTCCTGGCGTTCGAAGAAGCGCAGGCCGCCGTACACGCGGTACGGAATGCCCGACGACATCAGCGTGTGCTCGATCGAGCGCGACTGCGCGTTGCTGCGGTACAGGACGGCCACTTCGCTGCGCGCCATCCCGGTGTTGATCAGCGAGCGGATCTCCTCGACGATCCAGCCGGCTTCCTGCGAATCGGTGCTCGCCTCGTACACGCGCACGGGTTCGCCATGGCCCGCATCGGTGCGCAGGTTCTTGCCGAGGCGGTGCGCGTTGTTCGAGATCAGCTGGTTCGCCGCGTCGAGGATGTTGCCGTGCGACCGGTAGTTCTGCTCGAGCTTGATCAGGTTGCGCACGCGGAATTCGTCTTCGAAGTCGCGCATGTTGCCGACGTTCGCGCCGCGGAACGCGTAGATCGACTGGTCGTCGTCGCCGACCGCGAAAATCGCGTTCTCGCCGCCCGCGAGCATCTTGAGCCACGCGTACTGCAGCTTGTTGGTGTCCTGGAACTCGTCGACCAGGATGTGCTTGAAGCGCGCCTGGTAGTGCGCGCGCAGCGGCGCGTTGTACGCGAGCAGTTCATAGCAGCGCAGCAGCAGCTCGGGGAAGTCGACCACGCCCTCGCGCTGGCACTGCTGGTCGTACGCCTGGTACAGCTCGACGAACTTGCGGTTGAAGTTGTCGGTCGCGTCGACCTTGTCGGGGCGCAGCCCCTGCTCCTTCGCGTTGTTGATGAAGTACTGCACGTTTTTCGGCGGATACTTCTCGTCATCGACGTTCGCCGCCTTCATCAGCCGCTTGATCGCGGACAGCTGGTCGGCGGTATCCAGGATCTGGAAGGTCTGCGGCAGGCCGGCGTCGCGCCAGTGCGTGCGCAGCATCCGGTTGCACAGGCCGTGGAACGTGCCGATCCACATCCCGCGCGTGTCGATCGGCATCATCGCCGACAGGCGCGCCATCATCTCGCGTGCGGCCTTGTTCGTGAAGGTGACGGCGAGCACGGTGGGCGGCGACGCGTAGCCCTGCTGGATCAGCCACGCGATGCGGGTGATCAGCACGCGGGTCTTGCCGCTGCCCGCCCCTGCGAGGATCAGCGCCGGTTCGTTCGGCAACGTGACGGCGGCGAGTTGTTCGGGGTTCAGATTGGCGAGCAGATCGGGCATGGAGCGGCAGCGGACGGGCGAGAAAAATGCGGACCCGACATTATAAGTCGGCGGCGCGATGCCGTTCCCGATCCGTTTGATTACCCGTCACAGGCACGCGGCGATCGCGTCGCGACGGGCCCGTACCGGCAAGGCGATGGCTGGTCGATGTGCATCCATTTATAATTGTCAGATTCGGCATCCAATTCACGCATTTTTCGGCAGATTTCCAACATGAGCGACAACACGCTTGCGAAGAGTTTCGAGCCCCACACCATCGAGTCCCAATGGGGGCCGGAGTGGGAAAAGCGCGGCTACGCGGCCCCGACATTCGATCCGGCCCGCCCCGATTTCTCGATCCAGTTGCCGCCGCCGAACGTGACGGGCACGCTGCACATGGGCCACGCGTTCAACCAGACGATCATGGACGGCCTCACCCGCTACCACCGGATGCTCGGCGAGAACACGCTGTGGGTGCCCGGCACCGACCACGCGGGGATCGCGACCCAGATCGTCGTCGAGCGCCAGCTCGACGCGCAAGGCGTGTCGCGCCACGACCTCGGCCGCGAGAAGTTCGTCGAGCGCGTGTGGGAATGGAAGGAAAAATCGGGTTCGACGATCACCGGCCAGGTGCGTCGCCTCGGCGCGTCGCCCGACTGGTCGCGCGAATACTTCACGATGGACGACAAGATGTCGGCCGCCGTGCGCGACGTGTTCGTCACGCTCCATGAACAGGGCCTGATCTACCGCGGCAAGCGCCTCGTCAACTGGGATCCGGTGCTGCTGACCGCCGTGTCGGACCTCGAAGTCGTGAGCGAAGAGGAAAACGGCCACCTGTGGCACATCCGCTACCCGCTCGTCGACGGCTCGGGCTCGCTGACCGTTGCCACGACGCGTCCGGAAACGATGCTCGGCGACGTCGCGCTGATGGTCCACCCGGAAGACGAGCGCTACGCGCACCTGATCGGCAAGCTCGTCACGCTGCCGCTGACGGGCCGCGAGATCCCGGTGATCGCCGACGACTACGTCGACCGCGAGTTCGGCACGGGCGTCGTGAAGGTCACGCCCGCGCACGACTTCAACGACTACCAGGTCGGCCAGCGCCACAAGCTCGCGCCGATCGAGATCCTGACGCTCGACGCGAAGATCAACGACAACGGCCCCGAGCAGTATCGCGGCCTCGACCGCTTCGACGCGCGCAAGGCGATCGTCGCCGACCTCGACGCGGAAGGCTTCCTCGACTCCGTGAAGCCGCACAAGCTGATGGTGCCGCGCGGCGACCGCACGGGCGTCGTGATCGAGCCGCTCCTGACCGACCAGTGGTTCGTCGCGATGACGAAGCCGGTCCCGGAAGGCACGCTCCATCCGGGCAAGTCGATCACCGAGGTATCGCTCGACGTCGTGCGCGACGGCCAGATCAAGTTCGTCCCGGAAAACTGGACGACCACCTACTACCAGTGGCTCGAGAACATCCAGGACTGGTGCATCTCGCGCCAGCTGTGGTGGGGCCACCAGATCCCCGCGTGGTACGGCGAGAACGGCGAGGTGTTCGTCGCGCGCAGCGAGGAAGACGCGCGCGCGCAGGCTGCCGCGAAGGGTTACACGGGTGCGCTGAAGCGCGACGAAGACGTGCTCGACACGTGGTTCTCGTCGGCGCTCGTGCCGTTCTCGTCGCTCGGCTGGCCGAACGAAACGCCCGAGCTGAAGCACTTCCTGCCGTCGTCGGTGCTCGTCACCGGCTTCGACATCATCTTCTTCTGGGTCGCCCGGATGGTGATGATGACGACGCACTTCACGGGCAAGGTGCCGTTCCACACCGTGTACATGCACGGCCTCGTGCGTGATGCCGAAGGCCAGAAGATGTCGAAGAGCAAGGGCAACACGCTCGATCCGATCGACATCGTCGACGGCGTCGACCTCGAGACGCTGGTCGCGAAGCGCACCACCGGCCTGATGAACCCGAAGCAGGCCGCCACCATCGAGAAGAAGACGCGCAAGGAATTCCCGGACGGCATTCCCGCGTTCGGCGCCGACGCACTGCGCTTCACGATGGCGTCGATGGCGACGCTCGGCCGCAACGTGAACTTCGACCTCGCGCGCTGCGAAGGCTATCGCAACTTCTGCAACAAGCTGTGGAACGCGACGCGCTTCGTGCTGATGAACTGCGAAGGCCACGACTGCGGCAGCGACAAGCCGGAAGTCTGCGGTGCGGGCGATTGCGGCCCGGGCGGCTACCTCGACTTCTCGGCGGCCGACCGCTGGATCGTGTCGCTGCTGCAGCGCACCGAGGCCGACATCGCGAAGGGCTTCGCCGATTACCGCTTCGACAACATCGCCAGCAGCATCTACAAGTTCGTGTGGGACGAATACTGCGACTGGTATCTCGAACTCGCGAAGGTGCAGATCCAGAACGGCACGCCGGAACAGCAGCGCGCGACGCGCCGCACACTGCTGCGCGTGCTCGAGACGGTGCTGCGCCTCGCGCACCCGATCATCCCGTTCATCACCGAAGCGCTCTGGCAGAAGGTCGCGCCGCTGGCCGGCCGCTATCCGCAAGGCAAGGCCGAAGGCGAAGCGTCGCTGATGACGCAGGCGTACCCGATCGCGAACCTGCAGAAGATCGACGAGGCGTCCGAGCAGTGGGCGGCCGACCTGAAGGCGATCGTCGACGCGTGCCGCAACCTGCGCGGCGAGATGAACCTGTCGCCGGCAACCAAGGTGCCGCTGCTTGCAGCCGGCGATGCCGAGCGCCTGCGCTCGTTCGCACCGTACATTCAGGCGCTTGCACGCCTGTCGGAAGTGCAGATCCTCGCGGATGAAGCAACGCTCGACAAGGAAGCACACGGCGCGCCGATCGCGATCGTCGGGCCGAACAAGCTGGTGCTGAAGGTCGAGATCGACGTCGCAGCCGAACGCGAGCGTCTGTCGAAGGAAATCGCGCGCCTGACGGGCGAGATTGCGAAGTGCAATGCAAAGCTCGGCAACGAGGCATTCGTCGCGAAAGCGCCGCCGGCCGTGGTCGAACAGGAGCAGAAGCGCGTCGCGGAATTCCAGAGCACCCTTGAGAAACTGCGCGCGCAGCTCGATCGGTTGCCTGCGTAACAAACCGTAAGGTCGTTTGCGTTCACTATAATGCGGGCGTGAACATAAACCGTCTGACAAGTCGATTACAGGAATAAAGGTTCGATCATGTTGAAAGTCACCAAGGCGGTATTCCCTGTTGCCGGTCTCGGCACACGCTTCCTCCCGGCAACGAAGGCAAGCCCGAAGGAAATGCTGCCGGTCGTCGACAAGCCGCTGATTCAGTACGCAGTCGAGGAAGCGATCGCCGCCGGCATTACCGAGATGATCTTCGTCACCGGGCGCAGCAAGCGCGCGATCGAGGATCACTTCGACAAGTCGTATGAAATCGAGGCCGAACTCGAGGCGCGCGGCAAGGAAAAGCTGCTCGAGCTCGTGCGCAGCATCAAGCCGAGCCATGTCGACTGCTTCTACGTACGCCAGCCGGAAGCGCTCGGCCTCGGCCATGCGGTGCTGTGCGCGGAAAAGCTCGTGGCCGACAACCCGTTCGCGGTGATCCTCGCCGACGACCTGCTCGACGGCAACCCGCCCGTGATGAAGCAGATGGTCGACGTGTTCGACCACTATCACAGCTCGGTGATCGGCGTCGAAGAGATCCCGCCGTCGGAAACGAAGTCGTACGGGATCGTCGACGGCAAGGAGTGGGAGGAGTCGATCGTCAAGATGTCGGCGATCGTCGAAAAGCCGGCGCCGGAAGTCGCGCCGTCGAACCTCGGCGTGGTCGGCCGCTACATCCTGAAGCCGCGGATCTTCCAGCACCTGCGTGCACTGAAGCCCGGCGCGGGCGGTGAGCTGCAGCTCACCGACGCGATCCAGTCGCTGCTCGCCGATGAGCAAGTGCTGGCCTACAAGTACCAGGGCACGCGCTACGACTGCGGCAGCAAGCTCGGCTACCTGAAGGCGACGGTCGAATTCGCGCTGCGCCACGCGGAAGTCGGTGCGGACTTCGACACGTACCTGCGCACGCGCGACGGCGCACATCACGCCGACTGAACGCGGCAAGGGCACCAGGGCTCACTCCGGCGAGCCCGCCCTCACCTCACCGGCTGCCGCTCAGCGCGCGTTGGCCGGCTTCACCGAGACGACGCCCGGCATCCCGCCCGCTTCGTCTTTTTTCGTCTTGACGAGCCAGCCACCGCCGTCGCCGAAGGGCACCTTCGCGAGCGCGCTCTTCACGAGCGCCGGCGCGGCCTGCTGCGTGCCGGGATCGCGATCGCGCAGCGCCGCCGATACGCGGTAAACGTCGGCGCCCGATTTCGCGTCGACGAAGCGCAGCGTCAGCACATGGCGATACACGCGGCCCATGAACGGCAGCGCGAACGGCGCCGGCCCGTCGACCGTCACGCATGCACTGCTCGCGGCGCCACACCCGTCGGCGCTCGCCGCGACCGAAGCCGGCTGCGTCGCATACGCGATCGACAGCCGGTAGTGCGCGGCCGCGAGCGGCTTCGCATCGAAACCGCGGTGCGCGAGTTCGTCGCGCACGAGCGTCTCGATCTGCCGGTATTCGGCATCGTCGGCCTGCGCGGCCGTCCGCACGAAATCGTAGCCGTGCGCATCGGCGGCGAACGCGTTCGGCTGCCCGACCGCACTGACGCCGCTCGTCACACCGGCGCAACCCGTCAACAGCGACACCGCCAGCGCGGTCGCTGCCCATTCCTTTCTCATGGCTTTCCCCAAATACCTGCCGTCGCACCCGGCCCTGTCAGGCGGACGGCTCGTCGATTGCAGGCAGCGACACCGTCACCGCGGTGCCGACACCCACCTCGCTGTCGACCGACACGCTGCCCCCATGGCGCGTGACGACCGTCTTCACGAATGCCATGCCGAGCCCGGAACCCGAGATCTCGGGCCGCTCGCCGGCATGGAACCGCTTGAAACGCTCGAACAGATGCCGCTGATCTTCCGGCGCAATGCCGTATCCCTGATCGCGAATCGTACAGAACATCCGTTTCGACGCGTGCTCGACCGCCAGCGTACACGTGATCACGGTATCGGACGGACTGTATTTGACTGCATTGTTCAGCAGGTTCACGAAGGCGCGCGTGATCAGCGAGCGATCCGCGCGCACCCAGCACATGTCGGTGCCGACATCGGTGTCGACGCGGATGTGCTTCGCCTGCGCCTGCGGCCATACCTCGTCGCTTGCATCGATCAGCACGTCAACGAGGCTCGTCACCTCGAGCTGGTACACCTGCGACTCCGCGCGCGCCAGCTGCACGAACTCGTCGGCCAGTGACAGCGCGCGATGCGCATAGCGCTCGATCCGCGCGAGCAGCCCGCGCATCGCGTCGGTCTCGGCGCGGTCGCGCTCGATCTCGACGAGCGCGAGAATCGACGCCTGCGGCGAGCGCATGTCGTGCGACAGCAGGTGCAGCGCTTCCTCGCGCTGCCGCTCGGCCGCGTGCAGTTCGGTCACGTCGACGAGGCCGGCGATCCAGCCCGTCACGCGGCCCTGCGCGTTCGTGCAAGCCGCGTAGCGTAGCAGATGGTCGAGCCCGTCGCGATCGCGCACCTCGATGCCGCGCGCCATCGCGTCGTGTTCGGCCTCGAGCGTCGGGTCGAGCACGGCCGGCCAGTGCTCGCGGATCGCCACGTCGTGTTCGACGTTGCCGTCGACGGTCTTCATGAACGTCAGCTCGCCGAGCGCGCTGCGCAGCGGCCGCCCTTCCGGCAGCGGCAGCGCGAGGCGCGACCCGTAGCGCTTGGCCGCATGGTTCGCGATCAGCACGGTGCCGGCCAGGTCGGTCACGAAGATCGGCTCGGGCATGCTGTCGAGGCTGTCCCACACGAAGCGCTTCATGTCCTGCACGCGCTGCGCGGCTTGCGCCATCAGCGTCATCTGCCGCTCGAGCACGTCGCCGCCGACGCTGCGTGTGCGCGGCGCCTCGGGCAGCAGGTGCGGCTCGTCGGCGAGCCGCTGCAGCTCGCGCCGCAAGTACGACATCGTCATTTCGAGCCGCCGCCAGTTCCAGATCGGGTAGACGGCGACCAGCCCGAAGATCGCGGGCGCCGGCGACAGCCAGATGCGCGCCCCGAACAGCAGCGCCATGCTCGCAACGACCGCGAGCGCGGCGAGGCTCAGCGTCAGCAGCAGCGCGCGCCACGGCGACAGCATCAGGAAACCGCCCAGCAGCGCGGCAAGCGGCAGCAGCGACGCGGCGAACAGCCCGGCGCGCGACGCAGGCGAGATCGCGCTGCCGGTTGCCAGCATGTCGAGCACGTTCGCATGGATATACACGCCGGCGAGCGGCCCGAACTCGCCGGACACGGGCGTCGCGAAGCGGTCGTACAGCCCCGACGCCGTCACGCCGACCACGACGATCTTGCCGCGCAGCGCGTCGGGCTTCACGCGCCCTTCGAGCACGTCGTCGAACGACAGCGTCGGATAGGCAGGCGTGTTGCGGCTGAACGGGATCAGGTAGCGGCCCTCACCGGCCGCGTCGCGCGACAGGTCGTGCGCATTCGCGCCGGGTGCCCCGCCGACCGGGTGCAGCCGGCCACCCTGGATCGCCTGGTACACCGGCACCATCAGCTGCGGCCAGCGCACGCGGCCGTCGCTTTCGAACAGCGCAACGCTGCGTACGATGCCGTCGCGGTCGACTTCAAGATTGATGTGGCCGAGCCCGACCGCGCGCGCCGCGAGCGCGGCCACCGGCGGATCGACCGCACGCGAGCCGTCCGCCTGCTCGGGGCTCAGCAGCACGGGCAGGAAGGTCGGTACGTGGCTCATCGCGTCCGCGAACGCGCGATCCTCCGGCGACGGTTCGGTAAACAGCACGTCGTAGACGACGGCAGCCGGCTGCGCGCGCGCCAGCGTATCGAGCAGCCGCGCATGCACGTCGCGCGGCCACGGCCAGCGGCCGAGCGCGGACACGCTCTGGTTGTCGATGTCGACGACCACCACGTCGGGCGACAGCGGCAGGCTGCGCAGCATCAGCAGCCGGTCGTAGATCAGGCCGTCGACGCTTCCCGACAGGCGGCCGAGCGCGCAGACGAGGATCACTGCGATCCCGAGGCAGCCGATCGCGATCCATTCGATCAGGAAGCGGCGGCCGAGGCCCCGCCGCGGGGAAACGGAGTCGGGTTTCATGCGCCGCGAATCAGCGCGACAGCGTGAACGCGCCGACCGGACTGGTCTTCTCGTAGAACTTGCCGCCTTCGAACTCTTCGACGGTCACGGCCCAGAAATAGTCGCCCGGCGGCAGGTGCGCGACGGTGATCTGGCGCGCATGCAAGCCGACCTGGTCGACGACAGGCGCGCTCAGGTCCTTCGAGCGCGACAGCACGAACCGGTAGCGCGCATCCTTGCTCGAACCGTTCGGCGACCAGCGGAACTCGTAGCCGCCCGCGCCGGGCGATGCGCTCGCGTCGAGCCCCATCATGCGGCGTTCGAACGCGTACGTGCGCGGCCGGCCCTCGAGGCCGTTCGCGTCGATCGCGGCGACCCGCACGAAGTAGTTCCCGTTCGGTACGTCGTGGAAGACTGCGCGCGGCGAATCGGTGCGCGTTTCGCTGAACAGGTCGAGCAGCCCCGCGTCGTGCGCGAGCTGCATGCGGTACCCATGCGCCTGTTCGAGCGGGGCGACGTCGAACGCGACGTCGGGCTCGTCCTGCACCTTGTCGGGATGCGCGAGCGCCGGCGCAGGCAGCAGCTCGACGGGCGCGCCGACCGCGCCGGACGACGTCGCGACGCTGCCGAAATTCGCATGCACGAGCGTCGGGCCGGCCGGCTGCCGGTCGCCCGCAACACCGACGGTGCCATCGAGCACTTCGACGCGCGTCGACGCATTGCCGGCCGCGTCGTAATTCACGCGAAAGTGCGTGCCGCGCACGCCGGCCACGACGGACGGCGAACGGATCTGGAAGCGGTCGTCGCGTTTCTTCAGATGGGTGACCTCGCTGTCGACCGAGCCGCGCGTGAGTTCGAACTCACGATCGAGCGTGCCGGTCAGCACCGTGCGGCGCAGCGCCTTCAGGTCGAGCTGGCTGTCGGGCGGCAGGCTCATGTGCGTGCCGTCGGCGAGCTCGAGCGTCACGAAGCCGTTCGGGCCCGTGCGCACGCGGTCGCCCTCGGCGAGGGTTGCATCGTTCGCAAGCGGCACAAAAGCGTCGCCGGACGCGCGTTCGGCCGTGCCCTGCACCGCAATGACGCGCGCGGTCAGCTTTTCCTTGCGCAGGCGTGCGACCGGCAGCTTCAGCGCGACGCCGGGCTGCAGATGCTTCGGTGCGGGCACGCCGTTGATCTGCTGAAGCAGTTGCCAGTCGTCCGCGCCCTGCAGGTAGCGCGCGGCGACGTCGTACAGCGTGTCGCCCCCCTGCGTGCGATAGACGACCATCTTGCCTGCCGCCGCGGGCGGCTGCGCCGCCGCATGCTGCGCGGCAAACGCAAACGCGACCGCACAGGCCGCGTGCAGCGCCACCGTGCGCCGGGCCGCCGTGCGCTGCGTGATTCCCGTGGTCACTCCGGTTCTCCCTGGCCGACCCGCTCGAGCCGGTAGCCGTAGCCGTAGATCGGCGCGAGGCGATAGCCGTTTTCGGGCCGCAGGCCGAGCTTGGTGCGCAGCATCGAGATGTGCGTATCCATCGTGCGCGACGGGATGTCGGTCGCCTGCTTCCACACGAGATCGAGAATGTGCGCGCGCGACAGCGGCCGGTCGAGATGCTGGAACAGCAGCAGCGCGAGCTCGAATTCCTTCTGCGTGAGGCTCACGGCCTTGTCGCCGACGTAGGCCTGCTTCAGGTTCACGTCGAAACGGAATTGATCGAATTCGCGAACGGTTGCCTCGGCGTTGACCGGATACGCGCGGCGCAGCAGCGAGCCGATGCGCGCACGCAGGATCGGGCCCGACACGGGCTTGACCACGTAATCGTCGGCGCCGGCATTGAGGATCTGCGTGATCCCCGCCTCGTCGTCACGGCTCGTCATGAAGATGATCGGCAGGCTGTGCTCGGTCTGATTGGCACGCACCCACTTCAGCACTTCCTCGCCTGACATGTCGGGCACGTTCCAGTCGAGCACCAGCAGATCGAACGTCTCGCGCTGCAGACGCTTCTTCAGGGCCTTGCCTTCCTTGAACGCATAGCACGTATGGCCAACGGCCGTCAGCGTTTGACTGACGAAATCCGTCTGGGCCGGATCGTCATCCAGTACAGCAATTCTCATAGCACCCCGCAAATCGAAATCGATTCGTCCAGTTCAGCTCCCCGCCCCCATCCAGCCGCGCAGCACGCGCACGGCCCCCGGATACCGGCCGGCGAGCCGTCGTTCGCCGCTCGCGCCATCTGCGCAAACCGGCGACCCCGGCTAAATATCTCAAAAACGGGGTACGGACGAACCGGCGATTTCATCATAGTAGTATGAAATTCGCCAATAAATTGCGCGGACTACCGTCTTTTCTTCGAATAATCCTTTCCGCCGCGCAATCGAGCGCCTAGTCGACGCCCGCGATACCGGCCACCTGCTCGGCGACATCGTCGGCCGGCACGCACGGCAACAGCGGTTCCGAACGCGCCGGTTGCACCAGCATCCGCTGCAGCTGGCCGCGCACCCGCTCCCACGCGGTAGCCGCGTAATCCGGTTGGCTCGCCGCCCACGCCTGCGCCAGATCGAACACACGCTCGATCGTCGCACCGCAGTAGGTCAGGCCCGAGCCGTCGTCCTGCGCGGCATCGCGCAGCCGTTCGTCGAGCCACTCGGCCAGCCACGGCATCTCGGCCGCGGCCGAATCCGCGTAGGCCTCCAGCGCGGCACGCGCGTGGCGATCCCGTTGCGGGTCGAGCTCGATACGGCTCAGTCCCGATACGCTGCGTTCCGCTCCGGACGGACTTCGAATGGTCCCTGGTCTGAAGGACATGTCCTCTCCCCGTTGTACGACGGTAGCGTCAGGCATGGCCCCCGTGCCCGCCGTACGACGTACCGTGGCCGGCGCATCCGCTGCGAGCGGACGACCGGCCGGGTCAGTATACGCAGCCGATCACGAAGCGAGGTTTAAGAATTGTCAGAAAGGCGCGGCCGACGGACACCAGCGGCCGCCGGCACCGTGACGCGGGCCTTCAGCGGCGCCGCATCAGGAACACGAAGGTCTTGTCCTGCGTCGTCGATTCGACGATCTCGTTGCCTGTCTGCTTCGCGAACGCGGCGAAATCGCGCTGCGAGCCCGGATCGGTCGCGAGCACCTTGAGGATCTGCCCGCTTTCCATATCGGCGAGCGCTTTCTTGGCACGCAGGATCGGCAACGGGCAATTGAGCCCGCGCGCGTCCACTTCCTTGTGAATCTGCATCGGCTGTCGACCTTCGAATGACGCGCCATTCAAGGCGCGGAGAGAAGCCGGGATTTTACCGCAGCGCCGCGGTGCCTGCCCGGGCCGCCCGCGGCCCGGCACCCGCGGACACCGGGCTCAGGTGCGTGAAAAGCCGCCCGCGAGCCGTTCGCGCAGGTGCCGCACGAGCGCGCGCACCGCGCTCGGCACGACCGGGCTGTACGGGCGGATCGCGAAGATGTGGTCGCCGAACGCGCCCGATGGCCGCCAGCCGTCGAGCAGCGCGACGAGCCGGCCGGCGTCGAGATCGCGCTGCGCGCTGAAATCCGGCAGCAGCGCGATGCCGAGCCCGCCGAGCGCAGCCTCGCGCATCGCCTCGCTGTTGTTCGCCGCGAAGCTGCCGCGCACCGGCACGCTCACGCGCTCGCGCCGCCGGCCGTGCGGCTCGAAGCTCCATGCGGCCGGCTCGTTGTCGCGCAGGTAGCACAGGCAGCTGTGGTCGACGAGCTCGCTCGGGTGCCGCGGCGCGCCGCGCGCGTCGAGGTAGTCGCGGCTCGCGACGAGCAGCGAGCGCGTGTCGCACAGCTTCCACGCGACGTGGGTCTGCGGCGCGGTGGTCGTATGGCGGATCGCGAGGTCGAAGCCCTCCTGCGTCAGCGAATGCAGCCGGTCCGACAGGTCGAGCTCGATCTGCACGCCCGGATGCTGCCGCAGGAAATCGGGCAGGTGCGGCACGACCTGCTGGCGCCCGAGCGCGACCGGCACCGTCACGCGCAGCAGGCCGCGCGGCTCGCCGGCCAGGTCCTTCACGCGCGCGAAGTGCTGCCCGATCGACTCGAACGCGTCGCGCGTGCTGTCGACGAGCGTCTGGCCCGCGTCGGTGAGCCGCACGCTGCGCGTCGTGCGCCGCACGAGCGGCACGCCGGCCGCCTTTTCGAGATCGGCGATGCGCTGGCTCATCGCGGCCTTGCTGATGCCGAGCCGCTGCGCGGCGGCCGTGAAACTGCCGGCCGCGGCCAGCACCGTCAGCGAATGGATATGCGGCCAGAGCGCCTGGACATTTTGCTGATTCATCCGGTGATTATTCAGAATTCTGAACAGTGAATCAAGCTGCGCGGCCTTCTCCCGCCCTGCTCGTTTGCCTAGACTGGGTGCTGTCCACTCCCACCCGATCCCCAGGAGACACAATGAATCCGGTTCCCGCGTACACGTCCGACGCCGATGTCGGCCACTATGTCGACGGCGCGCCCGTCGCCGGCCGCAGCGGCCGCTTCCAGGACGTTCTCAATCCCGCGCTCGGCCGTGCGGTGCGCCGCGTGGCGCTCGCCGACGACAGCGAAGTGCAACAGGCCGTCGCGTCGGCCCACGCCGCGTTCCCGGCCTGGGCCGCGACGCCGCCGATCCGCCGCGCGCGCGTCATGCACCGCTTCCTGCAACTGATGAACGAGCACCGCGACGCCCTCGCGGCGATCATCACGGCCGAGCACGGCAAGGTGTTCTCCGACGCGCAGGGCGAAGTCGCCCGCGGCATCGACATCATCGAATTCGCCTGCGGCGTGCCGCAGCTCCTGAAGGGCGACTTCACCGACCAGGTCAGCACCGGCATCGACAACTGGACGATGCGCCAGCCGCTCGGCGTCGTCGCGGGCATCACGCCGTTCAACTTCCCGTGCATGGTGCCGTGCTGGATGTTCCCGGTCGCGATCGCGACGGGCAACACGTTCGTGCTGAAGCCGAGCGAGCGCGACCCGTCGGCGGCCTTGTTCATCGCCGACCTGCTCACGCAGGCCGGGCTGCCGGCCGGCGTGTTCAACGTCGTGCAGGGCGACAAGGGCGCGGTCGACGCACTGCTCGACCACCCGGACGTGCAAGCC
This sequence comes from Burkholderia aenigmatica, assembly GCF_902499175.1. Taxonomy (GTDB): domain Bacteria; phylum Pseudomonadota; class Gammaproteobacteria; order Burkholderiales; family Burkholderiaceae; genus Burkholderia; species Burkholderia aenigmatica. The sequence goes on from NZ_CABVQC010000008.1 coordinate 131,548, forward strand.
GTCAGCTTCGTCGGCTCGACGCCGATCGCGGCCTATGTGCAGCAGCGTGCCGTGCAATCCGGCAAGCGCGTGCAGGCACTCGGCGGCGCAAAGAATCACCTCGTCGTGATGCCCGACGCGAACCTCGAGCAGGCCGTCGATGCGCTGATCGGCGCCGCGTACGGCTCGGCCGGCGAGCGCTGCATGGCGATCAGCGTCGCGGTGCTGGTCGGCGACATCGCGGACAAGATCGTGCCGCTGGTGGCCGAGCGCGCGCGCAAGCTGGTGATCGGCGACGGCATGTCGCCGGAAGTCGAGATGGGCCCGATCGTCACCGGCGATGCACTCAAGCGCATCGAAGGCTATATCGAGCAAGGCGTGAACGAAGGCGCGCAACTGGTGGTCGACGGCCGCGGGCTGCGCGTGCCGGGCCGCGAGGCAGGCTTCTTCACCGGCGGCACGCTGTTCGACCACGTGACGCCCGACATGCGCATCTACAAGGAAGAAATCTTCGGGCCCGTGCTCGGCTGCGTGCGCGTGAAGGATTTCGGCGAGGCGGTCGACCTGATCAACGCGCATGAATTCGGCAACGGCGTGTCGTGCTTCACGAGCGACGGCGGCATCGCGCGCGAGTTCTCGCGGCGCATCCAGGTCGGCATGGTCGGCATCAACGTGCCGATTCCGGTGCCGATGGCGTGGCATGGTTTCGGCGGCTGGAAGAAGAGCCTGTTCGGCGACATGCACGCATACGGCGAGGAAGGCGTGCGCTTCTACACGCGCCAGAAGTCGGTGATGCAGCGCTGGTCGTCGAGCATCGGCAAGGGCGCCGAATTCGCGATGCCGACCGCGAAGTAAGCGCCTGACGGCACACCGCCCGCCGATCGGTCGCGCGGGCGGTACGCCGGCAGGATGCGTCAGCCGGCCTGCGTGCCGTGCGCGCCGTCGGCGGTCGGCAAGTACGACAGTTCGAGCCGGTACGCGAGCGCGACGAACAGGCTCTGTGCGAGCCCCATCGTGGCCGTCAGCGCGCGGAAGCCGAACGTCGCGCTGTCCTGCACCATCAGCGTCACCTCGGCCTCCCGCGCCAGCGGGCTCATCCGGCTGTCGGTGATCGCGATCAGCCGCGCGCCGCGCTGCGCGGCCTGTTGCGCGACCTGCACGGTTTCCTCCGCGTACGGCATGAACGAGATGACGATCATCACGTCGCCCTCGCGCACCGAGCGGATCTGGCCGAGATGCATGCTGCCGAGCGCGCTGAACAGGCCGATGCGCTTGTCGGTGTGCTGCAGCGCATAGTCGAGGTACACGGCGATCGGAAACGCGCGCCGCGAGCCCGCGATCCAGATCGCCTGCGTGTCGGCGAGCAGGTCGACGGCCTGCGCGAGCGCCTGCGAATCGAGCGTCTGCCGCAGCTGCTGCATCCCGGCAATACTGCCCTTGATGAACTCGTCGGCGATCTGCTCGGGCTGCAGGCTCGACGAGCCCGATTCGATCACATCGCGCAGCCGCAGGTTGTACGCGCGCCCCGGCGCGATCTGTTGCGCGAGCCCCTCGCGGAACAGCTTCTGCATCTCGGAGAAACCGGAAAAGCCGAAATGCTTCGCGAAGCGCACGACGGCCGACGGCTGGACGCCGCACGCTTCCGCGAGCGACTGGATGCCTTCCAGGCCAAGCTGGTCCCGATGCGTTTCCACGTGGCGCGCAATCACCTTCAGGCGATTGCTGAGGCCGTCGTACTCCTGCGTCAGATGCTGCAGGAACTGCTCGACGGTGGCGGGAGGTTTCTCGGATGAACTCATCGGATAGCGCGAAGTTGACGGCCCCGACGTGCGCGCGATACTGGCGGGCGCGGCCCGGGACTCACCTGGATACATGCATGAAGGGCGAATTTAATCACGTTTGCGGCGCGGCCCGCGCCGCGTGCTCGCTCCCACGCGCTCGATCATCACTTGCCTACGCTCCACGGCAATGCTGGAAGCGATTGTCCAACGCTCTCGCGGCGTCGTAAAGATTAGGGTGTCTACCAAGGCCGGCCGTCGGTGCAAAGCCTTGCACGACGGGCGCGCAGCGCGCCGCAGCCGGCCCGTCGCGCGCCGTTCAACGATAGTCGACCCACACGCCGCCCGCATCGGCCGAGCGCACGCAGTTCTCGACCCAGCGCACGCCTTCCACGCCCGCATGGACGTCCGGATAGCGGATGTTCTTCAGCGCCGCGGCGTCGCCGCGATCGGCCGCATCCATCGCGAGTGCGAAGCGCGCATAGAGATTCGACCAGGCTTCGAACAACCCCTCCGGATGCCCGGCGCCGATGCGATCCTCGCGCAATGCGTGCGGATGCAGATAGCCCATCCCGCGATCGAGCACCTGCGCGGGCTGCCCCTGCACTTCGTAGCGCAACTGGTTCGGATGCTCGTCCCACCACTCGACGCTCGCCTTCGAGCCGATCACGCGCACCTTCTGGCCGTGCATCGAGCCCGCGTTCACCGCGCTCGACCACACGTAGCCAACCGCGCCCGTGTCGTATTCCATGATCGTGAACGCATTGTCTTCCAGCGGCGCGCGGCTCTTCACGAAGCTCTGCCGCGAACACATCAGCCGCCGGATCTTCAGCTCGGGCACCATCACTTCCGAGATGTACAGCGGATGCGTGCCGATGTCGCCGAGCACGTAGCTCGGGCCCGCGAACTTCGGGTCGACGCGCCAGCGCGCAGCCGCGCTCGCGGCCTCGACGCCCTCGCTGTGGAACCCGTGCGCGAACTGCATCTGCACGATGCGGATCTCGCCGAGATCGCCGCGCGCGATCATCTCGCGCGCCTGTTCGATCATCTGGTGTCCGGAGTAGCCGTACGCGACGCCGACGATCCGGTTCTTCTCGACCGACAGGCGCTGCAGCGTTTCGGCCTCCTCGGTCGTGAAGCACAGCGGCTTCTCGCAGACCACGTGCAGCCCCGCGTTCAGCGCCGCACGGCAGATCTCGAAGTGCGTGTTGTTCGGCGTCGCGATCGACACCGCGCGAATGCCGTCCGGGCGGCGCGCCTCGGCGTCGAACATCGTCGCGTAGTCGGGATAGCAGCGCTCCGCCGCGACGCCGAGCTTCACGCCGAACTGGCGGCCGCGCTCGGGATCGATGTCGAACGCGCCGGCGACCAGCTGAAAGCTGCCGTCGCGCAACGCGGCCGACCGGTGACTGTAGCCGATCTGGCTGCCGAGCCCGCCGCCGACCATGCCCCAGCGAATCGAATGTCCAAGCAGAATCTGTCCGTCGATCATGATTGTGTCGTTCCTTGTCCGTATTCAGATCATCAAGCGAAACCGGCCGACGCGAGAAACGCGCGGCTCGCGGCCACGTCGCGCAGGCTCGTGCCGGCATTGCGCGGGTCGCGCTCCTGTTCGATCGTGATGTAGCCGGCGTAGCCGATCTCGTCGAGCGCCTGCTTGATCGACCGGTAGTCGAGCATGCCCTTGCCGATCGGGCACATCACGCCGCGCGCGCAAGCCGCGAAGAACGCGATGTGCTCGCCCATCACCGCGTCGTACACGGCCGCGTCGATGTCCTTGAAATGCACGTAGTCGAGGCGCGCCGCGTGGCGGCGCAGCCAGGTTTCCGGATCCATGCCCGAGTAGTACAGATGGCCCGTATCGAGACAGAGGCCCGCCGTGTCGGCGGGAATGTCGGCGACGATCCGGTCGATCTCGTCCGCGAACTCGATATAGCCGCCCGCATGCGGATGGATCACCGTGCGTACGCCGAATTCGTCGCGCGCGATCGTCGCGATCTGCCGGATGTGCTCGACCATCGTCGACCAGCTTGCGTCCGACAGCCGTGGCGCGCGATCGGCGTGGCCGGCCGCGTAATCGCGCTCCTCGTGGCCCCAGTCCATCACGACCAGATACGGCGCCGCGTAGCGCTGGCCGTCCTGCGTCGGCAGTTTCGGCAGCCGCGTGATCAGCGCGCAGATCTCGCGCGTCTGGCGTAACAGGTTCGGCAGGTTCTCCAGCGAGACGAGATCGTCGAAGATCGTGCCGGCGGTGATGCTCAGGCGCTGCCGCTCGAGCTCCGCGCTCACCACGTCGAGTTCCAGCGGGATGTAGCCGTATGGCCCAAGCTCGATACCCGAGTAGCCGGCCTCGGCCGCCTCGGCGAGCACCTGCCGCCACGGCGGCAGGTGCGGGTTCTTCACGTCGTCGACGCCCCAGCAGCACGGTGCGCAACCCATCTTCATCGTCATGTCGGTCAGTCCGGCAAGTAGGCGGCTGCGGTTCAGCCGCGATAGAACGCAGGGCGTTCGGCCATCGCGATCGGCTCGACCGCCCCGCTCTTTTGCGCACGCACGCAGGCGTCGGCCGCGACTGCCGCCGCGTAGCCGTCCCAGGCGGACGGCCCGGTCAGCACGCCCTGTCGCACGCCGTCGATGAACGCCTGCAGCTCGACGTCGTACGACGCGATGAAGCGTTCCTTCCAGTCGGTCATGATCTCGACCGACTGCCGCGCCGCATGCTTGAGCCCCACGGCCGGCGGATCGGGCAGCTTCGCGATGCCCTGCTCGCCCACCACCTCGCACTGGATGTCGTAGCCGTACTGGCAGTTCACGAAGATCTCGACGTCGATACGCACGCCGCTCGCGGTTTCCAGCAGCACGATCTGCGGATCGGCGAGATGCGAGGACGCATGGCGCGTCTTCTTCGGATAGACGACCTGCGTACTCACGTAGTCTTCGCCGAGCAGCCAGCGCAGCACGTCGAGTTCGTGGATCAGCGTGTCGGTGATCGCCATGTCGGTCGTGTAGCGCTCGCCGACCGACTGGTTGCGGTGCGCGCAATGCAGCATCAGCGGCGCGCCGATCTCGCCGCTGTCGATCACGCGCTTCAGCGCGCGATAGCCTTCGTCGTACGGACGCATGAAGCCGACCTGCACGAGCCGCTTGCCGTGCGCCGCTTCGGCTTCGACGATCCGCATGCAGCCTTCGGCCGTGACGGCGAGCGGCTTCTCGCAGAACACGGGCTTGCCGTGCGCGATCGCGTCGAGCACGAACGCTTCGTGCGTCGGCCCCCATGACGTGACGAGCACGGCCTGCACGTCGGCGGCCGCGACCACCTCGTGGCCGTCGCCGTAGATCTCGGCGTCGAGCGCGTACTTCGTCACCGCGTCGCGCGCCTGCTGCGGATCGATGTCGTTGACGGCCACGACGCGCGCGCCGGACAGCGTGCGGGTCAGTCTGCGAATATGGTCCTGGCCGATCGCACCGCAGCCGATCACGCCGATTTGCAAGGTCATCTAAGAGTCTCCAGTCGTTCATTGGCGGTGCGGCACGCGCCGCACCGGTCAGTCATTCGTCAGCGCGCCGAGCGATCGAAATGACGATCGACGTAGCGCCGGATCGTGTCGCGCATGTAGCGCGACGATGCTTCCGCGCGGTCCTCCCACGCGAACACGCACGACGACATCACGCCGTCGAAGCCTGCCGCGCCGAGCGCCCGGAAGAACACGTCCCAGTCGATCTCGCCCTGCCCGATGTCGAGATGCTGGTGCACGCGAATCTGGTTCGAACCCGGCGGGTTCACGATGTAGCGCAGCTGGCTGCTCTTGCGGTGGTCGAAGGTGTCGGCCACGCGCACGTGCGCGAGGATCGGCGCGGCCTGCGCGATCATCGCGGCCATGTCTTCGCCGTAGTAGAACGTGTGCGGCGCGATGTACGACAGCTTCAGCGACGGCGAACCGAGGTTCGTGACGATGTCGATCGCGGGCTGCAGCTGCTCGATCCAGTCCTCCGGATGCGGCTCGACCGACAGCACGATGCGTTCGCGTTCGAGGATCGGCAGCAGCTCGTCCATCGAACGGAACCACGCGGCTTCGCACAGCTCCTTCGGGTTCGCGCCGGGTCGTTCCCCGACCGAGCGCTCCGGCGACGCGCCGCGCCCGAACTCCGACACCATCAGCGCGCACTCCATTTCGACCGCCACCTCGATCGCCTTCTTCCAGCAGCGCACGGCCCATTGACGCTCATCCTCGAACGGGCTCGCCCAGCGGTACATCGGCTGCAGCGACGCAAGGCCGACGCCGCTCGCGCGCATCGCCTGCCGGAACGCGGCCATCCGTTCGCGCGTGGCGCGCGGCATCACCCACCAGTCGAGGAAATCGCTGCGCGGCGACAGCTCGATCTGGTCGTAGCCGAGCTCGGCCACCGCGTGCGGCAGGCGGTCGAGCGGCAGGTGGCGAATCATGTAGGGGTCCAGCGCGATCTTCATCGAATGTCCTCGACGGTGGCGGGTACCGGACCCAGGCGGCGGCACGTGCCGCCCGCGTCCGGCGATGCTTGACGGGTCAGCGGCGCTTCTTCTTGTTGCGATACTGGTCGGCGATCACGGCCGCGACGATGATCGCGCCCTTCACCATCTCCTGGTAATACGCGTCGATGCGGATGAACGTGAAGCCCGACGTCATCACGCCGAGGATCAGCACGCCGATCACGGTGCCCGTCACGCGGCCGAGGCCGCCCGACAGCGACGTGCCGCCGATCACGACGGCCGCGATCGCGTCGAGTTCGTACATCACGCCCATGCCCGACTGGCCCGAGATCGCACGCGCGGCCGTCACGGTGCCGGCGATCCCGCTCAGCAGGCCGGCGATCGCGTAGACGAAGATCAGGTGTCGCGTGACGTTGATACCCGACACGACGGCCGCGTGGCGGTTCGCGCCGATCGCATAGGTGTACTTGCCGAAGCGCGTGTAGCGCAGCACGACGTGGAAGATCGCGGCGATCACGAGAAAGATGATCACCGGATTGGCGCCTGCGCCGATGGCCGCGAACGGGTCGGTCAGCATCGACACCGGCATCCCGTTGGTGAACCACTTCGCGAAGCCGCGCGCGGCCACCATCGTGCCGAGCGTCGCGATGAACGGCGGGATGCCCGTCATCGCGATCAGCGAGCCGTTCAGCAGGCCGACCAGCAGCCCGACGCACACGCCGGCCAGCACCGGCCAGATGATCGGCAGGTCGGTCAAGTGCGGAAACACCGCGCGCGGGAAGTCGGACACCTGCGCGAGACTCGCCGAGACGACCGCCGCGGCGGCCACGACCGAGCCCGACGACAGGTCGATCCCACTGGTGATGATCACGAGGTTCACGCCGACCGCGATGATGCCGATCACGGCCATCTGCAGCACGATGATCTCGAGCCGTTCGGCATTGAACAGGAAGCTCTGGCCGACGACGATCCAGCCGACGATCTCGAAGAACAGGCTGATGCCGACGAGCACGAGGAAGATGCTCAGTTCGGGCGGCCACTTCGTGTGCCGCGCCTTGAGGGTCATGGTCTGCGCATCCGCGACCGGGTTCAGGTTGCCCATTGCTTTGTCTCCAATCTTGTTTCGGCTCAACGCGACGCGAGATCCATGATGCGGACCTGGTCAGCGTCCTTGCGATCGACGATGCCGGTCATGCGCCCTTCGTGCATCACCATCACGCGATCGCTCATTCCCAGCACTTCCGGCATTTCCGACGAGATCATCAGCACCGCGACGCCCTTGCCGGCGAGCGCGCTGACGAGCCGGTGGATCTCGGCCTTCGCGCCGACGTCGATGCCGCGCGTCGGCTCGTCGAGGATCAGGATGCGCGGCTGCGTGAGCAGCCACCGGCCGATCAGCACCTTCTGCTGGTTGCCGCCCGACAGATTCTGGATTTCCTCGTGCAGCCCGGGCGACTTCACGCGCAGCATCCGGCTCATTTCCTCGCAGTCGCGTTTCAGTTGCGCCTGCTGCACGAAATTGAACTTCACGTAGCGGTTGCTGAGCACCGCTGCTTCCATGTTCGCGAGCAGGTCGAGATTCAGGAAGCAGCCGGTGTCCTTGCGGTCTTCGGTGAGGAAGGCCATCCCGTGCTTCATCGCCTGCGCGGGCGTCGCAATGCGCACCGGCTTGCCGTCGATCCGGATCTCGCCCGTCGTGGCCGGCACGACGCCGAACAGCGCCTCCGCGACGTTCGAGCGCCCCGAGCCGACGAGGCCGGCCACGCCGAGGATCTCGCCCGCGCGCAGCTCGAAGCTCACGTCGCGGAACACGCCGTCGACGCCGAGGTTCTGCACCGACAGCACGACCTCGCCGATCGGCACCTCCTCCTTCGGGAACATCTGCGTGATCTCGCGCCCGACCATCATGCGGATGATGTCGTCGCGCGTGACATCGCTCGACGCATGCGTGCCGATGTACTTGCCGTCGCGGAACACCGAGAACTCGTCGGCGATCTCGAACAGCTCGTTCATCTTGTGCGTGATGTAGACGATGCCCTTGCCCTGCTCGCGCAGCTGGCGAATGATCCGGAACAGGTGCGTGACTTCCTTGTCGGTCAGCGCGGAGGTCGGCTCGTCCATGATCAGCACGTCGGAGTCGAACGACACGGCCTTCGCGATCTCGACCATCTGGCGGCTCGCGACCGTCAGCGTGCGCACGTCGGTTTCCGGATCGATGTCGATCGACAGCCGCTCGAACAACTCGGCCGTCTGGCGGCGCAGCGCCGCGTGATCGATCAGGCCGAAACGGTTCTTCGGTTCGCGGCGGATCCAGATGTTCTCCGCGACCGTCATGTACGGCATCAGGTTGAGTTCCTGGTGGATCATCGCGATGCCGCGATCGAGCGCATCGAGCGGGCCGTTCAGCACGACGGGCTCGCCGTTGATCAGGATCTCGCCCTGGTCAGGTGTGTAGACGCCCGCGATGATCTTCATCAGCGTCGACTTGCCCGCGCCGTTCTCGCCCATCAACGCATGGACGGTGCCGCGACGCACGCGGAACTGCACGCCGTCGAGCGCGACGACGCCGGGAAAGGACTTGCCGACGCCGCGCACCTCGAGCACGCAGTCGGCCGCGGAAAAAGCCGGCGGGGCCGACGAGCCGGTCGAGCCGGACGAAGCGGCCGGCGCATCGTCGCCGGCCATCGGGCGCGCGATCCTGGCTGTAAACATGGACGTTCCTCGACGAGTCGCGCGCGAACCCGGCCATGCCGGGCCCGCGCAGTTCAACGGTTCACCGGTCAGTGCTTCGCGTACTGGTTCATGTTCTCGGGCGTCACGAGCTCGAACGGCACGTTCACGTAGCGATCGACGGGCTGCTTCTTCGCGAGCTTGAGCGCGGCCGCGACGGCCTGCTGCCCCTGCCCGGCCGCGTTCTGGTAGACCGACACCTTCAGCTCGCCGCTCTTCATCGACGCGAGGCCGTCCGGCGTCGCGTCGATGCCGGCGACGATCGTCTTCGGCGTCCACTTGCGCGCAGCCTTCAGCGCGTTGATCGCGCCGATCGCCATCTCGTCGTTGTTGGAGATGATCGCGTCGTACTTCATGCCGGAGCTCAGCCAGTTCATCGTGATGTCCTGACCCTGCGTGCGGCTCCACTTGCCTTCGCGCTTGTCGACGATCTTCATGCCCGCGCAATCCTTCGTCGCGATCACGTCCTCGATGTCCTTGGTGCGGGCGCGCGCCGATTCGTTGGACAGCTCACCCATCAGCACGAGGAGGTCGCCCTTGCCGCCGAGCAGCTTGCACACCTGGCGCGCCTGCAGCGTGCCCGACTGCTTCTCGTCGGACGCGACCACGGCGACGCCGGCCGGCAGCTTGTCGAAATCGACCGGCTTGCGGTTCACGTACACGAGCGGGATCTTCGCGGCCGTCACCATCTTGGTGATCTTCGGCGTCGCGTCGGTATCGACCGCGTTCACGATGATCGCGTCGACCTTCTGCGCAATCATGTTCTGGACCTGGCTCAACTGCTTGCCGACGTCGTTGCCGCCGTCCTCGATCTGTACCGTCGCGCCGTCCTTCTTCGCCGAATCGGCGATGCCGTTGCGCAGGATGGTCAGGAACGTGTCGTCGAACGACGCCATCGTCACGCCGATCTTCTCGGCATGCGCGAGCGGCGCAGCCAGGATCGCGGCGGCCGCGACGGCCATCAGCTTGGTCTTCATGATCAATCTGTCTCCTCATCTCCGGGGGGCGGAAGACGGCGCGTTGCGCGCCGCCGGGCCGAGTCCGATACGGACTGAAGCATCCGGATGAAACTGTAGATCACTTCCTCGAAAATTTGGAAATTTATTTCTACGTGATTTCACCTAGGGAACTGCATTTCCAAAAAGTCTAGACTCCGTTCCGTAGCCCGATTCCTTGCGGCAGGCAGTCCCGCGTCGTGCAGCACACGGTGCGGATCACCGCCAGAGGATCGGTCCCCTAATCCGCCGGCATCGCCGAACGCCGGCCGCGAGCGTGACACGTGATATGAGCCTGCTGAACTTTCCGAGTGACCGCCCCATCGATCTCGCCTGCCTCGGCCGCGTGGCCGTGGATCTCTATGCGCAGCAGTACGGCAGCCGCCTGGAAGACGCGCGCAGTTTCCAGATGTATCTCGGCGGCTCGTCCGGCAACGTCGCGTTCGGCGTGGCCCGGCTCGGGCTGAGGACCGCGATGATCTCGCGCGTCGGCGACGAGCAGATGGGCCGCTTCCTGCGCGAGACGCTCGAGCGCGAAGGCTGCGACACGAGCCAGCTGCAGACCGACCGCGAACGCCTCACCGCGCTGGTGCTGCTCGGGCTGAAGGATCGCGACACGTTCCCGCTGCTGTTCATGCGCGAGAACTGCGCGGACATGGCCGTGCGCGCCGACGAGATCCGCGAGGACTTCATCGCCGGCTGCCGCGCGCTCGCGATCACCGGCACACACCTGTCGACGCCGGGCACGCGCGAAGCGTCGCTGACCGCGCTCGGTTATGCGCGTCGCCATGGTGTCGTGCGAATTCTCGATATCGACTACCGGCCCGTGCTGTGGGGGCTGACCGCGCGCGGCGCGGGCGAAAACCGCTACGTGCCGGATGCGCAGGTGACGCGTCAGCTGCAGCAGGTGCTCGGCGAATTCGACCTGCTGGTCGGCACCGAGGAGGAATTCCTGATCGCGGGCGGCGTGCCGCACGACGTGATCGGCTCGTTGCAGGCGGTGCGCAAGATCACGAACGCGACGCTGGTCGTCAAGCGCGGCGCGCTCGGCTGCTGCGTGATCGAGGGCGACATTCCGGCCCGCCTCGACGATGCGCCGACCTTCCTCGGCGAACGCGTCGAGGTGCTCAACGTGCTCGGCGCGGGTGACGCGTTCCTGTCGGGCCTGCTGTCGGGGCTGCTGCGCGGTCGCGACTGGGCCGAGTCGACACGCATCGCGAACGCGTGCGGCGCGATCGTCGTGTCGCGCCATGCGTGCTCAGCCGCGATGCCGACGCCGGCCGAGCTCGCGCACTGGTTCGACGGCAGCCGCAATCCGGTGGTCGACGCCGACCACACGCTCGCGCACCTGCATCGCGTGACGGTGCCGCGCCGCGAATGGGACGACCTGTGCGTAATGGCGTTCGACCATCGCAGCCAGTTCTACGAACTCGCGGTGCAGGCCGGCGCGGACGAAGCGCGGATCAAGACGCTGAAGCGCCTGCTCGTGCGCGCGGTGGAACAAGTCGAGCGCGATCGTCAAATCGAAGGCCACGTCGGCGTGCTGATCGACGGCGGCGGCTACGGCAGCGACGCGCTTGCGTCGGCCACCGGGCGCGGCTGGTGGGTCGGCCGCCCGGTCGAGCTGCCGGGCTCGCGGCCGCTGCGTTTCGACGAAACGCGCTCGGTCGGCTCGTCGCTCACGCACTGGCCGACCGAGCAGGTCGTGAAGTGCCTCGTTCACTATCACCCCGACGACCAGGTCGACCTGCGCGTCGAACAGGAGCAGCGCGTACTGGAACTGTGGGAAGCCACGCGCGCCAGCGGCAACGAGCTGCTGCTGGAAATGATTCCGCCGCGCGCGGTCACGCCGGCCGGCACCGAGGACGATGCGGTGCTACGCACGATCGCGCGCTTCTACAACCTCGGCGTGATGCCCGAATGGTGGAAGCTCACGCCGCTGAGCGCCGACGGCTGGGCGCGGCTCGAAGCGCTGATCGCCGAGCGCGATCCGCACTGCCGCGGCGCGGTGATCCTCGGGCTGAACCAGCCGCTGGACTATCTCGTCGACAGCTTCCGCTCGGCGACCAACCCGATCGTCAAGGGCTTCATGGTCGGGCGCACGCTGTGGGCCGATGCGTCGCTGAACTGGTTCGCCGGCCGGATCGACGACCAGGCACTGATCGACGAAGTCGCCGGCAATTTCGCGCAGCTCGTGGATGCGTGGCTCGGCCGCCGTGCCGCAGCCGCCCGCGCCGCCGCAGCCTGACGCGACGCCCGCGATGACCCACTCCTCTTCACCGACCGACATGACCTCTACCGTGAGACTGACCGTCAGCCAGGCGCTCGTGCGCTACCTGGCCGCCCTGCGCGCCGAAGTCGTCCAGCCCGACGGCCGCACCGAGATCCTGCCGTACTGCGGCGGCGTGTTCGCGATCTTCGGCCACGGCAACGTGGCCGGGCTCGGCGAGGCGCTGCATGCTGAGAAAGACCGGCTGCCGACCTTCCGCGCCCACAACGAGCAAGGGATGGCCAATGCGGCCGTCGCGTTCGCGAAAGCGAATTTCCGCCAGCGGATGATGGCCGTGACGTCGAGCATCGGCCCCGGCGCGACCAACATGCTGACGTCGGCCGCGCTCGCGCACGTCGGCCGTCTGCCGTTGTTGCTGCTGCCCGGCGACGTGTTCGTGTCGCGGCTGCCCGACCCGGTGCTGCAGCAGGTCGAGGATTTCGAACAGGGCGACGTCAGCGCGAACGACTGCTTCCGGCCGGTGACGCGCTACTTCGACCGGATCACGTCGCCCGAGCAACTGCTCGTCGCGCTGCCGCGCGCGATCCAGGTGATGACCGATCCCGCGCAATGCGGCCCCGTGTGCCTCGCGTTGCCGCAGGACGTGCAGACCTTCGCATACGACTGGCCCGAGGATTTCTTCGCGCCGCCGGTGATCCGGATGCGCCGGCCGCCGGCCGACGCGCTCGAGCTCGCCGATGCGCTCGACTTGCTGAAGGCCGCGAAGAAACCGCTGATCGTCGCGGGCGGCGGCGTGCTGTACAGCCAGGCGTGGGACGCGCTGCGCGCGTTCGCCGACACGCATGGCGTGCCGGTCGCCGAATCGCAGGCCGGCAAGGGCAGCCTCGCGTGGGACCATCCGCTGAATCTCGGCTCGATCGGCGTGACGGGCTCGCCTGCCGCGAACCGCGCGGCCGCGCAGGCCGACGTGGTGTTCGCGGTCGGCACGCGGCTGCAGGACTTCACGACCGGCTCGCATGCGCTCTACGGTAACGCGACGCTATTGAGCCTGAACGTGCAGCCGTTCGACGCGGGCAAGAAACGCGGCCGGCAACTGGTGGCCGATGCGCGCACGGGCCTCGGCCAGCTGTCGGCCGCGCTGGCCGGCTGGCACGCCGATCCCGCGTGGACGGCAGGCAACCGCGACCAGGCCGCCGCGTGGAACGCGCGCGTGACCGAGCTGACGACACGCGTGCCGACCGACACGCTGCCGTACGACGCCGAGGTGATCGGCGCGGTGCGCGATTCCGCAACCGACGCGGGGCGCGACAGCGCGCACGACGACCTCGTCGTGTGCGCGGCCGGCACGCTGCCGGCCGAACTGCACAAGCTGTGGCGCAGCGGCGTGGCGGGCAACTACCACATGGACTATGCATACTCGTGCATGGGCTACGAGGTCGCGGGCGGCCTCGGCGCGAAGCTCGCGCGGCCGGAGCGCGAAGTGATCGTGATCGTCGGCGACGGCTCGTACATGATGCTCAACGCCGAACTCGCGACGTCGGTGATGCTCGGCCGCAAGATCATCGTCGTGATCCTCGACAACCGCGGCTACGGTTGCATCGAGCGGCTGCAACTGAATTGCGGCGGCGCGAGCTTCAACAACATGCTCGACGACTGCGTGCCGGAGGGCGGCGAGCGCTCGACGATCGATTTCGCGATGCATGCGCGCGCGATGGGCGCCGAAGCCGTGCACGTGCGCGACATCGGCGAGCTGCGCAGCGAAATGAAACGCGCCCGCGCGGCGAAGAAGAGCCAGGTGCTCGTGATCGACACCACGCACCGCCGCACGACCGACGACGGCGGCGCATGGTGGGAAGTCGCCGTGCCACAAGTATCCGAACGCGCCGGCGTCGAGTCGGCACACCGCGCGTACCTCGATGCGAAGACCCGGCAGCGGCGCTGATGGCGCGCACTGCCCACGAACCCTCCCCCGCGAACAACACATTCGAACCAAGGAAGCACGTCATGAGCTGGAACGTCCGCATCGGTATCAATCCCCTGTCGTGGATGAACGACGACCTGCCGTCGCTCGGCGGCGAGACGCCGCTCGAAACAGCGCTGAAGGAAGGCGCCGAAATCGGCTACGCGGGCTTCGAGCTCGGCAACAAGTTTCCGAAGACGGGCCCCGAGCTGAAAGCGAAGCTCGCCGAGTTCGGCCTCGTGTGCGTGTCGGGCTGGTATTCGGGCTTCCTGGCCGAGGTCGAGCCGGGCATGAGCGACGCCGATGCGGTCGCCGCCGAGATCGAGCGCTGCCGCGCGCACATGACGAAGCTGCAGTACAACGACGTGAAGGTGGTGGTCTACGGCGAATGCGCGGGCACGATCCAGGGCAACATCGACACGCCGGTCGCGAAGCGGCCGCGCTTCGTCGACGATGAAGCCTGGCGGCGCTACGCGGCGCGTCTGGACGCATTCGGCGCGCACCTGCTCGACACGTACGGGATCAAGCTCGCCTACCATCACCACATGGGCGCGTACGTCGAGTCGCCCGACGACGTCGACCGGCTGATGGCGCTGACCGACCCGGCGAAGGTGTTCCTGCTGTTCGATACCGGCCATGCGTATTTCGGCGGCGCGGCCGACCCGGTGACGCTGCTGAAGAAACATGTGTCGCGGGTGGTCCACGTGCATTGCAAGGACGTGCGGCCGCAGGTCGTCACGCAGGCGCGCAACGACGGCTGGAGCTTCCTGAACGGCGTGATCAACGGCACCTTCACGGTGCCGGGCGACGGCGCGCTCGACTACGAGGCAACGCTGCACACGCTGAAGGACGCCGGCTACGAAGGCTGGCTCGTCGTCGAGGCCGAGCAGGATCCGGCCGTCGCACCGAGCTATGCGTATGCAAAGAAGGGTTACGAATCGCTGCGCGCGATCGTCGACCGGTTGAGCACGTGAACGCATGAGCCCTACTCTATTGCGGAGCCCCACCCCATGACGATTTCTCCCCTGCTGGTCAAGGCTTCTGCCGACCGCGAAATCTGCAACGTCACACCCGAGTCGGCCGGCTGGAAGCACGTCGGTTTCCGAGCACTGCGCCTGAAGGCCGGCGACACCGAAACGCTCGACACCGGCACGCGCGAGCTGTGCGTCGTCGTGCTCACCGGCACGGTGCGCGCGGACGTCGACGGCAACACCTACGATGCGCTCGGCAAGCGCGACAGCGTCTTCGAGGACGTGTCGCCGGACGCACTGTACGTGCCGGGCGGCAAGACGGTCACGCTGGTCGCGACGCGCGATGCGGAAATCGCGCTGTGCACCGCGCCGTACGCGAGCGGCGACAAGCCCGTGCAACGCCTCGACGGCGAGCGGATGCGCCGCTCGGTACGTGGGCAAGGCACCAACACGCGCTACGTGTGCGACATCCTGATGGGCGACAACCCGGCCGCCGACCGGCTGCTCGTGGTCGAGGTCGTCACGCCGGCCAGCCATTCGAGCAGCTATCCGCCGCACAAGCACGATCGCGACGCGGCGCCCGACGAAACGTCGCTCGAGGAAACCTATTACCACCGGATCGATCCGCCGCAGGGTTTCGCATTCCAGCGCGTGTACACGGACGATCGCAGCCTCGACGAAGCGTGCGCGGTCGAGGACCACGACGTCGTGATGGTGCCGCGCGGCTACCACCCGGTGGTCGCGCCGCACGGTTACAACCTGTACTACCTGAACGTGATGGCCGGGCCGAGCCGCGCGTGGGCGTTCAAGAACGATCCCGCGCACGAATGGATGCTCGACGCACCGAAGCGCTGATGGAAAGACGGGCCCGCGCGCGGCCCGTGACGATGCGACGCCCGGCACGCGCACCCAGAGCCGGCGACGCCACGGAGCCGCCATGGTGACGACCCTCTTTCGCCTCGAACCCCAAGCCTTCGACGACGACGCGTCGAACCCCGCGCTGCCGCGCTTCAATGCGGAGGTCGCTCGTCGGATGGGGGAGATCGCGGTCAACCTTGCGTCGCGTCGCGGGCTGCCGATCGCCGTGAGCATCGTCGGCGAGCAGGCGCCGCTGTTCTACTGTGCACTCGACGGCAGCCACGCCGATGACAGCGACGCGATCCGCCGGCGGCAGAACACGGTATTGCGCTTCGGCCTCAGTTCGCTCGCGGTCGGCGAGCGCTTTCGCCGCGCCGGCTGGTCGCTGCAGTCGCAGGGGCTGTCGGACGACGACTATGCGCTCGACGGCGGCGGCGTGCCGTTGCGGATCGCCGGTGCCGGCATCGTCGGCGCGATGACGATCGCGGGACTCGACTCGGAACACAATCACGCGCTCGTCGTCGAGAGCCTGCAGTGGCACGTCGGCCGTTACGCGCTCGCGATGCACGCGTAACGGCACGGGCGGCGCGACCGGCGCGGACGTGCCGATGCCCCGCCCTGCGCGATCAGTTCAACCCGCCGCTCACGACGAGATGCTCGCCGGTCATCCAGCGTGCATCGTCCGATGCGAGGAACACGGCAACCGACGCGATGTCGTCCGGCTCGCCGAGGCGGCCGAGCGGCGTCTCGCTGCGCACCTGCTTGTCGAGATCGGAACCGATGATGCCCGCGCTGTGCGTGCCCTCGGTCACGATCATCCCCGGGTTGATCGCGTTCACGCGAATCTTGCGCGGGCCGAGTTCGAGCGCGAGCACGCCGGTGATCGCGTCGACCGCGCCCTTGGTACCGCTATAGACGGCGCTGGCGGGCGGCGTGATGCTGGTCACGACCGAGCTGATGTTGATGATGCTCGCGCCTTCGCCGAGATGCTTGACGGCTGCCTGCGTCATCAGCAGCACGCCGAACACGTTCGTGTCGAACTGGCGGCGGTAATGTTCTTCCGTGATCGCCTCGATCGCGCCGAATTCGTACACGCCGGAATTGTTGACGAGCACGTCGAGACGGCCGTACGTGTCGATCGCCGTATCGACGATGCGCTGCGCGTCGGCTGCCTTCGACACGTCGCCGCCCACCGCGACCGCGCGGCCGCCGGCTTCGACGATCGCACCGACGACCGCGTCGGCACCCGCCTTGCTGCTCGCATAGTTGACGACGACCGATGCGCCTTCCGCGGCCAGCGCCTTCGCGATCGCCGCGCCGATGCCCTTCGATCCGCCGGTGACGATTGCGACCTTGTTTGCCAGCTTGCTCATGATTTCATTCCTCAGTCCAAGACTTTCGATGGATGGCGCCGGTTGCCGCGCGGGTACCTGGATGCGTGGAGGCGGCGACCGGCATGACTGGCAATTTACTGTGCGGCCGGACGGCGATAAAGCGGCTCGGCACGAATTGACTGGCAGAGTTTGCCGAACAATCGCTCGCGCACCGTCAGCCGGCGCTCAGCCATGCGTTCGCGACCTCGCCGCCCAGGCCGTCGAGCGCGCCGTCGTAGACGATCCGTCCGCGCCCCATCACGGCGACGCGCCGCGCGAGCCGCGGCGCGAACTGCAGCCGCTGCTCGATCAGCACGATCGCGACCCCGTCGGCCTGCAGCGCGGCAAGGCACGCGCCGACTTCGTCGACCGCGAGCGGCGCGAGCCCTTCGGCCGGTTCGTCGACGAGCAGCACGCGCGGGCGGCCGGCCAGCGCCCGCACCAGCGCGAGCACCTGCTGCTCGCCGCCCGATAGCCGCCCCGCTTTCACGTCCGCGCGCGCGGCCAGCAACGGAAAACGGTCGAACAGCCGTTCGAGCGCCGCACGTTCGGCCGCACCGCTGGCGCCGCGCAACCCGAGCCGCAGGTTGTCGCGTACCGTCAGCAGCGGGAACACGTCGCGGCTTTCGGCAACGTAAGCAACGCCGCGCCGCGCGATCTCGAACGTGCGTGCGCCCACGCATTCGGCGCCGGCGATGCGTACCGAGCCGGCCGTGCGCACGAGCCCCATGACCGCCTTGGCAAGCGTCGAGCGCCCCGAGCCGTTGCGGCCGAGCAGCGCGAGCGTCTCGCCCGGCGCCAGCGCGAGATCGACGCCGTCGAGCACCGGTTGCAGCCCGTACCACGCGCGCAGGTCGCGAATCTCGAGCAATGCGCTCATGGATTGACCTCGCCCAGATAGGCGCCCCGCACGGCCGGATCGGCGCGGATCGCATCCGGCGCGCCGGTCGCGATCACCGTGCCGCGCACGAGCACCGTGATGCGTTCGGCGAAGCCGAACACCGCATCCATGTCGTGCTCGATCAGCAGGACCGTGCGCCCCTGCGTCGTCGCACGAATCAGCGCAATCATCCGCGCCGCCTGCGCACGGCTCATGCCGGCCGTCGGCTCGTCGAGCAGCAGCGTGCGAGCGCCGCTCGCGAGTGCGATCCCGAGATCGAGCGCGCGCTGTTCCGCATAGCTCAGCTCGGCGGCCAGCGTGTCGCGGTGCGCCTCGAGGCCGATGTCGTGCAGCACGCGCGCGGCCGCACGATCGACCGACGCCGATTCGCGCAGCCGGTTCCACCAGCGGCGCCGTTCGGCCGGTGCATGCAGCGCCGCGCAACGCAGGTTGTCGAACACGGTCAACCGCGCGAACGCGCTCGTCTGCTGGAAACTGCGGCCGATGCCGAGCCGGCTCGCGACGACCGGCCCGCGCCCGCGCAACTCGACGCCGTGCAGCACGACGCGCCCGCGCGTGGGCCGCGTCGCACCCGCGATCACGCCGAACAGCGTCGACTTGCCTGCGCCGTTCGGCCCGATCAGCGCATGACGCTCGCCGGCCGCGATGCTCAGCTCGACGCCGTCGAGCACCGTCTGCGCGCCGAAACGCTGCACGACGCCGTGAAGCGCGATCGCGTTGCCGTTCATCGTCCGTCCTCCCGCTTGCCGGCCTGCCCGCCCGGCACGAGCCGCGCGCGCCAGCCCCACAGCAGCGTGCCGATACCGAACGCGGAGCATGCGACGGCCCAGCCGGCCGGCGTATCGGCGTCGATACCCCAGGCGCCGAACGCGACGCCCGCGCCGTCGTCCTGCGCGAAGCGCCACGCATAGCCGAGTTCGGCCGCGCAGACGATCGCGACGCTCCAGAACAGGCACGCGCCGACCGCGCACAGCATGCGCCACCGCTCGGCCGCCGGCGCGCCGCGCCGCCACGCATGCGCGAGCGCTTGCACGATCCCGGCGATCCCGCGTGGCGCCGCCACGACGATCGCGACGAACAGCACACCGAGATACAGCGCCCACGCACGCGATACGCCCGCCACGACGATGCTCAGCACGGTCAGCACGACGGCCCCGGCCGCCGGCCCGAAGAACGCACCGGTGCCGCCGATCACCGCGGCGATCAGCACGGTCGCCGAACGCGCCATCGGCACGCTGTCGGGCGTCGCGATTTCAACGTCGATCAGCGTCAGCGTGCCGGCGACGCCTGCGAAGAACGATGCGCAGGTGACCATCGCGAGCCGCACGCGGCGCGGATCGGTGCCGAGCGCGGCGACGCGCACGGGGTTGTCGCGCACCGCATTCGCGAGCCGCGCGAGCGGCGTGCGCGTCAGCGCGTGCATGGCCCACGCCGACACGACGCACCATGTCGCGATCACCGCATAAGCCTGGACTGGCGCGCCGAAATGCCAGCCGCCCCACGGCGTGCCGGTCGCGCGGTCGATCGGCACGCCGCCGATCCCGCCGAACCAGGTGGGCACGCTCCACGCGGCGGCCGCAACGCATTCGCCGAGCCCGAGCGTGATCATCGCGAACGCGGTGCCCGAGCGGCGCGTCGCGAGCAGCCCGGCGGCGAAGCCGAACCCGGCACCGGCGACGCCGCCGACGAGCGGCAACAGCGGCAGCGGGCCGCCAAAGTGATTGAACCAGTGCGCCGCCGCGAACGCGCCGAGGCCCGCGAACGCGGCGTGCCCGAACGACAGCAGCCCGGTCGTGCCGAGCTGCAGGTTGTACGACAGGGCGAGCACGACGAGCGCGGCCGTCTGCGCGAGATAGCCGAGCACCGCGCCATGCGGCCACAGCCACGCGGGCAGCGCGACGCAGGCGGCAAACAGGGACCAGCGCGCGACGCCGGTGAGCGCGCGGTTACGCATCGGCACGCTCGCCGAACAGCCCGCGCGGCCGCGCGACCAGCACCGCGACGAGCAGCAGGTACGGCACCAGCGGCGCCAGCTGCGCGATCGACACGGCGGCCACGCTGCCGGGCAGCGCGATGCCGGCCCATTCCGTGAGGTCGCGCAGCGACGTATCGCTCGCGGCCGCGAAGGTCTGCGCGAAGCCGACCGCGAGCGACGCCGCGAACGCGCCGCCGAGCGAGCCGAGCCCGCCGATCACGACGACCGCGAACACGACCGACCCGACGGTTTCGGCCAGCGCGGGTTCGATCACCGCGAGCGGTGCGCCGATCACGCCGGCCAGCGCCGCGAGCGCGGTGCCCGCGCCGAACAGCGCCGTCATCACGCGCGGCACGTCGTAGCCGAGCGCCTCGACGGCCGCGCGGTGCGTGAGCGCCGCGCGCACCACGAGCCCGATGCGCGACGCGCGCAGCAGCGCGCCGAGCGCGACGAGCATCGCGGCGGACATCGCCATCATGAACAGCCGGTAGCGCGGCAGCGCGAGGCCGAATACGGACACGGGCGCACCGTCGAACAGCGCCGGCACGGGCGCCGGCAGCGGCGCGAGGCCCCACACGAGTTTCGCGCCCTCGCCGATCAGGTACGCGAGGCCGAAGGTCAGCAGCAATTCGCTCGCATGGCCGCGCGCCTGCACGCGGCGCAGCAGCATGCGTTCGCAGCCGGCGCCGAGCAGCCCGACCGCGAGCGGCGCGAGCAGCAGCGCGGGCCAGAAACCCGCGCGGGCCGCGATGCTGTAGCCGACATACGCGCCGAGCATGTAGAAGCTCGCATGCGCGAAGTTGAGCACGCCCTGCACGCTGAAGATCAGCGTGAGTCCGGCCGACAGCATGAACAGCAGCAAGCCGTAGCTGAGGCCATTGAAGGCCTGGAGCGCGAACGCGTGCACCGCGCAGTCAGGCGGCGAGCGGCTCGAGCGCGGCGCGCAGCGCGTCGGGCAGCGGCACCGGCCGGCGCGTGCCGCGATCGACGTACACGTGCACGAAGTGCCCCTGTGCGGCGGGCGTGGCATCGCCCTGCGCGAACAGCCCGACCTCGTAGCGCACGCTCGACGTGCCGAGCTTCACGACCCGCAGCCCCGCGTCGACCGACTGCGGAAACACCAGCGGCGCGAAGTAGTTGCACTGCGTCTCGACCACGAGGCCGATCGTCTGCCCGTGCTCGACGTCGAGCACACCGGCGCGGATCAGGTATTCGTTCACGACCGTGTCGAAGTAGCTGTAGTAGACGACGTTGTTCACGTGCCCGTAGACGTCGTTGTCCATCCAGCGGGTCGTGATCGGCAGGAAGTGGCGATAGGCGTCGCGCGGACGCGGTTGCGGCTTGTCGGACATGGCGATGGCGGTCAGGACGAGGGAAGCGAGGTGGGCGAAGCGCGGCGGCCGCATGACGCGGTGCGCCGGCAAGACGCGGAACGCCGCGCCGCGATCGCTCGCGGCACGGCGGATGCAACGCTGCGGGCGGGCCGGCCCGTCACTGCCCCGGCCGGTCGACGAACTCGAAATCGAGGCCGCGCGCACGCATCCAGTCGGCGAGCGCGACACCCGTGCCGGCGCGCCACGGGCGCAGCAGCGGCGGATCGACGAGCTTGTATTCGAGCAGTTCCGGCGACAGCGCGACCGTGCCCGACGCACGCACGTGGTACGCGATGATCAGCTCGTTCTTGCGGATGAATTCGTAGACGCCGACGAGCGACACGTGCTCGGCCTTCAGCGCCGTTTCCTCGAACACTTCGCGCGCGATGCCGTCCTCGGGCGTCTCGCCGTTCTCGAGGAAACCGGTGATCAGCGCGAACATCCCTTCCGGCCAGGCCGCGTTGCGCGCAAGCAGGATCTTGCCGTCGAGCTCGACGATCGCGGCGACGACGGGCAGCGGGTTGTTCCAGTGGACATAGCCGCAGTTGTCGTCGGGGCACGCCTGGCGAATGCGGCCGCCTTCATGGTCGGGATCGGCGCGCTCGGTGAGCGGGCTCGCGCAGCGCGGGCAAAAGCGGTAGTCGGCGGTGGTCATCGATGGGGATCTGGCAGGCGCCGGACGGCCGCCAGCCGGCTGCCCGCGCACCCGCTCGGCGCGGGAAAGGCTTTATTCTAGCGAGTTTGCCCGTGCCGCAGACGATCCGTCCCCGTCGATATCAGGGTTGCAGGCGCCCTCGTACGGCGGTCGCCGCGAAGCCGGCGGCGCCCAGCAGCAGCGCGGCCACCGCCACCCACAGCGCGGGAGAAAACGACCCGAAGCGCGCGGCCAGCGGTGCCGCGACGAGTGGCCCGAGAATCTGCCCGACCCCGTACGACGCGGTCGCGTAGCCCATCAGCCCGGCTGCCCGCTCGCCGTGCAAACGCCGCGCCTCGCGCATCGCGAACAGCGTGATCGCGGTGAACGGCAGGCCGAGCAGCGCGCTGCCGACCGAGAAGCCGGCCGCGTTCGGCCACACGATCCCGGCGGCAATGCCGAGCGCCTGCGTCGCGCAGCCGGCGGCCAGCAGCAACCGGTTGTCCCAGTGCCCGGGCAGCCGCGCGGCGGTGATCGCGCCGACGATCAGCGCCGCGCCGAACATCGGCCAGAACAGGTCGGGCCACGGCGAACCGGCCGGCAGCGCGGCGCGCGCGATCACGGGCAGGAACGTCGCGGTGATGATGTAGCCGAAACCCGGCATGCCGTACAGCACGACGAGCCATGCGGCGTCCACGCGATGGCCGCGCGGTTGGGCCGGCATCGCCGCGGTTGCGGCGGCCGCGTGCAGCGCAGCGCCACCCGGCGCTCCGGCTTGCGCCGGGGCAACGGCAAACGTGCGCCAGATCGCGACCGACAGCACGGCCGACAGCGCCGCGAAACCGAGCCAGCCCGACGCCGCGCGCTGGCCGACCAGTGCGCTGCCGATCAGCCCCGTCACCACGATGCCGACGCCGGGCCCTGCGTAGATCACCCCGCTCCACTCGGGCGCATGCAGTTCGGCCAGCCGCTTCAGCCCCCATTGCGACACGAATACGAACGTCCATGCACTGACGACGCCCGCGACGAAGCGCACCGCGAGCCACACCGGCAACAGATGGCCGACGCCCATCGCGGCGGTGAGCAGCACGGTGGCCACGAGCCCGAAGCGCACCATTCGCGCGGGCGCAATGCGCACCGCCACGCAACTGACCGCGCCGACGAAGTAGCCCGCGTAGTTCGCCGAGGCGAGCCAGCCGCCGGCCTTCAGGCCGATCGAGCCGTCCGCGAGCATCAGCGGCAATAAGGGCGTGAACGCAAAGCGGCCGACGCCGAGCACGACCGCGAGGCCGACCATGCACGCCAGTGCGGCCGTGCGGGCGCGGCGGTCGGCATCATCGACGGGAGGCGCGCCGGCGGCGGCGGTCGAGGCATCGGAGCGGGACATGGCGGCATGAGCCGGCGTTCAACGCGCCAGCCGGATCGGAAATTGGAATGCTGCCATCCTAGCTTGACCAAACGTTCTCGAAAAATGAATAATTAAGAATCCATTCATCGCTCGGAGAGAATCATGGATCTGGCGGCGCTGGCGATTTTCCGGGCCGTGGTGCGCGAGAACGGCGTGACGCGCGCGGCGGCCAAGCTCAATCGCGTGCAGTCGAACGTCACGACGCGCATCAAGCAGCTCGAGGAAGAACTCGGCGCGGCGCTGTTCGTGCGCGACGGCCGCCGGCTGGTGCTGACGCCGGCCGGGCACACGCTGCTGCCGTATGCGGAGCGCCTGCTCGCGCTCGCCGACGAGGCGCGCGACGCGGTGCGCGAGGACACGCCGCGTGGGCGGCTGCGGCTCGGCACGATGGAAAGCACGGCCGCGAGCCGCCTGCCGACGCTGCTCGCGCGCTATCACCATGCGTGGCCCGATGTGTCGCTCGAACTGCTGACGGGCACGACGGGCTGGCTGATCGACCGCGTGCGCGACTTCGAGATCGACGCCGCGCTGTTCGCCCGCCCGCCCGTGCCGAACATGCTGC
This sequence comes from Burkholderia aenigmatica, assembly GCF_902499175.1. Classification (GTDB taxonomy): domain Bacteria; phylum Pseudomonadota; class Gammaproteobacteria; order Burkholderiales; family Burkholderiaceae; genus Burkholderia; species Burkholderia aenigmatica. The sequence continues at coordinate 155,743 of NZ_CABVQC010000008.1, forward strand.
CCGACACGTTCGAGACGGTGCCGGTCTTCCGTGAGGACCTGGTGCTGCTCACCCCACGCGGCCATCCGCCGGTGCGCACGCCGCGCGACGTGATCCTGCCGACGCTCATCGCATTCGAGCGCGGCTGCTCGTATCGCAAGTACGTCGAGCAGTGGTACGCAGTGCACGGCGTCAAACCGGCGCGCGTGCTCGAACTCGGGTCATATCACGCGATCGTCGCGTGCGTCGCGGCGGGTGCCGGCGTCGCGGTCGCGCCGCGTTCGGTGCTCGACCTGCAGCCGGAAACCGGCAACGTCGCCGCGCACGCGATCCCCGAGCTGGAGGGCATCGACACGCTGCTCGCGTGGCGTCAGGGTTATGCATCGGCGGCGTTGGCCGCGTTGCGCGAAGCGCTCACCGAAGCCGTGCGGCAGCCGGACGGTGCAACGAAGCCGTCGGACACCGTACCGGCCTGAATCGCCGGGCGGCCGGCACGCGTTGTGCCGGCGTACCAACAAAAAGACCCGACCGGCACATGCCGATCGGGTCTTTCTCATTCCAAGCGATGCCGCCACGAGACGGCATCGCATCGGTCGCGACGATCAGAGCCGCTCTTCGACCCAGCCCTTCACGCCAGCCAGCGCGCCCGGCAGGTTCGCCGGCTCGGTGCCGCCAGCCTGCGCCATGTCCGGACGGCCACCGCCCTTGCCGCCGACCTGCTGCGCGACGAAGTTCACGAGCTCGCCGGCCTTGACCTTCTTGCTCGCGTCGGGCGTGACGCCCGCGATCAGGCTGACCTTGCCGCCTTCGACGGCCGCCAGCACGATCGCCGCGCTCTTCAGCTTGTCCTTCAGCTTGTCGACCGTTTCGCGCAACGTCTTCGCGTCGGCGCCGTCGAGCGTCGCGGCCAGCACGAACACGCCGCCGATTTCGATGGCCTGCTGCGCGAGCTCGTCGCCCTGGCTCGATGCGAGCTTCGACTTCAGCGCGCCCAGTTCCTTCTCGAGCGACTTCACCTGGTCCTGCACCTGCGCGATACGCTGCGTGAGTTCCGACGGCTGCGCCTTCAGCGCGGCCGCGGCTTCGTTCACGCGGGCGTCGAGTTCCTGCACGTAGCGCACCGCGTTGTCGCCGGTGATCGCCTCGACACGGCGGATGCCGGCCGCGACGCCGCCTTCGACGACGATCTTGAAGAAGCCGATGTCGCCGCTGCGGCTCACGTGCGTGCCGCCGCACAGTTCGCGCGAGAAGCCGAGGTCGAGCACGCGCACTTCATCGCCGTACTTCTCGCCGAACAGCGCCATCGCGCCGCCCTTCACCGCTTCGTCGTACGGCATCACGCGCACGATGCCCGGCGCGTTGGCCAGGATCTCGTTGTTGACGATCTGCTCGACGCGACGGATTTCGTCGTCGGTCATCGGTGCGTTGTGCGCGAAGTCGAAGCGGGTCTTTTCCGCGTCGACCAGCGAACCCTTCTGCTGCACGTGCGCGCCGAGCACTTCGCGCAGCGCCTTGTGCATCAGGTGGGTAGCCGAGTGGTTGCGCTGCGTGCGTGCGCGGCGATGCGCGTCGATTTCCGCGCGCATCACGTCGCCAACCTTCAGCGTGCCTTGTTCCAGCGTGCCGTGGTGGCCGATCACGTCGGCCTGCACCTTCAGCGTATCGGCCACCGCGAAGCGCGTCGCGGCGTTCGCGAGCACGCCCTGGTCACCGACCTGGCCGCCCGATTCCGCGTAGAACGGCGTGTGGTCGAGCACGACGACCGCATCCTGGCCGGTCTTCACTTCGTTGACCGACGAACCGTCGACGTACAGTGCGACGATCTTCGCGTCGTCGAACGCGATTTCTTCATAGCCGTGGAAGGTGGTCTTCGCGCCCGTGTATTCGAGGCCCTGCGTGGCCTTGAACTTGCCGGCCGCACGCGCCTGTTCGCGCTGGCGTGCCATCGCGTCGTCGAACGCCGGTTCGTCGACCGTCATCCCGCGCTCGCGGCACACGTCGGCCGTGAGGTCGAGCGGGAAGCCGTAGGTGTCGTGCAGCTTGAACGCGAGCTCGCCGTCGAGCACCTTGCCGCCCTTCGCTTCGACGTCGGCCAGCGCGGCTTCGAGGATCGACATGCCGTGCTCGATCGTCTCGAAGAAGCGCTCTTCTTCCTGGCGCAGCACGTCGGTCACGCGCTGTTCGGCTTCCTTCAGCTCCGGATACGCGACGCCCATCTCGGCGACGAGGTCGGCCACCAGCTTGTGGAAGAACGCGCCCTTGCGGCCGAGCTTGTAGCCGTGGCGGATCGCGCGGCGCACGATGCGGCGCAGCACGTAGCCGCGGCCTTCATTGCCGGGAATCACGCCGTCGACGATCAGGAACGAACACGCGCGGATGTGATCGGCGATCACCTTCAGCGAGTTGTTCGTGAGGTCGCTGATTTCGGTCACGCGCGCGGCGGCCTTGATCAGGTTCTGGAACAGGTCGATCTCGTAGTTGCTGTGCACGTGCTGCAGCACCGCGGCGAGACGCTCGAGGCCCATGCCGGTGTCGACCGACTGCTTCGGCAGGCGCGTCATGTTGCCCTGCGCGTCGCGGTTGAACTGCATGAACACGAGGTTCCAGATCTCGATGTAGCGATCGCCGTCTTCTTCAGGCGATCCCGGCGGGCCGCCCCACACGTCCGGGCCGTGATCGTAGAAGATTTCCGTGCACGGGCCGCACGGGCCCGTGTCGCCCATCGTCCAGAAGTTGTCCGACGCGTAGCGCGCGCCCTTGTTGTCGCCGATGCGGATGATGCGCTCGGTCGGCACGCCGACTTCCTTCGCCCAGATGTCGTACGCTTCGTCGTCTTCCTGGTAGACCGTGACCCACAGCTTTTCCTTCGGCAGCTGGTAGACCGTGGTCAGCAGTTCCCACGCGAACTTGATCGCGTCGTGCTTGAAGTAGTCGCCGAACGAGAAGTTGCCGAGCATCTCGAAGAACGTGTGGTGGCGCGCCGTGTAGCCGACGTTCTCGAGGTCGTTGTGCTTGCCGCCCGCGCGCACGCTGCGCTGCGCCGTCGTGGCGCGCGAGTACGGGCGCGGATCCGTGCCGAGGAACACGTCCTTGAACTGGACCATGCCCGAGTTCGTGAACATCAGCGTGGGGTCGTTACCGGGCACGAGGCTCGACGAGCGGACGATCGTGTGGCCCTTCGATTCGAAGAATTTGAGGAATTTCTCGCGGATTTCGGCAGCTTTCATGGCGTGCGGGGACAGTCTGGCAAAGACGGCTTCAAACGCCGGCGCCCTTGGCGGGGCGCGCGGCGGCATGGATTCGGAAACGATCGATTATACGGGATCGGGGCCGGCTTCCGGGCAAAGCGCCGGCAAAGCGGCTCGGCCCTCCCGCCGGCCCGGCTGGGCCACTCGCGCGGCCAATTCGCCTTAAGATGCTCGGCATGCCAACCGGCCTTGCCCGACAAGGCCAGCCATGAAAGGAGACGATTCGACGATGGGTGCCCTGAGCCATATCCGCGTGCTGGACCTCACCCGCGTGCTCGCGGGCCCGTGGTGCGCACAGACGCTTGCCGATTTCGGCGCGGACGTGATCAAGGTCGAGCGCCCCGGCGCCGGCGACGACACGCGCCACTGGGGGCCGCCGTACCTGAAGGACGCGGACGGCGCGGATACCGCCGAGGCCGCGTACTACCTCGCGGCAAACCGCAACAAGCGCTCGGTGACGGTCGACATCGCGACGCCCGAGGGCCAGCAGATCGTGCGCGAACTCGCCGCGCAGAGCGACGTCGTGCTCGAGAACTACAAGGTCGGTCAGTTGAAGAAATACGGGCTCGATTACGAGTCGCTGCGCGCGGTGAAACCCGACCTCGTCTACTGCTCGGTCACCGGCTTCGGCCAGACGGGCCCGTACGCGCACCGCGCGGGCTACGACTTCATCATCCAGGGGATCGGCGGCTTCATGAGCATCACCGGCGAGCGCGACGGCGAGCCGGGCGGCGGCCCGCAAAAGGCCGGTGTCGCGATCGCCGACCTCGCGACCGGCCTCTATTCGACGATCGCGGTGCTCGCCGCCCTCGCGCACCGCGACCGGACCGGCGAAGGCCAGTACATCGACATGGCGCTGCTCGACGTGCAGGTCGCGCTGCTCGCGAACATGAACACCAACTTCCTCGCGAGCGGCAAGCCGCCGGTGCGCTGGGGCAATGCGCATCCGAACATCGTGCCGTACCAGACGTTCCAGACGCGCGACGGGTGGATCATCGTCGCGGTCGGCAACGACGGGCAGTTCCGCAAGTTCGTCGAGGCCGGCGGACAACCCGAGCTGGCCGACGACGAGCGTTTCGCGACGAATCCGTCGCGCGTGCGCCACCGCGACACGCTGGTGCCGATCCTCGCGGAGATGGTGAAGGCGCGCGACAAGGCCGACTGGATCGGTGCGCTCGAAGCGGCCGGCGTGCCGTGCGGGCCGATCAACGATCTCGACGAGGTGTTCGACAACGAGCAGGTCGTCGCGCGCGGGATGCAGGTGTCGCTGCCGCACCCGTGCGGCGCGGACGCGAAGCTCGTGCGCAACCCGATCCGGATGAGCGCGACGCCGCCCGACGCACGCACGGCCCCGCCGCTGCTCGGCGCACAGACCGACGACGTGCTGCGCGACATGCTCGGCTACGACGACGCGAAGATCGCCGGATTGCGGGCGAAACAGGCGATCTGAGCGGCGAGCCGGACGGATTGCGCCCGGTTCGTCCGGGCGCAGCGGAGAAGGCGGCTACGGCCGCCCTCCTTCGTGCGCTCAGCTCTCGCGATCGAGCGCGTCGAGCCAGCCGCGCGCGTCGGGCCAGTCGCCGAGCCCGCTGTCCGCATTGATGTGGCCGCGCGGGCCGATCTCGTGGAATGCGCTCCCCCATGCGTTCGCGCAGGTGCGGGCGAACGCGAGCGAGCCGTACGGATCGTCGCTGCTCGCCGCGACGCAGGTCGGAAACGGCAGCCGTTCGTACGGCACGGGCCCGAAGCCATGCGCATCGGCCGGAAACGCGGGGCCGGCCGGATCGGGCAGCGCCACGAGCAGCGCGCCGCACACCTTCGCGAGCGCGGCCGGGCGCGCATAGCGCGTCGCCCACCACGCGGTGGTCAGCGTGCCGAGGCTGTGCGCGGCGATCAGCACCGGCCCGGGCGCGGCCTCGACCGCGCGGTCGAGTGCAAGACACCAGCCGTTGCGGAACGCACGCTCCCAGTCGGGCATCGCGATGCGCACGAAGCGCGCGTCGGCGCGCTCCCAGCGGCTTTGCCAGTGGAGCGGGCCCGAGTTGGCGTAACCCGGCAGGACGAAAACGGGGGAATGGCTCATGGAAGGCAGCGTCGACGCATGGAGTCGTGATGAAATGTCGACGCAGTGTCGCACACCCGTTCCTCCCTGATGCTGCCTGTCTGAAACCGGAAGGATGTGCGTGGGGTCGGGACGCATTCGGAACCGCGTCGCGACCGGACGGCAAGCCGCCTGGCAGGCGGCTCGCGTCATGTCATTGGTCAGCGCACGTTTGCGCCGACGATACCGCCCGCCGCGGCGCCCGCGACCGTGCCGAGCGGGCCGCCCGTCACCAGGTAGCCGAGCGCGCCGCCCGCGGCCGCGCCGATACCGGCATTGCGCTGCGTATGCGTCATCGCGCATGCGCCGAGTTGCGACAGGGCCGCGACGATCACGGCGGTACGAAAGATAAACGTGGTCTTCTTCATCATGATTTTTAGTTTCCTCCCGCCGCGCGGCAACCCGAACGGCGGCATTGAATCGGTGAAGCCATCATAGGCAACGCCAAACGGCCCGGGCAATCCGATTTACGTCGTGTTACAGCCGACACAATATCGAGATAATCGGTCGAAACCCGCGTCTGCCATGCCGCAAGCCGCGCGGGACGGACCCCGGTCAGGTAGAATCACGGGATTAAACCGGCGCGACGCGCCGACACAACCTGACGCCATCCGCATGAGCACCGAACGCAACGACGCCCCCGCGGCTTCCAATTTCATCCGCAACATCATCGACGACGACAACCGCACCGGCAAATGGAGCGGCCGCGTCGAGACGCGCTTCCCGCCCGAGCCGAACGGCTATCTGCACATCGGCCATGCCAAGAGCATCTGCCTGAACTTCAGCGTCGCGCGCGACTACGGCGGCGTGTGCCACCTGCGCTTCGACGACACGAACCCGGAAAAGGAAAGCGTCGAGTACGTCGACTCGATCGTCGACGCGGTGCGCTGGCTCGGCTTCGACTGGCGCAAGGACGCGGTCGATCACCAGTACTTCGCGAGCGACTACTACGACAAGCTGTACGAGTTCGCCGAGCTGCTGATCCAGCGCGGCAAGGCGTATGTCGACAGCCAGAGCGCCGATGAAATGCGCGCGAACCGCGGCTCGCTGACGGAAGGCGGCAAGCCGTCGCCGTTCCGCGAGCGCACGCCGGCAGAAAACCTCGACCTGTTCCGCCGCATGAAGGCCGGCGAGTTCAAGGAAGGCGAGCATGTGCTGCGCGCGAAGATCGACATGGCTTCGCCGAACATGAACATGCGCGACCCGGTGATCTACCGGATCCGCTATGCGCACCACTACCGCACCGGCGACGCGTGGTGCGTGTACCCGATGTACGACTACACGCACTGCATCTCGGACGCGCTCGAAGGCATCACGCATTCGCTGTGCACGCTCGAGTTCGAGGATCACCGCCCGCTGTACGACTGGGTGCTGAACGAACTCGCGGAAGCCGGCATGTTCACGCGCCCGCTGCCGCAACAGATCGAATTCTCGCGGCTGAACCTCACGTACGCGATCACCAGCAAGCGCAAGCTGCTGCAGCTCGTCACCGAAGGCCACGTCGACGGCTGGGACGACCCGCGGATGCCGACGATCGTCGGCGTGCGCCGCCGCGGCTTCACGCCGGAGAGCATCCACCTGTTCTGCGAGCGCATCGGCGTGACGAAGATCGACTCGTGGATCGACATGAGCATCTTCGAAGGCGCGCTGCGCGACGACCTCGACGACAAGGCCGCGCGTACCGTCGCGGTGCTCGATCCGCTGAAGCTCGTGATCGACAACTATCCGGAAGATCTCGAAGAGGCGTGCACGGCCCCCGTGCACCCGCATCATCCGGAACGCGGCGTGCGCACGTTCCCGATCTCGCGCGAGCTGTGGATCGAGCGCGAGGACTTCGTCGAAAACCCGCCGAAGGGCTATTTCCGCCTGTTCCCGGGCAACAAGGTGCGCCTGCGCTACGGCTACGTGATCGAATGCACGGGCTTCGACAAGGACGCCGACGGCAACGTGACGGCCGTGCACTGCAACTACTTCCCGGACAGCAAGTCGGGCACCGAAGGCGCGAACACGTACAAGGTCAAGGGCAACATTCACTGGGTCAGCGCGAAACATGCGCAACCGGCCGAAGTGCGGATCTACGACCGCCTGTTCAAGGAGCCGCATCCGGACGCGGGCGGCGCGAACTTCCTCGAAGCGCTGAACCCCGATTCGAAGAAGATCGTGCACGCGTACGTCGAGCCGGGCAACGGCGACATCGCACCGGAAACGCGCCTGCAGTTCGAGCGCCACGGCTACTTTGTTGCGGACCGCGTCGATTCGAAGCCGGGCAAGCCGGTGTTCAACCGGATCGTCGGGCTGCGCGACAGCTGGGGCAAGCCGGCGTAACGGCGTGCTTCGCGCGCGGCTTCGCAAGCCGCCGTCGCGTGCCCATAAAAAAAACCGGCCTCAGGGCCGGTTTTTTTATTGTGTGCTTTGAAGCGAAGCCAGGTCACGTGGCAGCGGAAACCGCCACGCTCGTTCACCCACCGGTCAACCGCCGATGCAACTCCGCCAGCGACAGCTTCGTGCGAAACAGCCGCGCGAGGCTGCGGCTCGCATACGCATCGACGTCGGCGGGCGCGGTCCAGCGATACGCATCCATCTCGGGAATCATCGAGCCGTCACGACGGCTCGGAAACAGCGACGTGCACGTACACTGCGCGGGATCGATCTCGCCTTCGGGCACCCGCACCGCGAACAGGTGCAGGTCCTTGTCGTGCCGGTACGCGAAACGGCCGAGATCGAGCAAGCGGGCCGGCGCGAATGCAATGCCGGTTTCCTCGAGCAGTTCACGCAGCGCCGCGTCGGCCGGCGTCTCGCCCGGCTCGCCCTGCCCCTTCGGGATGTCCCAGTGCGTGGTATCCGTCGCGTGCGCGAGGAACACGCGGCCGGCCGCATCGAGGATCACGACGCCGCACGATACCGTGCGCGGCGCGCCGCCCCGCTTCATCACGTGCGTGCTCAGCGCTTCTGCAGCTGCCACTTGCCCGCGTCGGTCTTGCAATAGACGGGCTTGAGCGTCATCGTCTGGCCCTTCGCGGTGATCTCGGTGGCGATTTCACGGCAGGTCTTGCCGTCGGTTTCCGACGTGCTCGGCGTGAGCTTCGCATCGATCTGCGTGCCGCGGCCGCTGCTCTGCCACGTCGTGGTCTCGCCGTCCTTGCCTTCGTCGCGCACCTGCGCGGCGGTCTTCGCAAGCGACGCACGGTCGGTCTTGCTGAAGTAGCTGAGCGGCGTGTCGTTCAGGAAGTTCAGGTTGTTCTGCGCATGGGCAGGCAGCATCGCGGCTGCGCACGCGGCGCCGGCCAGCACACGCGTGACGACGGAAAGGGATGCACGCATCGACATGTTGTTCTCCTTGGATGTTCGATCGAACGGCGCAGTGTGCATGCCGGCGAACCGGCACGCACACTGCGCCTGTCAGCGAGCGAGGATAGCATGCGTGCCGTCGACGCCGCCTTCTAGTGGCCGGCCGGCGCGGCCGTTTGCTGATATCCGTCAGTCAGCGTACCCAGGAACGCAATCACGTCCTTGATCTCGGCTTCGTTCAGCGCGGGCTGCTCGCCGCGCTTGCGGTCGAACGGCGCCTCGCGATTGATGTTCGGCCAGTAGCGCTTGGGCAGGTCGTCGTAGATCTGCACTTTGCCGTGCACGACCGGATAGAACTTCTCCGGATGGATGTCGCGCTCGACGTAGAAGCGCATCACGTCCTCGAGCGTGTGATACACGCCGTTGTGGAAGAAGGTCTTGCGCAGCGCGACGTTGCGCAGCGACGGCGTACGAAACAGCCCGCAGAATTCGTCGCGACCCTTCAGGTCGGTACGCTCGGGGCCGCACGCGCCGAGATCGTAGAAGCGCGGGTCGCGATTGACGGGCAGCGCGCGGTTGCGCGGCACCGCGACCGCGATCAGCCCGAAATCGCTGAACTGCGGCGGCGTGCCGTCGAGCGCGCGCTGGCTGATGTGGCAGCTCGCGCAATTGCCCTTCTTCTCGTCGTTGAACAACTGCAGCCCGCGCAGTTCAGCCGGCGTGAGCTGCGCATGGCCGGCGAGATACGCGTCGTACTTGCTCGTGTACGGCGAGAACAGTTCGGGTGTCTGCTCGAACGTCTCGAGCGCGCGCAGCACGGCCTTGAACGTGGCCGCGTCGTCGTCGAGCACCTTCACGCCGAACACCGCGCGGAACTCGTCCGCATACGGCGCGGCCTTCACGGCCTGCGCGACCTTCGCGGGCGAGCTGTTCATCTCGAACGGCGACGTGAGCGGAATGCGCGCCTGCTCGGCGCCCGTGTCGACGCGGCCGTCCCACGTGAGGCCGCCCGTCGGGCCCGCATCGACGCTCTCGTCGCCTTCGTCGTCGGAATCGTGGAAGTGTTCGGTGAACTGCGGCACGCCTTGCAGGTACTTGAGCGACGGCACCGCACGAAAGCCCGGACGTTTCATGTCGTCGCCGCCCAATTGCACGGCCAGCGCGTTGGGCGGGCCGAACGCGTGATCGGGGCTGTGGCACGACGCGCACGCGAGCTTGCCGGAACCTGACAGCGTAGGGTCAAAGAAAAGTTGCTTGCCGAGCGCCGTCATCCGGCGCACGCCTTCGTAAACTTGTGCCCGCGTCTGCGGCTGGTTCGTCTCGACCACCGCGCCGCTCGCGGCAACCGTTGCGGACGCAACCACATTGGCGGCGCCCGGTGTACTCGCCGCGCTGGCGGCCTGTACGGTCGGCGCACCCGCCCCCGGCTGTCCGTCACAGCCGGCAAGGGTTGCAAGCGTAGTGACCAGCGCGAATGCGCCGGTCAGGTGCAGCCACGAACGCGCGAACGCGCCGGCTGTCGGTTGGCGAGGCTTCATCGATTCGTCGGAAAGTGGGTTCAGGAGCGGCCGGAGTTTATGTCAGCCGCATGACCGTTACATGACGACGAATCGACAGCTAATCGAAAGGACGCCTACACCCGGCTGTCAAATCGCACCCTCAAAATGCTTACAGCCGGACATGCCACGGTTACCCTCGCGAACCGGCGGTACACGAATGCTCCGGTTCCCCACGCGACAAGAGAGAGATAGAGAGTACAACGGATGAAAAACCACGCCTGGATTCGCTTTACACCGATCGCCGTTGCCGCGGCCGCCGCCCTCACCGCCTGCGGCGGCGACGACGTGCAGCAGCAAGGCCTGTCGACGGTGAAGAACGTCGTCGTGATCTACGCCGAGAACCGCAGCTTCGACAACCTGTACGGCAACTTCCCGGGCGCGAACGGCCTGCAGAACGTGACCGCAGCCAGCGCGCAGCAGAAGGACCGCAACGGCCAGCCGCTCGCGACGCTGCCGAAGGTATGGGGCGGCCTGACCGCGAAGGGCGTCACGCCCGCCGTGACCGAAGCGATGACGGCCAACCTGCCGAACGCGCCGTTCGCGATCGACGACCCGAACGGTTTCAATACGTCGATGAGCGTGACGACGCGCGACCTGTATCACCGCTTCTACGAGAACCAGATGCAGATCAACGGCGGCAAGAACGACATGTTCGCCGCCTGGGCCGATTCCGGCGGCCTCGTGATGGGCCACTACACGCCCGACGCGACGAAGCTGCCGCTGTGGAAGATCGCGCAGCAGTTCACGCTGGCCGACAACTTCTTCATGGGCGCGTTCGGCGGCTCGTTCCTGAACCACCAGTACCTGATCTGCGCGTGCGCGCCGTTCTACGCGAACGCGGACAAGAGCCCGGCCGCCGGTTCGATCTCGGCCGTCGCCGCCGACGGCAAGTCGCTGCAGCTCGCGACCAACTCGCCGGCTTCCGCGCTCGACGGCATTCCGAAGTTCGTGAACTCGGGCAACCTGACGCCGGACTTCTACGCGATCAACACGATGCAGCCGCCGTACCAGCCGAGCGGCAACAAGGCGGCTTCGGGCGGCGATCCGAACCTGGCCGACCCGTCGGCCGCATCGACGCTGCCGCCGCAATCGCAGCAGAACATCGGCGACCTGATGACCAACGCCGGCGTGTCGTGGGCATGGTACGGCGGTGCGTGGAACCAGGCGCTGCAGGCCGCTCAAAGCGGCACCGCGAACGTGATCTACGGCCCGAACATGACGGCGCCGAACTTCCAGCCGCACCATCAGCCGTTCAACTACTACGCGAACCAGGCACCGGGCAGCACGAGCCGCGCGCAGCACTTGCTCGACGGCGGCGCCGACGGCAGCGAGTTCATCAAGGCGATCGACGCGGGCACGCTGCCGCAGGTCGCGTTCTACAAGCCGCAGGGCAACCTGAACGAACACGCGGGCTACACCGACGTGTCGAGCGGCGACCAGCACATCGCGAACGTGATCGCCCACCTGCAGGCCAGCCCGCAGTGGAAGAACATGGTCGTGGTCGTCACGTACGACGAAAACGGCGGCTTCTGGGATCACGTGTCGCCGCCGAAGGGCGACCGCTGGGGCCCGGGCACGCGGATTCCGGCACTCATCGTGTCGCCGTTCTCGAAGAAGGGCTTCGTCGACCACACGCAGTACGACACCGCGTCGATCCTGCGCTTCATCACGCGCCGCTTCTCGCTGCCGCGCCTCGCGGGCCTGCAACAGCGCGACGACGCGCTGAAGGCCAACGGCGGCCAGCCGATGGGTGACCTGACGAACGCGCTCGCACTGTCGCCGAACCTGTAACGGCGCAGCGGCACGGCAATGCACCGGCCGGCGTCATGCCGGCCGCATACGACAAAGGGCGGCTTCGGCCGCCCTTTGTCGTTGCGCGCGCGCAAGCACCGCGCGCCGCGTCACCCGCCGTGCTTCAGCCCGGCGCCATCGAGCGCGACCGCCAGAATCATCGCGCGAGCATTCGGCGGCGTCGGCCGTCCGCTCGGGCGGAACACATCGTCGCCGCACGCGATCCGCGCGCCCGACAGCACGCAGAAACCGGCCTGCCGTGCGCGCCCGGGTTTCCAGTGCTGCTCGCCGAAGTGCGCACGCCCCGGTTCGACCCAGCGCACGACCAGCAGCTGCGCCGAGCGCTCGAGCACCTGTACGTGCGGGCGAACCGTCGACGCGCGCGGCCGGTCAAGCGCCGCCGCCAGGATCATGGCTTTCGGTTCGAACGGCGCCCGCCCGCGGGCGCTGAAGACGGCGTCGCCACAGACGATCTTCTCGCCGGACAGCGCGCACTGGCCCGAGCGCAGCGCGCGCCCGGGTGCCCAGCGCTGCTCCGCGCCGCCCGGCGCAAGCCAGCGCACGATCAGCATCTCGTCCGAATACACGAGCACCTGCACGCGCGCATTCATCCGACACCTCGCATCGCGCAACCCATCGCCGGCGAACGCGCCCCGGCACGCGTGCTACCACCCATACTTCAGCTCGACCCCGACATAGTCGGCGTTATGCCCGCCCGCCTGGCGGATCGCATCGCCGACCTGGAAATGCACGGCCTCGACCGCACCGATCAGGTTCGCGGCGATCGTCCAGTCCGCACGCAGCTGCACGTACATCCCCGTCCACAACCCGCCCTTGCCTGCCGTGCCCGGCACCACCGCGTTGCCCTGCTGGTAGACCGCATCGCCGGTCGTCTCGCGCCACTGGAACCCGAGCGCCCCAAGCAGCGACAGGTTCGGCGACGGCTTCAGCGTCACCGACGGCTTCACGTGGATCAGGTTCGAATACCCGGTGAAGCCGGCCAGCGTGAAGTAGTAGCCGTTCGGGAACAGCGGATTGAAGGTTTCGACGCGGCCGTCGTGCGGATGCCGGTCGCCCGATGCCGCGTCGAGCTGCAGCGCGATGCGCGGCGACCACGGCGCGTCGAGCCGGTAGCCGGCGATCGAGCCGACCGCCCACGCGTGGATCGTGCTGCTGCCGACCGTCCCCGTCTGCAGCATCGTTTCGAGATCCCAGTCGAAACGGCCTTGCGTACCGGAGTAACGCAGGTCCCACACGTCACGGCGCTCCGCGCCGCTCGCATCGAGAAAGCGCGCGTTGCTGCGGTTGTAGCGCGACCAGTAGCCCGACAGGTCGCCGGGCCCGACCGCCTTCCGCTCGAAACGCACACCGCTGAACGTGAGGTCGCGGTTCGACACATCGTCGAACGTGGACGCGCTGCGGTTCTGCACCGGCTGCGTCGCATACCCGATGAAACGCCACTGCTGGTATTCGTAGTCGGCCCACACCGCATCGAACGCCTGCCGCACGTTCGGGCCATCGCGTGCGGCGATGAAGCGCTGCAGGTCGAACGCCATCTCCTGCCGGCCGACGCGGAACTTGAACGTGCCGCCGCCGAGCGCGCCCGTATAGGTCGCGAATGCCTGCTCGAGATCGAGCGGGTTCTTGTCGACCGGCGAGATCGTGTTCTTGCCGTATGCGCGATCGTCCTGCAACTGCACGAAGAACTGCCAGTGCTGACCGAGATGCGCATCGGCATGCACTTCGACGCGCTGGATCAGGTACGTGTCCGATTGCGCGGAACCGATGCCGAACAGCGGCGCGTCGACGGTCTCGAGACGCTCGCGCAGGTTCACGCCGAGCGACAGATAGGAAGCCGGATCGTTGCCGAGCGGAATGTACTTGAGGCCGTCGAGCGGTGCGCGCGGCACGCACGGATTCGCGAGCACCGACCAGTCTTCCTGCCAGCGATTGAACAGCACGGTCGGCCGCTTGGCCGTGCACGTCGATGCGGCGCCGTCAGCGGCCGGCGCCGATGCCGGCGACGTTTCCGCGAACGCGGCGCCGCGCCCGGCGAACAGCAGCCCCGCGACGACGGACACGCGCGCGGCACGATCGAAGCGGCGGCCGCGATGCGCCTGTTCCCGATACCCGTTCATGCGCGCTCCTTCGTGATGGCACCCGCCGATTGGGCCGCGCACAGCGCAAGCGCCGCCAGCGCGCAAACGGGCGCGAGCAGCGCCAGAAAGCCGATATAGCGAAACCCGAGCGCCCCGCACGCCGCGCCGAGCGCGAACGCGACGATCGCCGGCAGCATCTTCGCGAAACGCGCGCGTGCCGCCGCGCGCACGCTGTCGGCCGTGCCGGCGGACAGCATGTCGACGACGTCGAGGATCGCCTGCGTCACGTTGCCGGTCATCACGGTGTTCGGCACGCCGCCGGCACGCGGGATCACGCGCGGATGCGCGTTCTGCACGCCCATCGCGAATGCGCCGACGATGCCGGCCACGAGCGCCGGCAGGCTGTCGGGCTGCGTGACGGGTGTCGCCCACACGCCGGCCGCGCAAAAGCCGAGCAGCAGCACCGCCTGCACCGCGTGCAACGCGCGCGTGCCCTGCCATGCGGGCCGTGCGGACATCGAGCGTGCGATCAGGCTGCTCGCGATCACGCCGCACACGAACGCCGGAAACACGCTCAGCTTGAGCACGACGCCCTGGCCGAAGCCCGCGATGCCCGCGCCGATCAACACGAAGTTGCCGGTCACGTGCGCGGTGAACAGCCCGAACAACGCAACGAAGCTCAGCGTGTCGACGAAGCCGGCCACCGCGGCAAGGATCGTGTCCTCGTGCTTCATCGCGCCGCGCTCGCGTGGATCTCTGCGACGTAGCCGCCCGGGAACTGCACGAGCGCCGCGTCGCGGCCGTCCGACGTGAACGGCGGCACGAGCACCGTCACGCCCGCGGCCTGCGCCTTCTTCAGCGTCGCGGCGAGATCGGGCACTTCGTAGCCGGTCATCTCGCGACCAAACGGGTAAGGCAGGTGGCCGTCGGTTACGAGCACGGTCATCTTGCCGAAGCCCGATTCGATGCGGATGCGACGGTAGGTCTCGTTCGGCCTGCCGATCTCGATGCCCGGTGCCTTGAGGGTGTCGGATACCACCTTGCCGTTCGAGAACTTGACGAAATCGTGGACCAGCTTGCGCACGCTTTCCGGCGATACGTACACGCGGTTCTCGGGCACCGTCTCCAGCACATCGTAGTGCGGTGCTTCGGTATGCCAATAGAGTTGCATGTTCAGCCCGCCGGTCCAGCGGATGATCGCGTCGCGGCCGATCGGATCGGGGAACGTGTCGACGATCACGTCCGCGCCGTGCGCACGCGCCGTCTTCATCGCGACGTCGAGATCGGTGACGAGGTAGCCGGTGCGCTCCGCGCAGAACGGATACGGGATCGGCGTCTTGAAGCCGAACACCGAGACCGTGCCGACCGGCGTGAGCACGAGCTGCGACATCGTCTGGCTCGGCGTGGGCGTGACCTGGAACACACCCTGCTTCGACTTCTTGCCGCCGAAGGTCGCGACGAAGCTGTCGGTGAAGCGGTCGAAATCGTCCGGCGACACGCACACGTGGGTCGTATCGTACTGCGGGCCGACGGCCAGCACCGGCACCGGCGCAGCGACGACCGGCGGCTTCGCGAACACGACCGGCGCGACGGCAAGACCGCCCGCGATCATCGCGGAGAGCAATACGGAACGAAGGGTTTTCATGACAGGATTTCCTGGTTGTTTCATCGTCATCGAGTAGTGCGGCCGTCGCCGGCCAGGTGCTTCGCATCGGCGAGCACGGTCGCGAGCACGAGTGCGGCGATCAGCCCGAGATGCTCGAAAAAGCTGTTGAGCGCCATGAAATGCTCGGCGCCCGTGCGGTTCCAGAAATCGTTCGCGACCGCCATCGCGACCAGCGTCAGCATGCCGAGGCTGCCGGCGCCGAGCCACGTGAAGCGGCCCAGCACGATGCACAGCGAGCCGGCGATCTCGACCGCGATCGCCAGCGCCGCCCATAACGCCGCCGGCTGCAGCCCGAAATGCGCCTGCTCCGCGACCGCGCCGTCGAAGTCCAGCGCCTTCGCGACCCCGCCGATCAGGTACGCGGACACCAATGCCAGACGCGCAAGCGGCAGGACCCACGGCTGCGCGAGCAGCACGCGAATCCACGCCGGGTTGCCGACACCGCCTCGATCGGTCGGGGCCGCCATGTCAGACCGCCCAGCACGAACAGCCGAACGCGCCCCAGAAGCCCTTCGCGTCCGACGTCGGCAACGTGCGGCCCCATGCGCCCGCATGCGCGTGCCCGTGCACGTTGCATGCGCTCGCGCAGCCGCACATCGCGGCGGCCGCCGCGCGCTGCAGCGGCGCGCCGTTGCGCTGCGTCGCGCCCCAGCCGCCGTAGCCGCCGTACTCGCGCACGGGCGACCAGTCGGGCATCGCGGGCGGAATCGGCGCATCGTGCGACGCGAACGGCCCCGCGCCCCACACGATGCGGCCGCCGACCACCGTCAGCAACGCCGTCGTATCGACGATATCGTCCTCCGCGCACGTGAAGAAATCGCGATCCGGAACCATCAGGTCGGCAAGCTGGCCCACCGCGATACGCCCCTTCTTCCCCTCCTCGTTCGAGAACCACGTCACGTACTCGGTCCACATGCGCAGCGCGGTCTCGCGATCGAGCAGGTTGCGCTGCGGATACATCCGCAGGCCGCCGACCGTCTTGCCCGTCACAAGCCACGCGAGCGACACCCACGGGTTGTACGACGCCACCCGCGTCGCGTCGGTGCCTGCCGACACCTTGATTCCCTTGTCGAGCATCTTCGCGACGGGCGGCGTCGCCTCGGCCGCACGCGCGCCGTAGCGCTCGACGAAATATTCGCCCTGGTACGCCATCCGGTGCTGCACCGCAATACCGCCGCCCAGCGCGGCAATGCGATCCATCGATTTTTCGGAAACGGTTTCCGCGTGATCGAAGAACCAGTTCAGACCGGCAAGCGGAATGTCCTTGTCGACCTTTTCGAACACGTCGAGCGCGCGGCTGATCGTTTCATCGTAGGTCGCATGCATGCGCCACGGCCAGCGATTCTGGGCGAGCACGCGCACGACGCCTTCGAGATCGTCCTCCATCTGCGCCGGCAGGTCCGGACGCGCGACGCGGAAATCCTCGAAATCGGCCGCCGAGAACACCAGCATCTCGCCCGCGCCGTTGTGGCGGAAATAGTCGGTGCCGTCGTGGTACTTGACGCTCTTCGTCCAGTTCACGAAGTCTTCCTTCTCCGCATTCGGCTTCTGCGTGAACAGGTTGTACGCGATCCGCACCGTCATCTCGTTGGCATCGTGCAGCTTGCGGATCACCTCGTAATCGTCGGGATAATTCTGCGAGCCGCCGCCTGCGTCGATCACGCCCGTCACGCCCAGGCGATTGAGTTCGCGCATGAAGTGGCGGGTCGAGTTGTACTGGTACTCGAACGGCAGCTTCGGGCCTTTCGCGAGCGTTGCATAGAGGATCGTCGCGTTCGGGTTGGCGAGCAGCAGGCCGGTCGGGTTGCCCGCGTCATCGCGCAGGATCGTGCCGCCCGGCGGCTCGGGTGTGTCCTTGGTGTAGCCGACCACCCGCAGCGCGGCCGCGTTCAGCAGCGCGCGGTCGTACAGGTGCAGGATGAATACCGGCGTATCGGGTGCGACCGCGTTGAGCTCGTCGATCGTCGGCAGGCGCTTCTCGACGAACTGGTGTTCGGTGAAGCCGCCGACCACACGCACCCATTGCGGCGCAGGCGTGATCGCGACCTGGTGCTTCAGCATTTCCATCGCGACCGCGAGCGAACGCACGCCGTCCCAGCGCAGCTCGAGGTTGTAGTTCAGGCCGCCGCGAATCACGTGCGTGTGGTTGTCGATCAGCCCCGGCAGCACGGTGCGGCAGTCGAGATCGACGACCTTCGTCGCGCGGCCCGCGAGCGGCATGATGTCCGCGTCGGCGCCGACCGCGACGAAGCGGCCGTCCTTGATCGCCACGGCGGTTGCGACAGGGTTCGCACGATCGAGCGTCGTGATGCGCCCGTTGTGCAGGATGAGATCGGGTTGAGTAGCGTTAGCGCTCATGAAGTGTCCTCGATGCGGTCAGAAGCCGAGCCAGTGACGGACCGGCGCGATGGCCTGGGCGCCGATCAGCATGCCGGCCAGGCCGACCAGCGCGATCAGCGGCGGTGCCGGCGAGCGCACCTTGATCACGCTGTACACGACGCCGATCAACACGCCGGCGCCCAACGAAAGTAGATAAGATTCCATAACGATATTTCTCCCGGCCGGATTAGAATCATCGGCATCGCGCGGCCGCCTTCGCGGTGCGCCGCATCCGTTCCGCTTCCCTGCCATTCGTTCCGACCATGCAACACCTTCCTGATCTCGAAGCCTGGGCCATCTTTGCGCGCGTCGCGGAGACCGGTTCGTTCGCGAAAGCCGCCGACCTGCTCGGCGTATCGCAACCGACCGTGTCGAAGGCGATCGCGCGCCTCGAAAAGCGCCTCGGCGCGATGCTGCTGTACCGCACGTCGCGCAAGCTGTCGCTCACGCCGACCGGCGAACTGCTGCGCGACCGTGCGATCCGCCTGCTCGCCGATGCGGACCTGATCGAGAGCGAAGCTTCCGCTCAGGCGCTCGAACCGCACGGCCTCGTGCGCGTGAACGCGCCGATGTCGTTCGGGCTGCGCCATCTGTCGCCGGTGCTGCCCGCGTTTCTCGAACGCTATCCGCGCGTCGACATCGACCTCGTACTCACCGACCACATCGTCGACATCGTGTCCGGCGGCTTCGACGTCGCGATCCGCATCGCCGAGCTGAGCGATTCGTCGCTGCGCTCGCGCCGGCTCTGCGCGGTACGCCGCCCGCTCGTCGCGTCGCCCTCTTACCTCGACCGGCGCGGCCGCCCGACGCATCCGAGCGACATCGAACAGCACGTGTGCCTCACCTACACGAACCTGCCGACGCCGGAGTACTGGCGCTTCCGCCAACCGGCTTCGGGCGACGAGTTCGGCGTATCCGTGCACGGCCGCATTCGCACCAACAACGCGGACGTGATCCTCCCCGCGCTCGTCGCCGGTCACGGCCTCGCCCTTCAGCCCGAGTTCCTGGTGTGGGACGCGATGCAGCGCGGCGAGCTCGAGGAAGTGATGTCCGACTGGAAGATCGCCGACATCAACGTCAACCTCGTCACGCCGCCCGGCATGCTGCGCGCCGCGCGCGTGACGGTGCTGCTCGACTTCCTCGCGGAACGCTTCGTGCACGCACCGTGGGCGCTGCCCGTCAGCTGAACGCGCGACGGCCCCTGGCAGGCGATCGTCGCGACCATCGCGACGATCGCGGCCGGCGGCCCGTTACTTCGCCGGGACCGCCGCGAGCGACTCGTGCGGCGTCGCGGTGCGTTGCGGTGCCTTGTGGACCATCGTGTACGCGTAGTCGACACCCATCCCGTAGGCGCCCGAGTGCTCGCGCACGACGGCCATCACCGCGTCGTACGTATCGCGGCGCGCCCAGTCGCGCTGCCACTCGAGCACGACCTGCTGCCACGTGACGGGCACCGCACCGGCCTGCACCATCCGTTGCATCGCGAAGTCGTGCGCGTCCTTCGACGTGCCGCCCGACGCGTCGGCCACCATGTAGATCTCGTATTCGCCTTCAAGCATCGCGCACAGCGCGAACGTCGTATTGCAGACCTCGGTCCACAGGCCCGACACGATCACCTTCTTGCGGCCATTCGCGGCCAGCGCATCGCGCACCTTCTGGTCGTCCCACGAGTTCATCGACGTACGCTCCAGCAGCGGCTGGTTCGGGAACACGTCGAGCAATTCGGGGTACGTGTGGCCGGAGAAACTTTCGGTCTCGACCGTCGTGATCGTGGTCGGGATGTTGAATGCCTTCGCGGCCTTCGCGAGACCGACGACATTGTTCTTCAGCGTCTGGCGATCGATCGACTGCACGCCGAACGCCATTTGCGGCTGCTGGTCGATGAAGATCAGCTGGCTGTTCTGCGGAGTAAGTACTTCAAGTTTCGGATTGCTCATGGCGCAAGTCGTCCTGTGAACGAAAAAAGGGGGGCCTGCCTCGACCGCGACAGCGGGAGGAGCCTGGGGTGCATCGGTGCCGGGTCGTCTTCCGGCTCTAAATATTTAAGCCGCAAACGCGCGGCACGAACACCCAAGAAACGGAATCGATCCGATTCCGGAATCGACGCCTGTTCGGGGCGATCCGGCCTTTTTTTCTTCACGCAAACCCGATACGCTTTCAAGACCTTGACGGCGCGCACCGCGCCACTCGTCTGCCATCACGGGGCTCGCCATGAAACCGTATTTCCTGTCGCTATGCGCCGGCATCCTCGCCGGCGTCATCTACGGCGCGCTCGGCGTGAATTCGCCGGCTCCGCCGATCATCGCGCTCACCGGCCTGCTCGGCATGCTGGCCGGAGAACAGATCCTGCCCGTCGCGAAACGGATGTTCGCGGGCCATCGCCTGAACACCGCATGGCGCGATGCACAATGCAGCCAGCACATGTTCGGCGCACTGCCGGGCGGCACCGCGAACGACCGCAAGCCGTCGTGATGGCCCTCGTCGCACACGGCCACGCATGACCAACGTCGAGCTGTTTCATTACCTGCTGCTGTTGATTTGCGGTGCGGGCGCGCTCACGTGGCTCGCCGAGCGGATTTCGATTCCGCCTGCCGTCGTACTGCTGCTCGGCGGCTGCGTGGTCGCGGTCGCCGGCAAGCGCGTGCCCGACATGGACCCGGCGCTGCTGCTCGCGGCCGTGCTGCCGCCGCTGCTGATGTCGAGCGGGTTCTACACCGCGTGGAAGGAATTCCGGCAGGAGCTTGCATCGATCGCGTCGCTCGCGCTCGGCGCGGTGGTGTTCACGACCGTCGCAGTCGCGCTCGCCGTGCATGCCGCGAACCCGGCGTTGCCGTGGGCCGCATGCTTCACGCTCGGCGCGATCGTGTCGCCGCCGGACGCGGTCGCCGCGAAGGCGATCCTGCAGCGCCACCCGCTGCCCGCGCGGCTCGTCGCGGTGCTCGAAGGCGAAAGCCTCGTCAACGATGCATCGGGCCTGCTGCTGTACCAGATGGCCGTGTCGGCCGCGCTTGCCGTGTCGATCACGGCCACGAGCGCCACCGGGCTGTTCTTCTCGCTCACGCTGATCGGCATCGCAGTCGGCCTCGCGTGCGGCCACGCGATGAGCTGGGTGTTGCCGCGCCTGCGCGATCCGATGCTCGGTATCGTCGTGACCTTCGCGATGGCGTGGGGCAGCTACGGGATCGCCGAAGCCGTCGACGGCTCGGGCGTGCTGTCGGTCGTCACCTGCGGCCTCGTGCTCGGCGTGCGCCAGCATCGCGTGTTCGACGCCGACATGCGGATCAAGGCGAAGGCGACCTGGGAAGCGATCGTGTTCGTGCTCGATGCGCTCGTCTTCATCCTGATCGGCCTCGCGTTGCACGCGATCCTCGCGCGCGTGAACCACGAAGGCGCGGTGCTGATGGCCGGCCTGCGCGTCGCGCTGCCCGCCACCGCCGCGGCGATCGCCGCGCGCATCGTCTGGGTGTTCGTCGCGATGTGGCTGCCGGGCCGCCTGCGCGCGCCGCGTGCCGGCCATGCCCCGTGGTCGTGGCGCGAGGCTATCGTGCTAGGCTGGTCGGGCATGCGCGGTGTCGTGAGCCTCGCGGCCGCGATCGCACTGCCCGCCAACTTCCCCGGCCGCGACCTGATCCTGTTCAGCACGTTCCTGCTGATCATCGCCACGCTCGTCGTGCAGGGCGGCACGCTTGCGCCGCTGATCCGCGTGCTGAAACTGCGCCCGGCCGCGCGGCACACGATGTCCGAGCATGCGGTGCGCGCGTATGCGTTCGGCGCGGCGCTCGCCGAACTCGACGCGCTCGAACAACGCGGGTCGAGCCTCGAGCGGCCGTCGCTCGACCGCTTGCTCGCCGAATACCGGAACCGCGTTACCTTCAACGAACGCGCGCATCGCCACGGCGCCGAGCCGGCCAATGTGCGCTCGCGCATGCTGCGCGTCGAACTCGAGCTCGTCGGCGTGTCGCGCCGCGCGCTGCTCGACCTGCATCGCGACGGCAAGGTCGACGACACCGTGCTGCACCGGATCGAATCGGAACTCGATTTCGAGGAACTGCGGCTGCAACGGCTGCTCGAACCGTAACGCCCGGCCAAGCCGCCGGCCTCCCCCTTTTCCCATGGAATTGCAATGAGCGAACTGTCCGTCGAAGCGAGCATCGGCTCCGTCGATTACCTCGTCCACTTCAGCGATGGCGTCCACCAGTGGCGCGCCGACGAACCGGCGCCGCTCGGCGGCGGCGATGCCGCGCCGACGCCCGTCGCACTGCTGCTGTCGAGCCTCGGCGCATGCACCGCGATCACGCTGAAGATGTACGCGCAACGCAAGGGCTGGCCGCTCGCCGAAGTGCACGTGAAGCTCGCACACGAATCCGGCAGCGCGGGCAGCACGATCGTGCGCCGCATCACGCTCGACGGCGACCTGTCCGACGAACAGCGCGAACGCCTGCTGCAGATCGCGAACGCGTGCCCGGTGCACAAGATCCTCACGCATCCGATCACCATCGACACGGCGATCGCCTGACGCGTCCCGCCTCGACCACGAGATCCCCACCATGTCCGCCTCGATCAAGACCCTGCTCACGCCGCGCGAAAGCGACATCGGCAACCTCGTCGTGCGCCGCGTGCTGCCCGCGCGTGCCGCGCGCCTCGTCGGCCCGTTCATCTTCTTCGACGAGATGGGGCCGGCCGTATTGCCGGCCGGCCGCGGCATCGACGTGCTGCCGCATCCGCACATCGGCCTCGCGACCGTCACCTACCTGTTCGACGGCTCGCTGATGCATCACGACAGCCTCGGCTTCCGGCAGAAGATCGTGCCGGGCGACGTGAACTGGATGACGGCCGGTCGCGGCATCGTGCATTCGGAGCGCTCGCCCGACGAAGACCGGCCGCGCGAGCAGCCGGTCCATGGGATCCAGACCTGGGTCGCGCTGCCGGTCGAGCATGAAGACACCGCACCCGCGTTCGTCCACCATCCGGCCGACACGCTGCCGTCGTTCACGCGCGACGGTGCGAGCGTGCGCGTGATCGCGGGCACCGCGTTCGGGCTCACGTCGCCGGTCGCCGTGTTCTCTCCCACGCTCTATGCGTATGCGGAATTCGCGGCAGGCGGCACGCTGGCGCTCGATGCCGAACATGAAGAACGCGGCGTGTATCTGGTCGACGGCGACCTGACCGTCGACGGCACGCCGCTCGCCCCCGCGACGATGGCCGTGCTCGAACCCGGCGCGACCGTGGCGCTCGCCAGCACGAACGGCGCGCGCGTGATGCTGCTCGGCGGGGCGCACCTGCCGGGCGAGCGGTTCATCGAATGGAATTTCGTGTCGAGCGCACGCGCGAAGATCGACGCGGCCCGCGCGGCGTGGGCCGACCAGACCTTCGGCAAGGTGCCGGGCGAAGAAGACGAGTGGACGCGCCAGCCGGAACGTCGCGCGCAGTAACGCGCCGCCGTCAGGACCCGCCGCGGTAGATCGGAGCCGGCCGCGGCGGCGACTGATCGACAATCACCTGTGCGCCCGGCGGCAGTTCGCGCAGGCAGACATAGGCCACGCCGTCCGGATAGAGGCGCCCGCTCGCGAGATGCTTCCCGTCGCGATCGAAGACATGCACCATCGCGTCGTCGGACACGATCCGATCGGGAACCTTCACGGTCAGATACTTGATGCACTGGCGTTTCCTCGCCTGTGCGGCGCCCGGCGCCGCCAGCGCGAGCGCCACGATCGCGAGCGCGGCCACGCGGGCCGCCCCGGCGCACGGCGTCACGGCCCCTCTCACCGCAGCCCCATCAACTTCGCGAGCGTCGGCCAGCGGTCGAGCGACTCGATGAACGCGCGGCGCGCCTGCTCGTCGACATAACGGTCGGGATCGAGCGCGGGCAGATGCCGCGCGAGGCCGAGCACGTCGTTCGGTTGCGACAGGCGATCGTCGTCGGCGTCGCCGGGCAGAATTACTGTTCGTCGATCCATACGCCATCCGGAGTTTTCACCGAGTAACCGTCGGCCGTCTGCATCGTCACCGTGCCCTCGTTCTCGCCGACCATCCGCGTGCGCGGCAGGTCGGCCGCGTACTGCGCGAGCGTCGCCCCCGGCTTGAACGGGCTGTTCGACACGAGGTTCGACAGCAGTTGCGAGAGCGCGAGGAAGCTGGCCGGCTGATCGATCACGGTCGTCGCGCCGTGGTTGCCGGCAAAACCGACGAGCCGCACGCCGACCGGCCCGTGCACAATGCGCGGCGTCGGGATCTCGCGCAGGCCCGCGACCTGGTTCTTGTCGCCGCGCAACGCGGCGCCGTGCTCGGGCACGAACACGATCACCGCGCGGCGGCCCGATTGCGCGATCAGGTCGGCGAGGCGGTCGAAGTCGTCCATCAGCTTCGTCGCGCGCTGCGGATACGAGTCGATGCTCGTCAGCGAACTGCCGACGATCCGGTTGCCGTCGTGCAGGCTGATCGTGTTGTAGTACAACGCGACCGGGCCCGGCACCGACGCGCGCTGCGCATACCAGTTCGCGAGCGTCGAGTAGTCATCCTTGATCGCCGAGCCGTCGAACGCGTGCATCGCGACGGACGCGGCCGCGTTCGAGATCATCGGCGCGTCGGCCACCCCGATGTTGTCGTGGATCACCTGCAGGAAATTGTCGAAGTGACCGTCGTGGTTCAGCAGCGACTGCACCGAGTAACCGGCGCTCGCCAGTTGCGAGAACAGGTAGCACTGCTGCGGCGCGGGCTTGTACAGGTCCGCGTGCGCCTCCTGCCCGCAGCTCGCGCGCAGCACGCGGATCGCCGCCGGGCCGCTGTAGCTCGCGGCCGTGCTGAAGTTCGTGAACAGGTAGTCGAAATGGCTCAGCATCGGATGGTTGCGCACCTTCGCGGCATCGAGGTCGTCCCACGACAGCGAGCAGATGTGCAGCACGATCACGTCGAACTGCGCGGCCGGATCGTTGCCGAGATGACCGAACGCGACCTGCCGCTGCGATTCCTGGCTGCGGAACGTCGCGAGTGCGGCGTTGTGATCCTCGGGCTGGCCGGCGAGCGTCGAGCCTGCCGCGTTCGCCTGCTGCGGAAGCGGAGCGACGACGCGCGCCATCAGCCCGCTGCCGGCCTGCCACAGCGGCATCACGATCAGCACGGCCAGCACGAAGGTCGCGACGCGCAGCCAGCGGTTGACGATGAAGTAGACGATCAGCGCGCCGGCCACCGTCAGCAGCAGCACCGGCGGCAACAGGCGCGGCAGCAGCTCCATCCAGTACTCGAGGCGGAATGTGCTCACTTCGCGCGCGGCCTCGGCGAGACGGGCGAGCGGCGGTGCATGCATCTCGCGGGCGAGCAGCGGCACCGCGATCGCGATCGCGACGAGCTGCCGGACGATGCGCCACGCACGCCGCCGGATCGGTGCGCTCGCCGCGAGCGCCACCGCGAACGCGAGGTTCGCGAGCCAGAACGGCTGCAGGTGCCCGGTCGCGAACAGCGCGAACTTCAGGATGAAATACAGATTCCAGAACGTCATCTAACCCACTCCATGATGAGCGCCGCGTCAGTCGCGCGCCCGATCGAGTTTCGGCGCCAGCATGGCCAGCAGGCCGCGCGCCGCACCCTTCCACATCCGTACGTTGCCGTCCAGGCCGATACGCAGCACTTCCTTCAGCCCGCCGAGCGGCGTATCGAGGCGCTCGCCTTCGTGCCAGTCGAGCCACGCATCCGCGCGGCCGAACGTGCATTGCACGAGCTGGCGCTCCTGTTCGAGCGTGAGCTCATCGAAGCTCACGCCGACATGGGTCGGCGTCACGCGGCTCACGCGCACCGGGAACGGGAACGACCGGTCGCCGCGCGTCACGCACACCGTCAGCGTGTCGCCGACGGCAAGCGAGAGCCCCGGCACCGCTTCGAGGCCGAGACCGCCGGTCGAGTAGTCGCTCGTGAAGCACGCGGCCGTCGAGCCGTCGGCGAGCAGCAGCATGGCCGGCACGCGCATCGCGATCCGGTGCGTGACGCGCACCTGCTTGGTCTCGCGCGCCACGGCCAGCGCCGCGCCGAGCATCGCGAGGTTGTACACGGTCCAGCCGAGCGTGATCAGGATCGTCGACGCCTCGTCGCCCTGGTCGATCACCAGCCGCCACAGGCCGGCGACGATCGCGAGCACGTTCAGCCCGAACAGCACCAGATACGGCTTCGACGTCGACCAGTCGACGTAGCCTTCGTCGATCTTGCCGCCCTTGTCGGTCACGTTGAACTTGCCGTGCTTCGGGCTGAAGAACGCGACGGTTGTCGGCAGTGCGATGTACCACGCGAGCACCGATTCGTAGACCTCGGCCCAGAACGAATGGCGGTAGCGCCCCTGCATCCGCGAGTTCGCGACGTTGGCGAGCACCAGATACGGGATCACGTAGCTCGCGAGCGCGAGCGCCGACGCGTTGATGAAGTACAGGTGGAAGAACAGGTACGCGAGCGGGATCGTCAGGAACACCAGCCGCGGAATCCCGTAGAAGAAGTGCAGCATCGCGTTGCCGTAGCAGATCCGCTGGATGAAGCCGAGCCCGCGCCCGAGAAACGGGTTGTCGATGCGGAAGATCTGCGCCATCCCGCGCGCCCAGCGCGTGCGCTGCTTCACGTGGCCCGCGAGGCTTTCGGTCGCGAGGCCGGCCGCCTGCACGGTCGGCAGGTACGCCGACGTATAGCCGCGCCGGTGCAGCTTGAGCGCCGTGTGCGCATCCTCGGTCACGGTCTCGACCGCCACGCCGCCCACCTCTTCCAGCGCGCTGCGCTTGAGCACCGCGCACGAGCCGCAGAAGAACGTCGCGTTCCACAGGTCGTTGCCCGATTGCACGAGCCCGTAGAACAGGTTGCCCTCGTTCGGGATCTCGCGGAACGTGCCGAGGTTGCGCTCGAACGGATCCGGCGAGAAGAAATGGTGCGGCGTCTGCACCAGTGCGCACTTCGGGTCGCGCAGGAACACGCCCATCGTCGTCTGCAGGAACGAGCGCGTCGGCACGTGATCGCAGTCGAAGATCGCGATGTATTCGCCGTGCGTCTTCGGCAGCGCGCGGTTGATGTTGCCGGCCTTCGCGTGGCGGTTGTCGTCGCGCGTCACGTAGTCGATGCCGGCCTCGCGCGCGAACGCCTCGAATTCGGGGCGCTTGCCGTCGTCCAGCAGGTACACGCGCAGCTTCGCGCTCGGCCAGTCGATGCTCTGCGCGGCGAATACCGTCGGCTTCACGACCGACAGCGGCTCGTTGTAGGTCGGGATGTAGATGTCGACGGTCGGCCAGGTGTCGGGATCGTCGGGCAGCGGCACGATCGGCCGGTCGAGCGGCCACGCGGTCTGCACGAAGCCGAGCAGCAGGATCATCCACGTATACGCTTCGGCGCCGTACAGCAGGTAGCCGGCAACGGCCTCGACCGGGCTGCGGAAATCGAGCGTCTGCGTGGTGCGCCACCACACGTAGCGCACGGTCGCGAGCAGCGCGAGCGAGGCCAGCGCGAGCGTCGGCAGATGGCCTGGCAGGCGGCGCAGCGTGAGCGCCAGCACCGCGACGATCGCGAAGAACGCGAACTGCGCGCCGGGCATCAGCGGCGACATCCCGGCCGCCGCCCACAGCAGCGCGCCGGCCACCAGCAGCAGCGGCGCGAGCCAGCGGCGCCGGCCGACACCGTGTGCGCGCGCATCGAGCCAGCCGCCCCAGCGGACCCACGGCAGGCGCTCGAGTAGCGCGTTGATGCGCCGGCCGACCGCGCGCCCGGCCACGTAGACGGGCACGACATACTGGTCGAACCATGCGAGCGGATCGCGCGCGGGCCGGCCATCGGCCGCGCGCGGCGCACGCACGATCGCGCGCCACAGCCATTCGCGCAGGCTGAGCGGCTGCAGCACGCCCCACTGTTGCGCGAGCCGCAGGGTCGCGACGCGCACCCAGCGGCGCACGTAATCGGGCCGGCCCGGCGGCGGCGCGTGGAAGAACAATCGCACGAGCCAGTCGACCAGCGTGCGCTCGGCCGGCAGCCCGATGCCGCGTGCGCACCAGTCGGCCGCACGGCGGCCGAGCGTGCGCAGTCGCGGCGCGAACGCGGCCTTCATCGCGCCGCTCCGGTGCGGCCGGCGGTGACCGCCGCCAGCCACGCATGAACCCAGTTCGCCACACCGTTCAGGTCGTGCGACGCCTGCGAATACGGCGCATCGTCGAAGATCCAGCTCCCGCGCGCGAGCGCTTCGGGCATGGCCGCATCGACGTGGATGCGCTGCTCGAGCATCGACGCCGGCCCCGCGACCGCGCGCAGCATCGCGAGCGCATCGCGCTGCATGTCGCGCGCCGGATTCAGCCGGTTCACGACGATCTGCAGTTCGCCGCCGCCGGTGCGCAGTGCACCGAGCCGCGCAGCCGTCGTCGCGCAGGCGGTCGGCTCGGGCGGCACGACGACGAGCGTCAGGTCCGCGCGGCGAATCGCCTGCTCGGCCTGTGTCGACGGATAGCGTGCGGTGTCGATCAGCACGACGCCGTCGGCCGGCAACGCGATCTCGTCGAGCGCGCGCGACAGCCATACCGGGTCGGCCGCGAGCCGCGCATCGCACGCGGCGGCGCCGGCCGCATCGACCTGCCCGTACGGCACGAACAGCACGCCGTCGGCGCTGCGCCAGGTATGCGCATGCCACGGCTCGGCGCCGCCGAGCACGCTCTGCGCGAGGCCGTGCTCGGCCAGCGTGTCGAGGCCGAGCGTCGCGCCCATCAGGTTCTGCGCGTCGAATTCGACGGCGACGACCGGCCGGCCGCGGCGCGCGAGCAGCACCGCGAGTGCGGCCGTGAGTGTCGTGCGGCCCGCGCCGCCGGTCGTCGACGTAATGGCGATCGTCTTCATCGGGCCGCCTCACCACCGCGTTCGCCGCGCTCGGCATCGGGCAGCAGCCGCCCGCGCAACGCGACCGGCACGAGTTCGCAGGGCACCGCGTCGCGCCGGTCGATCCCGCGCGGCGCGTGAAAGCCGCGGCCGATGCCGAGGTGCTGGGCGACGATCCACACCGGCACCGCGATCGCGATGCCGACGATGAAACCGAGGACGAGTTCGGCGATCATGCGACCCCCTGCTTGCGCAGCGGCATCTCGCTGCGGATGGCACCGCGTTTGCGCGCGGCGGGCATGACGGGTTCCGGCGTCGACGCGTCGACGGCCGCGACCGACGGCGTCGCACCGATCGCCTCGAGCGCGACGATCGTATCGATCGTATCGATCGCGTCGCTCACCTCGCCCGCGTCGGGCAACGCGTCGCCCGGAGCAGCGTGCGCCGGCAGTGTGCGCGGCGTGGCCGCGAACAAATCGCTGTAGTCGGCGATCGGCGCGCGCCGGTTCTCGGCCTTCAGCGCATTGAGCTCAATGTCGATGCTGCCGTGCCCGAGGCACACGACGCGGTCGGACAGCGTGTCGACCGGCACGTCGAAGATGCGCGCGAGCGCGTCTTCCGCGTCGACCGGTTCGCAGGCGAACAGGAACACGTACAGGTGCGCGGCATCGGCCGTCACGACGTCGCCTGCGCGGCGCGGCCGGCAATGCCGCAGCGCGTCGACATGCGACACGCCCGGCAGCAGCGCGATCTTCGCGAGCGTGTGCGGCAGCGCGAGCACGGCACCGCGATCGAGCACCGCGCGAATCCGCAGGCAGAACGCGCCGACCGGCAGGTAGCCGAGCACCGAATCGCCGAGCGCGGCCGCGAGCGCCGCACGATAGTCGGCCGCCACGGGCCGCGCATAGAGCTGGCCGCGCAGCGCGTGCACGGCGGCCTGCATCCGCGACACCGGCAGGTCGCGCGCGACGACTCGGCTCGCGCCGACGCTCAGCACGAGCATCTCGAACTGCTGGCGCAGCACTTCGCCGCGCTCGACGACCGCAATCTTCAGCGCCCCGCCGCATTGCCGGCGCAGCGCGTGCACGTCCGCGCACAGCGCTTCGAGCTGCGCATGCGAGTGGAACACGAGCACCGCGGTCGCGGCCTGGGCATGCGCGCAGGCCGCGACGACGGCCGCGTTGTCTTCGACGATTTCCCAGCCCTCGGGCACGCGGGTCGTGCCGTCGAGCACCGCGCGGCTGGCGACGACGCGATCCTCGTCGCTCGCGAGCTTCATGCGGCGCGCGGGCTCGGTTGCGCCGCCGTCGACGCTCGCCGACAGCCGGCCGCCCGGCGCAAAGCGCAGCGACCGTACCTCGCCGGCCGCGAGCGTGTCGCCCGCACGCCAGAAATCGACGATCCACAGCAGCTCGCCGTGCGTGCGCTGCAACTGCGCGACGCCCGAGCAGATACCGTGAAAGCCGCTGCGCGGCGTGCGATCCGCATCGCGCACGAGCGGAGCATCGTCGGTGCGTGGTTCTTCGCCTGCATGGTCCGCCTCGGGATCGAGCAGCAGCACGAGCGCGATCCGGCGCGTGCGGCACCAGTCGGCGAGTGCGTGCGCCTCGTCGGCGAGCGCGATCGGGTCGTCCCAGCTGAACCAGCGCTGCGCGCCCTCGACGAAATACAGCGAGCGCGCGCGAAAGCCGTAACGCTTCAGCGCGCGCAGGCCGCCGGTCAGCCGTGCAAACGGGCCCGGTGCCGCGCGGCGCGGTGCGTCGGCCGCTGCGCCGGCACCGTCGCCGCGGGCCGGCTCGGCC